>DCVL01000017.1:91907-358065 GCA_002328035.1 Geobacter sp. UBA2189
TCATTCTTTTTCGCAATAGGCATGAATTTCTTCATGGAGATTGCTAAGTTAAGGGCGGCACGATTCCTCTGGGCAGAACTTATGTCCCAGTTCAATCCCAAAAACCCGCTTTCACTTGCGCTTCGTACACATTGCCAGACATCTGGCTGGAGTCTTACCGAGCAGGATCCTTACAATAACGTGATCCGTACCACTATTGAGGCAATGGCAGCCGTGCTGGGTGGTACCCAGTCTCTCCATACCAATGCGCTGGATGAAGCCATTGCTCTTCCGACGGAACATTCTGCCAGGATTGCCCGTAATACCCAGCTGGTAATCCAGGAAGAATCCGGTATTACTAAAGTGGTTGATCCTCTGGCTGGTTCTTACTACGTTGAAAGTCTTACTGCCTCACTTATTGAGGAAGGGCGTAATCTGATTGCAGAGATAGACAGCCTGGGTGGGATGACCAAGGCAATTGAATCAGGGATGCCAAAGTTGAAGATTGAGGAGTCTGCCGCTCGTAAGCAGGCGAGGATTGATATAGGGGCAGAGGTTATCGTAGGGGTTAACAAGTACAAACTGGCAAAAGAGAATCCTATAGAGACTCTGGATATTGACAATACTGCAGTTCGTGAGGCACAGGTTGCGCGCCTGAAAAAGCTGCGGGCAGAGCGTAATGAGGCGGAATGTCGTGCTGCTCTTGAGGCATTGACCAGGGTGGCAGAAACCGGTGAAGGGAACCTTTTGGCTGCCTCAGTTGATGCTGCACGCAAGCGTGCTTCAATAGGTGAAATTTCGGATGCCATGGAAAAGGTGTTTGGACGTCACAAGGCAGAGATCAAGCTGGTTTCGGGGGTATACGGAAAAGTGTTTGAGCAGAGTGACGATTTCAATGCATTAAAGAAAGAGGTTGATGAATTTGCAGAGGCTGAAGGGCGTCGTCCACGGATTCTAATAGCCAAAATGGGTCAGGATGGACACGACAGGGGAGCCAAGGTTATCGCCACTGCCTTTGCGGATGTTGGTTTTGACGTTGATATGGGGCCACTGTTCCAGACACCTGAAGAAACGGCCAAAATGGCTGTTGAAAATGATGTTCATGTCATTGGTGTTTCCAGTCTTGCCGCAGGTCACAAAACCCTCGTTCCCCAACTGGTAGGAGAGCTTAAGAAGCTTGGGGCGGATGATGTGGTTGTAGTTTGCGGAGGGGTCATACCGCGTCAGGACTATAACGAACTGTATGCTGCAGGGGCTGCCTGCATCTTTGGGCCAGGCACACCGATAACCAGATCAGCGCGTGAGACTCTGGAAGCTATCAAGAAAAAGAGCTGACTATTTGTCCAAAGGTAACGCTTTTGCGATCTCTCTGGCAACTCCGCCTATGGCTCGGCTGTAGGCGGAGGTCAGATCCTCCTGGCTGTCCCCACCTATTTTTTCAACAATCCTTAAGCTCATGCTTGATACCTTGTCATCCGTAACAGCACGCATGCTCCAGAGAATGTTGAAAACAAGTTTTTCTCTTGTCGTTTCAATACGTTGAAAATCTACATATATCCTGTATCTGCAGTTATTGGCCGCATACTGAGGGTAGGATGAGACCCTGTCCGCCCCTATGATATTTGAAAGATCCTCAGCAATAAGACGAGGTATCGAATTCCTTAACGGTTCTGCCCATCTATGGGATTCAAGGATGAGTACCTTTGTGCCTTCATCAGCAACAACAAGTTGCGGCCTGTCTACCAGTTCGGGGAGTGTTATAGGCATAATGGAGACTGTAGGNNCTGTAGAGGCAGAAGCCAAGAATAAAAAAACGGTTCATCGTCTGTCCTCCTGTTTGCCGCGTATCAGCGCTTCCGGATTACGTTCAAGGTAGTCTCCCAGAAGCCTCAGAGACTGGGCTGCCTTTCCAAGCTCCCTCAATGTTTCACGCAGATCTACCTGTAGCGACCCTTCGCTGGAGATGGTCTGTTTTACCTCATTCAATGCCTTGTTTGCTCCATCCAGTGTTTTTCTTGTGTCTTCCATCAACAAGCGGGCTTCAGGCACAATGTTTTTGTCAATGTTTTTGAGTAGTTTGTCCGCGCTCTTAAGGGTTGTATCAAGGCTTTTAATGGTTGTTTGTGCATCTCCTGCCAACTGTTCAAGAGGCATTTTTTCGAGCTTGGCAACTATCTTCATAAGGGAACCCTGAAACTGTGCCATCATTCCAACTGTCGTTGGAAGCTCGGGTAGATTTGCATTCCAGTTTATTTTGGCAGAGGGTACGTCGTTGAAAAAATCAAGGGCAACGTACATCTGACCGGTCAAAAGGCTGCCGCTCTTCAGCTGTGCCCTTAAACCGTTTTTAACCATTGAATCGAGCATTCGTCTGGACTCTGCTGATTTGGACTGATCCGATGTCCCGGATTTGTGAGGTTTAATCCTTTCAGGATAAAAGCGGATATTGACCAGCATTGCCAGATTGTTGCTGTCTCTGGATAACTCTGCCTTTATCTTTGTCACTTCGCCAACGGTCAACCCTTTCATCTCTACCGGAGCCCCGACAGCCAGCCCTCTTACAGATTCCCTGAAAACGAGGCGGTAGTTCTCAACAATGCTGTCAGGCTGCTTCAGGGCGACATCTTTTGTGCTGAACAGCGTGAAATGATGGTTCTTCTCTGCTTGTGGCATCTCATCAGCATCAATGGGGGTATCGAATGCAACCCCACCCATAAGTATTGATATCATTGATTCCGTATTTATCTTGACACCGTTGGCATCAAGCTTGAGGTCAATTCCGCTAGCATGCCAGAAGCGTGTATTGTTTCTTACAAAGGCGTCATATGGAGAGCGGATAAAAACATGCAGAATAACGGTATCGCCCTCTTTGTCCAGATCCGATGATACAACTTCACCCACTTGCAGATGCCTGTAGAAAAGTGGCGAACCGGCGCTTAGTGACCCGACATCATCCGAATGTAGGATGAACTGACTTCCAGGCATATCCATCGTTACAGCCGGAGGTGTTTCCAATCCTCTGAAGCTGCTGCTCTCTTCCTTTGATGTTCCGACATCCATGCCGATATAGCTTCCCGCCGTAAGAGTCCCCAAACCGGAGATGCTTCCGCCGGTAATCCTTGCTCTGACAACCCAGAAGCGGGTGTCCGATTTTAAAAATTCCTCGGCATCACGGGCAATATCAGCAGTGACGATCACCCTGCTACGATCTTTTGCAATAGTAATGGATCTGACCAGTCCTATCTGCACATCCTTGTACTTTATCTTGGTCTTGCCTGCCTCAATACCTTCACCGCTGGAGAAGCTTATAGTGATTACAGGCCCCTTTTCAAGATAGACCCTGACTGCCAGCGAGATTCCGATTATAAAGGCTATAATAGGAATAATCCAGATCAGCTGGGATGACCGGCGCCGCCGGCGATCTATAATGGCATCAGGTGGTTCAATATTTTTAGTGGGTTCATCTGTTTGCTTCATACAGATTCCTTTTCACGTAGTGAATCCCACATCATACGTGGGTCAAATTCCATTGCTGCAAACATTGTAAGGACAACTACAGCACCGAAGAAAATCGAGCCGGTTCCTGCTTTTACCGTAGCCATAGACTGAATCTGAACAAGGGCTGCCAATATCGTCAATACATAAATATCAAGCATTGACCAGCGACCTACCATCTCGACAATCCGATAAAGCTGTATCCGGTGTTTAAGCCCCCATCTGGAACCTCTTCTGACCGAAAGAAGGAGAAGCGTCAGAACTATAAGCTTAAAGATGGGAACCATTATGCTTGCTATGAAGACTATAACTGCAATGCCAGGGTTGCCGTTATTCCAGAGATGAATTATGCCGCTCAGGATGGTGTCCTTTCTGTAGCTTATCAGGGTACCCGTTTCCATCATGGTTAAAAGATTTGCAGGCAGATAAAACAAGTATGCGGCAATCAATAGAGCCCAACATCTCATCATGCTGTCCGGCTTACGGAAACGTAGCGTGGTATTGCAGCGTGGACAGCGGGCTGGACTCTCCTCATTATGCATCGGTACAACCAGTCCACATACATGACAGGCACAGAATCCCTGGGCTGCCGCTGATGAGGCCGGATCTATCATCTAATCGATCTTTCCGTCATTGTCTTTGTCCAGATGTGCCCATATATCACGAGGGTTGAATGATGAGGCCACAGCCGCAAGCATTACAGTCAGTCCGACGAAAGACCAAAGGGCGACACCCGGTATGATCCTGAAGTCCTGAACAAGCTTGACCAGTGAGACAAGTATCCCAAGCATGAAGACCTCAACCATTCCCCATGGTTTGATAATCTGCAGGAGCCTCATAATCGGCGAAACCCCGGGTGGGACAAGTCCAATCCGGATAGGTACAAGCAGATAAAGCATAAGCCCCATTTCAAGAGCCGGTACGAATATGGCTGTAATGAAGGTAAGAGACGAAACCAGATGCATCCCCTGATCCCAGAGGGATTGTACAGCCTGGAGCAGGGTTACCGCATTGGCGTTACCCTGAAGGTTTATTCCAAGTAGAGGAAATGAATTTACGATAATAAAAAGAATTGCAGATGAGATGCTGAACGCCAGGCTGCGGTTGAGGCTGTCAGGCAGGTTGCGGTATAGAGTAGCCCCGCAACGGCAGCAGCAGGCCGCCCCTTTTGAAGGAAGTGGTATCTCGCGCATCAAAAGATCGCACTGCGGACAGGCTATTAATGGTCTTTCATCGTTTTTCATAGAACAAAACTATAATTGATAAGAACTGAAAGTCAACTACTTGAAAGCCAATCAAACTTGGCATGTTTAATTTGAAAGGCACTGTACGCCAGAGCCGGTTAAATCAAGTAGCGACCCACCACCCCGATCAGCGCTACCTGCCCATACACCAGCCACATCAGTCGAACTGCCTGTAGGATATGCCGCGACTGCAGTGGTTGCAACGGATCACCCATAAACGGCCTGCTGCTGGGCTGACCAAAGTAGCTGTTAACCCCGCCCAGTCGGACTCCCAAGGCACCGGCCACTGCGGCCTCAATCTGCCCGCCATTGGGGCTGGGGTGGTTATGGCGATCCCGTTTGAAGATCCGCCAGGCAGTACCGGCATCCAGTCGTAACAGCAAGGCCGCAGGAACAACCAGCAGGGCAGTCAACCGGGCTGGCAGCAGGTTGGCAAGATCATCCAACCGGGCTGATGCCCAGCCAAATTGTAGGTAACGTTCATTTTTATAGCCAAAGGTGGAATCCAGGGTGCTGATCGCCTTGTAGGCCAGCGCCCCCAATGGGCCGCCAACAAAGGCGAACAACAGCGGAGCCGTACAGCCATCCACCGTGTTTTCAGCCACCGACTCCACTGCCGCGCGGGTCACCTCCCCTTCATCCAACTGGTCAGTATCCCGCCCCACCAGCCAACCCACCCGCTGCCGCGTCTCCACCAGATTACCTGCCACCAGCGGACGGTAAACCGCCAGAGCATGATCATGCAGTGAGCGGGTTGCAAAGCAGGTGTAGAGCAGCAGGATTGCTACGACATCACCGGCCAGTGGATGCAGCAGGGCAGCAGCCTTTAACAGGCCAAGGCCGATCAGCACCGTACTCCCCACCACCAGCAACACCGCAATGATACCGGCAAGTTTTGGATGAGGGATCAACCGCCGCAGCGGTGCTTCAGAACGCTGAGCCAGCCAGCCGATCCCCTGCACCGGATGGGGCAGCCAGCGGGGATCACCCAGCAGCAGGTCCAGCAGAATTGCCAGGAGTATTTGAATAGCGAGAGAAATCATAGAGCCTTATTTTCGCTCGGTCTAGGAGTCTGTCGGACTTAGGAAATCGTAGCGAAAATGTGACTGGGCGAGGGCAGATTTTGTCGTTTTTGAAGGTCAATAGTTGTTCTATTGATCGAAAAAACGGCGAAATATGAACCGTCCAGGCAAATTTGCAGCAGATTTATCCTAAGTCCGACAGGCTCCTAGGTCCAATGGTCTCGTTCACCCGCTTGGACACTTGCTCTGTTGGAAAAATCAAAGGGACGAGTGCCAACTCTTCATATTGCCTGAAGTTGATACCCATCCCTGTGTTTCTCTTTTTGTTTCCGAGTGGCGTATCTTCAGTACGTTGCCCTGTTATGCCACTCGCACCTCAAGGTGCTTACCTAGTGCTTGAGCGATATTACGAAGTGTTGAAAGACGAATATCATCGGCATGATTTTCAATTCGGGAAATTGCAGACTTTCTGGTGTGAATGCGCTCAGCAAGTTCCTCCTGGGTTATGCCTGCCTGTTCTCGTGCCTGGCGGAGCATGGCGCCAATTTTGAATTCTTCATAACCGGCGTCAAAAGCCTCGGCAAATTCCACTGATTTTTTCTTACGTTTTTCTATGTAACGGTTGAGATCATCCATTTTTAGTTTCCTTCCTGCTTTGGTGCTCCCGCTTTCTGGCTTCAGCCAGTTCTATCTCACGCTTAGGTGTCTTCTGCGTCTTTTTCTGAAAGCCATTAGTAAGAATGACAATTCGGTCTCCTTCGATAAAACCGAGTAACCGGAATATGTTACCCGCCATCTGAATCCTGACTTCCCAAAGATCGTCAGTATTTACCAGTTTTGTGAAGTAGTGCGAGGGAACAGGATCAAGCTCTCTTACCAGTTTGAGCACCCACAAAATCTTACTTGCCTGGCTGTCAGAAAGGGTATCAAGAAACTCCTCAACAGGTGATCCACCACTAGCAGTTTTATAGAAGTCGATTCGTTTCATGTTATTAATGTTAACATATTAGTGAACACGGTCAAAGTTATTTTGCCTTTTCTTTAGCCTGATGGCGGGCGAAATACCGATAAGATAGCCCAAAAGAGTGCCGATCAGTACACCTGTTACCAAGCCGACTCCCATATGACCGGATAGTACCCTCCAGGCAAAGCCTGCAACAACGCCAAATATCATCCAGCAATACTTTCTCATCTACTTGCCGATTTACTCCCGGAATGCTGTTGCCATCCAATTCACCCCTGAGATGTTAAACCCTTAACCCTGTACCAGATACGCTGCTAAAATCAATTGCTGCTACAGTATAACCCTCGGCAGCTCAGTGGCAAACCCCAGGTATTTCTCTGCATTCCTCCGCAGGTGCGACAGCAGAGTATCACCAAAGGCCTGCTCATCACCTGTCAGCTCAACCGTCAATGCAAAAGTATCAAGCTGTTGCAGCATGTTCCGGCAGAGTGTGCTCAGGGTCCGGGCCACCTGCCGTTGCGGCAGCCTGCAGGCCTCACACATCTCGGCCAGTTGGAAGGGTTGTATCTCTTCAGGATCAAAGGTGTCACCCACTGCCAGGGCCAGATCGCGATCATACTGGCTGGCATAGCTGTCCAGACAGAGCAGGTCGTATGCCGGGGCGATCTGGATACCGTTTGGCCCGATAAACCAGGAGATGTTCTTGGCATGGGCATCACTGTTGCCGATCAGCAGGTTGAACAACACCCACTGCAGCAGATCACGCAGGGCAGCAGCCGGCACCCGGCAACGGTTGCAGGCATCAAAGAGCAGTGGAAGACTGGCGCCGGAGCGGATGGCAGCGGCATGGCCCCCTTTCCCAAAGGGACGCTCATATTTATAGATCGGCGGCAGATCAAGCATCTGGCAGCCATCAATCAGATGCAGGCGGTTGATGGTGTTCAGTGCTGTCCAGTGGCGATCAAAACGTTGCACTGCCAGCACCGGTTCGCCAAGCCGGAGCAGTTGCACCGATGCCACCGGCAGCTTCATCCTGCGGGCCAGTTCCATGCAGATATATTCGTTGATCACCAGATGCAGATCCGGTTTGGTGCCAAACTTGAGGATATGGGTGGATGCCAGCAGCCCTTCTCCAAAGCCGATCCTGATATCCGGCATGATCAGCACCGGCAGTTTATCCTGCACCCCGGCCACTGACAGGCGCGGCTTGTTATCCCAGATGGCAATGGAGCGATCTGCCCGCTGGCTGATCCGCTCGGTCAGTTCATGGACAGAAATTTCACGAAAGCTGGTCGCTAGCTGTTCTGTTGGCTGAATGTTGTCCTGAAAGGTAAGGGCGCCGGTGGTCTCGCTGCCAATGGCAGTGATCAGGCCAAAGATATTTGCCTTTGAGATCTGCTGGGTAAGCGACAGCTCATCCAGCCAACGTCCTTCCGGCAACAGGTTGGCAAGGAACCTCTTAAGCGTTTCGGATGGCGCAGCTTCAGGGAGCAAATGGGGAGAGATGCTGAAACCGGCGTTATCCAGCCAGTTCTGATCATAGACAAGGGAGTACTGGTCTGTTGCGCCTTCAAACAGCAGACGCCCAATCGGGAGATGATTCAGCCGAACCAACAGGTTCTCGCTCATTGGCGGTCTCCGGCTGAAACTGTCAACGTGACCCCAAGCATTCGGCAGACCTGCAGGATGCTGCTGAGGCGGACATCGCCGTTTGCACGCTCCAGCTTGCTCATGGTGCTGACCGCAACGCCGCAAAAGGCGGCTGCCTCATGGATACCCATGCCGCTTTGGGTTCTGGCTGCACGGATAAACCGCCCCAGGGTGTCGGCATCAACCATGGCCTGGGCAGCAGGTATCGGTAGCGGTGTAACGGTCTTTGCCATGACATATACCCCTCAATACGTACTACTATAGCAGCAGTATTGCATAGCAGGCGGCTTCAGACAATATAAATTCTATTATACAAGTATTTATTGACTATTCTTTGGCCTTATTAACAATAATTATACTATCGCAGAATTATTGCCAATAAAGCCCTTGTCTGTTGCGGATTTTTTACTGGCAGGAGAATTCTGGCGTAAATGCGCTCTGCAAGCTCCTCATGAGGTAGGACTCTAACCGGCGCGCAGTTTTTTTGCGCGTCCGGTTGATCGTGTAGTTAGGCACGTTTCAAGGGTTTCATGGATAGCTTCGCGTACTATGTCCGTAAGTTTCAATCCTTGACTGAACTGCTTCAATGCCTCATTCATCAGGGTCTGATAATTGCCTCCGACCATCTCAGCACGCACCTTGAAGGTAGCCAGCACGTCGTTGTCCACTCGCATTGTAATGCGTGATTTTCCTCCGGTTTCCGCTTGAAGTTTTGCAAGATGAGGAGTTTCACTTACCGATTTTGCATCTGCAAAATCAAAATCTTTGTATTTTTCATGCATTTTGTCAGAACTGGTTTTCATAACGCCTCCGTTGCGGTTCATTTGCTTTCCAGGCAGATATGAGCCGTATTGTTTCTTCTCTGTATGTGTAGACAACCATCAGAATTCGCCCCTTACGGCCCATTCCCAAAGTGACGAATCTTTGTTCGTCTTCTGAATCACTGTCCTCTCGTGACAATGCATATGGGTCAAGCAGGACATGCCGGGCTTCCTCGAAGGTCACGCCATCGTGGATTTTTGGGTTTGCCGCTGCTTTTTTTAAATCCCAAGTGATTTTCATAGTTCTACTGTATGCACAATCGTATGTACTGTCAAGGCCGTTTCCCGATGTAAAGTAAGTTGCATGTCAAAATATTCCAAGAATTTCCCACTTATTTAACCAGCTTTCTAATTGGTTCTCATCGATTGAATGGTGATTTGAGTCATCATTAACAGGACGGTGCCCACCGTGCTTGTTTAGATATTGTTGGTGCTTTTCGTGTATTTCGTTGCGGATCCACCAGTCGGGTACGATCCAGTATCTTGGTGCGCTATCAAAATCAACAAAAACCCAGAAATCCCTTACGTTCTCCTCGGTGGGGGGTGTAACGGTAATCTTAGCTTCGTCGGTACGTGTGTGCCAGTTTCCCTTCCGTTTACTTTTTGCCTTAACCTGAAGCACTACCGTGCGGTTGCGCTCTGCGTTTCCTGCGAGTAAACAGATTTTTCGCGTTCCGCGAGATATAACGGAGACCGCACCGCGTTGCAGCAATTCAGCTTCAACTTTCCCTCTCGCCACAGAATTAAGCTCGTGACTGTTCATAATACCTCCGTAGATTGTGTTGTCTTGTTTTACATCCAACTTACTATTGACCGGTTCACGCGCGTGCGCGCGTGAACTGGTGATCTTCCCAAAACAGGATGTTGGCCGGGATGCAGGTTTTACAACCGCAACAACCGATAAATCTCTCGCATATCCAGACTACTCCGCACACAGCCAGCCGATTTAGAGCAGATTCCACGGGATCGCCAGGATATCATCTGTAACCCAGCGTGGTTGTTCTACTGCACAGACTATGGCTCCTTTGCCGAACCTGCGGTTGGGGTAAGCAGCCATAAGCGCAGCAATACCTGACCCATCCTTTTTTGTGGGATTGGTGGTCAATTTAAACTCAAATGGATAGAGGAGATCATCCTTTTCAAGCAGCAGGTCAACCTCAGCACCGCCAGCAGAACGCCAGTGGTGCCAGGTTGCAGCCATACCACACGCAGCGGCCTGTTTGCGCAGTTCCTGCACCATGGCTGTTTCAAACAGTGCGCCGTACAGCGGGTGTGAAGCGAGCATAACCGGGGCTGACATCCGGGCATGGTAACAGGCCAGACCGGTATCAGTAAGATGCCCCTTGGGGCGTGATGAGACCCGTTTGACCGGATTGCCGGAAAAAGCGGACAGTGAGTACCACTGGTAGGTGGCCTCAAGGATACGCAGCCACCGTTTGGAGGTGGGGGGCACAATCCCGATCTCTCGTCCCAACTGGCTGTAGTTGATCTCTTGGGCGGTCAGTGCCGTCATCAGGCCGATAAAACGCCCAAACTCATGCCAATCCTGAATTTCGCCGATCAACCGGGCATCCCGTTCAACGTAGGTCCGGTGGTAGCCTGCCCAAAAATCACCAACCAGATCATCGGGAAGCTGCTGCAACCCTGGCAATGATCCCCGCCAGAGCCAGCCTCGCAGATCACCCTGGTAATAACCGGCAGTGCGGCTCCAGGCCGGAAACTGGTCCGCATCCTCCAGCCAGCGGCCAAGCCAGCATGAGTCTGAACCGGCCAGCTCCTGCAGTGAAAAACCCTGCAGATCAAGGAATGCAGCCCGTCCGGCAAGGCTTTCGGACAGCGTATTCAACACCTGCCACTGCTGCGAACCGGTCAGGATAAACTGACCTGCCGCAGAACGGTTACGGTCAACCGTCCGTTTGATGGCTGCAACCAGTTCCGGTGCATACTGGATTTCATCAAGGATCAACGGTGTGGGATGATTGCGTAGAAAGAGATCAGGATCGCGCCGGGCACCCTCAAGATCAATGCCCGGATCAAACACAACATAGTCATAGCTGGGAAACAGATGCTGCAACAAGGTAGTTTTGCCAACTTGCCGGGCACCGCTGACAACGGTTACCGGAAAATGTTCCACCATGCGAAGCAGTCGTTTGGAAATAAGGCGATTTCTATACATGCCTTGCAATTTAAACTTGGTATGTTTAATTTGCAAGGTGTTTTATTGAGAAGGGAGGTTGAGCAGAGCTTCAGAACCCTGTCTACAGCCGTAGCAATCAATAGGTGACGTAGAGTCGCCCCTTCATTCCCCTGTAATCGTTTGAACAGTTTTGAAGATTATGAAATAGCTTCCAGTCCTTTTCTGCGAATAATATCGTGATAAGGCACACCGGCTCGGCGGGGGCTTTTCCCGCTGACCGGTGCTGCCGTTGGTTGAATCTTCGGTGTTTAGCAGTAGGTTTATCTGGTTTTGTCAAATTGGAGGGTGTGATTCTATGGCTTTAGTACTGTCAATCCTTCAATCCGTTTGAAGTCTACCTCATCGTAAGTGTAGGTTGTGGTAATTCCTTTCTCCATACCCCAGAACGCCATGACTGCATCGGCAAACTTGACATTCTTTTCTTCATAGACTTTAAGGGCGTTCAGAAACACTCCTGCTAAGTCTACTTTAAGTTGTGGTGTATTTATGATTGCCTCGGCAAGTTCCCGGATCGATTTCTTCGGGTGCTTGTAGACTTTTTCCAGAACCCAGACTATTTCCATAATAGTGATCGGAATGACATGAAGAACAACTCCGTTCTCTGCTGCATTCCGTATCAGTTTTTCAACTGCTTTTGCTTTTAAATCGTCATCCTGAATCAACATGCGAAGTATAGCACTGGTGTCTATAAATGCTTTATTCATTTGCCCCCACCCCGCCTGCGATCCCTTTTTCTCTGATCTCGTCAATTGTCATCCCCATACTAGGTAAAACACCTTTAAAATCAAAGATGGTTTTGCCTTTCCTGAAAACGACCTGTTCACCATCAGCATCCATAAGTAGAGTGTCGCCAACTTGGATATGAAGTTTCTGGCGTACTTCTTTCGGGAGTGTAATTTGTCCCTTTGGGAGAACTTTTACTGCAAGCATTTTAAATTCCTCCTTTATAAATAATTCCTACAAAATATTATCGACGGAATATTCATGCTTGTCAAGCAATCAAAAGCAGAATTCAATCAGCTTTTTCCGGTTAGAAGAGAGATGGGACTTTGTTGATTAGTTGATTAACTCGGTACTTAGTTGACTAATCAACAACGTCCCCTCAAGGTACTCCTCATACTAGGTAAAACACCTTTAAAATCAAAGATGGTTTTGCCTTTCCTGAAAACGACCTGTTCACCATCAGCATCCATAAGTAGAGTGTCGCCAACTTGGATATGAAGTTTCTGGCGTACTTCTTTCGGGAGTGTAATTTGTCCCTTTGGGAGAACTTTTACTGCAAGCATTACAAATTCCTCCTTTATAAAAAATTCCTACAAAATATTATCGTCAGAATATTCATGCTTGTCAAGCAATCAAAAGCAGAATTCAATCAGCTTTTTCCGGTTAGAAGAGAGAGGGAAGAGAGAAGGGACGTTGTTGATTAGTTGATTAACTCGGTGCTTGGTTGACTAATCAACAACGTCCCCTCAAGGTACTCTTTATTGGTGATTCTTTGGCGCTGTCAGCAATAATACTGCGATAGCATAATTATTGTCAGGTCATAACGTCAAAGCTCAGAGGTGCAGCGTTATCGCACAGCGCCCCTTGAAGCTCATTTTAGGTAAATGGGATCGCATCTTGAGAAACAATAGCTCTAAGATCGGTTTGCAAAATAACGTAATCATCAGTTGTTTTGTAGATAGGGCCGCCGCGCTTTTCGCATGCGTAAAAAACAACTCGAAATTCCTTTTCTTCTGCGAAGCGCTTTGATTTTGTGCACCATAGATTCATGGATATATTTCTGGCGTGATTCTCAAAGAATTCCTCAAGGGTATCGCAGGTAAGTGTTGTGTATTTAGTTGCATCAGGCGAGTACGTCACTACATTTTTATAGCCATCAATAAAGACATTGCCATTTGGGGGGTAAACGACTCGTGGCTCGCCAGACGGATGGAAGGGCCGCGCTTGCAAGTCAGCTGCCAGTGAGTGTTGAATTTTATGGATTAGGCCGTCAAGATTGGCTATGAAATAGTAGTGATTAGTGTTGAATCGCACTTTGAGAGTTTCGATGTCGTTCAAGTCTTCAATGATTGAACAGCAAAATATCCAAGCGTTGAAATCATAAAGATGCTCATGATCAAGGATGTGGTATTCAAAATTGAAAGTGCCATCCGCGTTTACTGGTTTTTTGGGGTATTGAAGTGCGTATGGCGAACCTGCGATGAGTTTGTCCAAGCGCCGTGATGGTTTTCGAACTGTCAAATCTAGGCCCCTCTGGCCCTCCTCGGCATCTCTCCGAGTTTCATCCTCAATTTTTCTGTAGTGCGTGAAGGTGCCAATCTTTACGGTCGCACATTCGGGCGCAACGTAGGGAGGCATGACGTCTTCGGGGAGAAACTTCACCAAGTACGGCACGATTGGATACTCCTAACTCATTACTGACCGGTTCACGCGCGTGAACCGGTGATCTTCCCAAAACAGGATGTTAGCCGGAATGCAGTTCACAACCGCAAAAACCGGTAGATTGCCTTCATATCCAGACTGCCCCGCACGCAGTCAGCCAGCCGATCAAGGGCCGGCTCCAGATCATAGCAGGCCCGGATCAGGCCATCTGTCTGCCAGCCGTTACGCTGCCGCAGGCGATCCAGCCACCAGCGCCGGAACGGATCGGCATCAAAGATCCCATGCAGATAACTGCCCCAGACCATGCCATTGCTACTGCCAGCACCCAGCAGTCTGGCATCCTGCCCGGTGATCAGCGCTTCAACCCCTTCTGCAGTGGTGATGCCGTGGTGGATCTCATAGCCGGAAAGCATGCAGCCGGAAGGTAGGTGGCAACAGCAGGTCTGCAGGGTGGTCTTTTCTTCAGCCATGATGGTGTTGATCGCCAGCAGCCCCAGCCCCTGTTGTTCACCGGCCCCGGATTCAATGGCGTGGGGGTCGCTGATCCCCATGCCCAGCAGTTGAAAGCCACCGCAGATGCCGATGATCTCTACCTGCCCGGCCTGTGCCAGATCAAGAATAGCCGCTGCCAAGCCGGTCTGCTGCAGCCAGGCCAGATCAGCCAGGGTGTTTTTGCTACCGGGGATGAGCAGGGCATCGGGCTGTCCAAGCTCTGCCAGTGTGCGCACGATCCGCAGGCCAACATCAGGCTCCAGCCCCAGCGGGTCAAGGTCGGTAAAGTTAGAGATATGGGGCAGATCCAACACTGCAATATCAAGCAGTTGTGTGTCTTTTTCACCAATCGGCAGTAGCCCCTGTTTGAAGGAGACGGAATCCTCCTCAGGCAAGCCAAGGTTCTGCAGGTAGGGAATTGTGCCCAGCACCGGCTTGCCCGTATGGAAGCGGGTGTACTCAAGGGCATCCCCCAGCAGGGATGCATCTCCCCGGAAGCGGTTGATCACAAACCCGGCCACCATGGCCCGCTCTGCCTCGCTCAAGACCTCCATGGTACCCACAAAGGAGGCAAACAGGCCGCCCCGGTCAATATCACCCACCAGCAACACCGGCGCATTGGCGTAGCGAGCCATGTTCATGTTCACGATATCATTGGCCTTCAGGTTAACTTCAGCCGGGCTGCCCGCCCCTTCCAGCACCATGATCTGATGCTCTGCGGACAGTTCATCGTAGCAGCGTTGCACGGTCTTGAAGATCTCGGCCCGTTGCTCTGCATAGTCCTTGAAGTGGGTGGTTCCAATCGCCTTGCCGCAGAGGATCACCTGGGAGCCCGTCTCACTGTTGGGCTTCAGCAGCACCGGATTCATCCGCACATCCGGCTCAAGCCGACAGGCCTGGGCCTGCAGCACCTGGGCTCGCCCCATCTCGCCCCCCTGGCGGGTGACAAAGGAGTTAAGCGACATGTTCTGGGCCTTGAACGGCGCTACATCATAGCCATCCTGCTTCAGAATCCGACAGATCGCCGTGGTCAGGACGCTCTTACCGGCATTGGAGCCGGTGCCCTGAAACATGATCGCCGGGGTTTGACGTTTGACGGTTCGTGGCCGTGACGGTGCCAGGATACTCTGCAAAACAGTGTAGAGCCGTTGCTGCTCCGGTTCAGTCCGCACCGCCACACGGAAGTAACGGCCATCCAGCCCGGCAAAATTCCCACAGACCCGCAGGGCGATCCCCTGCTGCAGGGCTTGATCGGCAAGCTGTTGTGCATCAAGGGTGGAATGATCCAGTCGCAGCAGCAGGAAGTTTGCCTCACCGGGGTAGGCCGTCAGGCCGGGTAGGGAGGACAGCATCCTCACAAGCGACTCCCGCTGACCGCTGACAAAGCTGCGGGTCCGCTGCAGGTAATCAACATCCTGTACTGCCCGCACACCCACTGCCTGGGCCAGGCTGTTGACGGTCCAGTTGGGCAGATAATTTTTAAGCTGCTGAATATGTTTTGCCGCGCCGGTCAGGTAGCCCAGACGCAGACCGGGAATAGCGTACAGCTTGGTCAACGAGGTGAGGTTCAGGATATTTTCAGGTCGATTCTGCTGTAGGCTCTGGCTGCCATCGGTAAAGCCGATGAACGATTCATCCACCACAAACAGGGTGGCTGGATGCTCCGCTGCAATCCGACGCAGGACTTCTGCATCAAAGGTTCGACCGGTGGGGTTATTGGGCTGACCCAGCAGCACCAGCTGGGCTGGTTTCAAGAGCGGAACAAGGCAGTTTGGATCAAGCATAAAACCGGTATCAGGGGAGAGTGGCAGATGCTCAATGCTCAGGCCGGAAAGCCGGGCCGGTTCTTCATAATCGGCATAGCTGGGCACCGGCAACAGCAGTGAGGAGCAGCCCAACGCACGGGGCAGCAGATGCAGCAGTTCAGTGGCGCCATTACCCACCAGGATCTGGTCAACCGGTATCCGGTGTAGGGCAGCTATTGCCTCTACCAGCTCGGTTGCATCCGGGTCAGGATAATGGATCAGGTCACTGATCCGGCTTTCAATCAGGAGCCGCAACCAGTCCGGCGGCCCCAGCGGGTTGATGTTAGCGGAGAAGTCAAGCAGCTGCTCCGCAGCGAGCCCTGAGACCCTGCTCAAAAGGCGGAGGTTGCCGCCGTGGCTATGTCGTACCGGTTGTTGGTTCTGGTTGGTCATGTCAGGGCAGGATGGGCAAACAGATTATACTGACGACGCAGCGATTTGTTTTTTCAGGTTATAGACAACACCTGCATTTGCCAGGGCAATGGTTGCATAACGGGACAACATGGTGAGAAATTCAAGGTGGTCATTATTAAACGGCTCTCCGCTGACACCGCCGGAGATGGTCAATACCCCGGCAATCCTGTCCCGCACGCGCAGCGGCACCGAAAGCACACTGGGGCCTGCCAGCATGGCGCCGTCAGGATCCTCCTCCCTGACGCAATCAACAAACCCTTCGTCAGTGATATCACAGATGATCAACGGCTTGCCTTCTTCAACAACCTTACCGGAAATTCCCTTCCCCAAGGCCAGGCTGTACTGTTTTGAATACAGCGCATCCAGACCGGTAGCCACCTTTGCCTGCAAGGTCGTGCCTGATTTGTCCAGTAGCAGCAGGTAGCCGCGTTGCGCCCGCAAATGCTCGCTAACAAGCTCCACCAGTTTTTTCATGATCTCCGGCACACTGAAGGTTGACATAAGCGCCGCACTGATCTGGTTAGCGGACTTCATCATCTCCAACGTCTCCTGCAGCCCGTTGTTTTTTCTGGTTAACTCACCCAGCAGATGCGCCTTTTTACGCAACTGTTCCTTCTTTTCCAAGGCCTTTTCAATAACATTGTACAGCACACTCTCATCATCCAGCGGCATGACAATATAGTCAAAGACCCCCAGACGCAGTGCCTTGATAATGTTGTAACTTGAGTCATTGGAGGTGAGGACAATAACATCGATCTCCGGCTTGTGGCGCTTAAGCACCTTCATCATATTGAAACAGCTCATGCCGGAGAGCATCAGGCCGGTCAGCACCAGATCAAAATCCTGTTCAATGAACAGCGGAATCGCCTCTTCAGCCGATGCAGTGGCAGAGACCAGATAGCCCTGAGCCTCAAGGATACCTACAATAACGCTGCCGCTTGCCAGTGAATCGTCAACAACCAGAATATTTGCCGGTAGTGCCATGGGTAAGCTCCAGACTTTTTCTCACAAATAGAGATCGCTGATGGATAGTACGGTATGGAGTGTGAAAAAACAACTGCAACCTTACCAGTAAATTCTTGACAGCCAGCTGCTTTCTTGGCATCTGTTACAAACATTTCAAACACCGAATGGAAGCGAGGAAGAGGGGTGCAAGACCCCCGCTGCCCCGCAGCCGTAAAGGGAACGAAAGCCCAACGCGCTTCGCGCGTAAAGCCACTGGGGAAACCTGGGAAGGTGGGCAAGTAGGTCGCCCTGAGCCGGAACACCGCTCCATTCGCACGCTTCGGGGGAGGCAACTCATGTACAACCAGCAGCAGCAATCCGCGTCATATTTTCCAATAATTTCGATTATAACCTCACTCTCCAGCGCCAGCTTGACATGATTCAGTCGCTACCCGCTACCATGCAGGCGGTCTCCGTACGGGAGATCGGCTCGTTTCTGCTTGAACAGCAGCCGCTGCCCCAACCGGGATCGGGCGAGGTGTTGCTGCGCGTGACCGTTACCGGGCTCTGCCGAACTGATCTGAAGATCATCCAGGTTGGACATCGCGATCTGCTGCTGCCCTGTATCCCCGGTGAAGAGGTGGTGGGCGAGGTGGTGGCCCTTGGGCCACAGGTTGATGCAAAGCTTTTAAATCAAAAGTGTTATGTCTACCCAGGTGAATGGTGCGGCAGCTGCCCGGCCTGTCGATCCGGTGCGGAAAACCTCTGCCGTTTCATGCGGATCATGGGTTTTCATCGCGACGGCGGGTTTGCCGGTTACGTGGTTGCCCCGATCAAGAGCCTGATCCCGCTACCGGAAGGATTGAGCGATGAGCAGGCGGTCTTTGCGGAACCGCTCTCCTGCTGCCTGAATGCCCTGGAACTGGCCCGGCTGACCCCCTTTGAGACTATTGCCGTCTGGGGCGGCGGTCCGGCAGGACAGTTGCTGGCCCGCGCTGCAACCGCTTACGATGCCCTGCCCACCGTGATTGAACCGGACCAACAACGCAGAGAGTTGGCTAGGGGTGTAGCTGAACCGCCTGACCAACTGTTTGATGTCTGTGTGGTGGCGGTTGGTAACAACGCGGCTTATCAGCAGGCACTGCAGCGGCTGGCGCCCCGTGGCAGGCTGGTGGTCTTTTCCGGGCTCTCAAAAGAAACCCCTGCTATCACTACTGATTTTAACCAACTGCACTATCTGGAACAGACGGTTGTGGGGGCTTACGGCTGCTGTTACCGCCACGGCAGACAGGCCATTGCCCTGCTGCAATCCGGCAGGCTTGAAGTGCGTGACCTGATCAGCCACCGGATGCCGCTGTCTAAACTGGCTGAGGCTCTTGAGCTGGTGGCTAACCGGCAGTGCATGAAGATCCACCTTTACCCGGAGAGATAACAGATGGAACCGATGAGCCCGGAACAGTTTGGCACGCAGATCCAGACCTTGATTCAAAAACAGCATCTCACCAGGGAACAGTCCTACCTGATGTTCCGTGAGCTGATGCTGAATCAGCAAAGCCCGCTGCAGCAGGGAGCCTTTCTAGCTGCCCTGACCTCCAAGGGTGAAACCATTGACGAGATTGCCGGGGCCTGGCAGGCCATTGATGAGTTTGACACGATCCATCCCGAGCAGCTGCCGGACAACCTGTTTGAGAACTCCGGCACCGGCATGGACGGCTTCAAGACATTCAACGTCAGCAGCGCCGCTGCCATTGTAGGGGCAGCCAACGGTCTGAACATGGCGCGCCACGGCGCCCGAGCCATTACCTCACGCTGCGGCACCGTGGATATCATGGAAGCAGTGGGGATTGATGTGGACTGCGCCCCTGCTCAGGTGGCCGACAGCATCCGCAAGGCAGGGATCGGCCTGTTCAACGGCATGTCTCCGGCAGTCCACCCTGGTGGACTGGGTCGCATCCTCTCCCAGATCCGCTTTGGCTCCACCCTCAACATTGCGGCATCACTGGCAAATCCTGCCCGTCCCCGCCAGGCGGTACGGGGGGTCTACAGCCAACCACTGATTACCACCACCGCTGCGGTCATGGCACAGATCGGTTACCAGCAGGGCATGGTGGTACATGGTAGTGATCAGACCAGCGGCCTGGGGATGGATGAGCTATCGGTTTGCGGCTCTTCAACCATCTGCCGCTTTCAGGGAGAACAGCAGGAACAGTTCACCATTGCCCCCGAAGATCTGGGGCTGGTTCGCCGTCGCGGCGACGAGATTGTCCCCTGCAACTCACGGGAGGAAGAGATCCGGCGCTTCATGCAGGTCATTGCCGGTACCGGTCGTTTCAGTGCCTGCGAGGAGTTTGTCAGTCTGAATGCCGGTGCGCTGCTCTGGACCGCAGGCAAGGTAACTGACCTGAAACAGGGGGTAACCATGGCACAGGAAACCCTGGCCAGCGGGGCAGCCCTAAACAAGCTACAACACTGGGTCGCCTGCCAGAGCAGCCATGTAGAGGTTGGACTGCAACGATTCGAACGGTTGAAAAAAGGAGTCTGCAATGCGTAAAACCATCCTGCTGTTGGTAATCAGCTGCCTGTTTATGACAGCGCCACTGTTTGCAGCCAACCTGACGTTGCCGCCTGAACTGGGTGTTACAGCGCGGATACTGAAGACGGAACGGGACGGCCTCTGGGAAAAGAGCCTGATTGTACGACTGAATGAGCCACGGCACCTGCTCTCCACTAGCGATGGCATCATCAATGGCCTGGGGGCGATTAACCATGCTGCCCATCCCCTGCTCTGGAAAAAGCTGGCAGTTGAGCTTGCCACCAAGCTGCAGTGCGGCGGCAAGATATACGAGCAGCAACGCAAAGGGATGATCGCCAGCAAGCTGGGGCTACAGCCTACAGACCTGACTCTGGTGGGCACGGCAGCGGATATGGATAACCTGGCAGTAGTGACCAAACAGTTTTCACCCTTTACTGTGACGACCCTGGTTACAGCTGGAGCCAAAAGCAATGCCCTGCGGGCTGGAACCGATGAGGGAACCAATATTGAACCATCCGAACCGCCAGCCGGTACCATCAACATCATTGTGCTGACCAACGCCCGCCTGACCGATGGCGCTCTGGCAAGAGCCGTGGTGACCATCACTGAGGCCAAGACCGCAGCACTGGAGGATCTGAAGGTGCCCAGCAGCTACACCAAAGGAGCCCAGGCCACCGGCACCGGTACTGACAGCGTGATCGTGGTGTCCGGCACCAACGGCCCCAAGGTCACCTACAGCGGCGGTCACAGCCGGATCGGTGATCTGATAGCCAAGGCGGTACATCAGGCCGTATTGGAAGCGTTGGAAAAGCAGAACGGATTTAAACTGAAATAGTTTTCAACAGATGGAGTTGAGGAAGAGGGGTTACATGCCCCCGCTGCCCCGCAGCCGTGAAGGGAACGAACGTCCATTGCGCTTTGCGCAAAAAGCCACTGGGAAACTGGGAAGGCGGACTACTAGGAAGCCCGTAGCCGGAAGACCGCTCCATCTGAATAACCCGAGGGAGGTAGCAGTAGATGAAACGGAGTAGACAGAAGTACGCGGTAGTAGTGGGACTGATCCTGGCGGTCAGCGGTTCTGCGATGGCAGAGGAAAAGACTGCACAGCTGGGCGAGGTGGTGGTTACAGCCACCCGTGATGAGGTGCCGATTGAACAGGTGGGCAGTTCCATAACCGTAATTTCGGCAAAAGAGATTGAGCAGCAGCAGAAACAGACGGTGGCCGATGCGCTGCGAATGGTTCCTGGCCTGGATGTTGTACGCAGTGGTGGTTTGGGCACAAATACCTCTGTGTTTATTAGGGGTGCAAAATCGGAGCATACACTTGTTCTGATAGATGGAATCCAGATGAATGACCCTTCGAGCGCAGGCGGCGGTTACAACTTTGCAAATCTTACGGTTGATAATATTGACCGGATTGAGATTTTGCGAGGTCCGCAGAGCACCCTGTATGGTTCCCACGCAATTGGTGGTGTCATTAACATTATTACCAAACGGGGCGATGGGAAACTGAAGGCATTTCTCTCTGCTGAAGGCGGCTCCTTCTATACAGCGAAGGAAACAGCAGGCTTAAGTGGAGGAACTGATCTGCTTCAATATTCCATGTCGCTTTCAAGGCTTGACTCAAATGGCATTTCATCAGCTGGAGCCAGATACGGTAATCAGGAGAGAGACCCTTATCAGAACACAACTCTGGCCACCAGGTTTGGTATTACCCCAACAAAAAATTCAGAGATTGATCTGTCACTGCGTTATACACACTCCCGTACAGCGTTTGATGATGGCGGTGGTTCAGGGAAAGATGACCAAAACAGGTTGACCAGATCGGATGACCTCTATTTCAGAACCCAGGGATGGCTGTCATTGTTTAATGATATTTGGGAACAAAAGGCAGGCGTTTCCTTTGCTGATATAAATATGAGTGATGATGACGATAACGATCCTGCTCACCCAAATGACTTGCTACGGAGTTCATTTCATGGACAGAGTGTTAAGCTGGATTGGCAGCATACTCTTAAATTGCATAAGGTTACTACAATAGTATTGGGGGCTGAAACGACGGAGGAAAATGCCAAGTCTGATACAGCAGGATTTATGTGGAGCAGTAACTTCCCTGAGAAATATTCACGTACTACAGGGGTTTATCTGCAGGATCAGCTTAATCTTTTTGATGCTTGGTTCTCTACCTTCGGTGTTCGGGTCGACGATCACAGCAAGTTTGGCACTGAGGCAACCTATCGTTTTACTACTGCCTACCTGATTAAGCAGACTGACACCAGGCTTAAAGGAAGTTATGGAACTGGTTTCAAGGCTCCTTCCCTGTACCAGCTCTACTCAAGCTACGGCTCGCAGGATCTGAAGCCGGACAAGAGCATAGGCTGGGATCTGGGGCTGGAGCAGGGATTGCCGTTTTTAAAGACAAGGCTGGGAGCCACCTGGTTCAGAAACGAATATACGCAGATGATAGATTTTGATATGACTACCTGGAAATATACCAATGTTGCCAAGGCGCACACCCACGGGTTAGAGCTGACCGCAGCGCTGCAACCTGTGGATGACCTGGCCTTGAAGGCGTCCTACACCTATCTGGAGACCAGGGACGACATCAGTGGCAAGCAGTTGGTGCGCCGTCCCAAGAACAAGGCAAGTTTTGACGTCAACTACAGCTTCCTGAAAAAGGCGAATGTCAATCTTGGACTGGTCTATGTTGGCACGCGCTATGCTGACACGGCAAATACCCAAAAGATGAAGGATTACCTGCTGGTTAACCTGGCCGGTTCCTACGATCTAACCAAAAACCTGCAGCTGTTTGGGCGGGTAGACAATCTGTTTGACCGTCAGTATGAAGAGGTGGCCGGTTATGGCACCCCCGGTATTGGTGGATATGGCGGCGTAAAGGTCTCATTTTAAATGATGCTCAGTTTTTTATTCGGCATACTGTTTATTCTGTCTGCAGCGGCTCCCGCATTCTGTGGGGAGCCGCCAAAGCGGATTGTTTCACTTGCCCCAAGTCTTACAGAGCTTGTCAGTTCATTAGGGCTTGAGAAAAACCTGGTTGGTGTTACAACTTTTTGTGACAGACCTGCATCGGTTCGCACAAAGCCGACCGTTGGCGGCCCTGCCAATCCCTCACTTGAGGCTGTCCTTAGGCTTAAACCTGATATTGTGCTCGTAGATGAAGAGGGAATTGGCTCAAAGGCTGCCTTAAGGCTACAAAAGTTGGGGGTGAGAACAGCCACCTTCCATGGTTCCAGGCTGAATAAACTTCCAGAGGCAATAAGGCGACTGGGCAGGGAGCTTGAAGTGTCGCAGCCTGCGGAGCAGCTGGCTGTGAGGATAGAGAATGCATTGAAATCAGATAAAGAGGAGTCCAATAAAGTTCGTACCCTCTTTGTAATCTGGCCTGATCCAATGGTGGCAGCTGGGCCAGGTTCAATGCTTGATGATGCAATGAAGATGAACCGGATGGAGAATATTGCGTCGGATGTCCGTTCAGGTTACCCCAGGTTATCACTGGAAGCTGTAATATCACGTAATCCCGAACTTATCATTGTCGGCCAGGGTGAAAAGCTGGTCGCGCCGATGCAGCGAATGATTAAACATTTGAATTCGCTGGATGCGGTAAAGCAGGGAAGGGTATGTATGGTCAGTGATGCTCTTTACCGTCCAGGGCCACGGATACCGGAAGGTATTGCAGAGCTTCGCAGCTGCGTTGAAAAAATGCGCAAGAGACCCACTAAATGAAGCGTCATCCACTTTTTGTAATGCTTGGCTCTATGGTTCTTGTGCTGCTTATATCTTTATCTCTTGGGCAACAGGCCATAAATCTCTTTTCCCCTGATCCTCTGCAGATGAAGATTTTGTTTGAACTCCGTATGCCCAGGGTTGTTGTCGCCCTGCTTATGGGGGCTTCTCTTGGTGTGGCTGGAGCGGTGCTTCAAGGTGTATTCCGAAATCCATTGGCTGATCCGTACATACTTGGCACATCAAGCGGAGCGGCTCTTGCCGCTGCCTTTGGTCTGTTGGCTTCAGATGGGAGCGCTTTCTGGCTTGTGCCATCCCTTGCCTTTGCAGGAGCAGTGCTAACCAGCGGTGTTGTAGTAGCACTAGGGCGGGACGCTTGGGGAGTGCGTGCGGAACGGCTCCTGCTGGCCGGAGTTGGAATCGGCTTCTTTCTTTCTGCCATCCTCATGCTGGTTATGTCTCTGGCTCAGGCTGACGGGGTCAAGCGGGCGTTGTTATGGATGGCTGGTGATCTGGCCGGTGCAGACTGGTCACTTGTGCCGCTTGCTGCAATTCTGATGGTTGTTGGCTTTTTGCTGGCTATCTGCCGCAGGCGTGGACTCAATGCCCTGGCTTTAGGAGATGAAGTCGCTTTTGGGCTTGGTCTTGAACCGGGGAGAGAACGGATTATACTGGTGCTTGCTGCGTCATTATTAACAGCGGCCTCGGTTGCTCTTGGTGGAATTGTAGGTTTTGTAGGATTGATGGTGCCGCATGGTGTGCGTGCTTTCGTTGGAGCTGATGCCAGGAGGGTGCTGCCGCTTTCAGCGGTAGGTGGAGGTATGTTACTATGCTTGGCTGATACGGTTGGAAGAAGCATTCTGCCCCCGATTGAAATTCCTGCAGGTGTTGTTACCGCTCTTATCGGAGCTCCGTGCTTTCTTTTCATGCTTCGCCGTTCCTCTGCAGGTAGTATGAAATGAGTGGACTTAAGTTTGAGGATGTTGGCTTCAGCTATGGGATTATTCCGTGTATCAAAGGATTTTCCTGCTCTTTTGCTGCAGGAGAGATGGCCGGGCTGATTGGCGCCAATGGTTCAGGAAAATCAACCCTTCTAAGGCTTGGAACAGGTCTGCTTTCCCCCCAGACCGGGGTTGTCAAGCTTGAAGGCCAACCGGTTAGAGCCTTGCGTGGAAAAGAAAGAGCGGCTCTTTTGGGTTATCTGCCTCAATCCATAGATGTGCCTTTGCCGTTCAGGGTGGGAGAGCTGGTAGAAATGGGGAGAACTGCTGCCAGGAGGGAGCATCTGCTCTCCTGTCAGGAACTTCTTTCTTCGGTAGGTCTTGATGGGTATGAACAGACTCCACTCTCTAATATAAGCGGAGGTGAAAGGCGGCGTGCATTTATTGCAATGATACTGGCTCAGGGGGGAAAGACCCTTCTGCTTGATGAACCTTTGGCCGGGCTTGACCTTAGATACCAGTATGAGCTGTTGGCTCTTTTGCGGGAACTCTGCAGGAACCACGGCCTTACTATATTTCTTTCGCTGCATGAGCTGTTACTTGCCCGTAATCTGGACAGGCTTCTTGTAATACGTGAAGGGCAGCTTCTTGCCGATGGATCGCCAGCCCTTATACTTACCGAGAAGCTGATACGGCAGACATTTGATCTTGACCCACTGTTTCAGATTCCAAATATGATTGTATAGCATAAAGACTCTTTATCCTTCCTTGACGCAAAGCCTCTCAAAACCCGTAACTCCTTGACATTTTTTGAATGAACATGTTATGAGCAACAACTTATTACTACAGATAAAATTACGAAGGAGAACATTATGGAGCGCACTTTTGCCATCATCAAGCCTGATGCAGTAGAACGTGGTCTGTCAGGCAAGATCATCACAAAGATTGAAGATGCAGGTTTCACTATCGCAGGTATGAAGAAGATACATCTTTCACTGTCCCAGGCTCAGGGCTTTTATTATGTCCATAAAGAGCGTCCTTTCTTCAACGACCTCTGCAGCTTTATGTCCCGTTCACCGGTAGTGGTGTTATGCCTTGAAAAGGAAAATGCAATCAATGACTGGCGTACTCTAATGGGAGCGACTAACCCTGCAAATGCGGAGCCTGGTACAATCCGCGAGGAATTTGCGAAGAATATTGAAGAAAACTCTGCCCACGGCTCTGACGCTGCTGAAACAGCGGCTTTTGAAATTTCATATTTCTTCAACAGTTTCGAGCTTGTAGGCTAAACACAAGGGAAGCGGCTCTTTCAATTTACTGACAGAGCCGCTCATCTTTGTACCGATGCCAAATCCTCCCCTCACTGACCTCAAAAATCTCACCCTGCCAGCCTTGGAGCATTTTCTTCAAGGGCAAGGCAAGGAACGTTATCGAGCTACACAGATCTTTAAATGGCTTTATCAGAAGGATGCCAGCTCCTTTGCTGAGATGTCAAATATATCCAAGTCGTTACGTGCTGAGCTTGAGCAGTCTGCTTTTATCAGTAATCTGCTGCCTGAAGCGGTAGAGATTGGAAATGACGGGACACGCAAGTACCTTTTTCGTCTGGCTGATGGCAACAGCATTGAGTCTGTTCTTATACCGGACGAGGATCGCAATACACTCTGTATTTCTACTCAGGCCGGTTGCGCAATGCAGTGCGCATTCTGTCTTACCGGTACCTTCGGTTTGACCCGCAATCTTACCGCTGCCGAGATAGTCAACCAGGTTGTGGCGGTGCGTCGTGATGCAGATCTTCGTAATATTGTGCTTATGGGAATGGGAGAGCCATTGCACAACCTGGATAATGTGATTACTGCCCTGCAGATTATGCTTGAAGATAACGGCCTGCAGCTTTCAGGCAGACGTGTCACTGTTTCAACCTGTGGCCTGGTGCCTGAGCTGGAGAGGCTTGGCAGGGAGGTAACAGTCAATCTGGCTGTATCGCTAAATGCTACAACAGATGAGCTGCGGGACAGGATTATGCCTATAAACAAGGCCTATCCTATTGCTACTCTGCTTAAAGCGTTAAAGAGCTTTCCTCTGCCTGGGCGGAGGAAGATAACCATTGAATATGTATTGCTTGGAGGGCTGAACGACACCCTTGAGGATGCCAGGCGGCTGGTGAGGCTTTTGTCTGACATACCATGTAAGGTAAATCTGATACCTTTTAATACCCATGAGGGAGCCAATTTTTCCCCTCCAAGTCGCGCATCACTGGATGCCTTTCATCGCTACCTGCTGGATCGTAATTTTACAGTAATTACCCGTGACAGCCGTGGAGGCGACATCTCTGCTGCCTGTGGCCAGTTAAAGGGTAAGCTTGACAACTGTATGCCACTGGAATCTTCAAAGCTGATCCAAAAACCTTGCCTTGCCCCCAATTTCAGTGAGGTGTTACATGCATCCTGAACCTGATTCCCTGTACCGCAGTCTGGTGGAAGACTGTCCTGATGTGATCTGGCAGGCCGATCATGATTTACGTTTTAGTTATATAAATCCTGCTGTAGTTGGTCAGTTTGGCTACAGCCATGAGGAGTTGCTTGGAAAACCGTTGACTGATCTGCTGCTGCCTGACTCAAAGGAGTTCGTTCTGTCCCGTCTGGCTGCCAGGATTTCGGATGAGCTTAGCGGTAAAAAGACAGGAAATCGCCTGCTTGAACTTCAGTTTATAGCAAAATCTGGCGAGATAGTTCCCATTGAGGTTTCAGTTGCCGCTATTCATGATGAAGCGGGTGATCTGGCTGGCTTCCATGGAGTTACCAGAATAGTCTCGGACAGAGCGAGGATTGAGGAGAGGATGAGGCTCTCCGAACGGAATTATCGCGAACTGGTTGAGCGTTCTAACAGCTTTATTATGCGCTGGACTTCTGATGGTATTATTACCTTCGTTAATTCACATACCTGTGAGTTTTTTGGCTTTCTGCCTGAAGAACTGGTGGGACGCCACCTCGTTGGAACGATTGTGCCTGAGATTGAAAGCAGCTCACAGAACCTGCGGGAGCTTATCAGCCAGATTGGTGCCAATCCTGAACAGTTCCAGATATCAGAGCATGAGACTATCCGTTGGGACGGGAGTCGTGTATGGGTAGCCTGGAACAACTCGCCTGCTTTTGATGACAACGGGAGGATGGAAATCCTGAGTGTAGGGCATGATGTCTCTGAAAGGCGCCAGCGTGAACAGCAGCTTGCATACCTGACAGTTCATGATCCTATGACGGGTCTTTATAACAGAGCCTATTTTGATACCGAATTTGAAAGGCTTTCCAGAGGCAGACGGTTTCCTGTAAGCATTGTTATAGCCTCTCTGGATAATCTTCAGCAGACTAATGATGTGCAGGGACGCGAGCTTGGGGATCTGATACTTATGAAGGCTGCGCGTCTGCTCAAAGAGGGATTCAGGGTTGAGGATCTGGTTTCCCGCACAGGTGGAGATGGGTTTGCAATCCTTTTACCTGGCCTGAACGAGCAGCAGACTGTTGCAGGGCTTGTAAGGTTCCGCGCTGCAGTGGCTAAAGCCTCTGAACTACATCCGCCAGTTTTTCTTTGTATGGGTGTAGGTACCGCTAATAGCGGTTCGGAGATGATGAAGGCACAACGTGATGCCTCCACTTCCATGACAGCGGAGAAGGCACTCAGAAAGAAACAGCGTGATCAAAAGGCAAAAGAAGAACAGGAGGGCAAGACGGAATGATAGGTATAATCGGTGGCAGCGGGCTTTATGAAATGGAAGGTTTACAGCAGATTGAAGAGGTGGTTGTTGAGACTCCTTTCGGGAGTCCTTCAGATGCGTTTGTGACTGGTACACTTGATGGCACACGGATGGTTTTTCTGCCGCGACATGGTCGTGGACACCGTTTTCTTCCCTCCGAAGTTAACTACAGAGCCAATATTTACGGTATGAAAAAACTGGGGGTTGAGCGGATAATCTCCGTTGCTGCAGTAGGTAGCCTTAAAGAGGCCATTATGCCGGGTCATATTGTCATACCTGACCAGTTTATTGATCGAACCAGAGGGATGCGCCAATCCACATTTTTTGGAGAGGGGATAGTAGCTCATGTCGGGTTTGCGGATCCTGTCTGCAGCTGTCTCTCTGACAAGCTGTTTCGAGCCGCGCAGACGGCAGGAGCCGTAACCCACAATGGAGGAACCTACGTCTGCATGGAAGGACCGGCCTTCTCGACCCGGGCTGAATCACACCTCTATCGTAGCATGGGGGGAGATATAATCGGCATGACAAACCTTACCGAAGCTAAGCTGGCTAGGGAAGCTGAGATCTGTTATGGGGTCATAGCCCTTTCTACGGATTATGACTGTTGGCATGAAACCCAAGATGATGTAACGGTAAATGCAATCCTCGAGATAATTGATAAGAACGTAACGATGGCAAAAGAAATAATCAGAATAGCTGTACAAGATGCGATTCTTGAAAAGAAATGCAGCTGCGGTTCAGCCTTGCAACATGCAATCATCACAGATCGTTCAAGGATTCCTTCTGAAACGCTTTCCAGGCTTGATCCAATAGTCTCGAAATATATAAAACAGGGAGTGTAAAGATAATGGGAATAGTTGTTGTCGGTACAGTGGCCTTTGATACAGTTGAGACCCCCTTTGGCAGAGGGGAGAATATCCTGGGTGGTTCTGCAACATATTTTTCAACATCCGCCAGTTTTTTCACTGATCTTTCTCTGGTGGCAGTGGTCGGGGATGATTTTCCGGAAGAGCATCTGCAGTTTCTCCGCTCCAGAGAGATTGATCTTCAAGGGTTGCAGAAAATACCAGGGAAGACCTTTCATTGGAGTGGCAAGTACGGGTATGACCTGAATGAGGCACAAACCCTGGATACACAGTTGAACGTGCTTTTGGAATTCAAACCTGAGCTGCCGGAATCATACAGGGATACGGATGTTCTGTTTCTTGCCAACATCGATCCGGAGCTGCAATTACAGGTGCTGGATCAGGTTAAAAATCCGAGGCTTATAGCCTGCGACAGTATGAATTTCTGGATATCATCCAAGCCAGAAGCTTTAAAAGAGGTGATGAAGCGGGTTGATATAGTTGTCATCAACGAAGGCGAGGCTAGGATGTTTACAGGGGAGCCTAATCTTGTAAAGGCCGCCCGACAGATCATTGCCTTGGGGTGCAAGAGGCTGGTGGTCAAAAGGGGTGAATATGGTGTGCTGATGTTTACTGCCGAGACTGTATTTGCTGCTCCTGCCTGGCCACTGGAAGAGGTTTTTGATCCAACAGGGGCAGGCGATACCTTTGCCGGTGGTTTTATGGGATACCTTGCAAATTCTGGTGACTTTTCTGAAGAAGGGATGCGTCAGGCTCTTGTGTTTGGCTCGGTTATGGCCTCTTTCAACGTAGAGGATTTTAGTCTTAATCGAATGAAACGACTAAGTTATCCAGAGATTGAAGAGCGGTATCGCAGCTTCAAAGGGCTGACCAACTTTCGCGATTTGGGGTTTAATTGACAATAATATTGAAATCTGCTAGTTTTTACAGGCTGTTACACCGATGTATAATGCAAGGAGTCTCAATGCGTCATGTAACCATGCTGTTGATTACGGCAGTTTTGATCACAATCTCCGGTTGTGTTTCTACATCTCCTAGTGGCAGAACAGCCTCCTATCACTATCAGATGGGTGTTTCGTATCTTGAAGAGAGGAACTATACCTCTGCACTGATAGATCTGGTTGAAGCCGAGAAGCTTGATCCTGACAATGCGGAGCTACAGTATAACCTGGGACGTGCGCTTGTTGGCAAACGGCGTCTTGATCTGGCAGAACAGAAACTCCTTAAAGCTATCTCCTTGCGCCAGAATTATTCTGACGCGCGTAATGAGCTTGGCGTTCTCTATCTTGAAACAGCGCATTGGGACAATGCTGTTCGGCAGTTCAAGGCAGTTAAGGATGACCTGTTCTATTCTCATCATGATTATGCGATGATCAATCTCGCTCTTGCCTATCTTGGCAAGGGGGATTATGCCAAGTCTCTTGAAGAACTGTATGCCGTCCGGACGCTTGATCCAAGGAATCCGATAGTCATGGTCTCCATTGGCAGAGTATTCTTTGCACAGGGCAAGACAGAACAGGCCATAAGTGAGTATCGCAATGCCATATCTATTCTTCCTGATTATGCTTTTGCCCAATATCATCTTGGTTTCGCGCTTATGAAACTTAGCCGTTTAAAGGAGGCCAGGTTTGCATTTAAGGAGGCGGCAAGGTTAGCTCCTGATTCCGATTTTGGTCGTACCGCTATGAGTTATGTTGATCTGCTCAGGTAGGAGCCTCTAGTGGATAACGAGTGCCAGCCGCTCAATGAAAAAAACGAACTCACTTCGGTTGGTACTACCCTCCGACTTTGCCGTGAATCCAGAAATATCTCTCTGGAAGAGTCGGCAGAAGCTACAAAAATCGGTAAGAATTTTCTCAGGGTTCTGGAGGAGGATCGTTTTCATGATATCTCCAGTCCTGCATATCTTAAAGGTTTTATAAGAACCTATTCCAACTATTTGGGGCTTGATGCCGACAATCTCGTGCAGCAGGCCGTTAAACAGGCAGAACTGCAGATTGATGAACCTCCAGAGATAAACAGGAAAAAACTCAGAATACCTTCTTTTAACTGGCAACGCCTTTTGCTTCCCGCTTTTCTGCTCGGGGCACTGATTGTCTCCTCATTCTTTCTTCCTCCTGAGGTACCTCTCCAGCGAGGGAAACATTTGCTTCAGCAGCAGGTACAACCTCCTGCACCTTCAGTTGCGGTGCAGCCTGTCGTATCCACGGTTCATTTGGAAAAAGAAGAAAGCACAACAACAAAGGAAGGCTCTGAAACCCAGATACCCATTGAACCGGCGCTTGCTGCAACGAAACAGGCTGGCAGCTTTATGGTAAGGATGAAGGTGAATCGCAACAGCCGCCTCTCAGTTACAATTGACGATGAGGCTGCACAGGGTTATGAACTGACCATTGGAGATCTTATTGAATGGAAGGCTAATTCAGCAATCGGGCTTGACCTTTCAGATCCGACAGCTGTAGAGATTGAGCTTAACGGCACCCCTCTTAAATTGACTTCATCTTCTTTTGTGACGTCAACATATGTTGTCCTTGATGCAAACGGCATTAAACAATAATTGGGAAGGAGATAACAAATGCATATATCAGCTCGCTGTCGCAAGTGCGGCAAGATAATGACCAGCGAACGGATCGATAACTATAGAGTCAAATTAACCTGTTCCTGTGGATTCAGCGATTACCGTACATCTGCGGTTAAGAGCAAGAGTATTAATCCTTACTATCATAAGGCAAGTTTTGCTCCAACCATTGACAGTAGTCGCGGGAACATGGCTCTAACCATGCAACGTGCCAATCGGGAACATCTTGAAATCCTGTCTCTTGAAGAGATTAGCATGCTTGTCTCCTCCGACTATGAACTTCCGGAGGTCTTACAGAGCGTGGCGGAAAAACTTGCACATCAGTTAAAGGCAAGTGTCTGCAACATCTATCTCCTTGAAGAAAATGATTTGGTTCTTACCGCGACATATGGATTTGATCCTGTAAATATAAGAAAGATAAGGATTAAAATTGGCGAGGGAATTACCGGTAATGTGGCTAAGACTATGCAGCCTATAAACCTATCAAACGCTTCAAAAGATTCACGCTACAAGGTATTTTCGGAGCTTAACGAGGAAAAGTACAATTCTATGCTCTCTTTTCCGATTAATGACAAGAATGAGATATACGGGGTAATCAACGTACAGACAACCTCAATGAGGATATTTCCGGAAGATGAGATTTTCTTTGTCTCAATAATAGCGAATCTGATCCTTTCTGCTATAAAGCTTCGACGAAACGCAGCATTAAGGGGCAATAAAAAAGGTTAATCAGGCTGCCTTGACAGTTCAGTACACCGTGCTAAACTTGTGGCGTTAAGCTACTTTTAGTGCGGGGTGATGTTGTGGTGGGTCGGCTCAAAAAAATTCTGGTGGTGGATGATGAAGAAAATACCCGGATTGCGTTAAAACGTCTTCTGACTCGGGAAGGGTATGAAGTATTCACCGCCTGCAATGGGCTGGAAGCTCTTAACAGCTTAAGGTTTTATCCCGCTGAACTTATAATCACTGATCTCAACATGCCTCAGATGGATGGTCTGACTTTTCTGCGGGAGCTAAACCGTGATTACCCTTCAAGCAATGTCATTGTGATTACGGCCTTTGGTGAGGTTGAATCATACCTTGAAGCCCTGAATCTGGGAGCCTTCGAATATCTGAACAAGCCGTTAAAGCTGGATGAATTAAGAAAAGTGATGGGAAAGATGTTTCCTGAACTTTCTGCTAAAAGGAGAGTGCCTGATGAAGCGTTTTGAAAAAATTCTGTTGGCAACGGATTTTTCGGAGTATTCGGGGGTTGCCTGCGATTATGCCCTGACCCTTGCCAAAACCTTTGGTTCATCGCTATATATCCTTCACGTAATCAACGAGCCGGTCGATCTGCGCGGTTTCTACGTCCCCAATATCTCCTTTGAACAGCTGGAAAAAGAGATAGAGACGGGCGCAACAGAGATGCTGGATAACTTCTGCAAAGTAAATCTGAAGGATTTTGAAAGATATGAGAAGGAGATTATAACTGGAGTGCCATATGAGGAGATTGTGAGAGTTGCGACGGAAAAAGAGATCTCAATGATAGTGATAGGCACACATGGACGAACCGGCCTTGATCATCTGATCTTCGGCAGCACAGCTGAAAGGGTTGTCCGAACCGCTCCCTGCCCTGTAATGACCATACGTATTCCAGCCAGACCCTAGAAGAGGCTCAGAGTCAAAAGCATGTCACCATGCAATCTCAAAGAGGCTGCAACTGTTCTGGTTGTAGATGATGACCCTGCAATCAGAAATCTCCTTACTACCGTTATTAGCCGCAGGGGATATCATCTGCTTGGCGCATCCAATGCGGCTGCAGCTCTGAAAATAGTTGCTGAACGCCATCCTGAGCTGGTTCTGATGGATTATCAGCTTCCTGATCTGGATGGGCTCTCTCTGCTGCACAAGATAAAGGCTGATTATCCTGAATCATATGTGATTATGGCTACCGGCCACGGTAATGAAGAAGTGGCTGTTGAGATTATGAAGGCCGGGGCGTCAGAGTATCTCCTAAAGCCATTTAATATCCGCTTGCTGCTTGACAGGGTTGATTCTGTACTTAAGCTGCGTGATATTGAGTTGGCTAACAGGGCATTGCAGGAAGAACGTGAACACCTTCTTCTGGAGATTGAGGCATGGAACCGTGAGTTGCAGATTAGAGTGCAGGAAAAGACTGAAGCGTTACACTGGGCACAGACAGAGATTACCCAGTCAGAAAAACTTGCCGCGTTAGGATTTCTTGCCGCCGGTATGGCTCATGAAATACGTAATCCGCTGAACTCCATCTCGCTTTTTACTCAACTTCTGGCACATGGTAATGAAGACCCTGAAGATATGGAGTATCTTAACAAGATACTAAAAGAGGTTGACCGGATTGACGGGATCATCCGCAGGCTTGTTGATGCGGCAAATCGTACCCGCCTTGTGGTTGATGATATCAGGATTGATCATGTTGTAAAAGATGCCCTTGAAATCTTTGCTCCCCAGATTGAGGCTCGCAGGATACAGGTGTTGTTTAAAAGCCCTCCAACGGTCTTGCCGATCAAGGCAGACAGGAACGAACTGGAACAGATTTTCACCAACCTGATGATGAATGCCATTGAAGAGCTACCTTACGGCGGAACCCTTTCGATTTTTATTAGCAGTGATGAAAGTATGATCCATGCCAGGGTGAGCGATAATGCCGGTGGAATAGCGCGAGAACATATCGATGAGATCTTCAAGCCTTTTTTCTCTACGAAAAGTCGAGGTACAGGGATCGGACTGCCGGTTGCCAGGCGTATTGCCAGATTGTACAGTGGTGATGTTTCTATAGAAGAGACTTCTGAAAAGGGTACTACTTTTTTAGTGACACTTCCGTACAGTCAACAAAATCCCCTGCGTTGAAACAATTCAGTCACTTCTGCTATCCAATTTATTGAATCATGCCATTTATTCTTCGCAATATGACACTTAGACCAGGCGAGGATGAACTTCTTCTCCGCTCTCTGGCATCCCAAATCCTTGGGCTTTCCGAGGAGGATCTGCTTCAGTTCAGAATCGCCCGCAAGGGAATTGATGCGCGTAGAAAATCATCCATAATCTTTGTTTATTCAGTTGTTTTTTCCGTATCCACTGATTTGGTTCCAAGGCTTAAGAATATGGCGATTTCAAGCCTTGAATGGGTTTCTGAAGAACCTCAACCTGAGTTTACTCATAAAAAATTAAAGGAGCCGGTTGTTATCGTTGGAATGGGGCCTGCCGGCCTCTTCTGCGCCTTAAGGCTCGCAGAGTATGGCATAAAAGTTACACTGATAGAGCGAGGAAGAGCCGTTGAGGATAGGATAGTTGATGTAAGCCGTTTCTGGCTGGATGGAATACTGGATCCTGAAAGTAATGTCCAGTTTGGTGAAGGAGGCGCAGGTACATTTTCTGATGGAAAACTAACTTGTCGTCTGCGCGATCCTAATACTGACTGGGTTATTGATAAGCTGATTAACTTTGGGGCGCCACTGGAGATACGCTTTCAGGCAAAACCTCATATTGGCAGTGACCGCCTGCGGAAGGTTGTAACAAAAATCCGTTCAATGCTGCATGAAAGTGGAAGTGATACCCTTTTTTCAGCCCGGCTTACCGGTCTTTTGGTCAAAAAAGGTACCATTTACGGTGCTGTTTACAACGCTAACGAAGAGTTGCCATGCAGACATCTGGTGCTGGCGATCGGCCACAGTGCCCGTGATACATACAGGCTTCTCCTTGCTCAGGGTCTTGTTATGGAGCCTAAACCTTTTGCTATAGGGCTGAGGATTGAACATCCGCAGGCTCTGGTTGACAAGATACAGTACGGGAAATCTCATCCTGCCCTGCCTAGTGCAGACTATGCGCTGACATGGAATAATGCTGCAACAGGACGTAGCTGCTACTCATTCTGCATGTGTCCTGGTGGCACCGTTATTGGCAGCTCTTCTGAGGGAGGGATGGTGGTTACAAACGGGATGAGTAACCTTAAAAGGGATTCAGGTTACGCAAACAGCGCTCTGGTGGTAAATGTAAGACCGGATGATTTTGAAGGGAATGATCCGGTTGCGGGTATCCGTTTTCAACAAAAATGGGAGCGTCTCGCTTTTGAGGCTGGAGGTGGTAACTATTATGCACCTGCCCAGAATCTGTTGTCTTTTATGAAGCTAGGCAAGGGGATTCCGGTTTCCAGCTATCGTCCGGGTACCAAAGAAGCGGATCTGACGACAGTTCTTCCTGACTATCTGGTTGGTACGTTGAGGGAAGGAATCAGGTCGTTTGAAAACAGAATGAAGGGCTTTATTACAGTAGAGGCTACACTTACAGGCGTTGAAACCCGTACCTCGGCGCCTTTAAGGATCATTAGGGATGAAAACTGCCAGTCTCCTGCTGTTGCTGGTCTGTATCCCTGTGGTGAAGGAGCAGGCTATGCGGGAGGTATCATCTCTGCTGCGCTTGACGGGGTCAGAGTAGCAGACCGGATTGCGTGTCAAGGAAGGTAACACTTTACGTAGTCGGCAAAATCTGTTGACCTATTTTATCAGGCTCCTCAGGAGTGCGAGGTTTACAAGATCCATGCTGTCATTATCTCCCTTGGGAGTTTCCAGAATCTTTGGAATTTTTTCAAAATGAGGATCGTTCATTATAAAACGGAATGGTTCCAGTCCTAACGCCCCCTGCCCGATATGCTCATGTCTGTCCACCCTGCTTCCCAATCCTTTTTTTGAATCATTGAGGTGCAGGCATTGCAGCTTTTCATATCCAATGATGCTGTTGAACTGTTCCATTACATCCGCATATCCATCTTCCGTGGCGATGTTATACCCTGCAGCAAAGATGTGGCAGGTATCCATGCAGATGCCAAAGCGGTCAGGATATCTTGAACCGTCAATTATTGTCTGTAGTTCCTCAAAGGTTCGTCCAAGATTAGTTCCCTGACCGGCAGTGGTCTCAAGCAGCACAAACCCTTCATATTCAGGAACTCCTTCAAATAACTGATTGAAGGCATCTATTACCCTGGTGAGACCTTCCCCGGGTGTGTATGTGGTGTGAGATCCTGGATGCATTACAATCTTGTTAATGCCTAGTCGGGCACAGGTCATCATTTCATCGGCAAATGCGGATAAACTCTTCTCTCGCGTGTCACCATCAGGAGCTGCCAGATTTATAAGATAGATGTCGTGTGAGATGACCTCATGCAGGCCTGAATCATCAAATGTCCGACGGAAATTAGCAATGTCCTTCTCCGTGAGAGGCTTACCTTTCCACTGGTTGGAAGAACGGGTGAAGATCTGCATGGTGCCACAACCGGTTGAGACGGCACGTTCTATTGCCTTATGCAGGCCACCTGCGATGGAGATATGTGCGCCAAGGTAATCAGACATGTTTAATCCCTCGGTACAGAAAGCATCTTGTCAAGCGCAGCTTTGGCGCGAATCCTGATCTCATTTGGCACCTTGACTACCGGTTGCATTGTCTGCAGTGTTACGAGCAGATCCTCCAGAGAGGTCAACTTCATGTTTGGGCAGATAAGAGCCGGTGATGCAAGAATAAATTCCTTCTCAGGGTTCTCATCTCTCAATTTAAAGAGAATCCCTGCCTCAGTGCCTATGATGAATCTTTTGGTAGGACTCTTGGCACAATATGGAGACATTCCGCTTGTAGAGCAGACATGGTCTGCCAGTGATGAGACCTCTGGCAGGCATTCCGGATGGCAGACAAAGAGGGCATCTGGATAAAGTGCCTTCATCTCCATAACTTTTGTAGCACTCAGTCGCTCATGGGTCGGACAGTAGCCTTCCCAGAAGATAAATTCCTTTTCAGGTACGGCTCTGGCTGCCCATCTTCCCAGGTTTCTGTCTGGCGCAAAGATAAGTTTCTTTTCGCTTAAAGAACGTACCACTGAAACTGCATTTGCGGAGGTGCAGCAGACATCGGATTCAGCCTTTACTGCCGCTGTTGAATTTACATATGTTACAACCGGTACACCCGGGTTTCTGGATTTAAGTTCCTTGAGACCTGAAACATCAACCATGTCAGCCATTGGACAGCCTGCATCTGCTCTGGGTAAAAGCACGGTCTTTTGGGGAGATAGAATCGCGGCTGATTCAGCCATAAAATGTACCCCGCAGAAAACGATCAGATCAGCGTCGGTTCTGGAGGCTTCAATGGATAATTGCAAGGAGTCGCCAGTGATGTCGGCAATCTCCTGAACTTCATCCCGCATGTAGTTATGGGCTAGCAGGACAGCGTTCCGTTCTTTTAGCAAATGGCGGATTTCAGTACGAATATCGGTGTTAGACATATGTTCTCCGATTATGACTTGTTATTGACAAGCCGTTACTTAACAAGCTATAAAACCCGAATTCGGGATGTAGCGCAGCCTGGTAGCGCACCTGCTTCGGGAGCAGGGGGCCGCTGGTTCAAATCCAGTCATCCCGACCATCTAAAATCAAGGGGTTAGCCGGATGGCTTGCCCCTTTTTGCTTTGTTGTGCATTGTCTTTCCGGTCAGCTTTATTTTCTCTTTAAAACAGCATTTATTGTGATATATGCGAGACTGAGTCAATCAAGCCGAATTGACAGAATACAACCATCTGATTTTGATAGCAGATTGTAAACTTTATCAGCTACTCATAAAGATTGCCAGAGCATTTTAAATCTTTATAAACTCCATGTAGCAGAATTTAATCTATGCAGTTTGGTATTAATCTCGTAAAGAGCTGATAATAATCGTTTTTAAATCATAAAAGGCATGAAAATGAGTGATCAGATAGCACGAGCAATGACGTTGAATGGCAAGATAAGAGCTGTGGCCTGTAAGACAACCGGACTGGCAAATGAGATAGCATTACTTAAGGGGACATCTCCAATTGTGTCCATAGCGCTTGGGCGTGCCTTGTCAGGAGTAGCGTTGTTGGGAAGCACTCTCAAGCAGGGACAGAGAATTGCTATTAAGTTTGAGGGGAATGGTCCTCTAAAAAAGATGATTGTGGAGGCTGAATCTGATGGTGCTATAAGGGGAACCGTTGCTAATCCGGATGCAGTTGCCGAAACAGTACCCTTGCTTTTGGGACAAGCCGGATTTCTGACTGTAACAAAAGATCTTGGGCTGAAGGAGCCTTACAGCGGCACGATTCAGCTATATACCAGCGAAATTGCAGAAGATATAGCATATTACCTTGCTGAATCCGAACAGATAGCATCTGCGGTGGGGCTGGGGGTCGCACTGGCCGATGATGGCCAGATTGAGGCTGCAGGTGGTTTCCTTATCCAGTCTCTTCCGCCATCAGATAATGCGGCTGTTGAGCTGATAATGCAGGGTATCGCTAAACTTCCCTCTATAAGTTCTTTACTTAAATCGGGTAACACCCCTCAGGAACTTCTGGAATTACTGCTTGCAGGAGTTGAGCATCATTATCTGGAGTCAACAGAACTGTTCTTCCGTTGTGGCTGTTACCGTAAAAAGGTTGAGAAGGCACTGATATCGCTTGGGACGGAGGAAATTAAGAGTATTTTGAAGGACAAAGGAGAGGTAGTGGTAACCTGCGAGTTTTGCAAGCAGAACTTTCACTTTGGAAAGGATGAGCTTGAAACAATCATATCCATATAATAAGCCGGAACTTCTTGCTCCCTGTGGTTCTCTGGAATCGTTCTTTGCTGCAATGGAATCCGGAGCTGATGCAGTATACGCCGGTTTAAGGGAGTTTTCTGCAAGAGCAAGAGCCAAGAACTTTACCCTGGGGCAGATGGCCAGGATGCTTGCATATGCCCATAACCGTGGAAGAAAGATCTATATCACCCTTAATACCTTGATTAAGGAACAGGAGCTGCCGCAACTGGTTGAGACTCTGGCAGAGCTGACAAGGATTCGCGTTGATGGCCTGATTATCCAGGATATGGCTGTAGCACGGTTGGCTCGGAATTATTTTCCGTCAATACCTTTACATGCATCCACACAGATGACCATCCATAATCTGCCAGGGGTCAAGCTGCTTGAGGAATTCGGCTTTGAGCGGATTGTGCTGGCGCGTGAACTCCAACTGTCAGATATTGCTTCAATAGCTTCACAGAGCAGCGTTGAGCTTGAGATCTTTGTCCATGGTGCTCTCTGTTTCTCCGTTTCTGGCCAGTGCCACTTTTCTTCCCTGCTTGGAGGGCATAGCGGAAATCGTGGGCGTTGCGCCCAGCCATGTCGGCGCCTATATACCCATAGGGGAAAGGGAGGCTACTATTTTTCACCGAACGACCTTTCAGCCCTGGAGCTTGTGCCTGAGTTGGCTGCAGCCGGTGTAGCCTCACTGAAGATTGAGGGGAGGATGAAGTCGGCCGATTATGTGGCAAAGGTTGTAAAGGCTTACAGACTGGTGCTTGATTCTGAAATGCCTGTGCAAAAAGAGGTAATGGCAGCCGCGAAAGAGTTGTTGAAAGATTCGTTTGGCCGTACCCCAACCAAAGGCTTTCTCTCATCAAGCAACCCTGTTGATATTGCGAACCCTTGGTTGCGTGGGGGGACAGGCCGTTATATTGGTGAGATAAAAAAAGCTGATAAGGGGGGTGTCAGCTTTGAGACCAGAGATCGTCTTCAGGTGGGGGATCGCTTAAGGTTGCAGCCCAAGACGGATCAGGCCGGGCAGGCGTGGACGCTGCGTGAGATTTTTGTTGACAGGAAAAAGGTACATGAGGCTGCTGCTGTCGGCCTGGTTGAAGTGGCCTGTCCGTTTGAGGCTCGTCTTGGTGATGCCATTTTTAAGGTTGGCGCAGCCGATGCCTTTGGGATGAGTGATGAAGCGGCAAACCGCAAGTTGCTAGCTGCCGGACCGGACAGAGTGCCGGTTATGCTGGAGCTGACCTGTCACAGCCATAGCAGTGGAGATAATGACGGTGATTTGAAAGACACTTCATGGGAACTGCTCGTGAAGGCCAGGCTCGGAGCCGCTACCTTTTCATATAATTTTCTTTTGGGCGAATTAGAGCCGGCTCGGAGCGCTGATATGGAGGCAGTTCTGCTGGCCAGGTTCGGCGAAACTGGTGAAACCCCCTTCAGGTTATCTGAACTTGCAGCAAGAGACTTCCCTGCTCTTTTCATCCCTCCAGCAAGGCTTAAGGAGATCCGGCGAGAGCTATATAAAAGGCTGGAGCAGGAAGGACGCACGGAGGAGAGAAAGAAGATTGCCGAGGCAAAAAGTCTGGCTCTGGAGGAACTTAAGTCCCAGGGGATAAAGCCTCAAGGCAAGGTTGCCGGAGAAGAGCTGTTGATACTTGTTGATTCTCCATCTGAAGTCAGATGGGCTCTTTCTCAGGGGGCGGATCAGGTCGTTGTCACACTGCACAGGGCTGCCATACATGAACTGTCCCGTTACCTTGGCAGGCTTCAGAATGAACCGGAGCGGCTCGTCTGGCAACTTCCTTTTATGCTGTTTGATGCTGATATTCCATACCTCCTCTCCTCAGTGCAATCACTGTTCAATTCCGGTTTCAGGCATTTTGAGGTAACTAATCCAGGGCATTTCAAGCTGTTGCAGAACTATGCCGGATTACATCTCTCAAGTGGCTACCGTCTGTTCACATTGAACAGCCAGTCCCTTGCTTTCTGGCAGGGGCTTGGTATTCAGCGCTCAACACTCTACATTGAGGATGACAGGGAAAATCTATCAAACATGCTGGGATTGTCTCCCTCTCTGACAGTAGTGGCATCTGCTCCGATAGATGTGATGGTCACACGTGTGCGGATTAAGGAGATCAGCGGTTCAGCTCCGCTTTATTCAGATCGTGGGGAAGGATACGAGATCAGGGGGCGTGATGGTCTTATCCATATCAGTTCAGATAAAAGGTTCTCCCTCTGCGGCCATCTGGCTGAACTTCGCAGGTTTGGTTGCCATTCTTTTCTGGTTGACCTTTCTGGCAGAACGGATGCAAGCAAGAGTGAGATTATGGATGCGTTCAGGATGGATCGTCCACTCCCTGACAGTACGCTGTTCAATTATGAACGAGGTCTTGTGTGAGCAGGCATATCTTTATGGTAATGCTGCTTGTTATGATTTTGTCTCTTGCCGACAAGGGTGAAGCTGAAACCGTTTACGGGATGGTAAAGGCTGTCTACGATGGTGACACTGTTGTCTTGGTTGGTCGCGGCACAGGAAGATTAAAGGTCAGATTGTACGGTATTGACGCACCTGAAACAGCCAAGCCTGAAAAACCTGGCCAAAACTACTCTGCTCAAGCAAGGCGGGTTTTGATGTATAAGCTGCTGGGTAAGGAGGTCGCAGCTGAAATTCAAGACAGGGATCAGTATGGGCGGGCTGTTGCTGTGTTAAAGAGAGGAGGCAGGGATATAAACGCCGAAATGGTTGCAGAGGGACATGCCTGGGCCTATCGTCGGTATCTTGCAGGATCCTACGCCTCAAGGTATATCGGTTTTGAAGAGCATGCCAGACGGCAGCGAAGAGGAATCTGGCGTGAATCCAATCCACAGCCACCGTGGGAGTTTCGAACTTCAGGTGAGAGAAGGCGCTAGTGTCTTATCTTTTTAGATAGCTCCAGAGCCCTTTTGACCCTTGATATAACGCGAAGAGGCTGTACCGGCTTTGGAATAAAGTCAAAAAAACCGGCTCCCAGGGCTTTCTGTTCTTCATCTGTTGAGGCTCGACCGGTTAACATTATTACTGGAATTGACGAAGTTACAGGATTTGCCTTTATTGCCCTTAACAGCCCATATCCATCCATGCGCGGCATCTGTGCGTCAGTGATCACCAGTTGTGGACGGTGGGTTAGCACCATTTTCAATGCCTCGATTCCGTCCCTTGAAACTATTACATTATAACCTTCCCTGGTAAGAGAACCCTGTATAAGAGTGGCCACAGTCGGGGAGTCTTCAACCAGGACTATTGTCTCGCCCAGATCCTTGTTGATTGGGGTCTTCAGATAGTGTCTGGCTATGGCATCAAGAATCTCATTGCGGGTGGCTATAATTGGGACAACCTGCAAGCCGGTGATGCGGGAAATCATCTCTGTTGTCTCTCCATCAAACGGATCGGTTATGGCAACCGCTAGCATACTGTCCTTCTGCTTTAATGGAAAGATGACTCTGTTCATAACAAATTCGGTAGGCAAAAGATTCAGGGTTTCTTCCGGATAATTTCGATCGTTAAAGTCAGTTATGGTTTTAAATCCAAACTGCCGTCCCAGGGCTTCAACAAGTTCATACTCGGTAATAACTCCCATCTCTTCGAGGATTTGCCCCAAACGTTTTCCATCCATCATCTGTTTTTTTAGAGCCCGTTCGAGGGTTTTTTCACTTATGAGTCTAGCCTGTACCAGAATGTCACCAAGCTGTTTTTTGTGCTCCATATCGGCAAAAGGGCTGCTCTGACGGACAAGCGCCTCCATCAGTTCAGCTTCCGTTATTACCCCCATCTCATCCAGAACCTGCCCCAGCCGCTTGCCGGTTCCCTCTTGGCGAACAAGCGCGCGTTCAAGAGTTTTCTTAGATATTATCTCTGTTTCAACAAGTATGTCGCCCAGCGGTTTTGCCATTACTTCCCCCGAAAAAACAAGACTACTTAGGAACCTTTTCCCAGTCTTCAAGAAATTTCTTTATGCCTGCATCGGTCAGAGGATGCTTGGATAGCTGTAGCATCACACTATAGGGGATTGTCGCAATATCAGCTCCAATCAGTGCAGAATTGAGTACATGCACCGGATTTCTTATGCTTGCTACGATAATCTCAGTTGTATAGCCGTAGTTGTCGAAGATGGTGCGAATCTCTTCAACAATCCCCATTCCATCCTGTGATATATCATCAAGACGACCAACAAACGGTGATACATATGTAGCGCCTGCCTTGGCTGCAAGCAGTGCCTGCATCGGACTGAAGATGAGGGTCACGTTGGTTTTGATCCCTTTTGCTGAAAGCTGTTTGACTGCTTTCAGGCCTTCAGGGGTCATTGGCACCTTGATGACGATATTCTTGTGTATTTTGGCCAGCTCTTTGGCCTCCTTAACCATACCTTCAGCTTCCAAAGAGATTACCTCGGCAGAGATCGGGCCATCAACAATAGCGGTAATCTCTTTTATTACCTCTTTAAACTTGCGCCCGGATTTGGCTATAAGTGATGGATTTGTTGTAACACCATCTACCAGTCCAAGGTTTGATGCTTCGCGAATCTCGTTTACATCTGCAGTGTCAATAAAGAACTTCATTTGAATCCTCCGGTTTCATGGTTTGTTTGTATTATCAAGCTGTTCCCTGAATTTATTCAGGCAGTTCATAGAGCAGAAGTAATATCTTTCTCCTCCAAGGGTTCCGACGATGGCTTCAGATTTGGCTATATACAACCCGCATACAGGGTCTTTTACGGTTTCTTCACCTACAGGACTCTTTTTTGAAGATGGTTCACTGCTACGGTTGCCTTGCAATAATTTGATTAATTTATAACCAAGATAAATGATCAATACCCAGATAATAATACGAAACATGACTCAGATTACTCCAAAGGACGAACCTGTTCGTCCGAAATCAGTCCAGCCAAAAGTTCCGATACGGTGCTTCTACTCCCAGGTATCTTCATCTCAGGGGCTATTTCTGCAAGAGGTAAAAGTACGAAACGTCTCATAGTCATTCTGGGATGAGGGATGACAAGCTCTGGTCTGTCAACGATTTTATCTCCATACAAAAGCAGGTCAAGATCCATGTATCTTGATGTTGGTTGACTGGATGGCTTGCGCCCGAAAAGTTCTCGCTCAATCCTTTGTAGTCCAGATAGCAGCTCAAACGGATTCAGAACAGTGGTTAATCTTGCAATCCCGTTATAAAAATGTGGTGTATCGGGAGGCATTCCGACTGGTGAGGCCTCATAAAATGTTGACAGAGCCGTGACCCTGCTACCGCTTAGCCGACCAAGTTCTGCAACGGAGCGAAGAAGGTTCAGCTCTCTGTCGCCCAGATTTGTACCCATAGAGATGTAGGCGTCTGTTTGCACAATATCTGATTAAACCATACTTGTATTAGGGCGTCAATGAGGTGACAAAAAAGGTGACAAAAAAGCCCCCGTCACCAGGAGGGGCGGCAACGGGGGCAAGGAGACCCAAAAGGGTCTCACAAAAACTTCTTTCGTGCTTACTTTAACTCCCGTTCTGTTTTCATGCAAGTACAAAAACGTCGTAACCAGCTGTATTTAATAATAAACTGTTATATTTCCGAATGCTGGTCAGGTTTGCATCCGTCCGTTGTGGCAGTAAGCCAGAAGGCAACATTCTCTACAGCGCGGCTTTGTGCGGCAGATCTCTTTTCCGAGCTGGACTATAAGGGCGTGATACTCATTAAACAGTGTTGTATCTTGAGGTAGCCGCTCCATAAAAAAATTACGAAGTTCATCGTAAGATATGCCCTCATCAACCAGACCCAGGCGGTTGAATATTCTCCGCGTATAGGTATCAACAACAAAACTTGGCTTGTTTCCGGCGTAGAGCAGTATGGAGTCTGCTGTTTCAGGGCCAATGCCACGTACCGAAAGCAGTTCATCGCGTGTATCGTGCCATCTCTTTTTAAAGAGCAGCTCAAGATTGCCATTATAGTTCTTTTTTAAAAAACTGACAAAATCAATCAATCGCTGAGCTTTAACATTAAAGTATCCGGACGGACGAATCAGAATTGCCAGCTCATCTTTTGTGATACTGGCAATTCCTTTAATCGTAAGAAGGTCGGCCTTTTTAAGGTTTGCAATCGCTTTTTCAACATTGCTCCAGTTTGTGTTCTGGGTAAGTATAGCCCCTACACATACCTCAAAAGCTGTTTCTCCCGGCCACCATTGGCGATGGCCGTAGCGATTAAGCAGAATTTTAAAGATATCTGATAAATTGTTATTTTTTGCCAACTAGTACCCTGATGTTTTTCGGATTTGCCTTTAAGCCGCCTGAAACAGTTATATATCCTTTGTATAGATCGCTTTTGTCTGTGATTTTGGCCAGAAACCAGTTGCTCTGACGAGCTTCTGATTTGCTTTGTGGTGGCTGATAGATATCATTCTGGCTGTTGCCATCAAATGCAATTACCATGGTGCCGAGTTTTATCTCGTCTGGCCTGGCTATTCTGGTGCGCCAGTAATGTTTTGTCCAGAGTTTGTTGCCGTCCTTGATTCTGAAAAACTCAGCTTCCCCCTTTGTTTTATGGGTGGGATGAACGGTCATTTTTGCAAGGCTGACATAGATCCATGCACGATCTTCCATAGGTTCTTCACTGATAAAGAAATCATCAGCCTGAATATAGTGGCGGTCTTCATTGGCCGCAGGCGCTTCATTCCGTTCCTCTTGAATAGCTTCCTCCTTTGCAGGAGGAACCTGCTCCCTGATTTCCTGGCCACCGCTTATCAGCTTGTCAGCGGCATCCATAAAACCGGCATATCCTGTGTTTGAACAAACCAGCAGCAGCGCCAATACGAGCATTTTCTTCATGATTTTCCTCCAAAGTGTCAGATATAAAAAATACAGAACGAAGATGGTTATAGCAGAGTTTTCAAAACTGTAAAGCCCTCTTGGAAATTATCAGTTTGCTGCTTGAAACAGTTCATCCAGTGGCTCTTGCTTCTTGTATGGGAGAATCCGTACCTTTATGGCTCCTTTTCCCCATAGTCCGATCTCTTTCGCTGCAGCTCGGGAAAGATCAATTAATTGGAAGGAACGACGCCTACAACGGTCATTTACAATTACTGATACAGTCAAGCCATTTCTCAGATTCTGAATCTTTACAAGGGTACCCAAAGGCAGTTCAGCATGAGCGGCGGTAAGCTTGTCAGGATGATACCTCTGTCCTGAAGTTGTCTTCCTCCCGGTGAAACGTGAAGCGTAGTAGGTGGCTACACCTATTTGAGGATCCCCTGTATTTCCCTCCTCCAACAGTACCTCCAGAAGTTGTTGGTCGCTCAGTTCTTCCCGTTCCGCCTCGCTGGAATAAGCCGTTGTCCTGAACATAATTGATAAGGAAAAGACAAATAAGAGAGCCTTTAAAAAACGATAATGAACCTTTATCATTTTGAGAGATACTCTCTTATTCCATCCATAAATCTGACAGGTTCAAACTGGAAGGTATCCCGCCACGTTCCATCGCAGATATTCTCTTCCAGGAGCATCTGTAGCTGATCTGATGTGATTGGAAAAGCGCTGAATCCTTGCATGGCATTGATGAAAGGCTTCATAATTGAAAGTGGTAGCGAAGGTTTCCAGGGTCTTGATCTGCCCATTGCCTCTGATATTGCGTTAAGCAGCTCTATATAGGTCATTCTGTCAGAGCCGCAAACCTCATAAATCCTGCCTGTAGTCTCAACGCGTTCAAGAGCATCCGCAAAGCATATTGAGACATCTGATGCATGTACAGGTTGAAGCCGGTAGTTGCCATCACCCATTAATGGCATGACCGGCGATATCCGCAGGTTTTCGGCAAGCATATTTACAAAACTGTCTCTGGGGCCAAATATGAGGGAAGGTCGAAAGATAGTCCAGGCAAGGCCGCAGCCTCTGACTATCTCTTCAGCTCTCCATTTTGTACGGTGATATTGAGAAACTGCGTCAAGGCGCGTTCCGAGGGCAGACATCTGAAGGTAACGGAGGACTCCGGCATGCTGGGTGGCTGTTACAAGGTTAGCGGTGGCCTCAACATGCAGCCGTTCAAAGGTTATTCCCTTTGCAGGGAATTCCCTTATGATTCCTACAAGATTTATGACCGCATCGCACCCTTTGAGCGCAGCAGAGTAGCTTGACGGCTCGTTGATATCTCCATTGATGAAATTAATAGCTCCAGATTCTGGTTTTTTGTCTCCGTGAGACAGCAGCAGTAAGTTATGGCCACGCTTTAAAAGTTCTGTTGTAAGGTGTCCACCGACAAATCCTGTTCCGCCTGCAATGAATATTTTCATGATATCTCCACTGTCTTCTGTTTGAAATTGAACAGCTCTTCCATCCCAAACTCGGCGTCAAGAGCCTTTAAAAGTCCTTCCAGTTCAGACTCTCTTCCATCAGGTGCAACAACCGCGACTATTCCGGCTTTCTTGTCTGCTGTGCTTACAGTGCAAAGCCCCTCGTAAGATTCAGTTATAAATGTGAGATAGGCATGCTCAGAACGGTAAACCCTGAAAAATCTAGGTTTCATGCCGTTGCTCCTTAAAAGTTTTCGAGTGTGCAACTATGTAGGGAGAAGATGTTTTCAAGAGTTTCTCCAGTATATATTCAGGATGAGTTGAACTGATTTTACCTGTCTATGTACTAGAGTTAACGGCTTATTGCAATTATTACGCATATGAATATAGAGGTTTGCCTTAAGGAGCCAAGCGGTTATATTGTCTTGCATGAAACCCCTTAATAAAAAAATATTCCTGATGGTTGTCTTGTTACTTCTACCGATGCTCCAGAGTTTGGAGGCAAGCGAGATCGTTCTACAGGCTGCCGGTGATGTTATGTTAGGCGGGAGGTGGGAAGAACAGGTTGCAAGAAATAAATATTTGTATCCTTTCGAGCGGATAGCGCCGGAGTTGCGGAAAGGGGATATCACCCTTATAAACCTTGAAGCTCCTCTTACATCTGGGGGTAAGGAGTTCAGTAACAAAAAATACCGCTTTCGAGTTAATCCATTAGCTGCCGAAGCCTTTAAAAAATCAGGGATAACGGTTGTCAACCTGGCAAACAACCATATTATGGATTATGGAGCTGAAGGATTGCTGGATACATTGTGCCAGTTGGATAAAACCGGAATCTCTCATGTTGGGGCAGGTGAAAATCTGTCTGCGGCACGTAAACCTGTCATATTTGATATCAAAGCGACGAAGGTTGCCATTCTCGGTTATTCTCTTACATTGCCAAATGAATTTTGGGCCGGCTCAAAAAAGGCCGGCACTGTTCCGCTTTTGGAAAAACTGGTTAAAGAAGATATTGTGTTGGCCAGAAAGCAGGCTAAGATTGTGGTTGTTACGGTTCACTGGGGAGAAGAGGGCAAGACCACTCTCCGCCCGTATCAATCCCGTTTGGGGCGGATGATGATTGATGCGGGAGCAGATGCTGTAATCGGGCATCATCCCCATATCCTGCAAGGGATTGAACGGTACAAAAGAGGCCTTATCTTTTACAGTCTTGGAAATTTTATATTTGCAAGCAAAAGTCGTATCGCCGATAAAACTGTTCTGGTGCGGCTAAGGTTTGATGGAGAACTTCGCACCGCAGAGTTGATACCGATAAATATACGGCATAAAGAGGTTGGTTTTCAGCCTGCCCTGATCTCGGGAAAACAGGCTGATACCTTGATTGATCGGATTCGCAGGTTGCCACCCGGTTGCTCTGCTATAAGAAAAGATGGAGGACGGTACCTGGTGGCGTTTTAGTAAAGCAGATGTTTCTAAAAAGCAGCTTTTTGAATATCTCAATTTTGGTGGCATGGGTAATACGGCGTCAACGTTTAATGTGACTGTCCGGCAACATATGCGGTGCTGCGTTGTTCGGCAAAGGTTAAGTGATTCAGCATGGCTTCACGGGCTGCTTCAGGGTTGCGATCCTTTATTGTTTCAAAGATGCGTTTGTGATGGTTGTAAAGCAGATGGTGATCCTCATTGGTAAGGTAGACGGCGCGCCAGACCGTCTGCTGAAATTCCTTCATGGCATCGAAGATGGTCTGCATCAGGTGCAGCCAGACAATATTGTGTGTGGCGCGTGCGATTAAGATATGCAGATTGGCATCAAGATCCTCCGATGCACTCATCTGATCAAGATTACGCTCCATAGCGTTGATAATTTCTTCCATACGCCGGATATCTTCAGGTAGCGCCCGTTGTGCAGCATAAAAGGCAGTCCAGGATTCCATCCCCTTGCGTACTTCAATCACATCAAGGGCGCGTTCCTGTTGGGAACGGATCAGTCCGGTCAGCGGGTTTCCGGCGGTGCTTTCTACCAGTGACATCACCACAGTGCCTCCCCCCTGGTACGATGAGGTCAGTCCGCTGGCGGCAAGAATGTTGAGCGCCTCGCGTACCGAAGGGCGAGAGACCCCGAACGTCTCAGCCAGTTCCCGTTCAGGTGGGAGCTTATCGCCGGGGGTAAATTCTCCTGCCAGGATGGATGCGCGAATCTGGTTTGCTATCTGGGATGATACCTTTGTCGGCTTGATCGGTTGAAAGGGCATGGCGTTCCTGTCTGTAACAAATAAGGGGCAACTACCCAATGATGGTTGCCTCCTTCTTTATCTACTAGAATTATCGCTTGATTGCAACCGATTCACCCTGTTTCAGGGGGCGTTGACCACGTTAAGCGGCCTGCCCGCAAGAAAGGAGGCGATATTGCCCGCAACGATGGTCATCAGCCGTTGCCGGGCAGCCAGTGAGGCCCAGGCAATATGGGGTGTAATGATGCAGTTGGCAGCTCCCAACAGTGGATTGTCAGCCAGCATTGGCTCAACGGCCACCACATCAAGACCGGCGCCGGCAATAACGCCGTAGTTGAGTGCATTGGCCAGGTCGGTCTCGTTTACCAGTCCGCCGCGGGCAACATTGATTAGAAACGCGGTCGGTTTCATCAGAGCCAGGAGGCTACTGTTGACAAAGCCGGTGTTTTCAGGGGTCTGTGGGCAGTTGAGTGAGACCACATCGCTTGTTGCAAACAGCTCGTCCAACGGGACAAAGCGGATCGGCACCGTGCCGGGGTCTGCGGGGAGGCGGGGGGCGTAGGCGATCACCTGCATGCCGAAGGCAGATGCAACACGGGCAATGGCTCGGCCGATGCTACCATAGCCGACAATCCCGATGGTCAGACTGTCAAGCTCGACAATAGAACGCTTCCAGAAGGAGTGGTCCGGTGAACTGACCCATTCTCCGGCCTTGACAGCGGCATTGTGGATCCCTATTCCGCTGGCAAGCTCCAGCAGCAGGCCAATGGCGGTCTGGGCTACCGATGCGGTGGAGTAAGCCGGCACGTTGGCAACAGGGATACCTCGTCTGGCCGCCGCCACCAGATCTACGTTGTTGTAGCCTGTAGCAAGCAGGGAGATATAACGAAGGTTTGGCAGATCGCGGATCACTGCTTCGGTCAGCTTCACCTTGCTGGTCAGGATGATCTCCGCCTCCCGTGCCCGTTCCAGCACCAGCTCGGGCGGTGTCCGGTCATAGATGGCGCATTCCCCCAGCGCTTCCACAGGGTACCAGGGATTGTCGCCGGGATTGATGGTGTATCCGTCAAGGATGACGATCTTCATTGAATCCTCCGTGCAGTGTCGTGTAGTTACAGCTCAATCCTTGTTCCTGACAGCTGTAAAAATTTGGCAAGCCACTCAGGATGAGCCGGCCAGGCCGGGGCGGTAACCATGTTGCCATCCTGATGGATCTTGTCCACCGGAATGGCAACTATAGGGTTTGGTGCGAAACAGTAGGTGTTAAGGTACTACTTCGGCCTGTAGATCTTCATCAGCGCCTGAGCCATATCGGCCGGTGTAGCCGCTACGCTGATCCCGCATTCCTCCAGCACCGCAATCTTCTCCGCTGCTGTCCCTTTGCCGCCGGCAATGATCGCACCGGCATGACCCATCCGTTTGCCCGGAGGCGCGGTTCTGCCGGCAATATAGCCTGCCACCGGTTTGGTCATGTTCTCCTTCACAAAGCGGGCTGCCTCTTCTTCTGCGCTGCCACCGATTTCACCGATCATGATCACCGCCTCGGTGTCCGGGTCTTCTTCAAACATCCTGAGTACATCAAGGTGACTGGTGCCGTTGACCGGATCGCCGCCGATGCCGACGCAGGTGGATTGGCCAAGCCCAAGGCAGGTCAGTTGCCAGACCGCTTCGTAGGTCAGGGTGCCGGAACGGGAAACCACGCCAACCTTGCCCGGTTTGTGGATGTAGCCCGGCATGATCCCTATTTTGCATTCACCGGGGGTGATGACGCCGGGGCAGTTGGGACCGATCAGGCGGGTTTTTTTACCCTGTAGGTACTGCTTGACCTTAACCATATCCAGCACCGGAATCCCTTCGGTTATGGCTATAACCAGTTCAATACCGGCTTCTACCGATTCCATGATGGAGTCGGCGGCAAACGGTGGTGGCACGTAGATGACTGAGGCGGTAGCGCCGGTTTTCTCTACGGCGTCTCTGACGGTGTCAAAGACTGGAAAGCCCTCAATGACAGTGCCCCCCTTGCCGGGGGTGACACCCCCCACCATCTGAGTGCCGTAATCCCGCGCCCCATTGGCGTGGAACAGACCGGTTGCGCCGGTAATACCTTGTGTGATGACTTTGGTCTCTTTATTGATCAGTACGCTCATTGTTTATCTCCCCTTAGGCTGCCACGGCCTGGACGATCTTCTGGGCTGCATCGGCCATACCATCGGCGGCGATGATGTTCAGGCCACTCGCTGCAAGCAGTTCCTTACCCCGCTCGACGTTGGTTCCTTCAAGCCGAACCACCAGAGGAACATTGAGGGAGACCTGTTTGGCTGCTTCGATGACACCGGTGGCGATGACATCGCATTTCATTATGCCGCCGAAGATGTTGACCAGGATACCGCGTACGTTTTTGTCTGAGAGGATGATCTTGAAAGCCTCGGTGACCCGCTCAATGGTGGCTCCGCCCCCGACATCGAGGAAATTTGCCGGATCGCCGCCGTAGTGCTTGACGATGTCCATGGTGGCCATGGCAAGGCCTGCGCCGTTGACGAGGCAGCCGATGTTGCCGTTCAGGGAGATGTAGGAGAGGTCGTGCTGGGAGGCTTCGACTTCGTTGGGGTCTTCTTCGTCATAGTCACGCATGTCGGCGATCTGAAGATGTCTGAACATGGCGTTGTCGTCAAAGCCGAATTTGGCGTCAAGACAGAGCAGGTCGTTTTCGGTGGTGACGACCAGGGGGTTGATCTCCAGCATGGAGCAGTCGCAGGCCAGGAAGGTGGCGTAGAGGTTTTCCAGTAGTTTGACCGCTTTGGGCATTAGTTTGCCGCCCAGTCCCAGTTTGAAGGCGATGTTGCGGCACTGGAACTGGGTCAACCCCACCAGCGGGTCGATGGTTTCGATGAAGATCTTTTCAGGGGTGGCGGCGGCTACTTCTTCGATATCCATCCCCCCTTCGGTGGAGGCCATGACCGATAATTTGGAGCTGGCACGGTCAACCACCAGGCTGACGTACAGTTCACGGGCGATGGCACAGCCGTTTTCCACAAGGACACGGGTGACGACTTTACCTTCCGGGCCGGTCTGGTGGGTGCGCAGGGTCATACCCAGCATGTCCCGGGCGATGGTGCGGACTTCATCATCTGTTTTGGCCAGTTTGACCCCGCCCCCTTTGCCGCGACCGCCAGCATGGATCTGAGCCTTGACCACCCAGGGGCCTGGACCGAGCCGTTTGGCCCATTCGCGGGCGCTGTTGCCGTTGTAGCAGATGTGACCGTCAGGGACAGGCACACCGAATCTGCGCAAAATTGCTTTTGCCTGGTATTCGTGAATGTTCATGGATCCTCCATTACTTAGTAGTATAAAATAATAGCGTTTACACTATAGTCTGATTTGAAGTTAACAGCAATAGCGTAACTAAAAAAATACAAGGAAACTAAAATTTTCGAAATGACTATTTTCAAGAGTTTCCTGCCATGCTCCAGGTCAGCAGCTCGGTCAGGTGCATCAGGCGCACCTGGGGCAGATGATCCGCCAATCCTTTCTTAAGCTGCAGCAGACAGCCGGGGTTGTTGGCCACCACCAGTTCTGCTCCGCTGGCGGCTATGGTCTCCAGCTTGCGCTGGAGCACCCGGTCGGCCATCACCGGCTGTCTGAGGTTGTAGTCACCACCGCTGCCGCAGCAGGCATCGGCATTGGCCAGTTCGCGAAACTGACTTTCTCCTGATCTGTATTGAGGTTTTTATGGTCTATTCAGAGCGCCTACAATTTGACAATACGACGTTTTATATATTTGTCTTACCAATTATCCTTTTTAAAGTTGGCTGTCAACAAAAAATATGATACATAAAAAATACATTATTGACAGATAGATAGAAGGTAGATACGATGTTTTTCAAATTGGCATTACAAATTTAGAGGGGATGACTCATGTGTGATAGATTCCGATTGGCTGCCGAGGCTGTGGGTGCGGTAATAAAACATTTTTCCTGTATTGGCGAGGCGCGCGACTATCTGATGGGGATTGCCGGGGGTGGTGCGGTCAGCTGCTCCACCTTGCCGACCCATCTCCGGGATGCCCTTGCCATTGACGCATCCGGTACTGCTGTCCCTGCCGATGCAGTCCTCTGCATCAGCAGGGCAGAGGCTGGCATTGCCGCCACCGGCAGCCTGCTGATTGACCTGAAGGGGCCTGAAGGGCGTGCTGCCACAGCGCTTGCCCCGATCCATGCCGTGTTTTTAGACCCGACAACCATAGTGCCGACCCTGTACGATCTGGGAGAACGGTTAAACCGGATGCTGACCAGCGGTGATCAGGCCTATTTTTCTTTGACCACCGGCCCCTCCCGCACCGCAGACATTGAGCGGGTATTGACCATCGGCGTCCACGGGCCGATTGAGCTGCACATTTTGATGATTGAGGGGTGCTGCCATGAGTAACGCCACCATACAGAACAAGATTAACGATACCTTTCTGCGTCGAGCCTTGAAGAACTTTGCCGCTGCCTATCCGGTGGCGCGGGCCAAGGCCTTTGAGGGTGTTGACTTTGAGGCGCTGCGCAGCAGGATTGCCCAAAACAAGCAGATCGCTCTGCAACAGATGCCGGACCTGATCGCCCGGTTTACTGCCAGTGCAGAGAGAACCGGCGCAAAGGTGCATTTCTGTCGTAGGCCGGAAGATGCAAGGGCGGTGATGCTGGAGATCATCCGTTCCAAGGGGGCTGATTTTCTGGTCAAGTCCAAGGCCATGACCTCGGAAGAGATCGATCTGAATCACTATCTGGAGGCAAATGGCGTGCGCTGTCTGGAAACTGATCTGGGAGAGTGGATCATCCAGTTGGCCGGAGAACGTCCATCCCATATGGTCATGCCAGCCATCCACAAAAACAAGGAGGATGTGGCGGAACTGTTCAGCAAGGCAACCGGCAGCGATTGCCCCCCGGATATTCCCTTTCTGGTGCAAAAGGCTCGCGAGACCCTGCGGAGCGGTTTTCTGGAAGGTCAGGTGGGGATGTCCGGCGCCAACGTGGCCATGGCTGACAGCGGAGCCTTGGCGATTATAACCAACGAAGGTAACGGTCGGTTGGTGACCACCCTGCCCAGGACCCATATTGCCCTGATCGGGGTAGAGAAGATCGTGCCATCCATGACTGAGGCGCTGGACGTGATCGAGGTGCTGCCTAAAAACGCCACCGGCCAGAAGCTGACCTCCTACGTTTCGTTTATCAAGGGCTCCACCGGTGGTGATGGCCACGAACTGCATATCGTGCTGCTGGATAACGGCAGAATGGATCTGGCTGCCAATCCTGATTTTGGTCAGGCGTTGCAGTGCGTCAAGTGCGGAGCCTGCGCCAATGTCTGTCCGATCTACGAGATCGTGGGGGGGCATGTCTTTGGCCATATCTACGTGGGGGGGATCGGTCTGGTACTGACCCCTTTCTTCCATGGCATGGACAAGGCCGAGGAGATCCTCAAGCTCTGTATCGGCTGCCGCAAGTGCAACGAGGTCTGCGCTGCCAAGATCGATATCGAGGGGTTGATCGTTGATCTGCGGGACAAGATCCGTAAGCCGTTTGGACAAACGTTCATGTTCGGCACTATGATGAAGAATCGCACCCTGTTCCACACCACCCTACGAGCCGCCTACCTGGCTCAGAAACCGCTACAGGGGGATGGTGGCCGTATCCGCCACCTGCCGCTGATGTTTGATGCCTTGGCTGCCGGAAAGTCTCTGCCGCCGATAGCTGAAAAACCGTACCGCGATCTGGTACAGGAAAAGAGGTTCAGCTCCCAAAAGGAGAGGGTGCTGTTCTACTCCGGTTGCCTGGCGGATTTTGTCTATCCTGAACTGTGCATGGATACTGCCGAAAGTCTGGAAAGGCTGGGGTATGAGGTCGTATTTCCCAAGAAGCAGAGCTGTTGCGGCATACCGGCTCGCTATTCCGGTGAGATGGATGTGGCTCGTGACATGGCCCGGATTAATCTGGATGTGTTGCTGGAGCAGGAGGCTGACTATGTGGTGACCATCTGCCCCACCTGTAGCATCTCCTTGAAACATGATTTTCCCAAGTTGCTGGCAAAGGAGTCCGATTATCATGCCAAGGCTGAAAAACTGGCAGCCAAGGTTTTCAACTATTCCGAATTGGTGGCACGGAAGATTGACTTCGACTCCGCTCAGCCAACAGATGGTTCCCTGAGCGGAGTCGAAGGGAGAACAATCATCACGTATCACGATTCCTGTCACCTCAAGCGGGGCTGTGGGGTGTTTGAAGAACCTCGCACGGTTTTGACCGGACTGGTTGGGGCGCAGATCAGGGAAATGACCGACTGTGACAAGTGTTGCGGTTTTGGCGGGTCATACTCACTGAAATACCCGGAGATAGCCCGCGAGGTGTTGCTGAACAAGATTGAGAACATCAAGGCCACCGGGACGACAACCGTCGCGGTGGACTGCCCCGGCTGCCGGATGCAGATCGAAGGCGGGCTTGAGGCGGTTGGCGCAAACCTGCGGGTTGAACATACCGCCAGCCTGGTGGCGCAGTCGTTGCGTCGCGGTTGAAAGTCGTTTGCAAAGCCTGTTAAACCTAGAAAAAGCATTTGAAACACGGAGCGACAGAGCAACGGAGTAAAACTACAGAAAAAAGCAATGGAAAAGCCTGTTTAAAGATTCACCACTTTGGTTTTGCTAGCTGTTTTACTAACATCTTGATTTCTCTGTTGCTCCGCTGCCCTGTGTTTCGTGAACTGCCGGTTTAGGGTTATAGCGCCGGTACGTTTCCTGTGTGTATCAGGGAATTTCTGTCTTATTTTTCGTTCTGCGTAACCACTCGCTTCATTTCAGCATGAAGTGCAATCAGATCAATCGGTTTTGAAATATATCCATCAAAGCCTGACAGCAACAGCTGTTCTCTGGTATCTTTCAGTGCGTGGGCTGTCAAAGCGATAATGGGTGCATGGCCACCATTTTTCTTTTCATGTTCCCGAATAACCTGTGTCGTCTCAACGCCGTCCATGAGCGGCATCTGGATGTCCATCAAAACAACATCAAACGTACCTATTCGCCATTGCTCCAACAGCTCTATACCATCACCTGATGAGATGACTTCATGTCCAAAACGTGAGAGTAGAATCGTCAGCAACGTCCGATTGGCCTTGCAGTCATCCGCCAGCAGAATACGTAACGGCGAGCCTTCCCATAACTGTTTTGTAACAACCTGCTGTGACTCCTCCTGTTGCTCCACAGGCTGTTTGTTGATAAGGAACGGCATGGAGAGATGAAAAGTGCTGCCTTTGCCCTCCTGACTCTCAACTACCATTTTTCCTGACATCATCCCAATAAGTCTGCTGCAGATGGAGAGTCCCAGTCCGGTGCCGCCGAATCTGCGGGTCACAGAGCTATCAGCCTGAGAGAATGGTTCAAATATTTTCTCCAGCGCTTCAGGCTTGATGCCTATGCCGGTATCGCTGATGCTGAACCGGAGACGAACCGTATCTTCGTCACGTTCAAGCAGCGTAACCCGTACCAGAATTTCTCCCTTGTCTGTGAACTTGATGGCATTGCCCACCAGATTGTACAGGATCTGTTTCAGACGCAGTTGATCACCAATCAGATTATCAGGGACTTCCCTATCAATTGCAGAGCCAAGCGTGAGTGCTTTGGCATGTATGCGCGACTCCTGAGAACTGAGCAGTTGAGCGATGCAACTGTGCAGAATAAAAGGTGTGTTCTCAAGCTCAAGCCTTCCAGCCTCAATCTTCGAGATATCAAGTACGTCGTTTATCAACGACAGCAGGTTTTTTGCATCAGACTCAATGTTTGTAAGATATCCTGCCTGCTCCTCGCTTAGAGCAGTAAAACGCAGTAGTTGTGCATTGCCGATCACCCCGCTCATGGGGGTACGAATTTCATGGCTCATGTTGGCCAGAAACTCTGTCTTTGCAACATTAGCGGCTTCAGCGGCAGTTTTGGCTTTAAGCAGCTCTTCCTTGGCAAGCCTCTTTTCTTCAAAGCGCTGCTGTAACGAGTCTGCCAGCTCATTGATCGCAACTGCAGCCTGAGCCGGTTCATCATGGGATTCAACAACAATCCTTGAGCTATAATTTCCCTGCTGCAAGGTATCAATACCACTCATCAGGGTATTAAAAGAGCGGGTAACCTGACGGAGCACCAAATGGCTCAGCAAGGAGACCAGCAGCCAAAAAAGCACGGCCATACTGACAGACCAGACGATCAGTTCACCGACAGCCTGTGAAAGGTCACCTGTGCCACGCTCAATACGCACTCTGCCCAGCACGGACTGGGTATCCTGCCCATCGGCCAGAGCTGATACAACAGAAGACGTCTGCGGATTACTGCGCACCTCCATGGTCTGGCTGATGATCTTTGCCGGAACAGCGGAAATGGCAGAGGGTGAAGCATGGAGATCAACCAACACCCTGCCGTCTGGAGCGCTTATTATGACCCGGTGAATTTCAGGCGACTGGAGAACCTGTTCAGCCATTTGATGCAATACATCACGATTCTCGGCAAAGAGGGGGAGCCGGATAGATTGAGCAAGCGACTGAGCCTGGAGCCTGAGCTGTGCAACTGCCCCATTTCTTTTTTGGTTGATTTCCCGAATGATAAACAGGGTACTAAGCAGTGAGACGATCAGAAAGGTAAACAGGGTAAAGATGAGAAAGAGTTTGTATTGAAATTTGGTACGGATGTTTGACCATCGTACACACCTTAACATGGTCTTATTCCTTAAAGTGGGTGGTAGTGACAGGATTAGCAAAGTAACTGAACCGATTGTCCAGATTAACGTAACAATCAGATAACATTGCGTGATTCGTATTACAATAGAAAACTTCAGTCCTCAAAATGACAAACCAAACCGGTTGAGTATGGTGGGATTGGTTTTGAGTCTGACTTCCTGGGCAAAGTTGAGCGGCATGGCATCCAGGGTAACTCCATCAAGAAGTGCACTAACCATGGCGTTGGCCTGACGCCCCAAGGCAACACGATCTATTTCCAATACGGCTGCCGCTCCCAGTCCCAGATATCCGGCTGCAAACGAGATCACCGGCACCGACTGCTGCTGGCTGAAGTGAAAATATGCCTCGGCAGTTTCCCTGGTTACCGCCGTAACATCAGGGAGCATCCAGAGTGCATCCACCTTCCCTGCCAATGTGGCAAGTTGGGTCACGGTATCACGGGGGGTCGTTACTTCGCGTACCAGCAGTTTGATGCCATGTTTTTCAGCAGCCTGCCGTGCCTGGCGTAGGTACCAACCGCTTTTGGATGGATCGCAGACAATCCCCACACGCCGAACCTTCATCTGCTGCAGCAGAGTACAATAGTTCTCAGGAGGAATATACATGCTGATGCCGGTCAGATTGGGTTGCAACCCCTTCATGCCATGGATACCAAGGGACATGAGCGCGATCACCGGAATGTTGCGTACCTTGCGTGCCGCTGTCAGAGCTGCGTCTCCCACAGCCAGGATCAACGCCGGACGATCCTCACGCACAATCCTGACCAGATCCACATCGGCATAGTCGGATAGCACAATCACCCGCCGGGAGACGTTCTGTCCGCTGTTAAATCCTTTCAGTACCTCTTCGTAGGCTGGATTGTGTCGGCTCTGTAGCACCAGCAGGTCGTAGGCCTGGGCAAGCGGGGGTAACAGCAGAGCCAGGGTCAGTATAAGCAGGATCAGGCGCCGCATCAGAACTTCACCCTGATGCCGCCCTCGAACCAGCGACCCGCATTTGTGTACAGCTCCGTATCGGTGGTCTGTACAGTGTTAAACAGGTTGTGACCCGTAAAGAACAACTCCGGCTCCAGCTTTGATTGCAGCTTCAGCTTCCAGTTCAGATGCAGATCCCAGATCATACCGGCGCTGCGGGAGCTGTAGTCAGCAGGAGAATTCCACCAGACATAGTTGCCGGTCAGGGTACCGCGCAATCCAAGGTTTGTGTTGTCATAGTTTAAAGCCAGCTTGACAAGGTGGGGAGGTACGGACTGATTGCTGTCGGTCTTCAGTTGTTCACCGGTGTCGGAATTTTTTGCATACAGATAGGTATAGCCAGTGGTCAGAGAAAGGCCAAACAACGGGGTGGTGCGAGCCTCCAGCTCAAAGCCTTGACGATCCTGGTTGGTTGTTGTCGCAGTTCCGATAGACTGGCTGTTACGCAGGGCATTGAAAAAATAGGTGCCTTTCAGCCAGATGTAGGGGATTGACCCTGTTTCAATACCAGCCTGGATGGTCTTGACCTTTTGCAGGGTGTTATCAACGCGGGGGGATGGCAACGAGAAACCCTGGGCAGCATATGCTCGCAACGTGGTGTTTTCAGCCAGTTGGTAGGTGGCTCCCAGAGAATAACTGGCATTGTCACCCGTGGTACCGGTGATATCGTAGCGAACACCAGGTAGAACCGTCAGGTGGCCAAAGGTATAGGAACCGTTGCCATAGACGGCCCAGCGATCCCAACTCCGGTCATACAGAGCGGGATTGCTGCTCAGTATGTCCTTATAATTGGCCCAGAGATGGGCATATTCAAGTCCGGTCACCAGACTCATCTGGCTATCGCCCCAGGTCAGGCGGGCATTTGCTCCATGGCTTGTATCCCGCACAGCATAATCGTTAAAAAAGGTGATGGCACCAAAAGCGTCGAGACCGCCATATCTGGTATGGTCGTCGCGGTTGGTAAAATAGCCATCAAGATCAAGGATAAATTTGTTACCCAGGGGTTGGCTGAATTTAAGAAACCCGTTGGTACGGCGGTACTGATTGTTGTCGTGTACAAAGCCCCAGGCAGCCGTCTCCCCTTCATCCAGGCCGGGGCTTGCGTAGAGATGGGACAGACCGATGGTGGCAGTACCGTTGCCAGGTAGCAGATAAGAGAGCTTTCCATACAGGTTGTTCAGATTGGTGGCGGTATTTGGGGAGAGACCGTCTGAGCGGAGATTACCGGCGGTCAGATAGTAGCCAAAACGGTTGACGGTACCGCTTAACTCTGCCCGGGAATCTGCGGTAAAGCGGGAACCGACCGCCGCTGATGCCATCCCTGACACAGTTTGATCAGGGTCGGGACTCTTGGTGACGATGTTGATCACCCCTCCCAGAGCCGAGCCCCAGGCAGTTGAGGCAGCTCCCTTGATGATCTCGATCCTCTCAATCTGCTGAACAGGGATCAAGCCGGGGATTGCCATATTCTGATCAAAGTCATTCTGGCGAATACCATCAATCAGCACCAGTACAGTGCTATTAACGGCACCCTGGATATTAAAAAAAGAAAAGGTGCTTGGGGTTCGGAGACCGAAGTCCAGTTGAATGCCGGGAACGGTTTGCAAGACGTCAGCCAGGGTATGGGCATTAAGGCGTTCAATATCTGCTGCAGTAATAACCGTGATATTTTCTGCTGTCTTTGAGGTAGGACGCGGGATACGGGAGGTTGAAACCAGTGTTTCATCATGTGGCTCTATGAAGCCAAGGGTCTCAAGGGAGTCGTCCTCTGCAAAAACCGGCGCAATGCCGCCCAGCAAAAATGCCAGCAGCAGAAAAAAAGGTTTTTGGAGAAGCTTGCCCATCAAACAGTCTCTCTATCAGCAACAACAATAACCACCTTGAATTCAACGCAGTTTCCACCTAGCATATACTTCAGTTTTAGTCTACAGTATTTCATCTAAAATGCCTGTTTGTAACGGAATCGGCATTCATTTCAGACGGAGGTCACAACATGGAAAATGCGGTCAGTGAACTGGAAATTCTGGATGAAGGGTTTGAGGATTGTGGCATGGTCAGCGGTTGCTGCACAGGCGGAACCGGAAGTTCCCGCAAGTAATGGTTCTGAAACACCGCTGGGGAGCGCAAGCTCCCCAGCATCTTTTTAAGGGAGTAACCTGTGCCGCTTTCCTGCTATCTGACCATCTATCCTGATCCGGCTCGACCCGGTTCTGTACTGCTCTATTCAACCAAGAAAAGTTCGCTGGTCAGGGTTTCTGAACGGTTGCTGGCTGCAGCATATGCAGATACCTTGTCTAAGGAGGAGCGAGATATCCTGAGTCGTCTGGAACTGTGGGTGGACGATCTGGCGGCTGAACGGGCAGCCATGGCTAATCTGGTTGAGTTCAGCAACCATCATGCCACGACCTTTACGGCCACCGTTGTGCTGACCCTGGACTGCAATCTGGCCTGCCCCTACTGTTTTGAAGAGCCGTTTCGTGGCAAGCATACCATGAGCAAGGAGACAGCTCGGCTGCTGGTGGACTGGATCAAGCATGAGCAGATCGACCAGGGTCGAGACGTTGAGCTGCGTTTCTACGGCGGAGAGCCGCTCCTGGCTATCCCGCGTCTCAAGCAGATTGCCAAATCCCTGCAAGATATGGCTATTGCTGCTGGAAGAACCTTTACCTTTAGTCTGGTGACCAATGCTACCCTGCTGACCCGTACTGTTGTTGAGGAGTTGCTTCCCCTGGGGTTGCAGAGCGCCTTGATTACCCTGGACGGTCCGGCAGAGTTCCATAATCAGCAGCGCCCCTTTGTCTCGGGACGGGGGAGTTTTGATCTGATTCTTGACAACCTGTGCTCGGTGTATGACCTGATTACAATCAAGCCTGGCGGCAACTACACAAGGGAAAACTACCGCCATTTCCCGGCCATGCTTGATGTTCTGATTGAAGCCGGTATTGATCCGGCAAAACTGGGATCAGTCCAGTTTTCGCCAATTCATCCCAAATCGGGCAAACAGAACGCCTGCGCCTTCGACAGTGAAGCGTGGCAGATTGAGGCGAACCTGTTTCTGCGGGAAGAGATCCTGCGACGCGGCTTTTCTACGGATAAGCCGGGCATGGGCATCTGCATGATAGAACTGACCAATAACCTTGTGGTCAATTATGATGGTTCACTCTACAAATGTCCTGCCTTGCTCGGCTGGCCCGAGCTGAGCATCGGCACCCTGGCCGAAGGGGTCAGTGACTACCGCGAATCCCACCGGCTGGATATCTGGAAGAACGAAGAATGTCTGGACTGCGCCTACCTGCCGCTTTGCTTCGGCGGCTGCCGTTTCTTCCGCAAACTACAGACTGGCAGCATTGACGGCGTGGATTGCCGAAAAAACATGCTGGACGCCTCGCTGGAGCGGTTGGTGCTACAGGATCTGAAGTATGGTAAAAAACGATGCTGATGGTTTGAGCAGATTATCAAAAATGGCGATTGGCCACAGAGCTTTGATTTCAGTCTTCGCGTGCAACATTAATTTTGTTTTACCGGACGTATGGTTTTCTCAAACTGTTCCACATAACGCCTGACAACTTCGTAGTCTGCATCGGTCGCAGGGTGAAAACGGGCTGTCTCCATTCCGGCAAGGATCTCTTTCCCCTGTGGACTCTCATGAAGTGTTATCAGGGCTGTCCGAACCTGATCCCTTATCTGAGGCGGCAGATCATTGCGCACCATAACGGAATTATTGATCAGGTGCGGGGTTTCCCAGATAACCTTCAACTGGGCTGCCTCGGCAGGATGTTCCTTCTGAAAGGCTCGCCAGGGAGGAGGCCAGGTTGCGCCTGCAGCGGTCTGGCTCAGAAAGACATTCATAATGGATGATTCCTGTGAACCTACATACCGGTTTTCAATCTCTTTATTGATATCTATCCCGTGCCCATGGAGGAAATTTTGAGGCATGATGCAGGCAGCCAATGCAGTGGGGGAGGGATAGCTCACCGCCTTCCCTTTCAGATTAACTGGTTTGACTATTTTACTATCACGGCGTACCACAAAAATTCCCTTAAAATCCTGCGGGTCTCCGGCCATGGCAATGACTTGGTATCCTGCCTTCATGGCCTCCAGTGTTTGCCAGGGATTGGGTAACAGGAAGTCCGGTTTTTTTGACCTGATCTTTTCTTCGTAATTGCCATAATCGCGAGATGCCTCCAACTCAAGGCGAGCATCCTTAAGTTGCTTGTTAAGGTGTTCGATCAGTGGCAAATAGGCCTGATTAAGCTTCTGGGGGTTATGCAGGGGGTGTACGGCAAAACTGAACACGGTTTCCTGTTTTTGAGCCGGAGCCGTGCCATACTTCGGTTCCTGTAGCTGAGGTGGTTGGTTGCAGCCGACAACTGGCAGCATGCATGCAGTAACAATGAAAAACAGTCGGAGGGCAGGATTCATAGCTGTTCCTTTCCTGGCGTGGAGCACTGCCCTTGATCAAGCGGGATTTCTATAATAACTTCCGTTCCTTCGGCAGTATTTTCAACCGATATTCTTCCGCCCATATGTTTCTCAATTATCATTTTTGCGATATAGAGCCCCATACCTACGCCTTGCGCCTTGAATTTGCTGGTAAAGTACGGATCAAAAACCTTGTCGAGCACCTCTGATGGGATACCGCCAGCATTATCGTTGACCGTTATCCGGGCAAATCCATCCTCGTTTGAGAAACTGATTTTAACAAAAGGGGATGTCGGTCTGCGCAAGAGGATAGCCTCCTTTGCATTTTGGATGACATTTAAAAGCACTTGGGAAAACTCTTTTTTGAACCCGCTTACGGTTAAATCAGACTCTTTAAGCAGTGTGATGGAGATGCCACGTGATTCCAGGTCTGCTCCTACCAGTGAAATCGATTCGGAGATGGCCTGATACAGATCAAATGGTTGACGGGTGGAATCCGGTTGATAAAACGCATAGAAATTATCGATGGTATTGGACATATACATCAGGATTTTTATGCACTCTTCCTCATAGTCACGGCATGTCGCTGGTGTGAGTGAACCCTCTTCGTATTCGGCTCGCAGGTTTTGAACAATAAGCGAGACATTGTTCAGCGGCTGTCGCCATTGATGGGCAATGTTGCTGAGCATCTCTCCCATGGCATACATCCGCGCCTGGTGCGCCAGGATACGGTCTTTTGCCAGGTTCTTTTTCACCTCCAGTTCATCATTCAGGCGGCGTAACTCCTCCTCGGCCTGCTTACGCAGAGCCAGCGCCTCTTCCAGCTCCTTAACCTTTTCTTCGAGCTTGGTTGCCACAATCTGGCTGTATTCGCGCAGAAACTGTTCGTCACTCTCGTTTATTGGCTGGTGAGCAGGCTTTTTCTGCCGAGCTTCCCAATCATTCATAATCAGGCAGGTCTTTTCCCAGAGTTCGGCAGGCTCTACCGGTTTGTTGATAAAGGCCTCTGCACCGAGGGAAAGAGCCAGTTCCAGCTCTTTTTCGCCGGTATAGGTCGATGAGTAAAAGATGAAGGGGATAGTCTGTAGTTCGGGGGTGCGCTTAAGCGCGCGTAGCAGTTGAAAACCGTCCATGCGGGGCATCAGCGCGTCAGAGATAATAATGTCCGGCATATAGCGGAGAGCCTGCTCAAGGCCTTCCTGTCCATCCTGCGCTTCAACAACGGTGCAGTGATAGTGCTCAAGGGTAATCCGTAGCAGTTTTCGGGCAGCGGTGTCGTCTTCAACGATCAAGACCTTCATGGCTGTCTCTCGTTCTTCATTGAATGAGGATCCGTTACCCCAAGCAGGGCATGAATCTTGTCCATGATGGTCAATGGGTCGATCGGCTTTTCAAAATAACCGGTACACCCGGCGGCAAGAACCTGATCCATATCTCCGGCCATGGCGTAGGAGGTGATGGCGATGATCGGGATGCTGCCGTTGGCACCACTCTTGCGGATACGCCGGGTAGCTTCAAGACCGTCGAAATCAGGCAGGTTGATGTCCATGATGATAAAAAATGGACGTTCGCTGATGGCCAGTTCTACTCCCTTTTCACCGGTCTCGGCGGATATCACCTCATAGCCGTGGCGGCTCAGGGCATAGCTGATCAGGCGCAGGTTGTCTTGGTTATCTTCTACTACCAGTACTTTTTTCATAGAGTTTCTCCGGTATCTTTAATGTGAAGGTACTTCCTGTTCCGATCATGCTTGTACAGACTATATCACCGTCCAAAACTTCTACAATCAACTTTCTTGTCAAATACAGGCCGAGTCCGGTTCCTGGAGTAATGATATTCATGGATGATTCCAGGCGCACGAACGGCTTGAAGAGTCGGGGTATATCCTGTTCGGCAATGCCGATGCCGGTATCAGAGACAGTAATTACAACAGATGCAGGTTTGTCCGGCTGGGCTGCCTCAACCGTTGAGGACAGGGTGACCTTACCCTGTTCCGTAAACTTCACGGCATTACTCAGCAGGTTGATGACACACTGCAACAGCCTGCGTTTATCAGTGCAGAGCTCATGATGCTGCAACTCCAGTTCCAGTTCCAGTCCCTTGTCGTGAAGATCCTTGTCAACATACTGAATCGCTTCCGTCAACAGGTCGTACAGATCAAACTCTTCAAAGCGGATTTCAATCCTGCCAGCCTCGATCTTTGAGACGTCGATCACGTCGTTGATCAGGTTAAGCAGGTGTTTACCTGAACGCTGGATGGTGGCCAGGTTATCCTTTTGTTCAGGATTGACAGGGCCAAGCCATTCGTCTTTCAGGATGCTGGAGAAGCCGATGATAGAATTGAGCGGTGTCCGGAGTTCGTGGCTCATAGAGGCGATGAACATGGATTTCAGTTGATCAAGTTCCTGCAGCTTGGCGTTGGCCTGCTCAAGTTCCTCAGTCTTCTGGTTCAGGTCATCTACAATGTTCATCAGAGCCTGCTGGTTGTCCTGCAACTCGCGGCTCCTTTCGGTCAATTCCGCTGTACGTTGCTCAACCAGCTCTTCCTGGTGGAGGTGTTGCAATTGCAATTGCTCAGACAGTTGTACCTGTTCGGTAATATTACGGGAGATGATCGATGCACTCTGAATTGCACCGCTTGAGTCCACGATCGGCGACACCATAAGGGATACAAAGATCCGTTTGCCATCCTTGCAAACCCGCTCGGTGGTAAAGTGTTCTATCCGTTCGCCTCGCTGGATAGAAGCCATGATGTCGGCCAGTTCAACTTCCCGTTCTGGCGGGATCAGCATCGTAATCTGCTGTCCGATAGCTTCTGTTGCCGAATAACCGAACAGCCGTTCTGCCCCACGGTTCCAGGAGAGAATTTTCTGGTTCAGATCCTTTGATATGATCGCATCATCGGAAGACTCGACGATAGAACTCAGCAGGTGTTCTGATTCTTCATTCTTTTTCCGCCCGCTGATGTCAAAGATGGTGGATCTGCTCTTCAGATAATTGCCATCCTTGTCAGTAATGGCAGTGGCACTGAGCAGCACCGGCAGGATGGTTCCGTCCTTGCGCAGCATCTCGAATTCAAGATCCTTGACCCAGCCCTGCTGTTTAAAATGGGGGAAATTTTCCTGAAAGGCCTGAATGCTCTGTGCAGTGAGCAGATCGCTAAACCGCTTTTTTCCGACAATTTCATCCCGTTGATACCCCAACCATTCCAGTTCCGTATCATTTATTCGGACAAAGACCCCCTCCTTGTCCAGCGAATGGTAACCGCAGGGGGCATGGTCGTAAAGATCCTGTATCTCCAACGCATTGCTGCGCAGTTCATCCTCAGCGTATTTGCGCTCAAAGAAAAGTGGTGCAATACGTGAGATACCCAATAACATTGCAACTGACAGTACCAGAGCGATAAGTTCGATTACCGGATCCGCCGGATAAGCAAGATCTCCCGTCATCAAGCGGTACAGCGGTACCATGCGCCGGATCGACATAAGTACCAGAGCCAGGGTTATCAGACTCCATGCCACCCGCCTGCCGGTAATCCTGATCAGGCGGATCGCCATGATTGCGGCCGCTGCCTGGATGATGATCGAAAGCAGCAAAATCACAATAGTCGGAATGAATGAACTAGCCATAATTATATAAGCTCCTTACCAGCTTTTTGCTTTCCTCCAGCTACTGGCGTCCGTTTGTTGTTCAGCTAGTTACTGCAGATCAGCTGCTTCAATTACACGTCTCACCGGCAGCATGATGGTAAAGGCAGTGCCCACACCGACTTCACTCGTTACCTCAATGGTACCGCCGTGTTTATTCGTGACGATGTCGTAGGCAATGGCAAGACCCAGTCCGGTTCCCTTGCCCACCTCCTTGGTAGTGAAAAAAGGATCGAAGATCCGCTTAAGGTTTTTTTGCAAAATACCGCAGCCGGTGTCACTGATGCGGATCCCGACCATATCTCCCTCAGGCCAGGTTCTGATCAGGATCTCTCCCCTGTTCTCGATAGCCTGAGCCGCGTTTACCAGGATGTTCATAAAGACCTGGTTGAGCTGACCCAGGTTGCACCAGACCGGCGGCAGTTGACCGTACTCCTTCTTGACCAAAGCCTTGTACTTCAGCTCATTCCAGACAATGGAGATCGTACTCTCCAGTCCAGCGTTGATGTCGGCAGATGTAAACTCCGCAGAATCTATCCTTGAGAAGCTCTTCAGATCCTGCACGATCCTGCGCACCCGTTCGGCACCTTCCAGAGACTCCTTGACCAGATCAGGCAGATCCTTAAGGATCCGGTCAATCTTGTACTTTTTCTGCTCCTGTATCAGGTGCTCCAGGATTGCCGGTTCATGGTTGGCAAAGAACTGTAGGTTGGCATCAAGATAGTCGGTCACCTTTTCAAGATACCGCTCAAGGCTGCTCAGGTTGCTGATGATAAAGCCGATCGGATTATTGATTTCATGGGCAACACCGGCGGCCAGTTGGCCGATGGAGGCCATCTTGTCCTGTTGCAGCAGTTGAGCCTGGACTTTTTTCAGGTTGTCATACGCCTGTTGTATTTCGGTATTTCTTTCGTTCAACTCGGCAGTCCGTTCCTGTACCCGTTGTTCCAGATTCTCATTCAGCTGTTCCAGCTCATCCTGTATCTCTTGTCGTTCTTCAATTTCATCTTCCAGTTCCCTTACCTTTTCCTCCAGCTTGGCTGCCACAATCCGGCTGTATTCGAGAAGGTACTCCTCGTTGCTCTCATCTGCTGCCACGTGGGCAGATTTGTTCTGGCGCGCCTTGTATGCCTCCCTGATGGCGCAGGTCTTTTCCCAAAGCTCCGCAGGTTCTACCGGTTTGACGATCAAGGCTTCCGCTCCGAGTGAAAGAGCCAATTCTGCCTCTTTGTCGCCGGTGTAGGCGGAAGAGTAAAAAATGAACGGGATCGATTTGAGAACGGGATCGGTCTTGAGTGCCCGAAGCAGTTGAAATCCGTCCATGCGGGGCATCAGCGCGTCGGATATGATGATGTCCGGTCTATGGCGAGCAGCCAGTTCAAGCCCTTCCTGCCCGTCCTGAGCCTCAAAGACCGTACAGTCGTAGTGCTCAAAGGTGAGACGCAACAGTTTCCTGGCGCTGATACTGTCCTCAACGACCAATACGTTCATGGTTTTCCCTCATTTGCCATTGGGTGACACTCCGTTGCTTTGAGCTGTCAGGCTGCGGTTTTCAAGAATCGCCTCCCCAGCGTCCCTGCCTGCCCTGATAACCAGAACCGTCAGATCATCGGGAGGCGGGGATTCAAGCGCAGGAAGCGCCAGCAAGATGGCCAACATTTCCTGTGCGCTGGTTGCCTGTCGCAGATACCCTGCAAGAATCCGGTTCGTAAGTTCCAGTTCGGGTCTGGCATCAATCAGCCCGTCACTATAGAGAACCAGAGCATCACCCTGTTCAAAGGTGACAGTCCCTTCCTGGTAGCGTTCCTTGGCCATCACTCCCAGCGGAAGCCCGCGCGGGCCAAGCTCTTCAACGGTGCCGTTCGAACGGAGCAGAAAGACATAGCCATGGCCACAGTCCACATAGTTTAAGCAACGGGTAGCGGTGTTCAGATGGGCATGGAACAATGTTACAAAGCTTTCAAACCGTTCCAGATTACGCCTGATAGCCTGTCCGGCCAGTTGTACGGCCTCAGCAGGACTGTTCTGCAACGTCGCGCTCTGTATGGCTGCCATGACCGTGGTCATGAGCATGGCAGCACTCATCCCTTTGCCCATGACATCGCCAAGCGTAATGGCGATAATACCGTGAGAGACTTCGATCCAATCATAAAAATCACCTCCGACCTGCAGGGCAGGGAGGCAGCGCGCGGCAAATTCGAAACCGGAAAGGTCAGGGTATCTCTCAGGCAGCAACCCCGCCTGCATCTCCGCCGCACAGGCAAGTTCAACCTGAAGCCGGTACCGCTGTTCCTCGCTTTCGCGCAAAGCCTCTTCTGTCAGTTTGCGCTCGACGATGTTTTGTTCAAGCTCCCGAACCTTTTCCTCTACCTTTGCCGCTACCACGCTACTATATTTTCTGAGGTATACCGTTTCTTCTTCCAGTTTTTTCGTACCGGCATGATGTTGCCTGTCTGCTTCCCGCCTGTGCAGAAAAGCCGATAACGCCTCCCACAGCTCTTCGGGTTGCACCGGTTTGGCGATAAACGCCTCAGCGCCCAGTGAGATGGCCAGCTCCTTGTCTTGCAGGCCGGTATAGACAGAGGAATGGAACACAAATGGGATTGAGCGAAGTTCCTGATCCAGTTTGACCAGACGCAGGAACTCAAAACCGTCCATGCGAGGCATAAGGGCATCAGATACGATCAGATCCGGCGTACATACTTTTGCCTGCTCCAGCCCATCCTGTCCATCCCTCGCTTCAGTCACATGGCAACCGTGATGTTCCAGGGTATAGCGCAAAATTTTCCGGCTATCGGCATTGTCATCTACAATCAGGACATTCACGACCCTTTCCTTTCCGTTACGTCACTCACTACCTAAGTTTGCAACTCTTGCTCCTGAAGTGTCTTGATCCGCTCCTTTAGTTCCACCATTCGCAGTTCACGACCCACAAACATCTTGTTCATCTTTTCCAGCTCGATGTTCTTGGCTTCCAGCTCTGCGGTTCGCTGTTTAACCCGCTGCTCAAGCTCTTCGTTAAGTTTGCAGAGTTGCTTTTCGGCACGCTTGTACTGAATGGCCAGTGCATAAAATTCGGCAATACGATTGATCGGATCTAAATCCCGATCTGTATAAGCCCTGGTTGAATTCGATAGTGCAATCTGTCCAACCAGTTCTTCTGCCAGTAAAACAGGAACTGCCAGAAAGCCTTCAATTGCTATGTGTCCTTCCGGAACACCAGCGGAAGCAGGATGTCTCCCCGCTTCGTTGGTATAAAATGGTTCCTTTGTATTCAAAGCATGCCCCCACAAGCCGTTATAGAGACCATCAGCCCTGCGGGGAAATTTAATTATCCGCAACGTTTCTTCCGCAACCTTACAATCAGTCATCATTCTTGACAAGGTATGCAGGATCAGGTCTCCGGTAACCGGGTCGATCTCGGCAACGAAACCATGAGCGCTGCTTGTCAATTGTCTGCATTTTTCCAGAACAATATGAGCGATTTGCTCAATGCTGGTACCGCCAGTCACCAGAGGAATATATAACGAAGAGAGCGCCTGATTAATGGCCAGGTTCCATGCAAGATTTTCTTCCGCCTGCTTGCGCTCGTTATTTTCGATATTCAGTTGTTCGTTGGCTTCCGTTAATTCTGCTGTACGTTCTTCCACGCGCAGCTCAAGTTCGTCCCGCGCTCTGCTCAGTTCCTCCTCAGCCTGCCTGCGCTGAGAAACCTCTGACCGAAGTTTGGTATTAAACCGGAGCAGAACAAGGAACCCCGAACTTGTCAGCAGGATAATTGCAATCCCTATCCCAAGGGCACGAGGCGCCCATGAGTAGTCTGGCGCGGGATTAGGATCGTAGATAAAGCCTTTTAAAGAATAACCCGCATCAGCCATTCCGAGCGTCACATATGTATCTGCCATATGCCGCCAACGTCCCGGATTCATCTGGCCTATTTCAACGAGATCCGGCAGCATTAATTTGCGCATTGCCGCAGCTTCAAACCGAAGGTGCTCCCGTGATTTTTTAACGCCATACTTGCCCACGATGAGATCGATAATCTCTTCCGAATGAGCCATCGCGTATTCCCAACCACGCAGAGAGGCAGCACGAAATGCCTTTACCTGATCCGGGTGCTTGTTAATTTCCTGTTCAGAGGTGAAGAGAGAATCTCCATAAAAATCAATTCCATATGTGATGGGGCTGACAATGGAGGCAGGGATCCCTTTTTGCTCAAGATAGTACGGCTCATTCGTTATATAGGCATTGAAGAGATCTGTTTTACCGGATATCAGATCATCTATATTGTAACTGGTTGGTATGATTTCTACTTTGTCCAGAGCGACCCCTTCGCTCTTAAACATTGCAAGATATTCGGCGGCATCATTTCCCTGCTTTAACATAACCCGCTTGCCGATCATCTCTTGCGGATTGGTAATACCGCTTTCCTTTTTTGCAAGCATAATAATTGCTGAATGCTGGAAGATGGCTGCAAGCGCAACGACCGGTTGTCCATGCAGGCGATTCAGAAGCAGCTCAGCCTTTGCCACCCCGTAGTTGGCTCGACCGGAAATAACCTCTTCTATAGGCTTTCTATCAGAGGCGCCTTCAACAATCGTGACATCGAATCCTGCATCCCGGTAAAAACCTTTCTCGACAGCCGCATAATAACCTGCAAACTGAAACTGGTGACGCCATGTCAACTGAAGCGTCACCTGCTTGCGACCATCCGCGTGCGTCACGGCAGGGATCGGGGTAGCAGATGGCGCCGGTTGCTGCTGTGCAAAGCAATCACTGGTCACCGCGATGGCAAACAGCAGAAAAAGAAAAGGGATAATTTGTCGGGGTTTCATCTTGAGTCTCCTCTGGTTGAGTACAGAAGAAGGCGTTGCTCCTCCCATCAGCGGGAGGGTCGCCAGCATGGCTATAACAGTCATCAGCCGTTTAGTATCCACCATCATGACCGCCTTTTCTCCAACTCCGCCATATACTCTCCTTCAGTTCCACCATCGTCAGCCCCCGCTACACAAAATTGCCTGTTGTCGCACCTTATTCATGGCAACCTCACCGGTATTCTCAAAGAAAACCGGCTCCCCTTGCCCTGTTCACTAGAGACGAGCAACTCCCCCTTCAGGATTTCCGTGGTGATCTTCTGGGTCAGAAATAGCCCAAGCCCGGTGCCGGGCACTATTTCCCTGCCAGTTATGACTATCCGGTGAAAAGGGGTGAATATTCGCGGCAAATCCGCTTCGCCGATGCCGATGCCGGTGTCGGTAATGGCGATCTCCACAATCTCCTCTGCCGGTGCTTCTCCAGAGCCGGAAACGATTCTCGCCTCAACGGTCACAGTTCCCTTGTCCGTGAACTTCGCCGCGTTGCCGAGAATATTCCGCACACACTGCAAGAGCCGTCGCCGGTCGGTGCGCATCTGTTGATGTGTCAATTTGCACTGCAGCTCAAGCCCTTTTTCACGGATGACTGCCGCTGCCTCGCTCTCAGCATTGGCAAGCAGCTCATACAGGTCGAACTCCTCAATACCTTGCTTAATCGTGCCGGACTCGATCTGGGTGACATCCAGGACATCATTGATCATACTGAGCAGGTGCCTGCCGGAGTTGAGAATGCTCGCAAGGTTCTGCTTCTGCTCTGCATTGAGGGGGCCTAGCCATTCGTCAAGCAGGATACTGGAAAAACCGATGACACAGTTCAAGGGGGTTCGCAGTTCATGGCTCATGGAGGCGATGAAACTGGATTTGAGCTGATCGACCTCTTTCAGGCTTTCGTTGGCGAGCTCCAACTCCTCGCTTCTCCGTTGCAGGAGGGCGGTGCGTTCGCTAACGCGCTGCTCCAGCTCTTCATTTTTATCCCGCAGCTCTGCCGTGCGTTCCTGAATAAGCTGTTCCTGGCGCTCAAAAAGAATCGCATTGCGTAACACCAGCGCCACGATGGTTGACAGGTTGCCCAGCAGGCTGAGTACGGAGGTAATATGTGCTTCATCGGGCAAGCCGAGAACCAGCATGGTGCCCATGCGGAACTCTCCGGTAGTCAGCGGGAAAACCATCGATAGCCCAAACCCCTCCTGCCGCAAAAAACCGGCAACCTCAGACGGTTTTTCCCCTTGCCAGAGTTGCTTGGTCGTCATCTGGTGGGCGGCCATGTACAAACGGTTCATATTAGGCGATTCGGCCCATGCACGCCTGCGCAACGGATTCACGCCGACAACACTGTGCGCTGTCATGGTTTGGGTGCTCAGGCATTGGATAAGCAGCACACAGCGCGCGCCGGTAAGATCCCGAACCTCTTCGGTCAGATAGGTTCCCAGGCCACCCGGATTATCTGCACGGCTCAGCACATTGTTAAGGATCTCCATAGCCATTACGGGAAAGGCCGGATCCTTATCGCTTAGCTCATGTTTCATACTGGCGCTCCTGCGCCGCTGCACCGGAGCAGCGCGTCTTCAATGGCAAGCTGTAGCCGTTTAAGAGATACCGGTCGTACTTCAAATGGCAATCCGCAGTATTCGGCACACTTGCGCAATCTGTTTTCCGGCGTTGGCGTCAGACCTGTATCCAGATAGATCAGTTTCCGGTGCATATCCTGCATAAAGCAGGTTGCATTATCGCGGTTCAGACCAAATTCTTTTACAAAAATGTTCTTCCATTTGTGTGCCCATTCGGGAATCAGAAAAAATGCGCCTTCATGCGACAGTCGGCGATATTCTTCGGCGCCAAGCAGCAGTTCGCAGCAATTCTTTCCTTGCGTGCGAGCCACGCCGGGCAGTGCCTCCAGGGCAGTCATCCGGGCGCAACAATCGCCGTAAACCAATACGACCCGATGCCCCTGCTTCAGTTCACTCTCCAGCGCCGATTGGAGAGAGACCGCCAGCTGTTCAGGATGCATATGCATCATCGAGGGTAAAAACCTCAAACCCAGATCAGGCCAGTGCGTTTGGCAGAGCGACTCTACTTCGGCCTGAAGCACTGCACAGCAGATCAGTACCACACTCTTCATGCATCGATTCTCCCGAAGGATTCCACTGCCTTCCGCATGGCATGGATATTCTCCGGCGGTGTGTTCCAGGACACATCGGGGCCGGAAGTGCCCAGGACAAAACGAGGGTCATGGCGGCGCTCTTCCAGAATCGCCCGGCAGCGTTCGTCAACCTCGGCAACCGTCATCTGCCCTATAGTGGTGCAATCCAGCCCGCCGAACAACACGCTGTCCGGCCCGACCAGGCGGCGGGCTTCGGCCAGATCGTCCCGTTGATCCACGATATACGCCGCCACGGAGGGCAACCCCGTCAACAAATCCAGGTACGGCAGCATCGGCGCGCCTACATTGTGAAGGATCACCGGCCCGCGCAGTTGCGCCAGGACCTTTGCCAGGATCGGGCGCGTAAAATTTGTTACGATCTCGCGCGTCACGATTGCGGACGAGGCAAAGCCGCATGGCATGGCGACAAATGTCGCCCCGGCAGCGAAAAAGCCGTTGACCAGCCGGACGTAGAGCGGAATGATCATCTCCATCACCCGCTTCGCCCCATCAGGATCGAAAAGAACGGTTCCCAGCCAGTTTTCCAGTCCCATGATAACCGCAGGGATGTCCATGGGAATCGGGATCACCATGGCGATTGGCATCTCCGATCCATGCTGTGCCGCCATCAACCGGATCGTATCCCTGAAATAGAGCAGCAACGGGTGTTTTTCAGGATCGGGCGGCACGAGTGAGTCCCACTCCTCCAGCGATTGGATGGCCGGTCGCCGGACGTTGGGGGACTCGGTGGCCAGAACGGTGAGTTCACTGCCAAAAGCCGCGCCAATCGCGGCAAATGCCAACGGCGCACAGAGAACGTCCGGCCGGAACGTCTCGCGTACCGCCGACTGACCGGCCGTATATGCCGCAGGGTCGTTATAGTACTGTTCCAGCGGGCAGTTGGTGAGCCGGGCGCCGTAGAGACCCAGCACCGGCGCAAATACCCGCCGGTCAAGCGGTTTTCCGGCCAGTGTGGCCAGTACACGTTCCATGCTGTTCATTTGCCGGTCTCCTTTCCGATGGATTGTTCCCAGAGCCGTTCAAACAGCCCGCCGGCGCCGAGCGCATTGGCGGCGGTGCCATCTCCGCCGACCTCTTCTGCCAGACCGGGACAGACATGGAATACCGCGCCACCCACCGCCAGTTGAATTCGTCCGGTCAAACCGCGTTGATCAATTTCTTCCCGTACCCGCTTGATATTGCATGCGGTCGTCATCATCATGGCCGACACACCGATCACCCGTGCGCTGATCTCCTGCGCCTTGTCCACAAACAGCGCGGCTGGCACATCGTTGCCCAGGTCATGGACGTCCCACCCTTCCGCGCGCAGGAATGTTCCCACCATCTTGCGTCCCAGCGCGTGAAAATCTTCTTCGATATTGCCGATTAGCACCGGCCCTTTGGCAGGCTGACCGCCGGACGGGATCTTTCTCAGGGCGACGATCTTGCCCAACAGATCCTCTGTCACCTTGGCGGCAACATACACCTGTGCAAGCGTGAAGGTCTCGGACGAGTTCCATTCCTCGCCGATCACCAGCAGCGCCGGTTCCAGCACCTCGGCAAGCAGATGTTCATAGCCACTTTCCAGAGCCCAGGCGTCCAGCAGCGCGTTTGCGCCCCCCCTGTCACCCAGATGAATTCTCTCAATCAGCGCCTGTTGAAGATCCATCATATAGCGGTTCTCCTCTCTGCTGATAAATCAGTGTTTACCAGGTAACTTACTGCCTTTTATCCTGCAGCTCTTTGATCTGCCCCTTTAGCTCCACCATCTTCAGCTCCCGTCCGACAAAAAGGCGGTTGATCCGCTCCAGCTCACTGTTTTTGGCCTCCAGCTCGGCTGTCCGCTCTCGGACACGCTCTTCAAGCTCTTCCGAGATGTTACGCAACCGCTCCTCCGCCAGCTTTTGTCCGGTAATATCCTGGACGGTTCCTGCTGACCGAACCGGCTTATCAGACTCATAAAATGTCTCACACTCCTCATGGACATATTTGATCCGTCCATCCGGCAGCAGCAGCCGATGGTCGATTGAATAGGTTGTCCGGTTCTTCACTGAATTGAGATAGGCTGCGTTGACCGCCTCACGGTCATCAGGATGAATTGCCTGCAAAAACGCCTCATATGAAGCGCCAAACACGTCTGGATCGATCCCGAATATGCGATAGATCTCATCGGACCAGGAGAGTTGATTAGTCAGGAGATCCAAGTCCCAGCTTCCCAAGTGGGCAATCCGTTGGGCTTCGTTTAGATCCCTGGCTGTCTTGCGTAACGACGCCTCCGCAGACTTGCGGGTGGTGATGTCGCGCACCAGCGCCAGGTTGTAGCCCTGTCCGTCGTACTCCAGATAGTTGGCGCTGATCTCAACAGGGAAGGTAGCGCCGCCCTTTGCCCTGTGGCGCCCTTCAAAGGTGAGCGACCCGCTCTCTTTCAGCTCGATCCAATGCTCAGGCCAGCGTACGAGAGGAAAGTCAGGGTCAACATCGGCTACCCCCATGCTTAGTAGCTCATTACGCCCATAGCCCAGGGCACGGCATGACTCCTCGTTGACATACCGAAAACGAGCCTGTTCATCGATCAGAAAGGCAGCCTCTTGTACGCTGTTCAGGGCAAAGCTGAGTAGGGCAACATTCCGTTCCGATTCTTTGCGAAGGGTACGGTTGCGCAACGCCTGGATGCCGAAGGCGAGGTCACCTGCCAGCTCCTCCATAAGCCGGCTCTCATCCAGATTGAAGGCATCGGGCTCTGAGGAATAGATGCTGAAAATGCCGAATACCGCTTGATTCTCATCCCTGAGCGGCAGGGCGATGACGGAGCGATACCCGCGCTGCAGGGAACTTTCACGCCAGGGCGCCATGCGCGGATCCGTGGCGATATCCTGGATACAATCGGTTCTGTTGCAGCGGACGGCGACACCTACAGCCCCTCTGCCGCGTTCCGTATCGGCCCAGGTAACGTCTGCCGCAGCAAGGTCGTCGCCTTCCACACCGGCCCAGGCAACCGGTCGCACGGTCCGGTTTGCATCGTTTTCGGGATACCCCACCCAGGCCATCTGGTAACCGGCCTCATCGCAAACAATACGGCAGATATCATTGAGCAGGGTCTGTTCGTCTTCCGCCCGCACCAGCACCTGATTGCAGTTGCTGATTGCCCGCAGTTCACGATTCAAATGCTGTAAGACCCCTTCAGTGCGTTTACGCTCTTCCAGTGCCCGGGCAAGTTTTATGGCGCTGTAACTGAGATGGCCAAGGATGCCTGCAAAGGTAGTATAGAAGGACATGGCTGCATCAACCGTTTCCCTGCTCCAGCGGGGTACGCGATCAAGCGCAGCCAGGTACTCCTCCTCGTTGAATCCGTAGTGACCTGCCTGAATACGGAAGGTTTCGTAATCAGGGGGGTCGTCGTCAAAGAAAAACTGCCCAAGAAAGATGTTCCCCATCTGCCGATCCCCCAGCATGATCGGGGTAGCCATATCCCACAGATTGTTCTTGCAGCGGTATAGTTTGAAGGTGCCGACCGGCACGTTGCGGCTCAGCTCCAGGTCGCTTTCAATGCACAAGCGGCAAGACTCAGGATTAACCCGATGGAATTTGGTGCAGATATCCTGCCAGCCGGTTTCCACCAATACCTTGCCGTTAAGATCGATTATGGCGCTACTGAACCCGGTCAGGCGGTGAAAGGCATCCATCAGCTTCTGGATGTTTTCGCTGTCAATAATGTCGGCAAGCTCCAGCGTGCTGATATCCGCTTCGGGGGTGAGGATGGCCTCCAGCTTGCGCCGAACCTTCTGCTCACTTTCCTGCAGGCTTGCCTGATACTCCCTGATGGCATCCCGCATCCCTGCAAAACTGTTAACCAGCGTTCCCACTTCATCATTGCCGCTCTTTATCAAAGCGGCCTCAAAGTCGCCTTGCGCCATCTTTTCAGCAGCATTAGCAAGACGATTGACCGGCCTTCGCACAATCCGTTCGACAATGACGGTGATGCTGATCAGATAGCCACAAAAAACAATCAGCAGGGCTGTGGCAAGTTGCCGGTATCTCGTTTTAGCCTCAGCTGTTGTGGAAGCAATGTTGATGGTGAGGGAGAGGTTGCCCAGGTCGTTGCCGAGAAATTGCAGCCTCTGCTCCACCATGCGAAAATCTCTGTTCTGTGCAGCTGGTGTTTCCTGAACAGGGTACAGCACTCTGCCGTCAGGATCTGTAAGACGGATACTGAGCCACTCCTTGTTCAGACCCAGCTGGGCATCCAGATTTTCATGGACGCTATCGAGCTGATGGGCAAGCAGCAGTGGCAACAGTCCCTCTGCAACGCTGTTCAGGTGTTGCGCGGTTGCACGCAGTTCCTGCTGTTCCAGGTTGCGTAGCGACTGCGGAAACCAGTAGCCGTACAGGAAGAGGAAGAAGAGTCCGCTGAGCAGAGCCAGGGGCAGAAATGTCTTGGTGCGCAGCGTCATTGCTTTCCTTCCTCTTTCCAGAAATCAACCCAGTAGGATTCGAGACCCCAGGTTCGCATCTTTTCGTAATCAGCCAGGGAGACGGGAGCAAGCCGCGTCGTCGGTATTTTTGTCAGGAGCGCCCTGCCTTCTGCCGTCGTATCCATTGCCAGCAGAGCCTGACGGACTTTTTCACGGTCGCCTGCCGGGATGCGCAGATGTGCCGATACGGGGTGCGATGTCAGACCCCGCGTGGTATAGATGACCCGCAGGGCATTGCGGATCGCCGGTGCCTGCTCTGACAGGCTCTTCTCAACACCTCCACCGGCGGCGGTCAGCCCCTTGACCACATGGAGGTAGACAGAGCTGTGGGTCTTGACGTAGAACGGCTTGACCTTGACATGCTGCAGCCGTTCCAGATCAGCCCGCATCAGGAGCGAGGCTCCCAGGGCATTAGGAGATGGGAAGGCAACCTCTTTTCCTTCCAGTTCTTTAAGAAGTTTGACAGGAGAGTCCCGCCGAACCACCAGAATACCGCGCAACGGAGCGGTGTCGGCAACCAGCGGCAGATAGTTCTTTGCTTTCAGAACATGGTAGGGGTTCATGTAGATAAAATCGAACGAACCCAGGGCAAACTCCTTTTCAAAGTTTTCAATGGTCAGTGTGGTGACCAGCTTGAACCTGAGCCCGGTGCGCCTGCTTAATTCGCTAATGATGGGATTCCAGACCGCATAGAGTTTTCGTTGTTCAAATTGCGGCACAATACCGAAGCTGTACACGGCAGACGTATTGTCAGGCGATGCGGCAGATGCGCTGACTGGAAGGCATACCGGAGTGAACCATGACAGCATGAAGATGAGGGTGAACCTGCGTAGTATCGTTCTCATGATTTTTTCCTCTTCAGAACCACTGCGTCACAGCCCGCAGATCGGAAGCTGTCAGGATTTCATTTCAAGCTCTGTTATCCGACTCTTCAGCTCTACCATCTTCAGCTCCCGCCCAACAAACGCCTTATTCATCATTTCAAGCTCATGATTTCTGCGTTCCAGCTCATTGGTGCGTTCTCTGACCCGTTGTTCAAGTTCTTCATTGAGCCGGTGGAGCGTCTCCTGTTCCAGCGCCAGTTTTTCGTTACTGGTGCGCAGTTCTGCAGTGCGTTCACGGATAATCTGTTCCTGCTTCTCGTAAAGAACTGCGTTGCGCAACACCAGCGCCATGATGGTGGACAGGTTGGTGAACAGGCTGAACAGTGTGGTGATCTGCTCTTTGTCAGGCAAGCCTAGCACAAGCATGGCACCCACGCGGAATACACCCACATTTAATGGAAAGACCATTGACCGCTCGAACCCCTCCTGCTGCAGCAGTCCGGCAATGTCTGTCGTCTCTTCGCCACACCACTGTTGTGCTTCCGGCATCTGGTGAACTGACTCATACAAAAAAAATCCAGACCGGGATTCGGCCCATGAGCGCCTTTGCAGCGGACTAACGCTGATAATATGGTGTACGGCCACGGTCGGGGTGCAGAGACACTGGATCAGCAGTACGCACTGTGCCCCGGTCAGTTCACATACCTCTTCTGTCAGGTAGTTTCCCAGATCAGTGGGGTTGTTTGCACGGCTCAACATATTATTCAGGATATCCAGTGCCATTGCTGGAAACGCAGCGTCTGTAAAACAGGTGTCAGGCTTCATTTGGGCGCCCCTCTATTCCTGCTGTGATGATTCTTTTCATATACTGCGATCTTTTCCTTCAGCTCCACCATCCGCAGCTCACGCCCTACAAAGAGCTTGTTCATCCGCTCCAGTTCACTGTTCTTGGCCGCCAGCTCGGCGGTTCTCTGCTGTACCCGCTGTTCAAGCTCTTCGTTCAGTTGTTCCAGTTCGTCCTGCGCATTCCGGCGCTGCTCTACCTCATGTTCCAGCAAAACAGACTGTTCCTGAAGACTTTCCTGTGCCATCCGCCGTTTTTCCACCTCTTGCGCAAGCTTGACCGTCTGAAGATATATGGCTTCTTCAGCCTTTTTTCGCTCTGATATATCGGTGGATATACCGCATAGTCCGTAGGAATTTCCGTCAGTATCCCGAATAGTAACCTTGGTGCTGTGGTAATAGCGCAATTCGTCTTCTACAAATACCTCTTCCTCAATCGTTAACGGTGTATCGGAATGCATAACCATTTGGTCGTTTGCCATGAACTGGTTGGCAATGGCCTCCGGAAACAGCTCACGGTCAGTCTTGCCTTTGACGTTATCGTCTGTGGTATTAAAAAGTTTCTGCCAGGCCTTGTTGACGAACTGATAGTACCCGTTACGGTCTTTTACATAAATAAGCGCTGGTGAATTATCGAGTATGGCCTGCAACTGCACGGCAAGCTCCTTGACTGCCGAGCCAAAATATCTGCTGAGCACCAGAATGACGATTACCGCAATGCAAGAGAGTACGGTTGCGATCACCAGCATACTGATAAAGCCGGACTGCTGATCCTGGCGTGTCTTTTCCAGGTTGACCACCAGCCGTATGACCCCGATGGTCTCTGTGTCGATGCCTCCGCTATATGGGAGTACGATGATTTTCTCAGATTTGCCATGCGGGGTTTTACGTTCGACTACAACGGTTTCCTTGCCTGCAAGACAGTTCTTGAGCATTTCAAGGTCGCTGGCGGTTACCAGACTGCCGTTAAATGCCGAGTTACTGTGCGCAATGATACGTCCTTCCTTTGATTCGACGGAGATGGCATGAATTTCAGGGGTTTTGGATTTAATCTCCTCAACAAAGAGGCGGGCGTGATAGGTGCCGGAGAAGCTGACCTTGCTGATCGATTCGCCGATGATCCTGGCAAGGGCACCTGACAAGCGATCCTCTTCCTGGGATTGCAGTCTGATGAACAGGTAGCTTGAAACGGTGGTCACCAGCAGCATCAGGATCAGAGTCAAGGCACCAAAGCTGAAGGCAAGCTTTCTGTCTACCCTGTTGATGATTGGAGTCTTTTGGGCTGTCATTTAACGACCTTTTTATTAACCGTATTATGGTTTCACAATACGTATGGCACCGCTCCATTGTGGCACGGAACTTTTCCATGGCTTGGCAAAGGCCGGGGGTATCGGCCCCATCCAGCCTGGATATTTTTTCAGTGTTTCCCTTGTAATGGGGAATACCGGAACCAAGGCATGATAGGGAGCCTTTTCGTTGTTAAGCAGTGCATATCCCGCCTTGAGCGCCTCTGCGCCAAGTGGCCCACAGAACTGAGCCGAATCGATCACGGTCAGTCTGCCCTCCCTGACGTTCTTGACCGATGCAGGATCGCCGTCAATGCTGGCCACCATGATCTCGTTTCGACCGGCCTTGGCCAGCCTATCCACCACGGCCAGCCCGCCGCCGTCATTGACGGTAAAAACCACGTCAATGGAGCCACGAGTCGGGAAATCCTTCAGGATGCTTTCACCGGCCTTGCCTCCGCTGACCGGTTCAACAGCAGTGTATGACTTCAGCACACGGTATTTTTGCCCTGCCTGCTCCAGTGCCTCCAGAAAACCGTTAACCCGCTCCACCGTGGAGGAAACATGGGGATATTCCACCAATACTATCCGAAGTTGTTTTGTCTTGGTAAACTTCGAGGCGATATACTCGCCGTCAAGATAACCGGCCTGGTAATTATCGGAGGTACGGTAGGCGGCAAGGGTTCCACCGCTGATATACTGATCATATGCAACTACCTTGATACCGGTCTGGTTGGCCAGTCGCAGCGGTTCAGCCAGAGCTGCGTTGTCGGTGGGCTGCACAATGATTAGATCCACCTTGTCCCGGATCAGCCCCTTCATCTGGCGAATCTGGTTCTCTATGCCATTTGCGCCGTCCCCGGCGGTCCTTATCACTAGCTTGACGGTCGGTCTGTTTTTTGCGACAGCCTGTGCATTGATCTTGTAGGTCTCAGCCTCCAACCCCTTGCTCATGGCCACCTGTCCAGGGATATTGCTGGACCAGTACAAGACCCCGATCCGATACTCCCTGGTCCACGCGCCGCCTGCCGTTACTGTAGTCACCAGTATAATCAAGGCCAGCAATCTGATCGTTTGCATCTTAAAGGCTCCTTTCAGGCACCGATGTTACGTTCTTCCAGTTCTTTGACTCGTTCCTTCAACTCGACCATACGCAGCTCCCGACCTACAAAAAGCTTGTTCATCCGCTGTAGTTCCTCGTTTCTCTCAGCCAGCTCGGCGGTTCGCTCCCGTACCCGTTCTTCAAGTTCATCGTTCAGGGTATGCAGTCCCTCTTCTGCCCGTTTGCGTGTAATGATGTCCCACATCCCCTTTAGGAGCAGGGAGACCTTGTAATGATCTGACTCAACATAGTCTTCCTGTTTGTTTGCCACCCCGGCTACCGCCACCACCCGGTTGTTGTCGATCACCGGAACCCCCATAAAACGGGTCAGCTCAAGGTGCCCCTGGGGATAGCCTTTCTTGAGGGGATCGGCTGCCGCATAGTCGTTGACGATGACCACGCGGCGCTGTCTGACCGGCTCGGCCCAAAGCCCTGCATCACTGAGCGGAAAATGTAACGGTTTGTCGATGGGGCAGCTTTCCATGGCCTTAACTGACCAGAGATGGGTTTCCATGTAGCTGTTGTCGTCGCTGATCAGCCCGACAAAACCGATGATGCTTTCAGTCAGGTTGACGCATTTGTCCACGACAAAGGCGATGATCTCACACACCTGCGCCGTCGGCATCTTCTGGTATACATCAAGTAGTGCCACCTGCTGGTTCAGGTTCAGGCGTACCTCCTCTTCTGCCTGTTTGCGATCGGTGATATCAACAAGAGACACCAACACCTTCTTCAGGCTCTCCTCATAGCCAGGGCAGACGGAAAAATGAACCGTAACCAGACGCTGTTCGCCTGCCAGGGTCTTGACCTCTGAATCCTGCACAACCTCGGTCTCACCATGCCAGAGGCAGATCAACTCTTGCCGGAAGGTTGCAAAAGAATCAGGGGTAAAGGTCTTGGCCAACCCGTCAAACAGTTCTTCCTTATCAGTAGCCCCATGCAAAGCCAAAGCAGCCTGGTTCAGATTAACAATCTTCGTTAGTTCCACGCACTGTTGCACCGTTTCTGGATGGAGTTCGAAGTATTGATCGATATCGGTGACTCCTTCCTGCTTCAGGCCGTTGAAAAACTCCCTTACCCCCGAAAAATCCTCTTCCCAGATTGAGACCGGCGAGTTCTCGAACACCTGGCGGTAGCGCTCTTCACCGGCGTGCAGTTCGGCATCGCGGGCATCGAGCCGATCCAGCATTTTGTTGAACTCCCGTGCAATGACGGCGGCTTCATCATCACCAGGTACTGAGGAGCGGACAAGGCGATTACCGGAGCTGACAGCATCTATGGTCTGCTGGATGATATAGAGCTTCCTGGTGATCTTCCGCCCCATTAGCCAGGCTATGATCGACCCTATGATGATGGCGAGCAGGGCATAGTAAATGCCGTTTCTGGTGATCCCCGCCAGTTTTTTACTTCCCTCCTGCTGGCCGATGCCGACCCGTGCCCAGCCGACCTGGCGGCTGCCAATCATAGCAGGGACAATGGTGTCAACAAGAGCTGGGCTTCGTGAAAGTATGGTCTGGTGCGAATTAGGGGGTAGGTCATGCAGATAAAAGCCGCGGCGGGAGGTTTGTGTGTCTGCCAGTATCCGACCTTCAGTGTCGATCAGGATGGCAAAGATCAGTTCAGGGTAACGTTGTTGTGCCTCTACCAGTTCTTGTAGTCCTGCGAGGTCATTGGCTGCCAGCCAGCCAGCCGATGATGTGGCAAGGGAGGTGGACAGCGCTACCGCCTGGTCGGTCTGGCGTTCCAGTAGCAACGCCTTTTGCCGCAGGGTCAGATCCCAAATGAATAGGGTCATCATCAACGCATGCACCAACGCTACGCCGAAGATCAGCTGACGGCGCAGGGTGCCGAAAAAAAGTCCGTGTAGTTTTTGGATGATCATTTCTTTCACCGGACGGCCTCCTGCAATTCTGTCATTGATTGACTGAACTGCCTCTGGGGTACGTGAAAATAGATATTTTAGAGTCTACCTCCGTTTATTCGTAATGCAAGTCCTGTTGGTGATCATCGTAACAGCTTCAATTTTGTTTTGAGTCTCTACGATTGAGCGGGCTGCGGCATGTAACGTATTTCGTCAGTTACCTCCTCCATCCCGATCTCTTCCTGCAGGGCACGAATCAACCCTTCCAGCTCTTCTACCCGTCGGCCAGGAGCAATCACACGGATAAATGCCCTTGTTGTTGTCAAAGGTTCTGATGGTGCAGAGTCGTTCGTCGGATTCGGTGATAAAGGTCGGTTAAGTCTGCTGGCTGTATTCAAGTCTGGAAAGACGTCGGGTCATGGGGCTACCTCGTCACCCTGTAGAGCAACAGGTAGTGAACGTCCCTCAATCATCGCCATGCCAAGCTGACATGCCGGAGCATCAATAATCTGTGCCCTGGCCTCAGCCAGACTGATGCAGGGGATGTCGTTTTGGGCGAGTAGTTCCAGCAGTCGGCTGAAGGAGTTGCGGATCACGCCCCCCTCCAGCTCTGTGTGAACCGTCAGCACATTCAGGCCCGGTTTGAGCTGTTTGAGATAGTAGTCTGGCAGGTCGTCAGAGGTCAGGCCATCGCGACCCAGCAGTTCATCGGCCGTGGGCAGGGTGGTTGGTATCTGCAGGGTGTAGAATCGCTGTCCGTTCATAACCGGATAGAACGGATGCGTTCCACGGCTATCGCTACAGTATGAAAGCCCCATCTGATCCTGAAGTGACAGGGAGTCAGGAGATACAGTCCAGCCTGGTGCCGCAGTGGTGGTGGTTAGCCTGCCAAAGACCTTCAGAAACCCTTTGGCCGCCTGTCCCAGTTCGGATTTGGCAAAGCCGATATCATTTTTAAGCAAAAAATCGTGCCAGTTTACGTGATTCCATGCATGGATTCCTGCTTCATATCCATCCTCTTCGACACGACGCATAATATCCGAACATTTTTCATAAATAATTGGTCCGGGGAGCAGTACTCCATAAAGCATGGTTTTCAGGCCGTAAGCCGCCGGCGCGCCGGAGCGTAATGCCTTCTTGAGAAATCCCTTGTGTGTAACAATACGTCGAAGGGCTCTGCCGGTCTGATCCGGACCCATACAAAAATAAAATGTGCCTTTTGCATTGTTACGAGCCAAAAGCTCAAGCAGTATCGGAACACCTTCCAGTGTGCCCATATATGTATCAACATCAATCTTAAGCGCAACAACCGGTTTGGTCATTTGATAACTCCTGACTAAAGTGGGTTGTATAATAGCAGGTTTGTCTGAAGAGTTAAACGGCCTTGACAGCTTCTTTACAGTCTTTGTCAAGGTTTTGATACCAAATTGATTGCCCTGTTGCTAGGTTTTAAACATGCAGAATCAGCGAGAAGCAGGAGGGCAATCAAAATGAAGTTCTACCAGTTTAACGAAGATACCGGACTGTACGAAGGTGAAATCTTTTTGGATGGTGATATACTCCCATATATCAGCGGTGTCACAACAGTTGTCCCGCCCGAATACGAACAGGGAGAGGTGCCGGTATTTGAAATAGCAAGGCAACAGTGGATCGTTCTGCCCGTTTCTGTAATACGGCAACTGCTGTTGGGGAGGAAGCAATGAGCCAGTCCATGGGTGAACTGTTGCAAATTTTAATCATTTTTGTCGTCTTGCTTGCCTTGGTCAAGCCGCTGGGCAGCTTCATGGCCAGTGTCTACCTAGGAAAGTTTACCTTTCTGGCTCCGCTTGAGAATCTACTCTACCGGATCTGTGGGGTGCAACAGGACGAGGAGATGGGTTGGCAGCGTTATGCCGCTTCCATGCTGTTTTTCAATCTGGTGATGTTTGTCTCGCTCTTTGCTCTGTTACTACTACAGCACTTGCTGCCCCTCAATCCCCAGAAGCTGCCTCCATTTAACTGGCAACTGACCCTTAATACCGCCATCAGTTTTACCACCAATACCAATTGGCAGAACTACTCCGGCGAACAGGCTGCCAGCTATCTGACCCAGATGGCAGGCTTTGGTCTGCACAACTTTGCCTCCGCCGCCACCGGCATGGCGATTGTGATTGCGCTGATCCGTGGATTTAGCCGCCGCAAAAGCTCTGCCATCGGCAATTTCTGGGTGGATCTGACCCGTGGCACACTCTATATCCTGCTGCCGATCTCAATTGTTGCTGCCTTGTTGCTGGTCTCCCAGGGGGTGATCCAGAACTTCTCTCCGTATAAGACCGTACCGTTGCTGCAGGCCTCCCAAGGCAGAGATCGCCTTGAGTTGGAATCGGTCACCATTCCGATGGGACCGGTGGCTTCGCAAGAAGCGATCAAAGAACTGGGCACCAACGGCGGCGGCTTCTTTAACGCCAACTCTTCCCACCCCTTTGAGAACCCCACCCCGCTATCAAACTGTCTGGAGATTCTGCTGATTTTGCTGATACCGGTCAGCCTGACCTATACCTTTGGTTATATGGTGGGAAATACCCGCCAGGGTTGGATGTTGCTGAGTGTTATGCTGTTTCTTCTGTTCGTCTCTTTTGCCCTGCTACAGTGGGCAGAGGTTGTCGGAAACCCGTTGGTAACCAGGCTGGGGGTTGTTGGAGCCAACATGGAAGGCAAAGAACTGCGATTTGGCATCTCCGGCAGCAGCCTCTTCAGTGTGGCCACCACTGCTACCTCCTGTGGAGCGGTCAACAGTATGCACGATTCTTTGACCCCACTTGGCGGCCTGATTCCGCTTTCTCTGATACTGCTGGGGGAGATCGTGTTTGGCGGGGTCGGTTCAGGGCTCTACACCATGCTGGCCTTTGCCATTATTGCGGTCTTTGTCTCCGGCCTGATGATCGGCCGTACCCCGGAGTATCTGGGCAAGAAGATCGAGGTGAAGGAGATCTGGATGTCGATCATCACCATCCTGACCGCCGGTGTGGTGGTGCTGATCCTCTCCGGTCTGGCAATGATCACGCCGTCTGCGGTGGCCTCCATGGCCAATCCTGGCGCACATGGCCTGTCAGAGGTACTGTATGCCTTTGCCTCCATGGCCAACAATAACGGCAGCGCCTTTGCGGGCTTAAATGCCAATGTGCCGTTTTATAACCTGCTTGGCGCCTTGGCCATGACCATCGGTCGCTATATTCCGGCCTTGGCCGTGTTGGCCATGGCCGGTTTCCTGGCAGAAAAGAAGTGCATTCCACCCAGTCTGGGAACCCTGCCTACTGACAAGCTACCGTTTGCGCTCTGGCTGGCTCTGGTGATCCTGATCGTAGGTGCGCTGACCTTCTTTCCGGCTCTGGCGCTGGGGCCGATCGTGGAACATTTGAGCATGCAGTAAGGCTGTGAATTTCACGCCATCTTGCCGCCGTCCTCATCGCTTCTTTGTGCGACGTAGCGTTGCTGCGTCTCCGCAGTCGCTCCTGCGGGTGCGACAATCTAGCGCAAACTTCGCAGCCTGAAAGGTGCTGGGCTTACCTAGGCACCTTCTGGAGAGATAACAATGTCCAAACATACCCAAAAGCCGCAATCGGCCTTTGATAAAGAACTGCTACAGGGTGCCTTGCTGGAGTCTCTGAAAAAGCTTGATCCTCGCCAGCTCTGGCGCAATCCTGTCATGCTCTGCGTTGAGATGGCCAGCCTTATTACCCTGTTCACCTTTGGCATGTCACTCTCCGGCGCCAACAAGGAACCGGCCTGGTTTACCGGCGCAGTATCAGCTTGGCTCTGGCTGACCGTAATCTTCTCTACCTTTGCCGAGGCTCTGGCCGAGGGGCGTGGCAAGGCCAGGGCAGCTTCTCTGCGGTCATCGCGGACTAATGTGACAGCAAAACGCCTTGAAAAACCAGAATTTACCAGTGCCGTTACCACGGTAGGCGCCGGCCAGCTACGCAAAGGGGACTGCATACTGGTGGAGGCAGGTGAGATGATTGCCGGTGATGGTGACGTGGTGGCAGGAGCAGCACTGGTAAATGAATCCGCCGTAACCGGCGAATCAGCCCCGGTGATCCGTGAGTCAGGCGGCGACCGCAGCGCCGTGACCGGTGGCACCACCGTGATTGCCAACAGCATCATCGTGCGGATCACCGCCAACCCCGGCGAGACCTTTCTGGACCGTATGATCGGCCTGATTGAAGGAGCCAAGCGGCGCAAAACTCCTAACGAGGTGGCCCTGGAAGTGTTGCTGATCGCCCTGACCGTGGTCTTCCTGCTGGTCTGCGCCAATATTGCGCCGCTCTCGATCTACAGCGTTAAGGCAGCCGGGCAGGGCACGCCGGTCACCCTGACCATCCTGACCGCCCTGTTTGTCTGTCTGGCCCCCACCACCATTGCAGCCCTGCTGCCTGCCATCGGCATTGCCGGCATGGATCGCCTGTTCCAGAAGAACGTGATCGCCCTGTCCGGCCGGGCAATTGAGGCGGCCGGTGATGTCAACGTGCTGCTGCTGGACAAGACCGGCACCATCACCCACGGTAATCGCGAGGCCGTGGCCTTTGTCCCGCTGGGCGGTCACAGCGAACAGGAGCTGGCTGAGGCAGCCCTGATGGCCTCATTGGCTGATGAGACCCCGGAAGGACGCAGCGTGGTTACTCTGGCAAAGCAGAAGTATGGCCTGACCAGAGAGACACCAAAGGATGCCGAGGTGGTTGAGTTTAGTGCAGAAACACGCCTTTCCGGCATCAATCTGGCTGGAAATCAGTACCGCAAAGGGGCATCCGACTCCACCATCGCCTTTGTCAAAGGGCTGGGTGCAACCAGCATCCCCCCAGAACTGGCTGATCTGGTGGACAGGATTGCCCGGGCCGGTGCCACGCCGCTGGTGGTAAGCCGCGACAAGGAGATCATGGGGGTGATCAACCTGAAGGATATCGTCAAGGCCGGTATCCAGGAGCGATTTCTGCAACTCCGTAGCATGGGCATCAAGACCGTGATGATTACCGGCGACAACCCGCTGACCGCCGCAGCCATAGCTGCCGAGGCCCAAGTGGATGACTTCCTGGCTCAGGCCAAGCCAGAGGAAAAGCTACGCCTGATCAAGGAGTACCAGGAGCAGGGGTATATGGTGGCCATGACCGGTGATGGCACCAACGATGCCCCGGCCCTGGCCCAGGCAGATGTTGCCGTGGCCATGAACACCGGTACCCAGCCCGCCCGGGAGGCTGCCAATATCATTGATCTGGACTCAAACCCCACCAAGCTGCTGGATATTGTGGAGGTGGGCAAGCAGATCCTGATGACCCGTGGCAACCTGACCACCTTCAGTATCTCCAACGATATTGCCAAGTATTTTGCCATCATTCCGGCTGCCCTGCTTTCAATCTACCCGCAACTTGGGGTGCTGAATCTGATGGGGTTGACCAGCCCTTACAGCGCCATCCTTTCGGCCGTGATCTTCAATGCCATCATCATCCCGCTGCTGGTGCCACTGGCCCTGAAAGGGACCAAGTTTCGGGCCATGCCTGCCGAGAAGCTGCTGATCCATAACCTGCTGATCTACGGGCTTGGTGGCATTATTGTACCGTTTGTGGGGATCAAGGCGATTGATATGGTGATTGGGACGATGCTTTAACCCCTCCCTGCCTCCCCTTATCTAAGTGGAGGAGAAAACTCCCCCTCTTGGGATAAGAGGGGGGTGGGGGAGTTACAATCTAAGGAGCCAAACCATGAAAGATATAAAACCTGCCATCCTGCTGTTTATTATGTTCACCATCATTTGTGGCGGCATCTATCCGGCCCTGGTAACCGGGGTAGCCTACGCCCTGTTTCCCAATCAGGCCAAGGGAAGCTTGATAATCGATAAGGCTGGCAAAGAGCTCGGCTCAAGCCTGATCGGCCAGCCATTTTCTGATCCCCAATACCTGTGGCCGCGTCCGTCAGCCACCGCAGAATTCGATTACAACCCCTCTGCCTCCGGTGGTTCCAATAGCGGGCCAACCAACCCGGATTATCTGAAAACAGTGGCAGAGCGGGTCAAGGCGCTGCGTGACAGCGGCATTACCGGTCCGATTCCGGCTGAACTGGTGCAGGCCTCGGCCAGCAGGCTTGATCCGCACCTTTCCCCACAGGCAGCCAGGCTGCAGGTGTCACGGATTGCCAAGGCTCGTGGCATAGCTGAGGCCACCGTGCAGAAGCTGGTAGACGGGGCCACTGAAGAACCGCAACTGGGTATTCTGGGGGTAGCGCGGGTGAATGTGCTTGCGGTGAATCTGGGGCTGGATGGGGTGAGGTAGAGTCGTATTGCTGCTGTCATCAGTGAAAGATAGGTTCTTTAAAAATTGCCTTGTGTTTTTGAATTATTGAAACAATAATTACCTTGTAATTTTAAATTTAGACTTGGCAAGGTGGTTTTGTATGCAGCGGTTTATAGAGGTGCAGTTGAAGCGCTGGAAAGATGGGGCGCGTCGTAAGCCATTGATTCTGCGTGGAGCACGACAGGTCGGTAAGACCTGGTCAGTCAAGGAGTTTGGGAAAAGCTCCTTTGAGTCGCTGCTGGTGGTTGATCTGGAGCGAAATCCTCAACTGCGCAAGCTGTTTGATGGTGATCTGGGTGCGGCGAGGATCTGCTCAGACCTGGAAGTGCTGCTTCGGCAAAAGATTACGCCGGGCAAGACACTGCTTTTCATTGATGAAATCCAGGCATGTCCCCGCGCCATCACCGCGCTGCGCTATTTTTATGAAGAGATGCCGGAACTGCATGTCGTAGCCGCCGGATCGCTGCTTGAATTCGCCCTTAAGGATGCCTCCTTTCCGGTTGGCAGGATTCAGTTTCTTAATCTGTATCCGCTCTGTTTCGCTGAATATCTGGAGGCGATCGGCAATGGGCCTGCTGCCGACGCTGTTTTGGGCAATCCGGCCAGCATCACCCCTGCCGTACATGAGCTGCTGCGTGAAGAGCTGAAGCGGTATCTCTTTGTTGGCGGCATGCCAGCAGTTGTCAAGGCATATACGGAAAGTGGTTCGCTTAAGGCTGCATTTGAGGTTCAGGCAGAGATCGCCGAGTCATACCGGCTGGATTTTGCCAAATATACTCCGCAGGTTGACCGTTACTGCCTCGACTCGGTCTTTAGCTCGTTGGCACAGAGTGTCGGGCAGCAGATTAAATATGCAAAGCTGGGGGTGGGGTATGCAAATTCAACCCTGAAAAAGGCGTTTGAGGCGCTTTGTCTGGCACATGTAGCCCGCAAGGTTCCCACGGTTGATCCTTCCGGTCTGCCGCTGGGGGTAAGCGCTTCGGCCAAGGTGTTCAAAGCGCTGATGCTGGATGTCGGGCTGATGCGGTATCTGTCCGGCATGCCTGATGACATTGAATATGCCAGAGATGATCTGCTTGCCATCTATCGCGGCTCCCTGGCAGAGCAGTTTGTGGGGCAGGAGATGCTTGTCTCTCAAAACAACAATCTCTATTACTGGAGCAGGCAGGCCAAAAGCAGCGCAGCCGAGGTTGATTATCTGGCTGTCATGGCTGGTAAGATACACCCGGTTGAGGTGAAAAGCGGCGCAAGCGGTAGCCTGAGAAGCCTGCATCTGTTTCTGTCCACCTACCCGGAATGCGGCAAGGCGCTGGTTTTCAGTGATCGGCCATATGCTGATCTGCCGGAGCAGAAAATAACGTTTATGCCGCTTTATGCCGCCTTTGCGGCTACAGGTGGAAAGGCGGAGTAAAGCAGAACATAAAGCCGTGTCTTGAAAAAGCCCTTTATGGGGGTGTTTTTGCGATACAAAAAGATGCTGTGTAGGGAATGGTATGGTTGTATCTGATGGGTGATCATGGACATGACCGATTACAAACGTCTGTTGACTCTGTCTTACATTGTGGCTAGTATAACGGTCATTAAATATTTTAATGGCTGCTATAGCAATCAAAAAGGCCTGTATGCAATCTGTAAAAAAGCGAACATATTCCCGTATAACTCGCGAGGCGACGGAGCTGTTGGGCAAGCTTATCCGTCTGGGTCGTAAAGAACGCAAGATGACCGAGAGTGAGTTGGCTGGCCGTGCCGGAATCTCCAGGGCCACCTTGCAAAAAATCGAGCGCGGTGATCTTACGTGTGAGATCGGTCTGTTTTTGGAGGTTGCCGTGCTTGTCGGGGTGAAGCTCTTTGACGCGGACAGCTCGCAGGTGGTCTTGATGCATATCGGTCGTATTAACGACAAATTGGCTTTGTTACCCCAAAGGGTTCGTCCCTCCGTGAAAGTCGATGATAACTTCTGACTGTTTTGAGATGTTTGTCAGGGTTTGGACAGGCGGAAGTGGCAGGTGCACCCATGAAATACCAAAACCGAAAATTTAATATTATTTACTCGTATTAAACCACACAATTCGAATAACAGAGGCATTGCAGGTCATATCTGTTTAAGAACAGTCAATGCAAGGTTGTTCTGTTCCAGTCACGCCGGAAAAGGTGGAGGAGTTTTTGCTGGATGGTGGATCAGAATAAATGTTCCAGTTGGGTAGATCACCGATTCAGGCGCACACGCATATGAACCGATCAATGACGAGTTAACCATAAAAACGGAGATAATAAATGAGTTCTAAAATTTTGCTTTCTGAAAAATTCGAAATTTTAAGAGCCGACAAACAACTAAAAAAAGACTTTGAGGCATATCAAAAAGATGAAGAGGGGCTGGGCCTAATTTTTTTTGATATCGATCACTTTAAATCACTGAACACAAAATACACTGAAACAGTAGTAGATAAAGATATATTGGCCCCATTCCAGCGGCAATTGCTTGAACTAGTGCGTCTTAGGGGATTTGCCTACTCTGTTGGTGGTGATGAATTTATAATTTTGCTTCACAACGTAAATCAGGAGGAAACACTAGCCTTTGCCAATCGACTCCTTGAAACGGCAAGAAATACAGTATTCAAGATCATGGAAGACGATGTGAATATAACTTTGTCTGCTGGGGTTGCTAACTCTTCTTCTAATTCAAGGGACTACCAGGCGTTGCGAGAGCTTGCAAATCAGGCAGAAAACAAAGCAAAGGCTAATGGCAGAAATCAAGTGGTTTTTTCTGGACAAGATTTAAGTGCTGTTGATAATTCCGCCGAATCTCCAAAGGAGTCAGAACAGCTAGGTATTGTGAAGGTCTTTCCAGAAAGCACTGTCTTCTTTTATGATCGGTTCTGTAGCGCATTTCCTGGTGTAAGAGGAATACATTGGTTTACAAAACCAGATGAGGCAATAAAACGATTATCTAAAATGTTACGTCCTCCATTGTCTCTAACGAAAGATAAACACAGTGGAACACTTAGCCCAGTTTGGTGGTGGCGTGATGGGAATTTACACATTCGTAAGTTTGACAAGGTTGAAGATGATATTGTTTTACTTGATTGGTTTGAACTAAAGATCGATAAGGTTGCCGCTGTTAACCCAGGCAGTTACTATCAGTGCTTTGTGTATGTACAAACAAGCCCGCTAGAACCAACAGGACTTTATCCTAGAAATGAGGATGAAATCCAATGCTGTGTAGACGCATTTGGTTACTGCTTAGAAGAGTACGGACTATTTGATAAACAGTATAAAGTCACCAGAGCCGAGTACGATGACAATGCTGCTATGATAAATGGGGAGCTTATAGATTTTGATGGCAACATCGAGCTAAGAGTAAGACACATCACACCTTACAACTTTATAATAGCTGCACAAAACTCACCTATAAATAATTCTAGATTTGACCAAACGTTAAAACAACTAATGAACAATCTTCTCAAGGGTTCAACTTCCCTTGAACAAGTCGAGGAAGTTATAAGTCAACTTCCAAAACGAGAACCGCGTGGCTAACCAACGCCAAGACCGGCCCCAAAATTCCGGCCGGTCAGGCTTATGGCGTTAACGAGACCCCATGACCAACCCTGACACCAACATACGCCCTACCCCGGAGGCGATGCTGAAGCTGGCCCAGGCTGAAGAGATTCAGTCCGAACAGGGTAGGCTGAAGGTGTTTCTGGGCTATGCCGCCGGGGTGGGTAAGACTTACGCCATGCTGGAGGCGGCGCGGGAGCGCAAGCGGGATGGCCGTGATCTGGTTGTGGGCTATGTAGAATCCCATGGCCGTAGCGAGACCGATGCCCTGCTGGATGGGTTGGAGCTGATCCCGCGCCGACAGCTTTCATATGTCGGTGTCACGCTGCCTGAGATGGATCTGGATGCCATTCTGGCTCGCAAGCCGCAGATTGTGCTGGTGGATGAGCTGGCTCATAGCAACGTGCCCGGATCGCGTCACGAAAAGCGCTGGCAGGATGTGGAAGAGCTGCTGGCTGCCGGAATAGATGTCTATACCACGGTTAATATTCAGCATTTTGAGAGCTTAAACGACGTGGTGGCTCAGATCACCGGCGTCACGGTGCGGGAGACCCTGCCGGATCGGCTGCTGGATATCGCCTTTGAGATCAAGCTGATCGACCTCCCTCCGGAAGACCTGCTGCAACGGTTGCATGAAGGCAAGGTCTACATACCGGATCAGGCTGCCAAGGCGATTGATAAATTTTTCCGCCCCGGCAACCTGATGGCGTTGCGGGAGCTGTCGTTACGTCGTACCGCCGCCAGGGTGGATGATCAGATGCGGGCCTATATGGAGACCCAGTCCATTGCCGGTCCCTGGCCCACCGCAGAACGGTTGCTGGTCTGCGTCAGCGGCAGTCCCTACAGCGAGCAGTTGATCCGGGCCACCCGCAGACTAGCCGAGGAGCTGAAGGCACCCTGGCATACGGTCTATATCGAGACACCGGGCAGTGATCGCCATACCAGAGAGAATCGTGAACGGGTCTGGCAGGATCTGCGTTTTGCCGAGAGCCTTGGCGCCCAGGTGGCCACGCTGACCGCCACCTCGGTGCCGGATGCGGTGGTGGAGTATGCCGCCCGTCATAACGTGACCCGTATCGTGGTGGGCAAGCCCAGCCGCAGTCGTTGGCAGGAGCTGCTGCACCCGCCGATTGTGGATCAGATCATCCGTCGCAGTACCAGCAGCGATGTCTTTGTGGTGCGGATTAACAGTGTAGGCCAGCAGGGCAGGCCGCAGCAGACGGTTCAACATCCGCACCATACCCACCCTTTCGGCTATCCGGCTGCCGCGCTGCTGGTGGCCGCCGCAACCCTGTTGTGCTGGCTGGTCAGCCGTTTTCTTGAACCAACCAATCTGGTGATGATCTACCTGCTGGCGGTGGTGGTGGCTGCGATCCGGCTGGGGCGCAGACCGGCCATGCTGACCGCCTTTCTGGGGGTGCTGGCCTTTGACTTCTTCTTTGTGCCGCCCCACATTACCTTTGTGGTGGCTGATACCCAGTATCTGATTACCTTTGCCGGATTGTTGCTTGTGGGGATGGTGATCAGTTCCCTGGTGGCCAGGTCGCAGGAACGGGCCGATGTGATCCGGGTGCGGGAGATTCAGACCGCTTCACTCTACTACCTGAGCCGTGATCTGGCGGCTGCGGCTGATATTGCCACGGTGTTGCAGGCGGTGATCAGGAACGTTGAGGAGGCGCTGAATGCCAGGGCAGCTATTTTTCTGCCGGAGGGGGAACGGTTGGAACAGTTGGCAGCCAGTGAGGGGCTGCAGCTGAACAGCAAGGAACAGGCGGTGGCCGACTGGGCCTTCCGTAACCGCCAGCTGGCAGGCTGCGGCACTGATACCCTGATTTCGGCCGATCTGATTTACCTGCCGCTGCAAACCCCGGCCAGCCAGTTAGGGGTGCTGGGGGTGCGGATGGCGGATGCGCTTGATTACCGCTCTACCGAGAGTCGGCGTCTGTTGGATGCCTTTGCGACCCAGGCAGCCATGGCCATTGAGCGGGTTCAGTTCTCCCGTCAGGCTGAACAGGCCCAGATCCTTCAGGCGCGGGAGAATCTGGAGCGGGCGCTGCTTAACTCCATTTCCCATGATCTGCGCACCCCGCTGGTTACGGTGACCGGTGTGCTGGCCAGCCTGCGGGATGAAGGCACCCATTTTTCTGAGCAGTCCCGGAACGAACTGCTGGATACCGCTGCCGGCGAGGCAGAACGGCTGAACCGTTTTGTGGGCAATCTGCTGGATATGACCCGTATTGAGGCAGGCGCCATCAGGCTGAACCGTGAGCTGTGTGATATACAGGATCTGGTGGGCTGTGCCATGGCTGCCGTTAAGCAGCGGGTGGGGAACCGTCAGATCCAGATCAGATTGCCGGATGACCTGCCGATGGTGCCGCTGGATCTGGTGTTGATGACTCAGGTGCTGGTGAACCTGTTGGATAATTCGCTGAAATATTCCTTAACGGAGAGTAGTATCGAGATAAGCTCCCGCCTTGAGCGTGGCTGGTTGCTTCTGGAAATAGCCGACCGTGGACCTGGTGTGCCTGACCAGGATCTGAAACGGGTATTTGACAAGTTTTATCGGATACCAGTGCCTGAAGGGGTGGGTGGCACTGGTCTGGGGCTCTCCATCTGCAAGGGGATTGTTGAGGCCCATGGTGGTATGATCAAGGCTGAAAACAGATCTGGCGGCGGGCTGGTGATGCGGATACGATTGCCGTTGGTGGTGTAGAGTACATAGAGGAAGAGTGGTTAGCTATGATACCTGAGACTACGGGAGACAACCTCCCGCGAATCCTGATTATTGATGATGAAGTGGCGATCCGGCGTTTTCTGCGTACGGTGTTGTCCAATGAGGAATTCTCGCTGCATGAGGCGGAGCATGGTCATGCCGGTCTGTCGGTTACGGCAAGTATCCGTCCTGACCTGATCCTCCTGGATCTGGGGCTGCCTGATCTGGAGGGGATTGAAGTGATCAAGAGGATTCGTGAATGGTCGCAGGTGCCGATCATCGTACTTTCGGTGCGGGAGCGGGAGGAAGACAAGATCGCAGCCCTGGATGCCGGGGCTGATGATTATCTGACCAAACCGTTTGGTGTGGGAGAACTGCTGGCCCGGATGAGGGCCAGTTTGCGCCGTGCCCAGCAGCTGACCCCGGAGCCAACCTTTGTGCGTGATGATCTGGAGGTGAACCTGGAACTGCGTCGGGTGCTGGTTAAAGGTATTGATGTGCAACTTACCCCGACCGAATACGATCTGCTGAAGTTGTTCGTCAGTCAGGCCGGCAAGGTATTGACTCACCGGCAGATTCTGAACAAGATCTGGGGACCTTCCCACCTTGAACAACCCCATGTACTGCGGGTTAACATCAGCAATCTGCGTCGCAAGATCGAGGCAGACCCTGCTCAGCCACGCTATATCACTACCGAACCTGGGGTTGGCTATCGGTTGATTTGACCTGTATTTTTGTTGCTTTCTTGCCGAGGCGATCATTAATACGCCTCAGCTTAAAGTAGAGCTGGCCGGTCTGTTTCTGAACGCACTTAAAGTCTATGAAGAAAAGAATGTGAAATTTGCCGATTCGGTCATGGCATTTTGGGGAATGGAAAAGGGAATTACCACCACCTATACCTATGATAAAGTGGATTTTAAACGGATTGAAGGTTTGACTGTGCTGAAGCCATGACTCAACCCACCCCAAAAGGCAGGAGAAAAGCAGGTATATAGGTATGGCGACCCTTTATTGCTGTACCTATGACGCTATTTGACCAGTGTCTGCTGATATGCTACACGAAATTTGACCCTGATTAGTGATATTTACCATCTGTGGAGTTGCTCAAAACCAATGTTGGAGCTGTTTTATCGGAGTTGGCAGAAAAGAGGTTTTGTCTGTGGCTTCAATATTTTGAAAAAAGCGGAAAAAGGGAATTTTATGACAGAGGGCATGGTTTTTCTTATATTAATCGCAGTAATTCTTAAATTATTAAAACTAAAGTGATAATACCAGCGCTCTGACTTTGCCGGCAAGTTCCTCGAAAACTGGGTGACTAGGACGTTACAAACTGATCTGGAGCCGATGAAAAAAGTAGCTAGGATGTTACGCAACCACAAGCCGATGATTCTAAACTGGTTCAAGGCAAAAGGCCGACTTTCCAGTGGGGCTGTAGAGGGTCTGAACCTCAAGGCAAAACTGACTATGAGAAAAGCATACGGTTTCAAATCGACTAAGTGCCTGCAAGTGGCGCTATATCATACACTTGGCAACTTGCCAGAACCTTGCGTAATCCACAAATTTTGCTGACGAGCCGAAAATATATTGGAAGAGGGTTTTGTGATGACTACTGATCTTCAAGAAAAAGTACGTCTGCTAAAAGAATCGGAACTCTACATTTATTTCAAGATGTCGGCATTGACCAATAAAGTAACCAACGAGGAATTAGCGAAAGGCATCCTTAACAATAAGATTATTACACGGATTGAAGCAAAAGAAATTTTGAGACTTGTCAATGAGCCATATATGGCAAAGTACGATAAGAGGAAATGGTTTGGCCAGTTGTACGCAAATGGAATTAGGGCGTTTGATAATGCTGATGATAAAAAAATAACCAATTGGTTTGATTTTATTCTATCCAGCGGGACATCAACCGAGAGCAAAATAGATAGTCTTACAGATTCAAGGAACCCAAAGAGCATCAAATATGCAAGCGTGGGTCTGATTACCTTGATTTTATACCTTAATAATAAATCTGCTCATTCAATATGGTTTGAGGGTCAGCATAAAGCACTGAGAACTTTATTTCCTGCAATAGGGCGGTTTAATGGTGCTGGTTTACAGTATGTAGAGTTTAATAAGACACTTGTACACTTTGCAAAAACTAACGATTTTAGCCACACAGAACTGGATTTTATCCTCTCTCAGATAGATAAGAAAACGAGCGCATCGCCTAACCCGTTCGAGTATGATCAATTTCAGGGTAAAGTTATTCTTCCGAGTAAATTAGACTTTGAATCCGCCTACAGGTCATTGACCTGCCCTGGTAACTCCATTTCTCTTGACGCGGTTCTGGATCAGATAGAAACCAACGCAAAGAAAAAGGGGCTTTTGCTCAACAGCAACTGGCGAATTATTATGGAAAAGAACATAGAAATCTGGGCAGGTAATAAATAGCTCCGTGACTTAACGATTTGCACACAGGCACAATATCTGCACCCAAAAGGAGGAAGCATATAAGATGAATGAAACTCCACCTGCAGTCCGCATCCTACCAATGACGAATGATATTCCGGCTGAGTTCCCTGGATGCTCAAACATTGATGAGTTACAGCAGATTTTTTTTTTGAATGTGTTACCTTCCAGAAAGGGCATATACTACTGTCGAAAAAGCTGCCTTAATGCTGAATCAGGTACGGTGGTGTTGTTCCAATGTAAAGCTTCTATTATTGCATCGGCAACGTTAACAGGAATAGAAAAATTTGAGGTACAAGATGAAGGTGGTCATATCGGCTACCTAATCTTCGATGTGATGTCCATTAAAATTTTTAAGCCNNAGCCAATAACAGATTACACAATAAGAAAAATCTGGCCAGACTTTTCCAGGTTCAATCAAACAAAGCAACACTTGAGACCACCTGAAAACTATTCTGAATTCATGAAGATCGTGGAATATGTCGTAAAACCTGAATTGCCGGTACCAACCGACGATGCCTGTTATCTCCCACTCAAGAAAGATTTTGAAGCTGCTTATCGGGCATTGACACGCCCTGGTGAGTCTATTTCTATTGATGCTGTTCTGGACCAGATACAAACCGACGTAAATAAAAAGGGGCTTACGCTGGAAAGCAATTGGCGGGTCACTACTGAAAAAAATATCGATCTTTGGTCAAAGTAAATGATGAGTGGAGGGTGTTTTGGCGAACGCAACTGATAACCTTGTTGAAGCTGAAAATTTGATACGAGCCACTTTTTTAAAAGCAGATGCCCAGGAAAGAGCCTTGGAAATATGTCGCTGGTTGCTCGGCTTCAACAGTTTAGAAAAGGGATTTAAGATTAAATGCTACAGCGCACCAGTTAATCAAATCTGCTTTTGCGTAGACCGTGGCAGAGACTGTGAAGCAAAGAGAGTTCAAACATGGTTTTTGCGTCTGGTTACATCAAGCCTGCGTTTGACCTTAAGGCCTATTAAAATTGAGCCGAGCACACCCTATTTAAAAAGAAAAATCAAAAAAATAAATGACTATAGCATTGACTACTCTGAGATTAAACCTCCTGAAAGTATAACAATAATTTTGGAGCTATTGAAAAAACATATTTTTGAGTCTTACAAATTACAGTTACATGAACTAGGACTTGTGTCGGCAGTATCGAACGTTGAAAACATTCAAACCAATGGTGACACTATGGCAAAGGTAGACTACGATCCAATAAACAGGACTGTTAAAATAGACCGTTTTGAAAAGCACCTTTACGACTATTACGAAGCCAAAGGTTTCTTTTTCTCCAAAGAGATAATAACCCGTTACTACCTCTCCCTGAAGACAAAACCTTTCGTGATTCTTACCGGAATTTCCGGGACAGGTAAAACGAAGATCGCCCAAATTTTTGCTGATTATATCTGCCAGGATGATACCCCTGAAGAACGGGAAAAGCGTATCGCCTTTGTCCCGGTAAAACCTGATTGGATGGACAACAAAGGACTGCTTGGTTATTACAATCTTCTCGATGAAAAATACCACGTCACGCCGGTACTGCGGTTGCTGCTTGAGGCTGAACAAAACCCGGGCAAGCCCTATTTCATCATCCTTGATGAGATGAATCTGGCCAAAGTGGAACAGTATTTTTCCGATTTTTTGAGCATCATGGAGAGCCGGACACAGGATAAACCGGAGGGAGAGGCGCTTCATCTTCACTCTGCCGGAACGGTTCAGGCTCAGGATGGCAACCTTTCTGTTCCATCATCGTTTCATATTCCGGCAAACGTCTATTTCACCGGGACAGTCAATATTGATGAGTCCACCTATATGTTCAGCTCAAAAGTGCTTGACAGGGCAAATGTCATCGAATTTAACGATGTCAACCTTCTTGATTACGAAAAGGGTGGCGATACCTCTGGCCGGTTTGTTCTGAAGGATTCTGATGTGAGAAATGTACTACTGCCAGGTAAGTTCTCTTCAAAAGCTAATTATAGTGCTGCGTTAGAAAGCACTCCTGGAATCCATGGCTATCTTGATGCTCTTTTAAATATCCTACGCCAGTATCATCTGCACTTCGGCTATCGTGTCATCAATGAAATTGCACATTTCATCTGCCATACGCACGAACTGATCAATGGTTTTAAACTTGAAGAGGCAATGGATATTCAAATCCTGCAGAAGATCCTGCCAAAGTTTCACGGGACACAAGGGAAGCTGGAAGAACCACTGAAGAAGCTTTTAGAGTACTGTGATGCAGAAAACACCAGATTTCCACGGTCTGCAGAAAAGCTTGATCGTATGATTCGTAATCTGGAAGTACAGGGTTATACGAGTTTTATTGAGTGATATGCCTATTCTATTTTATTCATCAGAAGCACAGATGGCTGTTGCCGACGATCCAATGTTTCCACCAGAATGGGAAGCTGCCGGGTGTTCCGCAGAAATCCTGATTTTAGAGGATTGGCAAACCTACTTTGTGAAGTTCTACGGGGATGTACCAGACTCGTTCCCTACGCAAGAGAGCGGTTTATACACACAGCGAAGTTATCCTGACAAGCTGTTCGAGATTTCTTTTCGTAATACTGTCGGTCGTACCCGCATTGGGCTTGTACCTGTATGCATTGAGAGCAGAAAAATATCTGCTGAACTATATGAAGCAATGCTCTCCTCTATCGCTGACAAGTTTTCCAACCTGGTTTTTAGCTTTGCAACACCTATCGGGCAAAATTATCACAAAGTAAAGACAGGCAAGGATATTGCGTATATTGAGTATCTTTTTCTCAAAAAATACTTGCTGGACGCTTCGCCCAATCTGGACGCAATATCTGCCCTTATCCTCGCTAACCCGCACATAAAACTGTACCGTCAATTTTGTAGCTGCCCTATTGATGCTGTTACCAACAGCCAGCCAGCTATGTTGATAAATATGTTTACGGCTCCTGAACGTTTTGCCCGCTTAAAAAGCGGTCATCCTCTTCTGAATACCGGTTTAGGCAAAAAAAACGGACGCAACCTCTATCCCACTGAAGCTATTGAGGAAAGAAAACATTTTACTGTAGATACGAATGAAAACCGTTTTGTAAAATATTTCCTTCAAACAGTTCAGCGCCAACTGAATGAATTATCAAAAGTACTTACACCAGAAAAGAGCTACCTTAATCCGGATATTGAATACAACATTGAAATGATGGCTCGGAAAATTGCAGCTTTATTGGCTGATCCGCTCTGGTACGATGTCGGTAACATGACATTTATTCCAGTGGGGTCTCAGGTGTTGCAAAGGCGTGAAGGTTATCGCCAGCTCTTTCAGCTCTATTCCCTCTTGGGACTAACCTCCAGATGTAACTTTATTAACAAAGATGATTTTCAGAATATTCTTGAGACCAAGGATACACCGACCCTGTTTGAATACTGGTCGTTCTTTGTGATTAAAGAGATTCTTGACAGTTTATTTAAGATGACGTTCTGCCGTAGCATTGTAGCTGACACTCCGCTGAAACAGGCTGTTGAACCCGGACTCTGCATCCACTATGAAGGCGGCATTTTGCTCAGGTTTAATGCAACATATACTGGGTCTAAGGGATGGCTACCTGATGATAGTTTCACAACCAATGGTCTGTCTGGTAGTTACTCTCACAGTTTTCGTCCTGACATAGTCATTGAAAAAAACCATAAGCTGCTGATTTTTGATGCTAAATTTAAGGGAGAACGTGGTGGTTTTTACGGTGCTAACGAGAATGGTGCTGTTGATTCCTGTAAGAATGAGGATATTGATAAGATGCACTGTTACCGGGAGGCTATCAAAGGGGTAGCCGGTGCTTATATTGTCTATCCAGGAAATGAAGCGATCATGTATGCGGCACACAATGCTACTGAAAAGTATGAAGGGGTCGGAGCGTTGCCATTAATGCCTGATCTATCAGCAAGCCCGGTTAATAAGCACCTTGAGAATATCAAGCAGATCATCAGAGTATTTTGCAGCCTCTAAGGAAATGGATTAATTTAGTCAGGCTCCTGACTCCATAGGATTATCTATAAAATCACGGAGAAATTTATGCCTACCACGTTAAATACACCAACCAAAATGAATGTCAAAATTTTAGGCATTGGCGGGGGTGCCTGTAACATCATCAGATCATTTCCGAGCGGATATGATACCAATCCAGAACTAATCGCCGTTTACAGCAACAACAGTGAAAAGATCCTGATGGAGCGATTCAAAACTACAGCCAATCTGCTGATAGGTGATGGTAGTGGAACCAACGCTGATCCGGCTTGTGGCAGTAAAGCTGCTGAGGATTCATCTGCTGAACTTAAAGCTCACCTGCAGGGAGCAAATCTGGTGATACTTATTGCATGCATGGGGGGTGGCACTGGCACCGGGGCAACACCTGTTATCGCACGGCTTGCCAGGGAGTGCGGGGCGTATGTTGCAGGCATTTGTACCATTCCCTTCAATCGAGAAGGGCAATTACGGCAACAAAAAGCTGCAGACGGTATTGAACAGTTGAAAGGGCAGGCAGATCTTCTGGTAACTATTCCGAACGAATTCATATCCTCTACAGCAAAACCTGCACCCGGAATCCTTGATATGTTTAAGCAGATGGATGAGCTGGTACTACAGGTCAGTCAGGAGATTCTGCAAAAATATGAGACTGGTGGAATAGCAGAAATACAGGCAACCATACCTGTTGAAGGCGCAAGCTGCTTTTCATCATCATAACGCACAACAGCCGCCTCGGACTTATACCTTTGTGGCGGGTTTCCCCTTGTTGTACCCCGCCCTTCAGCAGAATCAGATTGACAAACATTGCTCCATTTATCATCGTAACCTGAAGTTTCTACTGTAATCTGCTGCCGACTTAATCTGTTCAACCTGGATTTGTCACCCGCTTTTGATGGAGGATTGGTATGGCTACGGTACAACTGCAACGTCAAAAAACTGGTGAACTGATACCACAGGCGACTATTGAGGGTGTGACACTTGCCATTGCTGAAAACTTCAAGCCTGAAAAGATCATCCTTTTTGGTTCTTATGCCTCTGGTTATCCTACACCTGATAGCGACCTTGATCTTTTGGTGGTTATGGATTCTGACCAGCCTCGTTATAAGAGATCCGTTCCTATCCGTTTGATGTTTACCCCGGTTCCATGCGCTATGGATATTCTTGTGTACACACCTGATGAAGTGGAAAAATGGAACGGTGCAACCAACCATATTGTGACTGAAGCCCACTTGAGCGGGAGGGTTATCTATGACCGCAGATCATGAATTTGCCCTGGAATGGATCAGAAAGGCAGAGCATGATCTTGAATCTGCCCTGCTCTTGATTACAAAGTTTGACCTTGCAAAGAGAAAGCTTGGATTGTGATGGAATTCAAGTACCAGCCGAAAACAGAGTGACACCGTACCCGTTCCGTTGCTTCACAACCAACCAGCCGCCCCGTAGTTGAACCCTTGGGGTGGTCTGAATGTATACTGCCCAAACCTGCATCTTGATACTTTCTTGATACGTTTGCCGTCCATCTTGATACTCCCTTGACACAGGAAGGCCTATACAGGCAGGTGTCATTAAAGAACATCAAGAGGAGTACCATGCAGCAACACAACAGTGATTCATTCTGGGGCGGCATCATCAAATCCATGGGACTGGTGTTTGGCGACATCGGCACCAGCCCGATCTACACCCTTACCGTTATCTTTGCCATCACCAAACCGACCCCTGACAACATCTACGGTATTGTTTCCCTGATCTTCTGGACCCTGGTTATTCTGGTGCATCTGGAATACTCCATCCTGGCCATGTCCCTTTCCCGCAAGGGGGAAGGTGGCACCATTGTGCTGAAAGAGATCCTGAGCAGGATGCTGCAGCCGGGCAAAGGCTTGGCCTTGATCACGCTGCTTTCGTTTCTGGGGGTGGCGTTGCTGCTGGGGGATGGCGTTATCACGCCTGCGATTTCGATCCTTTCGGCGGTGGAGGGGATGGTGCTGATCCCCGGTCTTGAATCCACCCGTCAGGGGGTGCTGATCCTGATTGCTGCCATCATCGCGATTGGATTATTTATTTTTCAGGACAAGGGCACTGACAAGGTGGCCAAGGCTTTTGGGCCGATCATGGTGCTCTGGTTTGCGGCACTGACCATCTCCGGCCTGATCGCTATAAGCTCCCACCCTGGCATCTTCAAGGCGCTCTCTCCCTGGTATGCGATTGATTTTATGCTGCACCACGGCATTATCGGCTTTTTTGTGCTGTCCGAGGTGATCCTGTGCGCCACCGGCGGCGAGGCGTTATATGCCGACATGGGGCATCTGGGGCGTAGGCCAATCCGTCATGCCTGGTATTTTGTGTTTGTGGCTTTGGTAATTAACTACCTGGGTCAGGGGGCCTACCTGCTGAACAACCCTGAGGCCAAAAACATCCTGTTCAGTATGGTAAAATGGGAGGCGCCGCTGCTGTATATCCCGTTTTTAATCCTGACCATCACCGCGACGGTTATCGCTTCACAGGCGTTGATCAGCGGGGTTTTTTCCATTGTCTATCAGGGGATTACCACCCGCATCCTGCCGCTTTTAAAGGTGGATTACACCTCCACCCATCTCAAGTCCCAGATCTATATCGGTTCAGTTAACTGGCTGCTGCTGTTGCTGGTGATCATGATCATGCTGATCTTCCAGAAATCGGAAAATCTGGCCGCGGCCTACGGCCTGGCGGTAACCGGTACCATGACCATCACCGGCATTATGATGGTGATCATCTTCAGCAGAACCAAGAAGAAGTGGAAGGTGCCGGTGGCCCTGTTTGTAACGCTTATGGATATCCTGTTCCTGGTTTCCAATCTGTACAAACTGCCACACGGTGGCTACTGGTCCCTGATCCTGGCTTCGGTACCGCTGGTTACCATTCTTGTCTGGACCAAGGGACAGCGGGCTCTGTACCGCGCCCTGCGGCCACTTGATCTGGATACCTTCCAGCTGGTCTACGAGCAGATATACGCTAAAGGAAAGAATATTCCCGGAACAGGTCTGTTTTTTGTTAAGGAATACAACGTGGTGCCCCCTTACATGGTACACTGCATCATTCGCAGCAATATTATCTATGAACGGAACCTGTTTATTTCAATTGTCCGGACGGACGAACCGTTTGGCCTGGAATCAAAACTGAGCACTGCCCTGGCCACCGGGCTGGATGCCTTTGAGATCAGGGCCGGATATATGGAACATCTTGATATCCAGACATTGCTTGAGGAAAATGGCATACGGGAAAAGGTGATCTTCTACGGGGTGGAGGATATCAGTACCCCCAATCCGATCTGGAAGTTTTTTGCCACCATTAAGCGCCAGACCCCCAATTTTGTGCAGTTCAACAAGTTGCCGTCAAGCAGGTTGCAGGGGGTCGTTACGAGGGTGGATATATAGTTAATATTTTGTATATTTTTTCCTGATCAATTCTCTTGACCTGAACAGTTTGGGAAGTCACATCCTTTCTTCATACCTTCACCAGATTTCAAATAAAGCATCCAGCCCTGAGGGGTCAGTCCTTGAAAATAAAATAATCTGAAAATGCAATGCCCAACAAGACCGTTTAGCCAACATGTAAATAAAACACAGGCACAACAATTGATGCCGACGTGCTCCTGATTTCGAGGGGAAATACAAATCACCTGTAATAGCAGGCAAATTCCGAGGTTTGAATGAAAATCCTAACTATAATTTCAATTCTCATATTGGTATGCATGCTTTTAGGGGCAGGGCTTCTTGTCCCTACTGAAAATAATGCGGCAACATCTAACACTACCTATCTATCGAATCTTGATGCAGATGTGGCAAAGCAAATCAAGAAACTTCAGTCAAAGGATCCTTATACCCGTGTGCGCGCAGCCTATACCCTTGGTGATATGGGAAACCGTGCAGCCCCAGCGATTCCTTTCTTGATTAATTTACTTGGTGACACCGAAATTGGTAAGTCTCTATCGGACAAGCTATTTGGCTTTCTGTTCCTCGGCAGTGGCGGCTGCGGCGTCAGCACTGCGGCGATGAACAACTTGGTACGAATAGGAGCACCAGCTGTTGATCCACTCATCGCTGCTCTTCGATACCCCAACTCCCGCATCAGATATCATGCAGCTTCAGCCTTGGGTAGTCTCGCTCTGAATGGGGTCAAGACGGATAATGCAGTAACTTCACTAATTGAAGCCCTACATGACGAAGATCCGCAGGTAAGAAATTTTGCTGCGCGGAGTTTAGGTGATATTGACGACCAACGGGCGGTAGAGCCACTTATGCATGCCTTGCGAGATGAGGATATGGGCGTCAGGGGAGATGCCGCAAGCGCGCTGGGGAAGTTGAAGAATAAGCAGGCAATAAGGCCACTTCTAACAATGTTGAAAGAAAGGAGGCAGAATTATCAGTTCGCAGCAGAGGCTCTTCGAGAGATTACCGGGCAGAGCTTTGGTGACGATCACCAAAAGTGGCAGGAATTCTGTGATAAAACAAATTTGGACAACGATTGATTAGAAAGCAGAAAGACGCAATCAGATTGTCTGGAATTCGTGTCCAGCCAGCAGACGTTCCGGTTTGCAGTTCATATGGTAGTTTATTCCGTCTGAATCTGATGACACAATCGAAAAGCAAGTCATATTATTGACATCAACATGGTTACAGCATATACTTCTGCCAAAATACAGTCGATAAGTCAGTTTACAGATAAGGGTTTAATATGACTGTTAAATGTTCATTTTATATTCTGGACGAAGATCGTAAAACTCGTAATTTGGTGTCGGCTTTTCTGACATACAAGGGGTATGAAACCATTGTATGCGACAATAACTTTGATTTTTTTGACACAACAAAAGCATCATCATATCCTATTCTGGTTGCTGATCATGATTCTCTATTTTCACGTTCAAACCTGTTATTGCAGCAGATTTTGGACTCTGAACGTGAAATGGTTGTCATTCTTTATGCCAAGCCCGAGCTTTCCAAGAGCTTACCACACCACCCCAGACTGATCTTTCTTACAAAGCCATTAAATCTTGATGAGCTTGAAAGCGTAGTAATGAGGGGACTCGAATACCAATCAATCAAGGTTCGTTCTCCTGAACAGCCTGTTGATGAGTATCCCCATTTTCTCTGTTCAACAATAATTGGCAAGAGCCGTCAGATGCTTAACCTGTTTGAGATGATAGAAAAAGTATCGGAATCAACAGCTACTGTTCTGATTCAGGGCGAATCAGGAACCGGCAAGGAACTTGCAGCACGTGCAATACATCAACTTTCCAGCCGAAGCGGAAAAAATTTTGTACCGGTCAACTGTGCAGCAATACCGGACGATCTGCTGGAAAGTGAGCTGTTCGGCCATGTAAAAGGTTCTTTTACCGGCGCTTACGCTAACCGGATAGGCCGTTTTGAAATGGCGGACAAAGGAACCCTTTTCCTTGACGAAATAGGGGACATGAAGCCGTCCCTTCAGGTAAAGCTTTTAAGGGTACTTCAATCAAAGGAATTTGAGCCTGTAGGTTCAACACGCTCTCAAAAAGCTGATGTGCGTATCATTGCAGCCTCTAACAAAAATCTGGATGAATTGGTTACAAGTCGTGATTTCAGGGAGGATCTCTATTACCGGCTTTCGGTAATTCCGGTAACAATTCCGGCATTACGTGAAAGGAGAGAAGATATACCGCTTTTGATCAATCATTTCCAGGCGCAGTTCAGTCGTAACCAGAAACGTCTGGTAAAAGGTTTTTCACGTGAAGCGCTTGAGAAACTCTGTAATTATGACTGGCCAGGAAATGTAAGAGAACTGGAGAACCTGGTTGAGCGGATGATCACGATGAAGGAGAGCGGTTTCATTACGGCAGAGGATCTCCCAGAAAAATATCTGGGAATCAATAACAGCAACTCAAAAACCATAGTAAAGACCAATGTAAGCCATGATGAAGCAGCTCTACCTGAAAACGGTATCTGTCTTAACAGCGCTGTGGATGCATTTGAAAACCATTTGATTATACAGGCACTTCAACGAAGCGGCGGCAACAAGAAAGAAGCTGCCTGCCTGTTAAACCTTAAACGTACAACATTGATTGAAAAGCTTAAGAAAAAAAATATCCAGTTTCCATGAATCTGTTGAGGAACCATGGCAATTAGCCCAACCAATACTGTTTATTTAATCCAGAGCATCCTTCAGGCGGAGTCATCTCAACCTGCAGAAAGAGCCGTAGCCAAAAACATCGTAAAATTCTCTGAACGCCTGGATAGTGCTATCAATCGTACCACTATTTCTGCAGAAAAAGACCCGGCCTCTCCTGAACAGGCTGCAGAGCTATTACAACTTGCAGCTTTACGAAGCTCTCTGGAACTGTTATCCGGTTCGAACGATTCTGATTTGGCAACAGATCCTCTTTCTATGCCAGCAACTCCTGCAACAATTTTACCCCAGACACAGGCATATCTTGCAAATCTTGGCAGCTCCAGAGAACTGCCAATAAACCAAATTGAGAAACAACCTCTTCCTGAACAGGAATCTGCCACAAAACTTGCCGAAGAAACTGAAAACTCAAGAACCACCTTCTCTTCTTCAGACAACAAAAAGGAAATTGAAGAGGCCATTGAAAAAGCGGCAGAGCGTTACGGTGTGGACACCGGCCTGATTAAGGCTGTAATCAAGGCAGAGAGCGACTTTAATCCAAGAGCGGTTTCCAGTGCAGGAGCCCAGGGATTGATGCAGCTTATGCCGGCAACAGCAAAAGGGCTTGGAGTTACAAACCCTTTTAATACTGAACAGAACATCATGGCAGGAACGCGTTTTTTAAAAGGACTTTTAAACCGTTACAACGGCAATATAGACTCGGCTCTTGCAGCCTACAACTGGGGGCCAGGAAACGTTGATCGCAGGCTGGATGGCCTCCCTCGTGAAACACGTGATTATCTGGTAAAGGTAAAACAGTACTATTCTGCTTTCACCGCTTAATCCGATTTTTTATGACTGGAGACTAAACATGATGTTAAGTGCTTACCCCAAGAGACGGTTGTTTCATCTGTTGTTGATACTTCCAGTTATAACCTTGATAATCACTCTAGAGATGGCAGTAGCCGATATTTTCCAGTACACAGACAAGGATGGCACCCTTGTTATGGTGGATGATGAAGGAAAAATCCCTCCACAGTACAGGAAAAAATCAAAGAGCAGTCGCTCTTCGGCTGACAGGAGTGAAAAGTACACCGGAGTTACTGTGCGCGGAAACAAGGTCTTGGTTCCAGTAACAATCAGCTTTCGCAGCGAGACAGTTCAGGCCAGGCTACTGCTGGATACAGGAGCCGGAATCACAACGATATCTCCAAGGCTAGCAAACCGGTTGGGGATAAGACCTGAACATACGACCCGCACCGTAGGCAGAGTGGCTGATGGAAGCTATATCTCTGCCAATAACATTATTGTCGATTACCTACAGGTAGGTCCAAAGACAAAACAAAGCATTGAAGTGGCTGTTCTGCCGATGAACGGACCAGAGATGGGTTTTGATGGTCTTTTGGGGATGAATTTTCTTGGAGACTTCCGTTATCATATAAATCTTGGCGGACAAACCATAGAATGGGTAAACCACTGATACAACTACAATAGCTCTATAGGATCCAGATCTATCCCCTCTCTCACAATCGAAGAAAGAGAACGTTCCCCCCGATAGACGGTTAAAAGACGTCTCAATGATGTACGATCCGGATCCTTCAACAGGATCTGGATGCGAAATCGGCCTCTCAAACGGTAGAGCGGAGCCGGCGCCGGTCCGAGGATCTCTGTTCTGAGTCTCAAGCGTTTTTTTATGCTGTGAAGCAACAGGGCAACCTCTTCGGATACTGACAAAACAGCCACTTCAGATATGGCTGACAGCTTTATGGCCGCAAGATGGCCAAATGGCGGGTAATTCAACTCCTGTCTAAAAACCAGCTCCTCCCTATAAAAACCGTCAAAATCATGCTTGACAGCATGCGCTATCCCATAATGTTCAGGATTCATTGCCTGCAGCAGAACCCGTCCAGGTATTTCACCCCTTCCTGCTCTGCCGATAACCTGAGACAGTATCTGGAAGGTACGTTCTGCCGCACGGAAATCTGGCAGATACAGACTGCCTTCTGCCTGAATCACTCCGACAAGAGTAACATCTGGAAAGTCATGCCCTTTGGCTATCATCTGCGTTCCAACAAGCATATCCACTTCCCTGTTTCTCACCTTGTCTAATACCTTTGCATGTCCCCCTTTGCCGCTAGTGGTATCGCTATCCATCCTGGCAATTCTGGCCTCTGGAAAACGCTCCCTAAGTTCATGCTCAATCCTCTCTGTACCTGTTCCAACCTCCTTTAGTTCCATCCCCCCACAGGTAGGACAGATCGTTGGAAATGGAAGCTGATAGTCACAGTAATGACAAAGGCTCTTTCTTCTCTGGCGATGATATGTCAGAGAGACTGAGCAGTTGGGGCATTGCAGTGATTCTCCGCAAGAAACGCATACCAGAGAACTTGCAAAACCTCTCCGGTTAAGGAATATGAGGCTCTGTTCCCCTCTTTCAATGTTTTCAGCAAGAGCCTCAAGAAGTTCTGAAGAAACAGGCGACTCGGAGGTAATTTTTGAAATAATGGTTCTGGTTAATGGCAAAGGACGTGAAGCTACCCGATTAGGCATTGATATGTAGCCCAGCCGACCCTGTTCAGCAGCAAAACGGGTGGTTATCTGAGGTGTTGCAGAACCCAACAAAACAACCGCCCTTTCCTGCTGTCCACGCACCAGAGCCAGGTCACGGGCGTTATATCGCAAACCATCTGACTGTTTGAACGAGGCCTCATGTTCTTCATCAACTACAATGATTCCTATCTGCTCCAATGGAGCAAATATGGCAGACCTCGCCCCTATTACTATCCGAACCTCCCCACGCCTTATACGGCGCCATTCATCAAATCTTTCTCCATCAGACAGGGCGCTATGCAATACCGCAATCCGATCGTGGAAACGACTACGGAATCGTTGCACCAACTGCGGGGTAAGTGATATCTCCGGCACCAGTACAAGGGCTGTTTTGCCATCTTCAAGAACTCTGAAAATTGCCTGTAGATAGACCTCCGTCTTCCCGCTACCAGTTACACCATGCAGCAAAAAAGGGGCAAAGTCCCCTTTGTCAAGGGCGGAGAGAACAAGATCAAGGGCATGCTGCTGTTCCTCTGAGAGCACTCTTGGACTGTCATGTTCTACAACAACACCTGCAAAAGGATCACGATAGACCTCCTGCTCAGAGACAACAATAAGTTCAAGCTCCAAAAGCCTTTTAAGATTAGGGCTGCACTCTCCGAAACGCCGTCTTAGCTCCAAGATGGATGTTTGTTGGCCTGACTCCATAAGAAACTCTAATATAGCCTGGCTCTTACCCCTGAGCTTTACTGTAATATCAGACTGTCTGGCCTTATAAAAACGCTCTGTCCGGATCTTTCTTCCACCTGATACCTTTTCAAGATTGCCCGTTTTTTTAGTTTGCTGATTAATACCGGAAGGCAAGGCCGTCTTTAAGACCTCCCCGAGAGGATGCATATAATAGCTGGAGACCCAACGAAAAAAGACAAGCTCCCTATCAGTCCAGAGCGGTTCATCATCCAGTAGTTCAAAAAGATCTTTTAGAGGCTGCCCCTGTGGCGGCTGACAGTATCCAATGAGATAGCCTGTCATCTTTCGTCGGCCAAATGGCACAAAGACACGTAACCCAGGCCTGACCTTGTCAAGCAATTCAGGCGGGACACGATAGGAAAAAGTGTGTTCAAGCGGAAGTGGCAAAGCGACTTCGATGATAGATTCATATGAGGACATAAAGAGGATAATGCCAGAAAAGGGTAAATTTTGACATTTAAAAGTCAGGCCTTTCGATTTGAAAAAGTGGAAAAACCTGTTCAATCTCTGACCGCTTTGTTAGTATCTGGACATTATGAAGATCATCGGATTAACAGGCGGAATAGCAACAGGTAAAACTACAGTTGCCAGAATGCTTGCAGAGCTGGGGGCGGAGATTATTGATGCAGATCAGCTTTCCCGCGATGTTGTTTCCACAGGAAGCCCGACTCTGGAGGAGATAAGAAAACTGTTTGGTAAAAAATCATTGATGCCTGACGGTAGCCTCAATCGCAAGGAGTTGCGAGATATCATCTTTTCTGCTCCTGAAAAGAGGAAGCAACTGGAGGCAATTATCCATCCAGCCATAAAGTGCCTTGCTCTGAAACGAATTGCTTCTGCAAGACAGATGGGAGTAAAAGTGGCCGTTTATATGGCTCCATTGCTGATTGAGGCTGGAGCCACAGACCGTGTGGATGAGATATGGGTTGTTACATTAAGGCCTGAACTACAGATTGAACGCCTGATGACACGTGACCACTGTGACAGGGAGACTGCCAAAAGGATAATAGAGACACAGATGCCGATAGAGGAAAAGAAAAGATTTGCCCAGGTTTTGATTGATAACAGCAGCGATTTGGATACAACACATAATCAGGTTATTGCCGCATGGCAACAAAGGATTTCATCATGAATGAAAAAACGACTGTCATCAGGCGTAAAGTGACAGCCGATATAAAGGCACCGGTTCAGTTAGCGCTTTTTGCAACTGTACCGCTTGGCGCGGAAGAATTGACCGCTGCTGAACTTATGAAGCTTGGTGCTTTAGAAGTGAAAACAACCCGTGGAGGAGTAAGTTTTTCTGGCGAAAGAGAACTCCTTTACCGCAGCCTTTTGCAACTTCGTACAGCCAGCCGCCTGCTTGTGCAACTAGGTCAGTTTTCATGCAACAGCCCTGAGGAACTTTATGACGGCATTAGAGGATTACCCTGGGAAGAGATCCTCAATCCAGAGATGACCATCTCTGTGGATTGCAGTCTACGTGACTCGGCTATAACCCACTCACATTTTGCTGCGTTAAAGGCCAAGGATGCAATCGTTGACCTCCTACGTGATAAAACAGGTAGACGTCCCGATGTTGATACTAAATCACCCGATCTCAGGGCTAATCTGCATATCCTCAAAAATCAGGCAACCGTTTCGATTGACGCCTCCGGTGAACCACTGGATCGGAGAGGCTGGCGTCTTGACAGAAATGATGCACCACTCAGAGAGACTTTGGCAGCGGCCATAATGATGCATACAGGGTGGGATGGAACAGTACCACTCATGGATCCGATGTGTGGTTCAGGCACGCTTCTTCTTGAAGGGGCATCAATAGCAACCGGACACCCAGCCGGAGGCGGGCGGCAGTTTGGACTTATGCGCTGGCCAGATTTCGATAAGCACCTGTGGGAACGGGTTCTTAAAGAAGAGAGGGCAAAGGTTCTTGAATCTCTGTCAGTCCCAATTTTAGGCTACGACAAGGATCCAAAAGCGATTATAGCATGCCGCGAAAATGCGCGTAGGGCAGGACTTTCATATACAGTTGCCTTTGACAGAAAACCTTTTGAAGAGACAGAGCCAACTGGTCGTCAGGGGGTACTCGTTATGAATCCCCCATATGGAGTCAGAATGGGCAACAAGACAGAGCTGGAACAGCTTTACAGAAAAATAGGCGAGGTATTCAAGAGACGCTTCACCGGCTGGACGGCATACCTTTTAGCCGGCGACCTTGAGCTGGCGAGACTGATTGGCCTTAAACCTTCCCGTCGCTTTGTCCTTTTCAACGGACCGTTAGAATGCCGGTTGCTTAAATACGAATTATACTGATTATTACTTCTGCAGCTTGTGACAGAAAAGGCAACGGTTTTTAGGCGGGTGGTTTGGAGGAAACTTCACCCCATTGGCAGTATGACAAGGTTCACACAGCTTTTCAGCATCCTTCTTGGCCGGCTTGAAGAAGGTCTTTTTAAAAAACGATGCATCAGTCGTGGGAGCATTTTTATAGGCCTCATCGTAGACTGATTTATGCGTCACATCATTTGGAACCGGTTTTGTAGTTTCTTTACCAGAAATTGATATAAAGACAATCAACACCACAGCAACAAGCGCAATAAAAGACCAGTCCCGCTTATCAATCTTCATATTTCAACCTAATCCTTAACAAACGTAAAATATACAATAACACCACCAATACCCAGGCCGAACCCGATAAATGGAAGTATGGTCTTAAGACCCATCTCCTCTCCCTGCGCCGGCATAGCAAATTTTACCATAACAATCAGTGCTACAAGAAAAAACAGTGTCAACAGCACCAGCTTTGATTTCTTGTAGACACCAAAGAACAGCAACGCTACAGTTACCAGCAGAAATATCCAGTTTGAGAATATCTGTTGCAGGGTAAGATTCTGGATTGTACTCATCAGGTTCTGAGTCTCCAATGGACGCAAGACTTCTGCCGTCTTTTCAAGCATCTGCTGCTTTTCCATCGGAAACCTCCTGATAAAGACATAAAAACCTAAAATGAAATAAATTCAACTTTTGAAAGCTATGCCAATTTTTAACATTTTAACTCAAAAAGTCCATTACCTTATCCAGAAAGCTCTTTTTCATCGGATGTGCTTCTTCACCGCTCATCTTGGCAAACTCCTCCAGTATCTCTTTTTGGCGCTTATTAAGATTGGTTGGCGTTTCCACCTTAACTATCACCAATTGATCTCCACGTCCATAACCTTGCAGTGAAGGTATCCCTTTACCCCGCAGACGGTAGACCTTGCCTGACTGGGTTCCGTCAGGAATCTTCATTGAAACCTTGCCATCAAGAGTAGGCACCTCAATCTCGCAGCCAAGAGCCGCCTGAGCAAAGCTTATTGGAATCTCACAGAGTACATTATCATCTTCACGCTGGAAAATGGCATGCTCCTTCACAGAGATTGCAACATAAAGATCACCGTTAGGCCCTCCCTTTACCCCCTGACCGCCTTCTCCGCTGATTTTGAGACGCGAACCTGTTTCAACCCCACCAGGCACCTTGACAGAGATGGTCTTAGTATCCTTTATGCTCCCCTTGCCTCTGCATTCCGTACAGGGGTCATCAACCACCTTGCCCTCACCATTACATTGGGGACAGGTTTTACTAACACTGAAGAAGCCCTGCTGATAACGAACCTGACCGGCGCCTCTGCATGAAGGACAAATCTTTGGCTCAGTTCCTGGCTTTGCTCCGGTTCCATTACAAGCAGGACACCTCTTTGAATATGGAACATCAATCTTTTTCTCACAGCCAAAAGCGGCCTCTTCAAAAAGAATCTCCATATTATAGAGTAAGTCATCACCACGACGCCCATGAGTACGACGTCCTGAATTCCCTCCAAAGATATCCCCAAAGATATCGTTGAAAATATCTCCGAATGGAGAGCCCCCCCCAAATCCGCCTCCGGAAAAGCCTCCAGCACCCGAAACCCCCGCATGTCCAAACTGGTCGTACTGCGCCCGTTTTTGTGCATCAGACAAAATCTCGTAAGCCTCTGTAGCCTCTTTAAACTTTTCCTCAGCTGCCTTGTCCCCCTGATTTTTATCGGGATGAAACTGTATGGCCAGCTTACGGAAGGCTTTTTTTATCTCAGTCTCCGATGCATTCTTATGGACGCCAAGCACTTCATAACAATCACGTTTTTCGCCGTTTGCCACGGTTGATATCCTTATAGGTCAACATACAGATATAGGGGCGGGTCTTAAACCCGCCCCTACTATGTACCTGCCTGCTGCTTGATATTGACTACTTCTTCACTTCCTCAAAGTCGGCATCGACAACTTTTTCATCTTTGGGTTTTGCTCCGGACTCCTGCTGTTCCGCACCTGCAGCAGTATCGGCTTCGCCTGTTTGCTGAGCCTGGGCATACATAGCCTCGGCCAGCTTATGTGCAGCCTGAGCCAACTCTTCGGTAGCCTTCTTTATCACTTCAGCATCTTCAGAATCCATAACCTTTTTAAGATCCGCTATCTTGTTTTCAATGTTTCCTTTATCAACAGCATCCACCTTATCACCCACATCCTTCAGTGATTTTTCAGTGCTGTAGATCATCGAGTCAGCCTGGTTGCGCGCTTCAATAACCTCGCGCTTCTTCTTGTCTTCGGCGGCATGGGACTCAGCATCCTTTACCATCTTGTCAATCTCGTCTTTTGAGAGACCGGAAGATGCTGTAATCCTGATGGACTGTTCTTTGCCTGTTCCCAGATCCTTTGCGGAAACGTGGACAATCCCGTTTGCATCAATATCAAATGTAACCTCAACCTGCGGCACTCCACGGGGTGCTGGCGGAATCCCTGTCAGCTCAAAGTTACCCAGGGTCTTGTTGTCACGAGCCATCTCGCGCTCACCCTGTAGTACGTGGATTGAAACAGCAGGCTGGTTATCCGCTGCCGTAGAAAAGGTCTGTGACTTGCGACATGGTATAGTGGTGTTCTTTTCTATCAGCTTGGTCAATACGCCGCCAAGGGTCTCGATTCCAAGTGAAAGAGGAGTAACGTCAAGCAGCAGGACATCCTTGACATCTCCTCTCAGAACCCCACCTTGAATAGAGGCGCCAATGGCAACTACCTCGTCAGGGTTTACACCTTTGTTTGGCACCTTGCCGAATATATCCTGAACCCGCTGCATGACTGCAGGCATACGGGTCATACCACCCACGAGGATTACCTCGTCAATTTCGGAGGCAGAAAGACCTGCATCCTTCATTGCTGTACGACATGGCGCTTCCAGCTTACGCAGCAGATCGTCACAGAGAGATTCCAGTTTTGCACGAGTCAGCTTCAGATTGAGGTGTTTGGGGCCGCTTGCATCAGCCGTTATAAACGGCAGGTTTATATCGGTCTCCATTGAACCGGAAAGTTCGCACTTGGCCTTTTCTGCCGCCTCTTTGAGGCGCTGCAGAGCCATCTTGTCGCCACGAAGGTCAATACCCTGATCCTTTTTGAATTCGTCAGCAATCCAGTCAATGATCTTCTGGTCAAAATCCTCTCCGCCCAGAAATGTATCACCATTGGTAGATTTAACCTCAAAAACGCCATCACCAAGTTCCAGGACAGAGACGTCAAAGGTACCACCACCCAGGTCAAATACAGCAATTTTCTCGTCCTTCTTTTTATCCAGGCCATATGCAAGGGCAGCTGCAGTCGGCTCATTGATAATACGCAGGACATTAAGGCCTGCTATCTTTCCAGCATCCTTTGTAGCCTGGCGCTGTGAATCATCAAAATATGCCGGAACAGTAATAACAGCATCCGTAACGGTCTCACCCAAATAATCCTCTGCTGTCTTCTTCATTTTCTGTAGAACAATGGCAGAGATCTCAGGTGGTGAATATTTCTTGTCTCTTACATCCACCCATGCATCACCATTATCAGCCTTTACAATCTTGAAGGGAGAAATGGCAATATCCCTTTTCACCGCTTCAGTCTCAAATTTGCGACCGATAAGGCGTTTGATTGCAAAGAGTGTATTCTCGGGATTTGTGACTGCCTGCCGCTTGGCCTGCTGACCCACAATCCTTTCGCCAGCCTCTGTAAAAGCAACCATTGAAGGCGTAGTACGGCTACCCTCCGAGTTGGCTATAACAACCGGTTCTCCACCCTCCATAATAGCGACGCAGGAGTTGGTAGTTCCCAGGTCAATTCCAATAACTTTACTCATAATTTTTTCTCCTTCCATAAAGGTCTTCTGTTATCAAGCTAGACACTAGGTATTAAAAAAACAAGGGGACATTGAAAAATTTATTGATTTTTTGCTACTGAAACCATTGAAGGTCGGAGCAGACGTTCCCTCAGCAAATAGCCCTTCTGGAACTCCTGTACTATTGTATTATTTTCCTGCTCGGTAGTTTCAACCTGTGCCATCGCCTGGTGAAACGCAGGATCAAACAGTGCACCGCAACCCCCTTCAACAGCACAGACTCCGTATTTCTTAAGGGCGGTCAGAAGCAGTGTGTGAGTCATTTTAACCCCTTCTACCAGTGCTGGCAGACCGTCTTCATTAGCATGCTCAAGTGCCCTTTCAAGATTGTCAACAACAGGAAGAACCTCCTCTACCAATGACTTGATGCCGTAGTTGAGCAACTCTTCTTTTTCGCGCGATACGCGTTTTTTGTAGTTTTCAAGGTCAGCCCGTTCACGAAGCAGCTTATCCCAGTTATCCTTTGACTCCTGCTCTTTGGCAGCCAATTGTAACTCAAGCTGGGCAATCCGTTCTTCAGTGCCAGCCTCTTCCTGTTCATTCAAAACTTCCTGGGTATCATCCAGTTCAACATTATCTTTATCCATTGTTCCTATTATCCTCCAGCCTTCTTGAAAAATTTCTTATTGTTCAGTCAGTATACGACTGACCAGTTGCGCCGTATAGTCAACGATAGGAATGACGCTTGAATATCCCATCCTTGTAGGGCCAATAACCCCCATTAATCCTATGGTATTTTTATCACTCATATAGGTTGAGGTAATAAGGCTCATCCCTGCCATCTCCTTCAACGGAGTCTCTGAACCAATAAATATCTGAACCCCTTTTGCCTGCATGCAGTTGCCTAGTAACTGAACGAGTCGTCCCTTCTCCTCAAAAGCAGCAAAAAGTTCACGCATCTTTTTAAGATCTGTAAACTCCGGCTGTTCAAATATACGGGATTGACCGGCTATATACACCTTGTCCTGCTCCTTTGGCAGAGCGTCACAAGATAATTTCAACGCCTGAGCCATCATCTGATCATATCTGTTTTTTTCGAGCACCATCTCAGACATAATCTTCTCCCTGACCTGGGATATGGATAGTCCTTCAAGGATACTATTAAGATAATTGGATATCCTGACCAGATCTTCCGGTTGGAACTCAAGCTCGACATCAACGATACGGTTCTGCACCGTGCCATTGCAGGTTACAAGAATTGCAAGTATACGACGGGATCCCAGCTTGACGAACTCTATTTGCCTAAACATAGCAGTTGTAAGACTTGGAGCCAGAACAATACCGGTATAATTTGAAAGACTCGAAAGGGTTCGGCTGGCCTCTCTTAAGAGATCAGTAAGATTTCCGCCGGTTTCCCTACAGCGTTTAAGAATTTCTTTTTTTTCTGAATGAGTTACCGCTCGTAGCCCTACCAAGGCATCAACGTACAACCTGAACCCCTTGTCAGTCGGGATCCTTCCTGCAGAGGTATGCGGAGAGGTCAAAAGGCCAAGTTCTTCAAGGCTTGCCATTACATTACGAACCGTAGCCGAAGAAATTGAAAGAGAGTGTCGTTTTGCAACAGCACTACTGCCAACCGGTTCAGCTGTAGTAATATAATCTTCTACAATCGCTTCCAGTATCTGTCTGCTTCGATGTGATAGAGTCAGATCCACCATATAAAACCTTTGGCTCTTTTCTACTGCTGGAAATCCACCCCATAGATTAGCACTCATTAAAGATGAGTGCTAATCTATGGACAAAGTAATCAGCAGCCTGCTATTTGTCAAGATGATATGCAGCCAAAGAATGAAAACAGTGAATTGAACAGCTGTTACAGCAGATTAAATCTGGTTTGGAAAGCTGAAGTACTCAAGTCAGCAAGAAAATATCCAAAGGTGACTTCTGTTTTTGCTGTCATTGGTTTTCAGATCGGTTATGAAGCGACCAGTGCCCTGTTTTTACCGCCAGACTTGGCTTGCCGCAATGCTTGATCTGCCTGCGATATCGCTTCAAATATATTCTGATCCGCCTTGTGTTCACATATACCTAGGCTTGCCGTAATTCTTATTCCTTCTCTGTTTGCCAAAAACACAGTCATGGCAATAGACTCTCTGATTTTCTCCGCAACGGCCAGCGCCCCATCAAGCTTGGTTTCAGGAAGCAGGATCAAAAACTCTTCTCCCCCCCATCTGGCACAAATATCCTCATTTCGCAAACAACCACGAAGCACCCTTGAAACTTCAACAAGCAGATCATCTCCGGTATTATATCCATACCTCTCATTTATGTTTTTAAAACTATCAAGGTTTGCAATGATTATTGAACTATAGCGTTGATGCCTGTTTGAACGACTGAATTCCTGCTTGATCATCTCCATAATTGCACGCCGGTTTGCAAGTCCGGTCATAGGGTCTACCCTTGTAGCCAGATTAAGCGACCGATTCAGCTCAACCAGCTGTACCTCGGCCTGTTCTTTTTTGTTTATTACCTGTTCCATATGTTTAAGGAGAGTGATGTAGCATTCATGGAGCTTCTGTAGTTCAGGGAGAACGTTATTGTTATTTAAATTCAGATATGAAGTTACCTTTGAATAATTTTCAGACTCTGATTTTTTAAATTTTTCAATTATTTCGTAATCCGTAGCCATTATAAGTAGCTCCTTTTAGCCTATAAGCGATGTACTCGCGAATCATATCTGTCAGCCCCGAATGCTTTTATCGGGATTCAATGGTTTCAAAAGGTTAAAGAGTTGGTTCCGGCTCGAAAACAGTGCCGGAACGAAAAATTGTGAGGAGTTCATAAAGTAGTCAATCATACTCCCTTGGATTGTAGCGCTATTTATGAATAATTCAACACAAAGTAAACAGAAGAGAATTTGGCTTAAGACAGAAAAACCCTGCAAGACTAATTGATGCAGGGTTTCTCCCTATCACTAATTAAATTTAGGTTTTTTCTATTTTAGCACAAAAGCAACCCTTGCATCGGCCATAAACCCATTGCTCTGATTCGCATTATAAATTTGCATTGCAGTTTCGGCGCTAACCTGGAGGTCTGAAGGGCTGACAGTCCCTGAAGCCTTTACAACGAGAGGATTGTTTACACCACGTTTGCGAAGCGCTGCACGAGCCTTGTCCACGCTGTTTGTATATTCTCCGCAGCCTTGCTCAACCAGAACCTTCTGGCTTATCTTTGCAGGGTCATACAAGACTTCACCATTTGGATTGAATATACGGTTAATCAAGGCCGGACGGAATGAATATGCAGTTGCATCAATAATAAGACCATCATTTGGTTGCGAGAGCATTGGCGGAGGAGGAACATCTGCAGGCGGCACAAAAGCAGGTTTTTCAATCTCCTGCTTAATCTTCGGTTCAGTCAGTATCTTCTCGTACATCATAGCGCCAAAGCTGCTTGGGCCATTAACTCCAACCTTTAGTATAACAACTGCAGACTCTTCTGCCGCATTCCAGTCTTTGACGACTGGCTGGAATCCTTTAATAAATGTATTAACTGAAGATTTAATCAGATCCGACTCAAGTTCTGCATCCCGTACAGTAGTTTCTCCTGTTATGGAAACACCTTTTAAGAGCTCTGCTAGAGCCCGCTGGGCGGAAACCTCTGCAGCCCTTATGGCTGTCAGTCTGCGCTGAGCCCCTGTTGTACCTTTTTTAGGCACCCCTTCTCCGACCACTAGAATTGCATCCTGTTTGAATGCCTGTTCTACTGTAACTGTTACAGTAACCTTTTCTTTTCTTATGTACTCTCGAGCCATTTTGTAATGGCTCAAATCAACTTCATCAGCTTGCGCCATCACAGCTATCCCCATAAGGGCTAATGCTGCCAACATGATTCTTTTCTTCATTGATTTCCCCCTTGTTAGATTTTGTAGCAATAAAAATGTTAACGAAAAATCATCTGAAATCGTTTCTATATGGTACAATGATAACATCATTTATATGAAAGTAAACTACCCTTGATAAATTATTGCCAGAGATCCCGCTTAATGGAAATCTCAAGAATCATTAATTGACAATATTGCCGCCATGTCCGCCAATAAAATTATTTTTTAGGATAGTTGGATACCTCTTGACAGCCCGTTTCAACGGGAATATATATCTTTAGTGATATTAAATATAGAACCGCTTATATCGCCATAAATCAACCATTTTTTTATTGTAACTAAATTTAATAGAGGAGTGTAGACATGTCTAAGATTAAAGGTGCACTTGAATACCACTCAATGGGACGCAAAGGCAAGATTGAGGTTATTTCCACCAAACCCTGCCTCACTGCTGCAGACCTATCTCTGGCTTATTCTCCTGGCGTTGCAGAGCCTTGCCTTGCAATCCAGCAAAACCCTGACGACGCTTATAAATATACCGCAAAAGGGAATCTTGTAGCCGTTGTTTCCAACGGAACCGCTGTTCTTGGCCTTGGCAACCTTGGTGCTCTGGCCGGTAAACCAGTTATGGAGGGCAAAGGGGTTTTATTTAAGCGTTTTGCTGATATTGATGTTTTCGACATCGAATTGAACACCGAAAATCCTGATGAAATAATCAAGGCATGTCAGCTGCTTGAACCAACCTTTGGTGGCATCAACCTCGAGGACATCAAGGCTCCGGAATGTTTTTATATTGAAGAAGAGCTTAAAAAGACGATGAATATACCGGTATTCCATGATGACCAGCATGGAACAGCCATCATCTCTTCGGCTGCCCTGCTCAACGCACTGGAATTGGTAGGTAAAAAAATTGAAGATATCCGGATAGTAGTAAACGGCGCCGGTGCAGCAGCCAACTCCTGCGCAAAACTCGCCATAGCACTTGGTGTCAAGCCGAACAACATGATTATGTGCGACACTAAAGGGGTTATCTATAAAGGTCGGCTTGAGGGAATGAATCCTTACAAAGCCCTTTTTGCAACTGACACCTCCTTCCGTACCCTTGAAGAGGCTGCAAAGGGAGCAGATGTCCTGTTTGGTCTATCTGTCAAGGGAGCTTTCACCGCCGATATGATCCGTAGTATGGCGCCCAATCCGATTATCTTTGCCATGGCCAACCCTGATCCCGAAATCACACCGGATGAAGCGCTGGCAGCCAGAGGTGATGTAATCATAGCAACAGGTCGTTCAGACTATCCCAATCAGGTAAACAACGTACTTGGCTTCCCATTTATATTCAGAGGAGCTCTGGATGTAAGAGCCCGCTGTATAAATGAAGAAATGAAACTTGCAGCTGTCAAGGCTCTGGCCAAGCTTGCAAGGGAAGAGGTGCCTGACTCCGTCAGCAAGGCATATGGCAACGAAAAGTTTGTTTTCGGTCGTAACTACATCATTCCCAAACCGTTTGATCCCCGTGTATTGCTACATGTGGCTCCTGCCATAGCTCAGGCTGCCATGGATACTGGTGTTGCTCGCCAGCCGATTGAAGACATGGCAAAATATATAGAGAATCTTGAATCAACCCAGGGCAAATCAAAAGAAATCATGCGTTATATCATCAACAAGGCCAAGACCGATCCAAAGCGGATCGTATTCCCTGAAGGTGATAACGAAAAGATGCTACGTGCAGCACAGATTCTGCTTGACGAGGGGATTGCCAAACCGATTCTTGTTGGCAACAGCGAAAAGATTAGTGAAAAGATACAGGAACTTGGACTTGAACTGAACGGCATCCAGATTGTAGACACCGAAAACTCTGAGTACACCGAACCATATTCAAAAGAGCTTTACAGATTAAGGCAGCGTAGAGGAATAACCGAGAATGAAGCGAGCCGGATAATCCGTCGTAAATCACGCAACCACTTTGGCGCCATGATGGTACGAATGGGTGATGCAGATGCAATGTTATCTGGAATTGACTCCCATTATCCAGAAACCATTCGTCCAGCTCTTGAGATAATCGGGAAGCAGTCCAACCTGACATCCGTTCATGGCATGTATATGATGGTTTTCAAAAAGGGCGTCTATTTCATGGCTGACACCACTGTAGAGATAGATCCTTCAGCAGAAGAACTTGCCGAAACCGCCATTCTGGCAGCACAGTACGTCAAGGTTTTTGACATTGCCCCACGAGTTGCAATGCTCTCGTTCTCAAACTTCGGATCTGTGCGTCATCCTCAATCAGACAAGGTTCGTCGTGCAGTAGAGATCGTAAAGGAACGTGACCCTGAACTGATTATAGACGGCGAAATGCAGGCCGACACTGCCGTTGTTCAAGAGTTGCTGGATCATTTCTCATTCTCGAAACTGAGAAACACCGCAAATGTCTTGATTTTCCCTGACCTTAACGCAGGAAATATCGCTTATAAACTCTTGGCTCGTCTTGGTGGAGCCGAGGCAATAGGCCCTATCCTGATGGGTACGCAAAAACCAGTGCATGTTCTTCAGCGTGGGGATGAAGTAGCTGATATTGTTAATATGGCAGCTATTACGGTGGTAGATGCGCAGGGACGCAATAATCAGTAAAGCCACCCCTTGAGTCCAGTCAATATTTTATTCTGATCAACAAACGGAGTCAGGTTATATGCCTGACTCCGTTTTAGGTCTATATTCCAAAGCTTGCTAAACAGTTATCTGTCGCTAAACACCGGTTTTCGCTTTTCAAGAAAAGCACTCATCCCTTCCTTCTGATCTTCAGTAGCAAAACTAAGCGCAAACAGATCCGCTTCATAATGACACGCATGAGCCAAATCCATCTCCATTCCGTTATGAACCGCTTCTTTACACAACTTGACTGTAACCATACTCTTACCTGCCAATTTCTGCGCCATGAAACGAGCTGCATTCATAAGCTCTTCAGCAGGAACAACCTTATTAACCAGACCAATTCTCCAAGCCTCCCTGGCGTCAATCATATCACCAGTAAGAATCATTTCCAAAGCCACCCCCTTGCCAACCAGACGAGGCAGACGCTGAGAACCGCCAAATCCAGGCAAAGTGCCAATATTAACCTCCGGCTGCCCAAACATTGACGAATCAGCCGCAATCCGGATATCACAACTCATGGCCAATTCACAACCACCTCCAAGGGCATAACCGTTAATGGCAGCAATAAAAGGCTTGGGGCTCTGCTCTATCCGGTTCAAGATCCCCTGAGCCAACAGAGCAAGTTCACGGGCTGAGCAGGGATCAAGCTGCCGCAACATAGAGATATCTCCTCCCGCAATAAATGCCTTTCTGCCAGCACCTGTAATGATTACAGCTCTGACATCAGGAGAGGCTGCCACAAAATCAACCACATCTGAAAGTTCCTTAAGGGTATCCATAGTCATGGAGTTCATAGCCTGAGGTCTGTTCACAGTAATGGTTGCAACACCTTCGCTCATTTCAACCAACAGGGTCTGATATTGCATTGAGGGCTCCTTTAGCAAATTTAAGACAAAGAATAGATTATACTGGCTTTCTTCCACGTAAAAGCTGTGTCAACAGGCGGTCAAAAGCTGAGGCAAAACGCTGACGATCCGTCAGACTGAACTGACGCGGACCACCCTGAACTAATCCATCCAGGCGCAACTCCGTCATTAAATCCCTTATTGATAGCCTATCCGCCATGTTGTCTTCTGTATAGCGTTCCCCTCTGGGATCAAGCGCTACACCCCCCTTGGCAACAATCCTTGCTGCCAGAGGGATGTCAGCTGTAATGACCAGATCATTTGCGTTTGCGTGTTCAACAATGTAGTCATCGGCAACATCAGGGCCTTCAGAAACGACTATAAATTCAACAAGTCCCGCAGCATGCTTGTGAAGACTCGTATTAGCCACAAGCCTGACTGGCAAAGCAAGCCTTTCTGAAGCACGAAACACGATATCTTTTATAACTCGCGGACAGGCATCCGCATCAACCCATATATACATGTTCTTTACCCATAACCACCTTACCGTTTTACCAAGAAGGAGACACCATTACCTGCTCCAGATCATGGTTGTTCCAGGCTTCGATCCATTCATTGGCAAAGCTGTGTGCAAACGCCTGATCAATCATTGCTGCCCTCCGTGGTGTTACAGAATTCCCTTCAGCTTCAACGCCTCCATCACCATCTGCTGACGATAGGCTCCTTCTGCTGGTTTGGTTATAGCCATGTTTAGAGCAAAAAACCAGACATCCGTGCCGGTTTCAAGATAGCCCACGAACCAGCCGATTTGTGGTGTGTTCTTTTCTCCATAACCTGCCCAACCGGTCTTGGCGTAGAGGCGGTAGCCGGGCTTTTCCTCCGCCAGCATGATTCTGCGCAGGGTGTCGTATGATGCAGCCTTAAACGGCAGCTCATGTTTGTAGAGCTTTTTCAAAAACGCAATCTGCTGTTGGGCGCTGATCCGTAAATCACCTGATAGCCAGAAGGTGGTTAGCCCCGGCCCGGGCAGGGCATTGCCGTAGTCGATCTTTTTCAGCCATGCCTGATAGCGTGCTGTGCCGATCCGTTGTGCCAGCTCCTGATAACACCAGACGCAGGAGTTCTTAAAGGCGCTGGCCAGAGTCTGATCCCGGTTCCAAGCCGCAAGCCCCCTGTCTGCGCCATCCCATTTCAGCAGTTCCTTTTCAGTTATCACCCCTTCATCAAGGGCTATCAGGGTGTTGGGAATCTTGAAGGTGGAGGCGGGCAGCAGCGGCTGCGCTGCCCTTGCTTCGTTATGTAGATAGCTACGAGAGCCATCGCGGTTTGTCAGCACAAGGGTGCCCTGTACGGCACGAGTACTGAATAGGCTGGCAAGTGCGCTGTCCTCACCAAATGCCGAGGCAGACGTAAAAAGCACCAGCAAGGATACTATAAATAGACTCAATCGTGTCATAACACTGTCCCTTTCGGTTAGCGGCAGAGTGTACGTACTACCTCAGCCGCCTGCTGCAACGCTGTTTCCGTTGTTGCGGGGACTTCCCAGCAGGCTGACAATCTTCATGGTGTTCCTCCGCTACGTGTTGAGTAGTCTCTGGCCATCAGAGATTACAGGGTGTTATGGTAGTGAGACAACCACTCGGCCCCGCATGCTGCCCTGCAGGATGGTCTGTATCTGTTCTTCCAGCTCTTCAAGGGTAGCCTCATGGGCGATTGCCGCCAGATGTTCAGGCCGCCAGGCCCCGGCAAGCCGCTCCCAGACCTGCAGCCGAGGCTCCAGCGGGCAGTTGACCGAATCAATCCCGATCAGGCTGACCCCGCGCAAAATAAAGGGGTAGATGTTCATGGCCAGATCGGTTGATCCCACCAGTCCGCAGCAGGTAACGGCGCCGCCATAGCGGGTTGATTTTAGCGCCGCAACCAGCATCTGGCCACCGACCACATCCACCACACCGGCCCAGCGTTCTTTCAGCATGGGGCGCTCCACCCCTTCGGTGAGCTGCTCGCGACTGATCACCTCTGCCGCGCCCAGTGTTCGCAGGAACGGTTCATCGCTACTCTTACCGGTGGCTGCCACCACCCGGTAGCCGGCCTTGGCAAGGATGGCTACCGCAATACTGCCCACCCCGCCGGTGGCGCCGGTGACCAGAACATCTCCGTCACCTGGCCTGACACCGGCCTGCTCCAGCTTCAGCACCGACAACGCTGCAGTGAATCCTGCAGTGCCGATCACCATGCTCTCCCGCAGATCAAGACCGCCCGGTAACGGAACGACCCATTCAACGGGAATACGGATATACCCGCCCCAGCCGCCGTCGGTCTCCATCCCCAGATCATAACCGGTGATCAACACCTGCTGGCCTGTTGAAAATCTACCGCTTGGACAGCTGGCAACCTCACCGGCGGCGTCGATCCCCGGCGTATGGGGAAACTGGCGGGTTACGCCGGGGTGACCGGTGGCTGACAGGGCATCCTTGTAGTTAAGCGAAGAGTAACGAACCCGCACCAGGAGGTCGCCAGGTGGCAATTCTTCAATCGTCCGCTCACGGATGCTTCGCACAAACTGCTTGTCTTCTGTTTTTTCCACAACCAATGCCTTGAATACGGTTTTCGAATCCATAGTGTTCTCTCCTTTGTTATAGAAAACTAGACCGGTCGTCTAGTAAGCGACTAAATTTTTTTAGCGCAGCGTTACTTTAAACAGCACCTCGATAAAATCCTGCAACGGTTGCGGCGACTTCATCACCTTGGCCCGCAGGATAGCGCCTTCCCAGCCGGACAGGACAAAGGAAGCCAACGCCCCGGTATCAAGGCGGCTGTCCAGCTCTTTAGCGGTCTGAGCTTCAAACAGACAAGCGGCGAACAGCCTGCGCCAATCGTCAAAGATCTCATCCAGCCGGGCACGGAACCGCTCGTTCTGGTCAGCCATCTCCTGTCCCAGATTGCCGATCAGGCAACCTTTGCTGCACTGGTTGCGGCTGAAACGTTCAAGGGAACCTTCCAGCAGGGTGCGCAACCGTGTGAGCGGCGGCTGTCCGGCATCCTGCAACACGGTTGCCATACGCCTGCCGTAGTAGTCGGCAAACAGATCCATCACCGCCAGACCAAACTCTTCCTTGCTCTTGAAGTAGTGGTAGAATGATCCCTTGGGAACCCCGGCTTCTTTCAGCACCATCTCAATGCCGGTGGCGTTGTAGCCCTGGCGGGAGATCAGCTCTGTGCCGATCCTGATGATGTCACTGCGGGTATCTTTCTTTTCCATGGGCGGAAAATAGACTGATCGGTCTATCCGGTCAAGATATTTGTTCCAAAAACGGTATTTACTCTCGTAAAGCCGTAAAGTTCGCCAATAAAATCCGGCATGTTATGAAAACCATCTTCCAAGGTAAGCGGGGAGTTGGTGATGGCCTTGCCAGTAGTTTTGCAAGAGACCCTGTGGTAATCTTTCCCCTCACTACACAGCAGTACTGCTAAAAGGAGAGACCGTATGCCCCATGTGAACATCAGGATTACTCGAGAAGGTGCAACAGATGAACAAAAGGCAGCCCTGATCAAAGGCGCCACCCAACTGCAAGCGCCAGACCCCCAATTTTGTGCAGTTCAACAAGCTACCTGCCAGCAGGCTGCAAGGCGTGGTCACAAGGGTGGATATGTAGTTAATATTTTGTATATTTTATCTTGATCAATTTTCTCTATAGGCCCCACTACGGCTAAAAAACGGTTTTCAGGTCTGAAAATGGTGGCTGCAAGTTCCAGAATCATATTCGGTGTCACCTCGTGAACCAACTGTTGATCCTGATCAATAGTATGGGCTACATCCATAAGGGTGCCCCAACCAAAGCGGATGCCCATTTCACCCACAGAATCACGGCTATAATCCAACTCAGCCAGATATACCGTTCTTATCCGCTCCATTTCCCGCTCTGGTACCCGATGAGAGGCCAAAAGACCCAGCTCCTCAACTGTTGCAGAGAGCACAGCGGGCAGGTTTTCCGGTGCAGTTGAGAGGTCAATAGAAAGACAGCCGGTTTCATCATAGCTGCCTATACCTGCATCTACCGAATAGATGAGCCCAAGCTTCTCCCTTAGAATCAGATGTAGCCTTGAAGAACCGCCACCTGCCAATATCCTCCTCAAAAACTTGAGAGTGGTCATTTCCGGGGCAGATCGTCTACAGGTTCTGAAGGCAAGTTGTATGCAGATCTGACTGTCTGCATCTTTTACAAAGTGACAGGCAGGGCCGTTTGGAAGTTGTTCAGGAACAGGAAGTGAAGGCGGCAGCTCGGCAGGTTGCCAGCTGCCAAAAAAACGCTCTGCTGCTAACAGGATCTGTTCATGTTTCAGAGGGCCGGCAGCTATTACCAGGGAATTGTTGGGGAGATACCAGGAACCCAGATGCTGCTCCAGATCCTTTCTGGTTATCCTTTTAATATCAGGAAGATTTCCGACTGTAGGTTCTCCCAGGGGGTGATCAGGCCAGAGCATCCTGCCTGCCAGGATATCTGTGCTTATCTCATCCCCACCTTGGTTTATATCCTCCAGAGCCTCTTCAATTATAATCCGGCGTTCAAGCTCTACCCCATCCAGCTTTGGCCGAAGAATTAATGAAGAGAGAATTTCAAGCCCTTCGAGGGTAAAACGGGGGTGAATCCGCCCGTAAAAGCAGGTTGAGTCAGCATCTGTTGCTGCATTTATTCCGCCACCAAGAGATTCAAAGGCAGATTCTATTTCAAAAGAGTTTGCATAATCTTCTGTACCGCGAAACAGGATATGTTCCAAAAAATGGGATAGCCCTGTCTTGCCAGGAGGATCGTTGCGCCCACCTGCCTTGATATATACGGCCAGTTCAGCACTGTGAAGATGGGGCAACCCCACTGTAACTACACGCAGGCCATTAGAAAGAACTGAGCAACTATATCTCTCCATTATATAGTTTCCAGGCTATTGCGGATAAGATCGCAGCGATTTTGATATTCCGGAGCTGTAAGGTACAGATCTTCGTGGGGATCAGACCAGATCGGACGGGGCCAGAGCGGTTCAGTGTTAAATCGTGGTATCAGATGCCAATGGATATGTGGAACCATATTCCCCAGGAGTTCATAATTTATCTTGTCGGGTTTGTATAGCTTGTAAAGGGCGGCAGCAACCTGGCTTAACTCTTCAATCATCCCTTGTCTTACTACCTTGTCAAGCTGGAATAACTCGGTAAAGTGCTGCTTGGCAAACAACAGACAATAGCCGGGAAAGAACTGATCCCTGTTAAGTATAAGATAACAGTATTCAAATTCAGCAATCCGCAGGTCAGATTCATCCTCCCACCGTTTGCACATTGGGCAGTTGTATGAAGTTATCGTCATTGTTTCTCCTCAAGTAGTAGTTGCAGAGTGAATGTGCAACCCAGACCAGGACCTTCACTTACAACCTGAACGGTGCCTCCATATTCACGGATAACCGATTCGACTATGTAAAGCCCAAGACCTGTACCCCTTATCCGTTCGCCTGGCTGCTCAATGCGGTAGAATTTACGGAATACCATTCTTAGTTGTTCCGGTGCCAGGCCTCTGCCATGATCCTTCAGGGACAGTTCTGCCCAACGCCCGTTTTTGGTACAACTTAACTCAAGCTCTGGTGTGCCGTTTGAGTAAAGCACAGCATTTTCAAACAGGTTTCTTAATACAGTCCCTAATTCGTCTGGTTCAACAGCGGCCTTAATATCGGTTTCTATCCTAGTTTCAAGTCTGGTGCCAGGGGGAAGACGATCACCATTTTCATCAAGATACTTTTGAATGAAAGCGGAGAGGTCAATAATACGACGTTCAACAGGACGGCGTCGCTGCTCGAGCCTTGCCGCCAACAGCAGGTTGTCAATCTGGGAATGCAGGCGTCTTGTATCGTCCAGCATGGTATCAACAAATGCTTCCAGTCTTTCCGGAGGCAGGGTTCGAAGACGTATGGTTTCGAGGTGTAGCTGTATTGAAGCAAGGGGGGATTTCAGCTCATGCGTTACCTGGGTTATAAATTCTCGCTGTTCCTGATAGAGGCGTGACTGCCGGCGCCAGAAGATAAATAACGCGTACACCCCCGCCAGTATGGCAACCAGAAGCAAAAGGCCATGTACCAGAGGTGACCAGCCCTCGGTTCTTGCAAGCAGTTCCGGACTGTAACGAGCAGCCAGTTCTTTTAGCTGACGGTGCCGGCCTATAAACCATGTTACCCATAAAACTACTACAACCACCCAGATTAACTGTATGGCAACAAGTGCAATAACAGGATTTATGATACGTCGAATAAAGCTCATATATTGGAATTGCTCTTTCTCGGTTGTACTCGGAACAGCGTTCTGTTATAACCCAATCCCGCTGTAGATTAAATCTCGAACTTTATTAATCAAGCAAGGAAGAACAGATGGCCTCTTATAATTTCACCCGTCTCAAGCGACTGTCAATTATCTATAACGTAGTACAGGTTGGACTTTTCGGTCTTCTGATATTTATGGCGTACAACTTTATGCTAGCCTTTGCCAAGTATGGAATTCAGGGCGCCTTCCTTAAAAGTTTCGGAGTGGCAGTTGGAATTCAGCTTCTGCTTATGTATCCTGCCTGGTGGTTGTCTCGTCAGGATGTAGAGATTGAAGTTGACGGTAGCCTTGTCGGTATAACTCCTGAACAGCAGGTTCTTCTAAGGCGTAAACGGATGATAGGCGATATTTGGAAGCTGTCAGTCCTTGGAGCCTTTGTTGTTTTTGTGGCTATGGCTCCAGGGGTGGACAAGGCTCGTGGAGCCTCAATAATTCTTGCAATAGCCTATTTTGCCTTTCTGCTCGTAGCTTTGACTTATTTCCAGTGCTTTAATTTTATTGCAAAAAAACGTCGTAAAGAGCTGCTATAGAGCTGTGTCAGAACAGGAAGTCATTCTTCCTGTTCCAGCACCTTTAGCCTTATTTTACCTATAACTCCTACAATCGGAGCCAGATCCGAAATCTGGTTCCCCTCAAAAAAAGCTATATGGGTCGGGTCTGCCGGAACCTGGTTAAAGGTCGGGTCTACTGCGATCCAACGGCCATCGATCAGGCTTTCAGCCCAGCTGTGATAAAGAAACGAAGCTCCATCCTGAGAAACAAGACCTGAAACAAAACGGGTTGGTATGCCAGCAGCTCTTGCAATGGCAGTATAAAGCTTTGCATGTGTTTGACAGTTACCGGCTCTTTTATTCATCCCTGTAAGTGCAGAGCCTGCATCCTCGATCTGATCCTCAATCCATTTGGAAGTCCAGTCCGCTATTGCCTTTACCTTATCAATCTCTGACTTTGAGGGCTCAGCAAGAGCCCTGGCCCTCGCAATGATGTCTGGAGAACTGGATTCAATTCCGTCTGATGTTTTAATGTAATTTTCAGTTACAATTTGTAATACTGGTTCCTTTTTCTTAACAAGGCTGCCGGTCTTTATCACAATATGATCGGATTTACGTTCAACCTCCTGCCATCCATTGGATAGTAGTGGGATCTGATCACCATATCCTTCAATTGAGACAGAAAGACCTTTCAGTCTGGAAGGAGGCTGTTTAAGTGGAGAGTCGATCCTCACCAGACTGAAATCATAGATAAGATCCTTTTTTGAAAGAGCCATTCCACTTATAAAAGCAGCAAGATTTGTCGATGTTTCTGCTCTTGTTATAACCAAGCCGTCACGCACGGATTCGAAAAGTGTATTGCCGCCAGAATCAATCCATATATCATTGCCAACAAAAGGATAGAGGTTGTTTCTTAACCTCAGAGCGATCTGTTGACCATCTGGAATTTTATCTTCACCGATTACGCTGATTTTAACCTCTTTTATGGCCATATCCTCAGGATCAAAAGTAAGAACCTTGTGGGATTTTCCTTTGCTCGGGTCTCTGTACAAAGGGAGCAGATTAAGCATCGGGCCTGGAATTAGCGGATTCCTTGCCTTAAGGAGTCTTACAACAGTTTTGCCTTCAGCCATCCTCTTTACCTGTAATCCTCCAGAGACAAGTTTTCCTGTAAGGTGTGAGCTGCTGCCGTTGATGGTCTGTTCTATCTCAAAGCTCTTTAGGGCAAGAGCGGGTGTGATGTTGTAAACTTCGTGTGAATAGGATTCTTTTGTAAATCCCATAACCTGCATTCTGACACTTCCGTTTGCTGTTATGGAATAACCACCTTCTTGTAGTTCAGAAATTTCCTGTCTGTAAAAACCAACCTGCTCATTGTTGATTAGTATTGCAAACCAACGTTCACCCAAAGGAGGAGAAGATAGCTTATAGTTTGTCCCTGCAATTGCCAAAAGAGGCACCGACAGAAAAACGGCGGCCAGAGCCGCCAAAAAAAACCGGTAAAATGAGATCATTGTTTTTGACATCCGTTGATTCCTATTCGGTAAATATGGTGTTCTTTTCAGGTTCCTGCTTTTGTTCTCCTGTCTTTACCGCACACTGTGAATTCCCTTTATCCGAGCCTGAATGGCGGGCGAGAGACAATGTATAAGAGAGAACCTCATCTTTGGCGGTTCCTGCCAGCTTTCTGAACTCTTCAATAAGGTGCTGTTCCTGTGGGGTTAGCAAGGTAGTTCTCCTTTTACTGTGCAGTGGAGTCGCTGATCATTACGTTGTTTCGTCCTGCCTCTTTTGCCCTGTACAATGCCTCGTCAGCGGCTCTTAGCAGACCATCAATATCATCAAAAGACTTTGAAGGAAGTAATGCCACCCCGAGACTTGCTGTAACCTGCTCAGTTGAAAGGCAGCCGGCAAACTGCATCCTCTGGATCGACAGTCTTATCCGATCGGCAACATTAAAGGCCTCTTTTAAAGATGTATCTGGCAATACTGCTACAAACTCCTCGCCGCCGTAGCGTGAGGCAATGTCATAACTTCTCAGCTCTTTTTGAATATTAAGCGCCACTTTTTGGAGTACCAGATCGCCTTGTAGATGTCCATGTGTATCATTTATCCTCTTGAAGTGGTCAATGTCCAGAAGAAGAAGGGCAAGTTGCCCGTTCTTTCGTTTTGTCCTCTGCAGCTCTTTATCAAGGCTTTCCATAAGAAAACGCCGATTGAACAGACCTGTGAGATGATCCGTGTTTGAGAGTTCTAGCAGCAGCTCATTTGAGCGTTTGAGATCGTCCTGGAGATGTTTGATCTTCAGGTGGACTTTCATACGTGCCACAAGCTCTTCAGGATCAAAAGGCTTTACTATAAAATCAGATGCTCCCTGTTCCAGCCCCTTTATCTTCATCTCCCGTTCTTCATTTCCTGTAAGGATTATAACCGGTATATCTGAAACCTCTGGACGCCCTTTCATCATTCCAAGAAATTTAAAGCCATCCATACGTGGCATTTCAAGATCGCAAAGGATTATATCAACAGGAGATGCCAGCAGTTTTTTAAACCCTTCAAGCCCATCTTCCGCCTGGTAAAGGCGTGAAAAAAGGCCTCGAGACTCCAGGGTTTTAATGATCTTTTCCCGTATAGATTCAGAATCGTCAATGATTAAAGCGCTATCTGCCATTTGTACCCTCTGTAATCAGCTGTGAAATTACAATCTCGGTTCCTGTATCAGTCGCTTCATCTCTTTAATGACTCCTGGATAGTCATCAGTGCCAAAGACAGCGCTACCTGCCACCAAAACATCTGCGCCGGCATGGGCAATCCTTGCAATATTCGATGGTTTTACTCCGCCATCAATCTCAAGCTCGGCCTCAGAGCCAAGACGATCAAGCATACCTCGCAGCCTTTGGATCTTGGGTATACAGGATTCAATGAAAGATTGCCCTCCAAAACCGGGATTAACGGTCATCAGCAATACAAGATCAAGCTCTTCAAGTATATAATCTAATGAATTCAGAGGTGTAGCTGGATTCAACGAAACGCCCGCCTTCTTTCCAAGCCCCTTTATCTGTTGCACCAGTCTGTTAAGGTGGCAGGTTGCCTCGGCATGAACCACAATAATATCCGCTCCAGCCTTTGCAAAGTCATCAACATAACGCTCCGGCTGTTCAATCATCAGATGAACGTCCAGTGGCAGCTTGGTAACTTTTCTGACAGCCTCAACCACAAGAGGGCCGATGGTAATGTTTGGAACGAAATGGCCATCCATTACATCAATATGAATATAATCCGCACCTGCGGCCTCAACGGCTCGAATCTCATCACCAAGCCGACAAAAATCAGCGGAAAGTATAGAAGGTGCTATTTTTTTCATTGGTCAATCCTCTTGAGTCTCACAGCAAAAAAACCGTCAGCGCCATGTTTGTGTGGCCATATACGCATGTATCCGGCAGAATCAAACAGTTCTGAACCCAATTCAAACAAGTGACAGCCGTTTTCTATCATAAATTCAGGATTGCGTGAAAGAAAATCCTGTACAACCTCCTCATCTTCTTCCGGAGCAGTTGAGCATGTTGCATAAACCATAACTCCGCCAGGTTTTAGAAGAGTGGAGGCCGCTTTAAGTAGCAGACGCTGCCTCGATGCACAGCGGGCTAATTCGGCTGGTTGCAGTATCCATTTTGCCTCAGGATTTCTTCTTATAACTCCCAGGCCGGAGCAGGGGGCATCGAGCAGAATCCGATCAAACATAAACCCCTTAAGATAGTCATTGGAAAGTGCATCTGCTACTAGGCACTTTATGTTTTTAATTCCCATTCTCTCGGCAGATTCGTGGATTTTTTTTACCCTGCGCGGGTTTAGGTCTGTTGCAGTAATATTTCCTTTGCCACCCATCAACTGTGCCAGATGAGTGGCTTTGCCACCAGGCGCCGCACAGATATCCAGCAGTTCATCACCAGGCTGCGGTTCAAGAAGATGTGCAACCAATTGAGAAGACTCGTCCTGGATAGTGAATACTCCTTCAGAAAATTCGTTAAGTGAAGTTATCTGATAGTTTTGCAGCAGCCTGATCCCTTCAGGCGAATAACGGCAAGGTTCTGCCAAAATTTCTCCTGCGCTGAAACTGTCCAGAATGGCTGTGCGGCTTGTCTTGAGTGTGTTGACACGAAGAGTTAAAACAGGGATTTTAAGTGATGCAGTTGCCAGTTCTGCAGCCTCGATAAAGCCGAACTGTCTTAGCCACTGCTCTGCCAGCCAGTTCGGCACTGAATATGAGGCTGTCAAGCAGTCGATGGGTGATTTTTCAGGAACTGGCATGGCAATGGTACCGCGAGAACGCAGAAAATTCCGCAATACGCCGTTTATCAAACCCTTTGCGCGAGGAATAACCTCATCTGCCAGGGCAACGGTTTCGTTTACTGCTGCGTGCTCAGGCACCCTGTCAAGATACAGGATTTGATAAAGCCCTAAGCGTAAAAGCAAAAGAACCGGTAGTTCAAGGTGATTGATCGACTGATTAACCAGCTTGTCCAGATAGTAATCAATGGTTCCTTGATGTCTGAGTACCCCGAAGACCATCTCGGTAAACAATCCACGATCCGGCCCCTGTATGAGATTCCTTGATAATTCAATGTCAATCAGATCATCAGCGTGAAGGTCACTGCCAGAAAGTTTAATAAGAACATTAAATGCAGCGTGGCGTGGAGAGCTGGTTGATTTTAAAAACTGCTTGTTTTTTTGCATTGATGACACCCGAAATAAGCTCGTTCCTCTTCTTTTAAAACTATAATTTGTTTTATAAGCTGATATGCAAAGAGTTTAAAGGGAAAATAAATTTATATTCCTCACAGATTACCGTGTCAGCTAAAAATAGAGTAAAGTATTGACAGCCTGAAAAATCCTGTGATATAAGGTCCAACGCTTGTAGCGAGCAGGTGCAGCGTGGTAACAGCCGCTAAGCCTTCCAGATTAGGGTGTTACAAGTTTATTCCCCAGTAGCTCAGTCGGTAGAGCGGGTGACTGTTAATCACCATGTCCGTGGTTCGAGTCCGCGCTGGGGAGCCATATCATACTCTCAGCAAAACCATTTGTTGAGTTCACTTTAGATGGATCTAAGGGTGGCAACTCCCATAGATCCATTTTTATTTTCCCCACTTTCTTTCCGTCCTTGTCTTTTCCCTCTTCTTCGAAATAGACGACCCTCTTCACGAGCAGGTGCAGCAAATCATATTTCTCGTCATGGGTCAGGTGGTCATACACATCCTTGAAGACTTTGAAGTTCTCCTGTAACCGCGCGCGTGGATTTTTAGAAACACAGCGAGTCGTTTTTTAGTAAAAGCCCCTTACATTCTCCTGAATAGCCCCCCGGCCAGCTTATCCAGGTCAAACGCCTGCTTGTCCCATATTTTGTTACCAGCTCGTTTGGGATTGGCACGGTAGAAGGCATTTCGTTCCTCAAAGTGCAGGGCAATTGCCTGCTGCATTTCATTAACAGAGGCATAGTCGCTATTACAGATTACAGCACGCTTCATGCCGCTGAAAACAGCCTCAATCACGTTAAGAAACTGAGCGCTGACGGGTAATGGTACAACTTCTATTTTGGGGCCTTGCTCAGCCTGGTTGTGATCATTAACCCACTTGGTAACAGCATGTGAGTAATGCATCGTGATAGCGTCCCACGTCAAGTAAAGCTTGCCGCAATGCCGGTTGTTTTCTGCAATTGCATTGAGAAGCTGCAGCATAGTTGCACTACTCTTGTCGTTACCAAACACCCATGTCATTTGGTTTGTGACAGCTTCCAAAGCAGCCGCAAATTGTATCTTTCCCCTACTCTTTGACGGTGTTTCGATGTGATCCGGCTTGCCGTCTGGACGCAACACCTTGCCGCCGTATTTCTTAACCCTATATGGTCCAGCTTCATCAATAAAAAAGAAATGTTCACCATCCTTAAGGCTTTGTAGCACATCAAGCAGATGCTGCACCTTCTCGCGGTAATGAGGATCTGGGCTCATCAAAACTCTACGGGCACGCTGCCATTTGTAGCCACTTTTTTGAACCGCGGCCTTTATCATGCCGCTGCCGATCTCACAGCCATACTCAATCATGTAGGCCTGAATGATTGCTCCGTATGTCCACGTTGTTCGATTGATTCCAAATGCTGCAGGCATTTTATGTACGATATCGAGAATACGCCTTTGACGCTCTGCCTGACGTTCTTCCCGTTGCGGACAATGCGAGTGTGTTTCTATTGATTCTAGCCGTTTGTCTTTGAAACGCCGCAGCCATTTATAAATGGTGCTTGAAGGTGAATTAGTGGACTGTTCAATATCCAAAAGACAGCGGCCATCGTTGATCATCAGAATACCGGTGGCACGCCTTGAATGGTTCTTATGGGTGCTTCTTTTGTATTTCTTCAGAACAAGGATTTCTTCGTCTGATAATGGAGGCGAGAACGATAGTTTGACGTTACCGTCGGTCCTGCTAAATCGTGCAAGAGTTGTAGCCGCAAATGATCGAACTTCCGGTTTAATCAGTCTGCATCGCTGGATGATCTGATTGATAGTTGTCAGGCACGCCAAAGGCGCTTCAGGATCAATCAGTATGGTGGCAATCAGTTTTTGATCCCTCATTGGGTATGTAGATTCTGAAGTAATTCTGTACTTGGGAACCAGCCCCTGGATTCCGTTTTTTTGGTATGCTGACCACCACTTCCAGAACGTATCTTCTGGAATTTTCCGCATCTTGCAGTATTCAGTCAGGAAGTGTGTCAACGTGAGTTTCCGAGTTATTTTCAGCTTAACTTTAGCAAATCGTTCCTTAAAGTCCATCAACAGGATGAACCGCTTAATAGCCCTTTGTCGATTTGAATAAGGAACTTCTTTGATTTTCGCCAAGGTTCTTGAATATCTAGCCATCATTGTTTTCATGGCGTCACCTCTATGCAAGTTTAGAACAATCTTGGCATAAAACAAGGCCGGTTGCTCTGCAGCGCAACCGGCCTTGATCCTGACAGAATTAGCAGCTTCTTCCCGTGAGCTGGGGTCTTTTCTGTCACCTTCTGCCCCTGGCAAACCATCCCGCGAACATGCTGAATCAACTGAAAGGATAAACAGTTGATTCAGCGCCCCACATATCCCTATGGTTTGCCTATCTCGGGATACAGGGGGGCAACAATCAACATTTAAATTTTCTGGCCAGATAGTAGTCAAGCGTATTAATCCCAAGTACACCGCAGGTTTCGATATCATCGCTTGTGAGCAGGGTTTTCATATCCAACTTTCCACTTTCCTTGAGGTAATCAAGCGGATTATTGTCAAACATCTGACATGTCTTGATTTCATCCGGGGTCATCATCTGCAGCAGCGCTTTTTCACGAGCCTCTTGGCGCTCAGCGCTTAATACATCATTGTTTGAAAGTCCGCACATTCTTGCTAGGTCTGTTTTTTTTGATCTTCGGTCATAAACAAGTGAGTAAGGTCTCCCATTTTTTCTTTCTCCTATTTTAGTTTCATTCCCATGTACTCAGTTATTCCGGCGTCTCTCATTTTGGTTTCAAGATAGTCAACCGGGTGGACATTCAGCTTTTTGCATGCCTCTATTTCTTCTACAGTAAGCCTGCACGCTTCATGCTGTTCTTGGAGCTTTTTAAATTCATGTGGTGAAATTTTCAAAGCTTTTGCAACGTCATCTAATGCCTGTTGCATCTTGGCTTTCTCTTCTGGATTAGAAGCACCCTGTTGCTGCAAGGCCGTAAGATTATCCCGGTTTACTTCTATGAATTCATGGGGGTTGGTACCCATCAATTCACATATCCTTTGTTGTTCTGGGGTCAGCATCATCATCTCCTTTCTGAATTAGTGATTTCCTTACGCTATCAATCTGTTCAGCTAAGCCTTGCAGCCTGTCAAACGCCTGCTGATTTCCGCTTCTGTAGTCTTCAGCAATTTGCAGTACCCTACGACGTACCTGTTTCAGAGGATGATCTTTCATTTTTTCAGGGGGCAAACGCTGACCACAATCATTGCAACGCTTACGTATGACACTCAAAACATATTGGTATGAGAAACCATATTGCTTCGCAATTGCATCAACCGTGATGCCTTCTTGGTATAGCCTCCACAGCTCTTCATGCTTTGATTCCTTCTCGTGTTTGGCTTGCTCTGCTGGTGTAGCAAGGCCCTTTTGTTTGCAGCGTTCACGGATACTTAAATAGATAGCTTGTCCGCTCAGCCCGTATCGTAGTGCAATGTCTGGAATCGCATGACCGGCTTGATATTGCTTCCATATGTCATCAGCCTTTTTCTGATTCAGCAGCTCTTGTCCTTTTGGAATATAGATAGACACCCCAGAGTAGCGAGCCAGCATGACCGCCGCAGTGTCACGAGACATGTCAACCGCCTCAGAGATCGGAATACCGATCAAAACCAGCATACGTGACAGTTCAACAGCAATTGCATCCTCAAGGTGAGAATGGTCTGGCTGGTGTGCCTGATTTTTGGACTTCAAAATGAGATATGCATTTGCAGAGGAGATGTTGTGTCTCAAAGCAAAAGCGGTTACTGTTTCCTTTGCGTTTTTAAAATCATCCTTCAAGATATTGTTTCTATTGGTAATATCTATTTTTGACTTTTTATTGATGTAGAACAGTCCCCCGCCAACCTTCTGGGAAACCTGCAAAGCGAATGCAGCCGCCTTTTTCTGAGCCTCCGCCTGACTTTCACCAAGACGCATCAGCAGCGCCGATGCTTGATTGGTGAAATAATCCATCAACTCCTTACCGCTTGGCTTCTTGATTGGCTTATTATCGTTCATCACACTCCCTTTGCATGCATTGCCCGGTTGATTTCATACCCTGGAGATGTTCTCCAGCCACAGGTAAAGCAGCGGTACACATCATCATCCTTTATGCCGTCATGCCGCTCTAAGGCATTAATCATGTAACCGCCACAACGGACACAGCGGCCAAGATAGACCTGCACACGACGGCCTCTGGTGTCGGGCGGATCGTCGAGGCAAACAGTATCCCGATGTTCTTGTTCCTGTTGTTCAGGCTCTTCATCAGGAAAGTATTCAGCCAGCAGTTCTTCAAGTTCATCATCATCCAAGTCAGGCCGGTCTTGATCGTCTGAAGCTACCCAGAAGTCAGTTTCTTCATGGTCCGGTTGTGACGCTTCCGGCTCATCAAGGCAGGTAAGTGGCAATGGTGATGCCGCTACCGGTTCAGCCTGATCGAATAAACCACGGCAACCGGTGCAACGGTTATCAGCCTTGGATTGCCGCTGATTGTCCAGACAGGTGGCCACCGTGATCCGGCCAGCCATACGCTGACAAAGAGCCGTATTTTCTACGAGCCATGCGGCGTGAAGATTGGTGCTGTTAGCTACTGTGGCTGATTGTTGAGTAATCAAGGCTTGTCTCCAAGCAGCGTGGCAATGCGTGATTCCAACGCCCTGATTTCATCATCCTGGCGATGAACAACTTTCTTGAGATTATTGATCTCAACTGCCTGTGGCAGTCCTACTGCTACTTTCTTGCGTTCCCTTGCCAGCTCCGTTGCTCTGCTAAGAAGCTTCATTCCCAGGCAAGCGGCTGTCGAATTTGTTGCCTGCACTACGCCTTCTGAAAAAGTGCTGGTTAGAGTTACTTCGTTGCTATTGGTATTATCTTCAATAGTGATAGTTACTTTCATTTGTGGTTAGCCCCTGTTTGCGGAATAGCGTTTAAACCATCTTTAAATCTCTCTGTGTGCTGGTTTTCGGCTGTGGCGAATTCATACCCATCTGTTTACCCCTCAAAAGCCGTCAAATCGCCTTATATTGCTTTGGCCTCGCTCATCAGTACCGGGCGGCCATGTCCGGCAGATAGGAACAGTGATCAACCGTTCCTGTTTCGCGTGATCTATCCCCGCCTCTGCATGGCGGTCATGGCGTTAATCACCTTTCCAGCCATTTCAACATCAAGGAAACGGATGTCTGCAACGCCGGTAATCCGCTGAATAAACCGACGCAATGCCCGTGCGCGGGGTTCAACTTCCGGGATGATGCTTATTTCCTGCCATGAGGCTTCAATCTTCCGCAGCTGGGCACCGGTTGCCATGCCGGGGCGATTATCCAGGTTGTCAAAGCGTTTTGGTTGTTTGCCTGCAAACTCTTCAGCGGCTTTGTTCATCTTGGTTTGGTAGCGTTCGCGGTCTGTCTTTAGTGCCAGCTTTTCCAGTTCATCAAGGAAACTCTTGGCTTCCTGTATCGTCAGGTCCTTGCAGGTGGTGACGCTGAATCTGCTTTCCAGGGCGGCCCGGTAGTTTTCGTCACTAATGCCCAGCACATGCAGAATGGTGTGAATACGCTTGATCTGGGCGGCGGTGATTGGTTTGGTTTTGCGTTGCGTCTGTGCCATGTTTGAAACCTCCCTTCTGGGCTTTGATCCACCAGCATTTAGCGGGTTGTGCCAGATTCTGTATGCATAGGGTTTTGGCTTTATTTGCCTGATGAATTTGGGCGTGAGGCTTGTGAATCGACATGGCTACACCCGGCAGCCGTTCAGGGCGATCCGGCAGGCCACACGGGCAGCACGGTTGGCAGCTTGGCGACGGATTATGCGTGTTTCTATTGCTGCCAGTGCTTCAATGATTTTGTTCAGTGTTTTCATGGCGTGATTCCCTCTATCGTGCGAGGAAGCTCCATAATCATATTGTCAGTGGCTTCTGCAGCCTGATCAGCCAACATGAAAGCTAATGCTGAAATGTCATCAAGTGGGGGTAGCCTCTTTTGCTGCTTAGCAAGGTTTGGACATTCCATCACAGAGAGCTGAAATAGCTTTGCAAAGGTTTTAAAATGTTGCACCTTTTCGGATATATCGAAGGTCATAGCATTAAGTTCTTTCAAGGTCATGATGAGGCTCCTAATTCTCATTGGTCTGTTGAAGTTTTTGCAAATAGCGATGAAGCGAGCTCTTTGACGGTGTACGGTCTTTGCCGAAGCGGCTGATCATTAAGTTGTGAAGTTGCTTGATGGAGTAGTAGCGATCAATCCGGCTAAGGAATTCCGCAAGCTCTGGATCAAGTTCAAAGCGACTTATATTCCCAGGCTGCTTTCTGATAAGGAACGGGTTCATATATCCCCCTCAGCCTGTTTAACTATATGGACTAAGCTTAAAGAGGGCATGACAGGGCCTGTGTCCTGTATCAACGCATAACCTTGATATTCACCGGTTCTGCCTGAAACATACGAGCCCACTTTTTTAATGATCCCAGCCTGCTCCAAGCGAATAAAAAACTTCCTTGCATTTGACTTGGTTGCCCCCGGAACGGTTCTTAGAATATCCGGCACGGTGAAACGCTTCATGATGCGCATGCTTTGCCACATTTTCTGCCGCAAACAGGTTGTGCTTGGTTTTCGCTGCATTCCAGCTTTGCCTGACATCAGCGCCCCCTCGTTTTGAAGTTAGGCTGATCGTAGAACAGCTCACGATCTGCCCAGACCGACAAGCTGACGCTGGCGGTGCCACTGGCCTTGGCAAAACGTTCAATTCTGGATAGTCCGACTACAATACGGCCCAGGTTGGCCCCTGCCTCACGGTGTAGATGCTCAAGCAGATCATCCTCAACACCGGCCTCACAGATGGTATCCGTGACTGTTCTGGTGTCATCCAGGTCTATTCCCTTGAACTCAATCCAGGCGGCAATTCTTCTTGCAAAACGGCCATTATTCTGGATTGTCCGGGCGATATCTTCCATACCGGTCAGGACAACAGGTGATCCGGTTTCATCATAAATGTCCCGCAAGGCATCCAGCATATCCGTCTGTCTGAAGAGGTAATCAGCCTCATCAAGGAATATCGGGCGGCCACTTCCCCGGAGCTTGTCAAAGCACCAGTTCATCATGGGAAAACGACGATTACCTGGAGAACCGCCAAGTTCTTTCACCAGTACCTGCAGCATGCTGGTTACGGTCCAGGATGCATTTGCCCGCAGGTAGATGCCGTCAGTCTGGTTTGCAGTGTGGGCAATGATGGTGGTTTTGCCTTCACCTGGCTTGCCCCAAAGCAAACCCATGCCCTCCACTGCCGATGGCCGTTCAATCAATTCCTTGACTGCCGACTGGAACCGTCGAACATTTTTTGTTGTTGCAAGAAGATCTCTCATTCCGTTAGTATTCCCCCTGTCAAAGTTTGTAGGGCTTTAACGCCCAAGAAGAGCCGTGTTACAGCACGGCTTTTTTATTATCCTGCTGCCTGCACTGTTTTTTGCCAGTGCTTGAGCAGGTACGGATCTTCAACCATCAGCCCGCGTTTGTTATCCCGCTTGTTCGGGTTGTCCAGCATGTACTCATAATCAACCAACCACTGCAGCTCAGCAGCATCAGCAACCCCTTGGCCTCGCAACGTGCGGATATGCTCGTAAATCTCGTATTGATCGGCAAAGTTCCGCTGCTTACGGTGATTTGACAGACTGACAACCTTGGTGGTCTTTGTTAGGGCTGGTTTGGCCTTTTGGACAAGACGCTCATCTGTGGCAACCGCCGCCTCTTCTAAGGCTGGGGTTGTATATTCGATTGATGTTTTCGGAAGCTCGGCTACCTTTGCGGCTTGCGCTTCCTGATCTTGCAGGATTTCTTCGGCAATGCTGCCAGTGTTAGCGCGTTTTACCATCTGCTTGTGTTCACGCCGCAGATCGGCAAGGGCTTCTTTCTGTTTGTGCTTGGTATAGGTTGCAAGCTCTTGATTGCTAATGCCTCGCCATTGCGGGTCTTGAGCGCTACAGAGGAATGTGCCGTCTTCACGGAAAATGGAGGAATGGCCAAGGTCGGTTACATCGATCAGGACGCGTACACGTTCGCCTTCGTGCCCAATGAATTCAGCGGATTTGTACCAGAGCTTTGCAGCACCAAAGGTCACTTCAACACCTTTTTTACCGATGATCCTCCAACCGTCATTTGAAGGGGCCGGAGACAACAGCACATCAAGCGCCCGTTCGTTGGCTATCCGGGCAATCGGTTCAGTCCAGGTCCTGGCCTTGGCAGCTGGAGAAAGGCCGCCCAGGCTCTTATGTGGTTCCTGGTGGTACCAGCTTTCCGTCCACCTGTCGCAAATGACTTGCAGCTCTGCTGAACTAAGGCGGACCTCAACCGTTTCCCCCTTGGTCATCAACTGCTTGGCGAATGATTTACGGGATTCAATGGCTTTCCTATCAGCAACTGAATGCCCTACATAGCCATCAAGCAGCGGGACAATGCCGTGTGAAAACGTTTTAAAAACCCGCTCAACATGTGGCTTTTGCTCAGGGGTGAATGGGTCGCAAAGATGGTGATACACTTCCAGTGAATCGAGTACGCGTTTCAGGTAATAGCTGGCATAATCCGAACCGTTATCAGTACGGAACTCTTCATCAAGCATTCCCCAATCCAGAATACAACGCCGTAGCAGCATACCGATTGCACTTGATTTGGAAGTGGGAGAAACCAGCAGCCGCAAGCGACGGGATCAGACATCAATGATACCAACGATGCAAACCCGACCGTCGATACACATAACATCAGCCTTGGTGGAATCAGCCTCCCAGCGCTGGTTCAGCCGTGTAACGGTTTCTGAGGCATCACCAAAAGCAAACTGGTACTTGCTACGCCATGCGTCTGGATCAGTAAGGTACAGGTAAAGGCTTTCGTTCTGGCTTTTCCATGCTTGCAGGTAACGGCCAACAGCATGGCGGCTCGGCAGTTCATCCCCTGAGCTTTTGAAGCGAACTTTAAATCCCTTGTAAATGGTCTGTAGTGAGACCCCCGGTTTGTCAGTCAGCAGTGATACACAGAACTCCTGCTGTATGATGCTAAGCGAGGTGAAGCCCTTCTTGCTGATATAATGATTGGCAAGGCCGTAAAGCCCTTGTTCGTCATACAAATCAGACCAACTGTTAAGGGTTGCCGGGGTTAAAGAGCGTTTGCCGTTTTTCTGGAAATGTTTGGCTATCTCTTCTGGTATTCCGGCACCGTCAGAAATAAACGCTTTGCAGAATGCTTCTATGCCTTTCCAGTTCCGGCACTGTTTGTCATTTTTTACACGGCCTTTGTAGCCGCCAGCTTTCAGAAAGCTATCCAAAGCTTCAAGCATCTGCTGTTTCGCCTCTGCTGGCTTTTTCATTTTGTCAGGCAAGGACGCATACAAGGCAAGGTAGTGGATCTTTCTCTGTCGTGCGTCTTCCGTTGCCTTGGCTTCCTCTTCTTTCAGCTTGCGGGCTGCTTCAGCTCCGGCAATGGCTGCAGGTGTGGTAAACTTGGGGCGTTCAGGAATAGCGGTGACTTGCGGTACTGTGGCCTTTTGCTGATTTGCGTAGAGGATAGCAGCATCATGTACTATCACTTTGTCCTGATCAGATGCCGTAAGCAGATGGTAGGGGATTAAATAGGTTTGCTTGTTCCTAACCATAAAGGAGACAAGCTCATCATCGGTGTAAAGACCGCCCTGAGTTTTGAAATAGCGACGGCGGAGAGTTGTGTCATAGCCGCAACCAATTTCTTGAAGCTGGCTAACAGTAAAGGCGTTATCCGGTTGGCTCGGATGCAGTTCCATTACCCGGCAATCCTCACTTTTTTAAGCGTTTTCAGCTTAGTGGCAAGTTCACTCATTTGTGATTCAAGCCGTCCGATCTCTGCTTGACGCAATTCGTCGCCTGCATAGACCTTGCACCCTCGCTTACGTGCTAGGAACTCGGTAATGCAGTAGGTGTCGCAGGCGATTTCAAAGGCCGTTGCATATTCAAGAGGGAAACGCCATGCCTCCCGCGATTCTGCAGTCCAGGCATTAAGCATGGATATTGATATGTCATGCCCGGTCAATTCACTCATAATGGCACACACTTCATATCTACTTTTGTTGGTCTGTTTCAGTGCAGCAGAAAGCAGGTGTCGTACCTCTTTGCCTTGATCAAGGCTGGCCGGTGTCGGCTCAACCGGACGGGGTATTTCAAAAAGTTCGTCAAGGGTCAGTTGGCGCGGGTCGTGAGCTGGCTTTTTCATGTCAAAACCGCCTGTTGGCTTATACGTTGCCGCCTGTTTTTTCTTGTGGTACCCTTCAGCGGGTAAAGAGGTGAATGTCGATTTGGTCTGCCGTCTTCAAGGTAACGATCCGGCCACAGGTCTTGTGGTCTGCATCCAATTTTTTCGGCTATCCGGCGCTCCCAAAGCGGTACCGGGCGGTTCATCGCTTGTGCGGCGCTATCCCGACACGTTCCATATTCAAGGCTAAGCCGTGCCAGGCTGTATCCTTGAAGCCGTAACTGGTACTTGATCCACTCCCGCCTGACAGCGGGTTCTTTTGGGATGTCAGCGATTAACATAATTATATACATACAAAGTATTGTTTGTGCTGTCAACAATAAAACTTTGCACCATCAAGCAAATAGCCAAATAATTATTGATTTATGCTGGCGACAAAGCAACCAATTGTAGTTATTAAGGTTTTGCAAGTGCACCATTAACCAAATTTTATTTGTGTCTTGCACCATCAAACTTGTTGTTTTCATGGTGCAGCGGGAGAGCCCATATGAGCCTTGCAGAAAGACTGAAACAAATTCGAGAAAGCTTTAAAAAAACCCAAAAGGAAATAGCTGGGGATGTCTCTGTCAGTGTTCAAATGTGGCAAGCATATGAGGCGGGCAAAAGCGTCCCTGGTGGCAATGTTCTTGAGGCATTAGCCAGGATGGGATTCAATGTGAATTGGATTCTGACTGGTGAAGGGGAGATGACGATACCAGTTCGCCTTACAGAATCAGAGGCACATCAAGCATTAAAGAAAAGGCTTGTAGATATGCGAGGAGCTACAGGAATGCAGTTCCATCTTCATACACTTGCTGCAAATGGCATTACCGAAGAAATATACAGAAACTATTTGTATGGCGACTATTTACCAACAGATGAAGAGCTAGAATGTTTATGTAAAGCAGCAGGAGGATGGGATTTTAGCACTGGATCTATGATTGATAATGTTACTGATAACGCAGACATCAAGTGGCCTGCAAACTATATTGATTTAGATTCAGACACAACTGACGCAATTGATAGAATTTTAAATGAAAAGTCACAAATTTATGGTGAGTTGTCAGGCGGTAGAGCCATCATAATTATGACTACTATATACCGTATTTATAGCAAAAATTTCATTGAAAGCAGTCAGTTTAGAATGGAGACGATGGAAAAAACAATTGATGCTCTTTTTAGACTATCGTTGCCAATGAAGGAACAGGAAAACGACTGACAGACGAACCCCGAGCTTCAGATTTTACTAAAAATTCACTCGCTCAAAAACGCCTTGATGCGAAGTTTACTAAAAATCCATGCCATCCGATCGGCGATTTGTGGCGAGCTTTAAAAACCCTTGATTCAACTGGGATGATCCCATCAAAAACCGGCATATCCCAGCTCAAACGTATACCCCTATTACTTAAAATCCACTCACTCACCTACATCTCCCGGATCATCTCGGCGCTGATAATCTTGTTCTCTAGGCCATTGATTTCAAACTCAATGGTTTCGATTTCCGTCCGCAGCTGCTTGGCCTGGAGTTCCAAACTATCAAGCTCTCTCGTGATGTGACCAGCACGATTATTCTGGGCACCCCCTTCACTCAGTACCTCAAGCAGATTCTTTGCTTTCTTGTCGACTTGAGCCAGACTGTCCGACAGAACCTTCTTTTTCGCAAGAAGACTGTCGTGGTAACACACCATGGCGTTTCTCCCCTGTCCATTCACGAGCGATTCCGGGGAGATAGCCTCAATTGCGCCTTCATGACCGACATTTCAAACGACATCATCGATCATGGCCCGGATCTCTGGGTTCACGGCCATACGCACAATTCGTTTGACTGTACACTCGGCAAAACTCGGGTGGTGGTAAACCCCTATGGCTACAAGGACGTGGAAGTCAATCCGCAGTACGCCAGGCATCTGATCATTGAAATTTAGTTGCATGACGTTGTCGTATAAATTGATTTTTACGACAAAAGTGTATAAACGTGTCTTAAATACACCTTAACGACAGGCACAGGTGAGATCGTGGCAAGACAGATCCCCGAACAAGAGCTGATACCTATTGAGCGTCAAATTGCTGCGAGCCCTCAAGGTGTCAGCATTTCCGAACTGGAGGCAGCTCTTGCTTCTGTTGGAGTGATCATCAATCGGCGCACTCTTTTACGTCGTCTGACGATACTGATTGAGCAAAACCGAATCATTGCAACCGGCGTTTTGAAGGGCAGGCTCTATCTGCCGCCAGGTGCAAAACCTGCCGATTTTTCATCAAACCAAGAATCAATCATACCCCTTTCCGCTGCAGGTAACGAAATCCGCCGATATGTCAGCCAGCCAATTCAGCGGCGTGAACCGGTTGGTTATCATCGAGATTTCCTATTGGCTTACCATGAAAATGGGCCATATTTCGATGATGCCACCCGCGACCATCTCCACCGGATAGGCCGGGCACATCAAGGCGCCATGCCAGCTGGAACAATAGCACGGCAGGTTCTAGGAAGGCTGTTGATTGATCTTTCCTGGGCATCCAGCTATTTGGAAGGCAACACGTACTCACTACTCGAAACGGAAAGACTCATCTCGTTCGGCCAGGCTGCCGAGGGGAAAGATGCTCTGGAAACGCAGATGATCCTTAATCATAAACAGGCCATCGAGTTTTTGGTGGAGTCAACGGAAGAAGTCGGTTTCAATAGGTATACTGTTCTGAATCTTCACGCCACGCTATCCGACAACCTGTTGCCTGATCCGGAAGCATGCGGTCGTCTCCGTCAACTTGCGGTAGGTATCGGTGGTTCTGTTTATACCCCGCTTGCCACTCCTCAACTATTGGATGAATACTTTCAACGGTTTCTTGATACGGCAGCAAGCATCACCGACCCCTTTGAACAATCGTTTTTTTCCTTGGTACATCTCTCCTACCTGCAAACTTTCGAGGATGTCAACAAGCGAGTGGCACGTCTTACGGCCAATATTCCTCTCTTCAAAAATAATCTCTGTCCTTTATCTTTTATAGATGTGCCGAAACGGTCCTATGTCGAGGGGATTCTGGGTGTCTATGAGATGAATCGGATCGAGCTGCTGCGTGATATCTATGTGTGGGGATATGAGCGATCCGTTAAGCGCTATCTGAGCACTCGTGAAGAGTTGGGTGAACCTGATCCTTTCCGATTGGAATACAGAAAGCAACTGGCAGACGTAGTAAAAAAAATCGTATGCAATGCTATCGCTAACGAAGACGACCATATCCTTGAATGGGCGACAGCAAACCTTCCGGAAACAAATCGTTCCAAATTTATTGACATGGTTAAACGAGAGGTTGCTGCACTTCATGAAGGGAATATTGCCCGTTTCCGAATCAAACCTTCCGAATTTAATAACTGGCGGGGAAATCGCCCGAAATCTTTGGAGAAGTAATGAGTGATACAAATCTGACATGGATTGCAAATTTTATCTGGGGCATTGCTGATGACGTGCTCCGTGATGTTTATGTCCGCGGCAAGTACCGTGATGTAATTCTGCCGATGACCGTTATCCGCCGTCTGGATGCCTTGCTGGAACCGACCAAGAAGGCAGTGGTCGAGATGAAAGATCGCCTCGACCAGGCAGGCGTTACCAATCAGGATCCAGCCCTGCGGCAGGCTGCCGGCCAGTCGTTCTACAATACATCCCCTTTCACTCTCCGCGACCTTAAAGCACGGGCCAGGCAACAGCAACTCAAGGCTGATTTCGAGGCTTACCTTGATGGATTCTCGCCCAACGTGCAGGAGATTCTGGACAAATTCAAGTTCCGGAATCAGATTCCTACACTGGTAGAAGCCGATATTCTCGGGTATATGATCGAAAAATTTCTCGATTCATCAATCAATCTGAGTCCGAACCCGCTGCTTACCAACGATGGCAGCGAGCGGCTCCCCGGTCTGGACAACCACGCCATGGGAACGATCTTTGAGGAACTGATCCGCCGCTTCAACGAAGAGAACAACGAGGAGGCCGGCGAGCATTTCACACCGCGTGACGTCATCAAACTGATGGCTGATCTGATCTTCCTACCTATTGCCGACAAACTGGAATCAGGTACCTATCTACTCTATGACGGCGCCTGTGGTACCGGCGGAATGCTGACCGTAGCTGAAGAGCGTCTAGCAGAACTGGCCATCAAGCAGAATAAGGAGGTTGCCATTCACCTCTACGGCCAGGAGGTCAACGCCGAAACCTACGCCATCACCAAGGCCGATCTGTTGCTAAAAGGTGAAGGAGAGGAAGCTGAAAGCTTCTGCCATGGATCTACCCTGTCCCAGGATGGGTTTCCTTCCCGCGAGTTCGACTTCATGCTTTCCAACCCACCTTATGGCAAAAGCTGGAAGACGGACCTGGAACGTATGGGAGGTAAGACGGAAATTACCGATCCCCGGTTTGTCATCGAGCATTGCGCTGATCCGGAGTTCAAGCTTCTCACCCGCTCCTCCGACGGGCAGCTCCTCTTTCTGGTCAACAAGCTTGCCAAGATGAAACATAAGACCTCTCTCGGCAGCCGCATTGCCGAGGTCCACAACGGTTCCTCCCTGTTCACTGGTGACGCCGGCCAGGGGGAAAGCAACATCCGTCGCTCTAGGGTGCGTTCTCAATTATGCTAGCCATATAACGGTTGAGACCAAAGTCAGCATCGAGAAGTAGTTTCTGGCCAGACGTTCATATCTTGTGGCAATGCGTCGGTAGTTTTTCAGCTTCTGAAAGAATCGCTCAACAAGATTTCGTTCTTTGTACAATTCGGCATCGTAACAACGCATTTCCTTGCGGTTACTGCGTGGCGGAATGACCGCTTGAGCACCTGTACTCTTGATAGACTGAACAAAAGCATCAGAATCATACCCTTTGTCCGTAATAATATAGTCAGCAAGAAAACCAGCTATCATTGCATCTGCTGCCATGTACTCCGATGTCTGACCCTCAGTCAACATGAGGCGTATCGGATTGCCGAGGGCATCAACAGCAGCATGGATTTTGGTACTCAGTCCACCACGGGATCTGCCTTGGGCTTGGTCTGCTTGCTCTTTTTTTGAGCTGCACCATGCTGATGGACTCGGACTATACTGCCGTCAACCATCAGATATTCCAGATCGGGGTCACCGGCAAGAGCTTCAAAAATCCGTTGCTATATACCCTTGTGCGACCAACGGTTATATCGAACATACACGCGATGCCAGTGACCAAATTCAGGTGGCAGATCACGCCAGGGAGAACCGGTTCTTGCAATCCACAGGACTCCTTCGATAAATCGGCGGTTATCCTTCGCAGTAACACCACAATCTGTGGTTTTTCCTGGCAACAACGGAGCTATAGGCTCCCACTGGTCGTCTCGTAATACCTTTCTGTCCATCTGTACACTCCGATAAAGGGTTTATAACCCTATCGGACGTTGAAACTAAATACTTGATTGAGAACGCACCCTAGTCCAGTTAAGTCCAATCAATTTTAACCTGATAAGGGTCAATGTGAGGGCAGTAGTTAGAAAAAATCAGACAGCAATCTCGTCTGGTTTTATCCAGACCATTTGCCCGTCTTTCATGCCTACAATGGGATTACCCGCCTGTTTATGCTTTAAAACAGCTTCTTTAACTGCTTGCTTTACTGCCTCGTCAATCTGTGTACCCTCGGCAATGATTTTGCCAATATCCTTAGCCATGATAACTCCTCTTTAATGTTTCCCATACAGGCTCGTCTATAACATGTTCAATAGTATCGTTTTCACCAGAAGAGATCAAGCGTGGTTCTCCGGGGCTTGAATTGTCGTAGAAACGCCAGGAATCTGCAATTGGTCGGTACATCTGAAAGAAGTTCTTCGGCCCGGCGTGATACCGTCTGCGTATCGTGTCCTCTGGGACGTTGTGTCCACCCATGCGGACGCGCTCGGCAACTCGGGCAATGGCAAACTCTGGGGATGGTAGCCAAAGATAGAAAAGATGAAAAGAGTAACCTTCGACTTTCAATCCCTTCAACCAATGAGCAAAGGTCTTGCTGGCAAGAGTTGTCTCAAAAGCAAAATTTTCTTTATCACCTGCCAACTGCTGAAGGCGTCCCAACATTACCCGACCGGCCTGGAATGCAGCATTCTCAGGATTGAATGCTGAAAGCCCCTGAGCAATGGTGTCGGCATTGACAAACTCGGTGACACCGAGCGCAGCATTGAGGATCGCTGGCGCTGTGGTGGATTTTCCGGCACCGTTCGGCCCGGCTATAATGATTACGTGGGACATGTTTGTATGCTTTCAGCTGATTTAATTGCCATCTAACGATAATGCTCAGCAACGTCGTAAGGTTGACCGGCCTGCTTTTGGGGCCGGTCGTGCCGCTGATTATACCTTTCCCTTCTCAGTACATGCCTCGATAAAAAGTTCCCCTAACTCAGTAAGAATGTGTGAGCTATCAGACTCCACCTCAATTTCTAGGTCTACAGTTAAGTATTCCTTGTCAGGGTCATTCGGTATCTCCAAAGTGCTGGAGTTTGCGTATGTTTCTTGAATATGTTTAACAAGGCCCAATCGTATTACATTGGAGATCTCGAACTCTCGGAGTCCCTCCTCTGGCAACGATTGCGGCTGCTTAATGCGGTGCACTATCATGCCTTCTCGATATTTAAGAGTTCTCAGCTCTGTTTCGGCGGTTCTTTTCTTTTTCTCTATCTCCCAAACTTCACGAGACCATATCTGTGAAGCATTTTTCTTTGCTTCATCAATTTGTATTGTTAGATCATTAATGGTTGCCTTGAGATCACGCTCGATTGAAGGTTTTTCCGACCTGAATTTTATCAACTCTTCCGTTAATTTATTTATTCTGTCTCTCTTGTCCTGTAATACGCGTTCTAAAAACATAAACTCATTTGTCGAGATTTGCCCTAAGATATAAGGGAACACGTGGTTCTGAATGTTCTGCTCCGAATCAATCATGTTCGAGAGCAAAATTGCCCATTTGTCCTGCAACGTTTCATCCTCTTCCAAAGCTGCTCCATCAAGTAGAGGGCAAAGCAGCTTTAGAGAAATTACTTTCGTAGATACGTTGTTTTTTTCACAGTACGATCTAGCTTTATTAAGTATCCGCACCTGGTTCTTAAACTTCCACATAGCAACGCTATCTCGGAGGAGAAGACCAGCCTCCTCAACGGCAGGAGACACCAACTTATCCAAGAATTGCTTGGCCATATCGATGCTCTTCTCAAGAACAGTTGACGTGATGTCTAGCTTATGGGGCATTGGGCTGTTCCTCTTTTTCGTATAACTCGTTAATCACCCGTTAATCACCGGTATCTACATCTATATATAAGCATATACCCGTAGATAAAAAAATCTACAGATAGATACCTATGAAGTATATTCATATAGACGCTTTTTGGGTTTTCCGCTGTTATTCTCTCCATCTACCTGTATATGCTTTTCAAGCTGCGTGCCGACAACTTTACCGTACTGAACAAACCAGAGTTGCTTCTCAGGATTCCAGCGTCCACCAGCGGCCTTCGCCTTTGTACGTAGCTCCTTATCATAACCTTCAATGCGAAGCGGAACCAGATCGTCAGTTGCATATTTCATCGGCGGTGGAGTCCAGTCCGTTTTCTCAACAACAAGTTCCACTGTTTTCAAACGTTGCTTCAACTCTGCATCATTCCGATGTTTGACAAAATTTCATATCACAGTATCCAGAGACAATAAACTGTATTCAATACTCTCCCACTGCCTGGCCTGATTATGCGTTTCTGGACGCATAAAACGAGACGCCTCTGCCTCTGTCATACATGACGCGGACTTCGCGTGATGTATGGCGTTTTTCGTGCCTGTGGGAAACAATACGCCACCACCACCAACATCAGCACAATTAACCGCCATAGCGCCCCCGTGCCTTGCCCCTGGATGATATATCCGGCACCGGACCGTTATCGGCTGTTCAGAGCTACAGCTTACCATCCGGGAATATACCACCCTTCTTGATCAGTACGGCTTTAGCAGTAGGGAGTCACAAAACCCTACCGACACCCTACAGGACAAAGAAGAACATATTCAGTCAGATACGCCAGATGTAGGGAGTTGTAGGGTTTCGCAGCAGGGGAGGGCAAGCACATTCAATAATCATGAAGAACGGGAAATCTATTTTGAACGACTCAATATCATGCTTTGCGATGGTGAGGCCACCAGGGAAGCAGCTGAAAAGGGAGCATGGGATGCTGTTCTTGAATGGAGGGCGGGGCGATGAAGTTTGAGCTTGAATCTTCCGATATTGAGGCAATTGCCAACATGGTTGCCAGTAAACTTGCTCCCAGACTTGATGCTATTAATAAAATATCTGTTCGGGATACTTCTGCAGGCCTCGTTCAACTTGTCAGAAAAAATGAACATTCAAAGCCGGAATCTAAGGTGGTGGGCACGAAAGAGCTGATGCAGATAACAGGTTTTTCGCGTTCTACGCTTTGGAGGTTAGAGAGGGAAGAATGCTTACTAGCTCGGTGCAACCTTTCGGGTAGGAAAGTTGGTTGCGAAGTGCCATAGATGTTTGGTTGGTTTCTAATCAGTAGTGGGTTCCACGAAGGAGCCATAAATGGACTAGAGGTTACACGAGAGGTTACACGGCAAAACAAGAGGGGCTAGCTTTTTGGCTAACCCTTTGTTTTCTTTGGAGGCGACGAGCGGATTTGAACCGCTGAATAAAGGTTTTGCAGACCTCTGCCTTACCACTTGGCTACGTCGCCATTTTGATTTGAGGAATTGAATTTATACATAATTCTTTTAAAGGCTGTCAAGATTATTTGATTTTAAATCTGTTTACAGCTGCTTGCGTGCCAAAGAGCTAGTCTCTATTCAATAAACGGTTCTTTTCTATCATTTTCTGTCTGGACAGGCGATTATCGCCATGTTACTTAGACAAACTCTGTCATAAGGCAGATATAATTTCATACTGAAGGAGCAGAAGCATGTCGGGCCATAATAAATGGAGTACAATCAAGCATAAAAAAGGCGCTGCCGATGCCAAAAGAGGCAAGATTTTCACCAAGATTATCAAGGAAATTTCGGTTGCAGCCAAGCTCGGAGGTGGTGATCCGGCAGCTAATCCCCGTTTGAGAACTGCTGTTGACAAGGCTAAGGCTGAGAATATGCCTAAGGACAATATTGAGCGGGCAATTAAAAAAGGTACTGGTGGCATGGAAGGTGTTGTCTATGAAGAGATTGTGTATGAAGGATACGGCCCTGGCGGGGTAGCGGTTCTTGTCGAGGTAATGACTGATAACCGCAACCGTACTGTTTCTGATGTTCGTAGTATATTTACCAAATGCAACGGTAATATGGGTGAAGCAGGTTGTGTAGCCTGGATGTTTGATAAGAAGGGCTTGATAGTATACGACAAGAATGCTGATTTTGATCAGCTTTTTGAAACTGCTCTTGAGGCAGGTGCGGAGGATGTGGTTGAGTCTGATGAACAGATTGATGTTCTTGCGGATCCATCAAGTTTTATGGATGTGAAAGATGCTCTTGAGTCAAAGGGTTTCAAACCTCAAACCTCCGAGATTACAATGATTCCTCAGACACAGATTGTGCTTGAAGGAAAGCAGGCCGAGAGTATGCTGAAGATGATGGATCGCCTTGAAGATTGCGATGATGTTCAGAACGTCTATGCAAACTTCGATATATCTGCAGATGAGATGGAAAAGATGATGTAGTTTGTATGGTGATGTTTATGGAAAAGGCAACCATTACAGCAAGAGGATTTACTCTTTAGTGCGTGTTCTCGGGATTGATCCAGGTTCCCGTATAACCGGCTATGCTATTGTTGAAAAGCAGGGCAGTCGTCTTGTGCATCTGGATAATGGGCCAATATTTACGGACAAAGCGCCAGACTTTCCTGGACGTCTGAAGATGATCTTCGAAGGAATAGCGCAGGTAATATCTGAATATTCCCCTGATTCTGTAGCGGTTGAGGATATTTTCTTTTCAATAAATGTTCGCTCTGCTCTGAAGCTTGGACAGGCGCGTGGAGCTGCAATAGCCGCTGCTGTTAACGCTGGGCTGCCAGTGTACGAGTATAGCGCATTACAGGTAAAGAAGGCAGTTGTAGGCGAAGGCAAGGCGGCAAAGGAGCAGGTGCAGCGGATGGTAAAGGTGCTTTTAGGCTTGCCGGAGGTTGCACAGGCCGATGCTTCTGATGCGCTTGCTGTGGCAATCTGTCACATAAATTCATTCGCCTTGCGCAAGTATGCAGGGCCTGCGGTAATACAATCACGCTGCAAAAGTTCATGGAGGAATTACCGGCAATGATAGCGCTCTTGACTGGTAAAATTGCCTATAAATCGCCGGATCATCTGATTCTTGACGTAAATGGAGTTGGTTATCGGATAATGATTCCGTTCTCCACCTATTACGAATTACCTGATAATGGTGCTGCCACTCTGCATATACATACCAGCGTGAGAGAGGATGCAATTCAGCTTTATGGTTTCCGTACCCGTACGGAAAAATCATTTTTTCAGATGCTGATTTCTGTTTCAGGTATCGGACCTAAACTGGCTCGTGACATTCTTTCCAACATCCAGCCACCACAGCTTGCAGCTGCTCTCATGCAAGCTGATCTGCATAAACTTTCCACAATCCCCGGTATAGGTAAAAAAACAGCCGAACGGCTTGTGCTGGAGCTTAAAGATAAGGTTGCAAAGCTAGACAACTCAGGTATCTCTGCTGCTGAGGCTGTTGGACGCACATTGCCGGAGGCCGGATTGCTTGATGATGTTAACTCGGCTCTCTTGAATCTTGGCTATAAGGAGACTCAGATCAGAAAGGTTCTTGGCGAGCTTGACTGCGCCGCTGCAGCCACTCTTGAGTCTCTACTTAAGCAGGCTTTGAAAATACTTATGAAATAACATTTTGGAACATTAACTGACCTTTTCCCTTAAAAAGTCAGCTTCAACATTAGAGGTGACATGGAACAGGCTCTTTTCCTGACTCCAAGAGAGACGATTCAAGCCATTATACTGAATGGAAAAAGGGTAATGACGCAGTGCAGGCGTCGCACTTTTGTCCTCTCTCTGCTGGCTGGATTCTATATTGCCTTTGGTGCGCAGCTTTCTACAGCTGTTATGCATGATGCAACCCCGTTTGTAGGTTTAGGTCTGGCTCGTCTTGTTGGAGGTATGGTTTTTTCGTTCGGCCTTATGCTGGTAGTTGTCTGCGGGGCTGAACTGTTTACTGGGAATAGTCTTTTGGTCTCTTCAGCGCTTGATGGCGAGATCTCGTGGCTAAAACTGATTGAAAACTGGTTTATTGTTTTTACAGGCAATCTTCTGGGCGCACTTTTTATGGCCTGGTTGCTTTATGAATCAGAATTATGGCAAACAGGCGCCGTTGCGAGGCAGGCAATTGCTACTGCTTCGGCTAAATGCCAGCTTTCCTTCTGGGTGGCTTTTGTGCGGGGTATTCTTTGTAACTGGCTTGTCTGTCTTGCCGTTTTCATGGCTGTTGCTGCCAGGGATATTGCAGGAAAGTTGTTGTCATGTCTGGTTCCGATAACCGCTTTTGTAGCCAGCGGATTTGAACATTCTATTGCTAACATGTACTTTATTCCTGCCGGACTGTTTCTTAAAACGAGATTATCAATCACTGATCAAAGCCTGAGCTGGAGTGGTTTTCTGGTATGTAATATTCTCCCTGTAACATTGGGAAACATCGTAGGGGGTGCAGTTTTTGTTGCCTTTACCTACTGGTATGTGCATCTTCAAAACAGTCGGAGCTAAGCGTTAATGCCGCTAAAATCTATGTCTATTTCTTTAAAATGTGCTATACAACAAGACCTTAAAGCCATGATTAACCGTCTATTTGAAGGAGTATCAAATGCCAAAATTTATTGAGGGTAACCTTGATGCCACTGGACTTAGCTTTGGTATTATCGTCAGCCGTTTTAACAGCTTTATTAGTGAAAGATTGCTGGAAGGGGCTGTTGATGCGCTTGTAAGGCATGGTGCCAATGAGTCTGATATCACGGTAGCCCGTATACCTGGTGCATTTGAGATCCCTTTGGCTGCCCAGGCTATGGCTGAATCAAAGAAATTTGATGCAGTGATCTGCCTTGGTGCCGTTATTCGTGGTGCCACCCCGCACTTTAACTATGTCTCATCAGAGGTCTCAAAAGGGATAGCTTCGGTTTCTCTGCAGACAGGAATACCTGTGGCATTCGGTATCCTCACAACTGATACTATTGAACAGGCGGTTGAACGTGCTGGCACAAAAGCAGGTAATAAGGGGTTTGACGCGGCAGTAACCGCTATTGAAACAGTAAACGTCCTAAAGGTACTCAAGTAGATGGGGCTTCGTCGCGAAGGGCGGGAACTGGCTCTGCAAATACTTTACGCCCAGGATATTCTGCATGCGGATTTGCGGGATACCCTTCGTGGATTCAGGGAGTTGATTGAGACCGATCTGAAAACCCGTGAGTTTGCGGAGGCGCTTGTGCAGGGGGTTCAGGAACATCGTGAGGCTATAGATCAGGCGATTGTGGCCAGATCAAAAAACTGGGCGCTATCCAGGATGCCGAAGGTCGATCTCAATATTATGAGGCTGGCCGGATATGAACTAATGTTCAGGGCAGATATTCCAAAAAAAGTAAGTATTAATGAGGCCATTGAAATAGCAAAGAAATTTGGAGACAAGGAGTCTCCCTCTTTTGTCAACGGGATACTTGATGAACTGATACCCTGCCAGAAGGAGTTGGAGCGGAGTGATACTGCATGACTGATATAAAGGTTGGGCTTATAGGGTTTGGCAACATAGGGGCAGGGGTTGTCCGCCTCTTGAACGAGAATTCGGAAACGATACGGAGGAAGGTAGGTTGTGGCATCCTCCTTAAGCGTATTGCGGATTTGGATATAACAAGCGATCGTGGTGTTTCGGTTGACCCATCAATCCTTACAACAGATGTAAACGAAATCTTTAATGATACTGAAATAACGATAGTAATTGAACTTATCGGTGGTTATGAGCCGGCTAAGACCTTTGTTCTGCGAGCCATTGCGGCCGGTAAGCATGTTGTGACTGCAAACAAGGCCTTGCTTGCACTTCATGGTGAGGAGATCTATGCCGCTGCCTCAGCCAAAGGGGTAGAGGTTCAGTTTGAGGCGGCAGTTGGTGGCGGTATTCCGGTGCTGTCGGCAATAAAGGGAAATATGGCCGGTAACCGATTTAACTCTATATTCGGAATCTTAAACGGAACCTGCAACTATATCCTGACCCAAATGACCCAGGAGGGGGCTGATTTTGATGAGGTACTACAGAGCGCTCAGCAACTTGGCTATGCAGAACCAGACCCTACTTTTGATATTGAAGGGACAGATACTGCCCACAAGCTGGCTGTGCTTGCATCGTTATGTTTTGGTACCAGGATTGACTTTGGCGCCATTCATACCGAAGGGATTACAGGCATTTCAGGTATTGACATCAGTTTTGCTGCTGAATTTGGTTACAGGATCAAGCTTCTGGCGATAGGTAAGCTGAGTGATGACGGGAAGCTTGAGGTTAGAGTGCATCCAACCATGATCCCACTAAACAACCCTCTTGCTGATGTAAACGGGGTTTTTAACGCCATACGCCTTACCGGAGATTTTGTTGGGCCGGTAATGTTTTACGGTCGCGGGGCGGGGCAAAATCCGACGGCCAGTGCTGTTACAGGTGACCTCATAGCCATTTCCAGAAGCATAACAGCGGGAGTTAAGAACAGGAGGGCAGCTCCACTCGGTTTTCTTGACAGCACAGTGGTTAATATCCCCCTGAAACCTGTCGAAGAGATTGTGACCAGTTTCATGCTCCGTTTTACCGCGCTTGATCAACCTGGTGTGCTTGCAGGGATTGCCGGTGTGCTGGGTAAAAACGGGATAAGCATAAAATCAATGGTTCAGACTGCCCGCCACAATGGAGGACAGGCTGTGCCAATAGTCATAATGACACATGAAGCTGCTGAAGGGGCAATTCGCTTGGCGCTTGAAGAGGTTGACAGCTTTGAGTTTATCAGCGAGAAAAGTCGTCTGATTAGAATAGAAGACAATCTCGAATAAAGATTGCCATGACCAGAGTTAAAATTTGCGGCATAACAAACCCCGAGGATGCCTTTACCGCCGTAGATGCGGGAGCGGATGCCTTGGGGTTTGTCTTTTACAGAGAATCGCCTCGACATGTATCCCCTGAAGAGGTTTCAAGGATAATCGGTTCGCTTCCACCATTTGTTCAACCAGTTGGGCTGTTTGTAAATGAAGATCCTGAAACGGTTAACCAGATAAGCCGCTTCTGTAAGCTCGGTCTGGTGCAACTGCACGGTGATGAAGCTCCAGATTATTGCCTGCATATTGAAACGCGAATCATAAAGGCTTTTCGTGTCAGTTCTCTGACCTCTCTTGATCCTATTTCTGAATACAGCCTTACCGGCTGCCTCCTGGACGCATACTCTCCCTCTTTTTACGGTGGAACCGGCAAGAGCTTTAATTGGGATATAGCATATCAGGCTGTAAAACGTGGATACAGGATAGTCCTTGCAGGGGGGCTTACCCCTGATAATGTATCCGAGGCCGTGCGCCAGGTTCGTCCATTTGCGGTTGATGTTTCAAGCGGTGTTGAATTTGCACCTGGTAAAAAGGATCCCGATAAGGTCAAGGCGTTTATCAGGAATGTAAAATACGTTTCTTTCTTGCAGGAGCATATCTGATGGAAAATATGGCCAGATTGAAGGAAGAGTACCGCTTCACCGAAAGCGATGCCCAGAATCTGATGGATCTGCTTCCGGTTGCAGAAGAATACCTGAACGGCCTGGCCGGCCATTTCATGGAATATCTGACCGAGATTCCTGAGGCGCAGTCGATCATAAACCAGAACTCAAGCAAGGATAGGCTTGAGGCATTCCATCGTCAGTGGTTCAGGACGCTTTTTCAGGGGCAATACGATGAGGAATATCTGAAAAATCTTAAAAGAATTGGCCAGGCTCATGTAAGGGTTGGACTCCCTGTCCATTATGTAAACGCAGCTATGAGCCACGTGCGCCATGCTATCCAACATATGGTACATGACACTTTTAGTGACAGGGAACAGCGCAGGTTCTATAGGGAGTCAGTTGACAAGATCCTGGATCTCAACCTCGCAGTAATGACATCATCCTACCGTGATGAGGAGATGCGGAAGGTTTTTGTCTCCCGTTCTCTTGAATCCTGGCTGATAAAGCTATCTGAACGCTTTACCTACGGTCTTAACCTGATACTGGTGCTGTCGCTTGCCGGTGTATCAATCGGGGTGATGGGATTGTTCATAAAGGATCTTACACACCTCTTTACAGGAAATCCCGAAAAGGCGATCTTTTCTGCCTTGGGTGAAATGTTGATTCTCTGGATGATGATTGAGCTGCTTGAAAACGAGATCAAGAACCTTAAAGGGGGAAGTTTCAATATTCTCGTCTTTGTCGGGGTCGTTGTGGTTGCCATGGTCAGGGAGATCCTTATCTCAACCCTGCGGCATGATGATCTGAAGACCCAGGCCTTTTTAACCCTGACTCTCCTTATTCTTGGTATTGTCTATTTTCTGGTAAGCAAAGCGCAGAAGTGTTCTTTTACCAAGGAATAATGCTATCTTGAATCGCGGTGGGTCAATGAAGGCAGAACATTGCCGTGCCATAGTGCTTTCCAGGCATAACTATGGAGAAAACGACCAGATTGTATCACTATTTACCCTTGAATATGGCCGGTTACGGGGCTTTGCCAAGAGCGCCCGTTCAAGCCGGAAACGTTTTGCCGGATTGCTGGAGCCGACAAATCAGCTTGAGCTTCTCATTGTTCCCAGGGAAGAAGGACTCAGCAGGATAGAGCGTGTGGAAAATACAGCCTGTTATTCAAGTTTGCGTGAGCAGCTTGAATCTCTGGCGCTGGCGATGTATGCATGTGAGCTGGTTGAGATGCTTACGCCTGAAGGTCAGGGCTTGCCAAGGTTATTCAGGCTTTTGACGGCAATGATGGAACAGCTTTCATCTGTTGGATTCAAGCCGACCTATCGTCGTTTTTTTGAGATAAATCTTCTGAATATCCTTGGGTATCGTCCGGTTATGGAGGAACCTCTGCTAAAGCCTCTATCTGATTGTATTAGAACAGCAAACTTTGATAAGGTGCAGTTCAGTGATCCGGAATTGAAAGCTGCCGGAAGATTTATGGATAAGGAGATTGCAACTCACTGTCCGTACCAGCTTAAAAGTATGATTTTTCTTGAGGATCTTCTCTAACAGCGAAAGAGAACCAGATGCAAGGCATTACTTTTTTATTTCAAATATTCATTATCTCTGCTGCTTTACTTCTTCTTGCCGGTCAGGCTTTCTCTGAACCAAGCTTTGAGCTGGAGCTTAAAGAGTTGAAGAAACCTTCCATCCCTGTTATTAAAGCCAAGAAGAAAAAGGCATCAGCACAAAAGAAGATAAAACCACGAATAAAGCAAGTCACGCCCGAAGTTATAAAGGCTGAAGAGGTAGGGAAAGGTTCGGAGCCGGTTATATGGATTTCAGAGCTTACCTTGAAGGCAGGCGATGGCTGCCAACTGGCCGAACGGATGGCCGTGGCTCTGGCGCATTCAGTGCCCGCCGAAACGCTCTTGAATGGTCTGGATTTTAAACCGGTTGCATCAGTAGTTTATGATGGCCAGGGATTGCTGTTAGTCTGTGGTGTCCCAACTGCAGAGGTGTATACCTACAACCGTCTGCTTGCCGAGCATAATGTTCAGATGCTTAATTTAACAGGAACTGAATCTGTAGGGCAGGTAGCCAGGCAGGTTATTGACTGCCTCGGTCTGTCTTTCAGGCTGGATTTTGATGAACATTCAAAAGAGGATGAACTGGTATATCTATTTCCTGCCGACAAGGAAAGGGAACGTCCACTCAGATTAACCATTCAACCCTGATTGTTTAACGCAATCTGCCTCGCGCGTTGCCATACTGGAAAAAAGCAATAAGATTGAACTCATCCTTTCCGTAACTTCTTGGGAAATTGCCCATTGGGCCGATTAATCTGAGTGTGCGGAAAACCTCATCATCAAGTATGCGACTGCCTGAACTTTCCAGTAATCTTATCTTTATAATCTCCCCATTTTTATTAAAGGTGATCTTTACCGGAGTAACCCCCTCAACTCCCTTCATTGCAGCTTCCTGCGGATAACGCCATACACCATAGACAGCAGTCTCAAATCGCCTGAGAAATGAACCAAACTGGATGTCGTCGGTATTTAAAAAGCGGGTGTTTCCTTGATCGATATCCTCTGCGAAACGACGCCGATAGTTTTCCTCAAGCTTTGCCATCCTGCTTGCGCTGGGCATCAGGTTTAGTTGAGGCTTCGTTCCTCCTCCCTCTGTAGCTTGCTGTTGCGACTGAGGTTTTCGACGCAAAAGTTCATTTACCGATGATGATGTTGGTTCAGATGGCTTTGTGGATGGGGCTGTAGAGGCTTGCGAACCTTGCGGACGAGATGATTGTACCGGTTTGGAAGATCTGGATTGGGCAAACTGTTTAGAAGGCTCTGGAGCGGATTCTTTAATTACGCGACGACGTTTGTCAGAAGGACGTACTACATCAGGCTTCTTGGCCAGATTCGGAGCTTTAAGCTCAGGCATATCCTGCAGATCAATGAAGGTAGGTTCTGAAATCTGCTGTTGTTCTTTTTTTGGCCAGAAATACAATGCAGCAAAACCGGCAATATGCAGCAGAACAGAAAGCAGCAGCAGGTAGATAAACAGTTTTTCAATATACTGTTCTGATGAAAGCCCTCTTGCCAGTGGTACATCCTCCTTAAAAACCGGAAAGGGGATGCTTAATCCGCATCCCCTCAGGTCTTTTTTACTCTCCGCTCTGACGTTGGCCTCAAAGGTCCTCTGGCGAGTTCCTTCACAGATGGGTCTCAATGTGCGCATCAGGCAAATCCCGCGTACTGAGGGCAGCACACCAGCGCAGGGAACGATCCCCGTTTCAACAAGTATTCCGCCCGGGCGCTACAGGTTACAACGGGCAGAGCAGAGAGCGACTTTGTACAGTGTTATCCTAGACCCAGCGGTTATTTTTTTCAAGTGCTTTTGTAGTGGAATATCTGTTTAACTGTTTTTGAGAAAATTCTGTAACAGCTCAAGATCAGCCATCATCTTTTGGAAACCGGGAAAGGTTAATGACTGCGGGCCGTCAGAGAGTGCCTTTTCGGGCTCCGGATGAACCTCAACCAACACGCCGTGGGCACCGGCGACCAGCGCTGCCTTTGCCATCGGAATAACCAGAGAACGTTTACCAGTTGCGTGTGAAGGGTCAACCATTACAGGGAGGTGAGTCAGTTCTTTCACCAGTGGTACCATCGCAAGATCAAGAGTGTTGCGGGTAGCTGTCTCAAATGTGCGGATACCCCGCTCACAGAGTATGACCTGATCGTTGCCTTCATCCAGAATATATTCCGCCGCTGCAAGGAACTCTTCAATGGTTGCTGACATACCGCGTTTTAGCAAAACCGGCTTTTTAATCCTGCCGACTTCTCGTAACAGATCAAAATTCTGCATGTTGCGGGCTCCTATCTGCAGAAGATCCGCATATTCAGCTACCAGACCTACGTTATCAGGGCTCATTACCTCAGTAACTATTGGAAGGCCGGTGGCTTCACGAGCCTTTGCCAGTAGCCTTAGTCCTTCTTGCCCTAATCCCTGAAAGGTGTGAGGGCCGGTTCTCGGTTTGAAAGCCCCGCCCCTCAAAAGATCTGCTCCGCTCTGTCTAACAAAATGGGCGGTTTTAAGGATCTGTTCTTCCGATTCAACTGCACACGGGCCACCAACAACTACCGGTCGCTCCCCCTCGCCGATTCTTATCCCCGATACATCAACAATGGTATCTTCTGGATGAAAGTCACGGGAGACAAGTTTGTAAGGTTTTGAGACATGGATCGCCTGTTGAACACCCGGTAGATCCCTTATAGTGGTGTCATCAACATACCCCTTGTTTCCAAGGACTCCTATGGCGGTTCTTTCACTTCCGGGGATTGGGGCTGCGGTAAATCCCATATCGCTTACGGTGGAGATGACCTTGTCAATATCTGTCTGGGTTGCGTTATGAGCCATTACGATAAGCATTAATATTCCTTTCAATCAGCCTTATTACGTAGGGGTATGTTATTGCCGTTTTGCCATCTGCTGAAGGCGTTCCATTAGCAGTATGGTAACCTTGCGTCCATCCAGTTCTATTATCCCCTCTTCCTTCAGTTTGCGGAAGGTTCTGGAAATAGTTTCAGTTGCTATTCCAAGCTGTGCGGCAAGATCTCCCTTACTGACTCCAAGCTCCAGATAGATGATGCCGCCAAAGGTTGTTGATTTTTCACCTGCTCGCTTGATCAGGAAGGATGCCAGGCGCGAGGTTGCATCAGCGAATGTCAGCTCTTCTATCTGTCGCACGAAACGACGGAGAGCCAAAGATAGAGAAACCACAAGATTCAGTGCAAACTGTGGTTTGGTAGCCATCAGATCCATAAAGCCCTGTTTGGTTAGAAATAAAACCTCACCTGGCTCTATTGTACGTGCATCAGCAGGGTATGTACCGTCTCCGAAAAATGCAGCTTCCGCAAAGGTCTCGCCGGGATGCACATAATGCAGCAGTTTTTCCCGTCCATCGGGCGTTGTGCGACACATCTTGATATATCCGTTAACAAGCAGATAGAAACCTGGAGCCTGTTCCCCTTCGGCAAAGAGGGTTTCACCCTTGCCAAAGGTACGACGAACCGCAATTGAAGCGAGAGACGCCAGATCGGCATCATTCAGCCCTGAGAAAAGCAGAGAATTTTTAAGTGTCGGGATAAGTTCCATCTTCTCTATTTAAGAAACTGCTCGACCTTTTCTGCTACCTGCTTAGGGGTCATTCCAAACTGCTCAGCCAATACTTCTGCAGGGGCAGAGGCTCCAAACTGCTCCCAGCCGATAAACAGACCCTCTTCACCAAGCAATCTGGCAAAAGATTCACCTCTACCGGCTTCTATAGCCACCCTCTTGACACCGGCAGGCAGTGCGGAACGGCGATACTCCCCAGATTGAGCCATAAATGTAGCGATATCTGGAACTGATACAACCCTTGCCGCAATACCTTTCTCTTTGAGGAGTTTGGCTGCATCCAGGGCAAGCGACACCTCGGAGCCTGAAGCCATAAGCAGTACAGCCGGATTGTCGGTATCAGCCAGAATATAGCCCCCCATCAGAGGTAGATTCTGGTCAGCTCCATTCATCCGTGGAAGAAGGGGAAGCTTCTGACGGGTCAGTATAAGAGCCGTAGGACCGTTATGATATTTTATTGCCGCATACCAGGCTAGTGCTGTTTCAACTGCGTCAGCGGGACGAATTACCTGTAGTCCAGGGATCATCCTCAAGGAAGCGGTATGTTCAATCGGCTGGTGGGTGGGACCATCTTCGCCTACGGCAAAGGAATCATGTGTGAAGATGTAGACTACCTGCTGCTTCATGAGAGCAGAAAGGCGAACTGCAGGACGGCAGTAGTCTGAGAAGACCAGGAATGTTGCGCAGTATGGAATAACAGAGCCGTAAAGCGACATTCCATTGCAGATAGCGCCCATTGAATGCTCGCGGATTCCAAAGTGAATGTTGCGGCCACCGAATGCACCTGCCTGAACTGAGGCGGCTCCCTTTATATCGCTGTTGTTTGAAGGGGAGAGATCAGCGGAGCCTCCTGCAAGAGCTGGCATCATTGCAGCCAGCTTTTGCAGGACTGCACCTGAAAGGGATCTGGTTGCGCCATCCTTTCCGGCAACTGATGCCAGCAGTTCTTCCGCCAGATTTTCAGGCACCTGCTTCTGCCATGAGCTGTCCCACAATGTGGCCTTTTCCGGATTGGCTTTGCGCCAGGTAGTAAAGTTGTTCTGCCATAGTTCATACTGCTTTTTCAGGTCTGCTACCCTCTTCGCGCATTGTTCTGCAACATCAGCAGGCACGGTAAACGATTTTTCGTTCCAGCCGAGGTTTGCTCGGGTAGCCTCGATTTCATCCTTGCCCAGCGGAGAACCGTGTGCTCCTGGTGAATCCTGCTTGTTGGGGGATCCAAATGCTATGTGGGTTTCTGCGATAATAAGGGATGGCCTGGCGGTTTCATCGATTCCATTTTGTAAGGCTCTGGTTACCTGATCGTGATCATGTCCGTCAACCTTCTGGATGTGCCATCCTGCAGCCTCAAAACGTTTGGCCAAATCTTCTGACCAGGCCAGATTGGTCTTGCCTTCAATGGTTATACTGTTGCAGTCGTACAGATAGACGAGATTGCCAAGTTTCAGGTGGCCGGCAAGGGCGGCCGCTTCATATGAGATCCCTTCCTGGAGATCGCCGTCACCCACAATCGCAAAAACCCGATGGGTGATCGGTGAAAAATCCGGTGTGTTGAACCGTTCAGCTGCCATCTTTGCAGCTAAAGCCATCCCTACCCCGTTTGCCACACCCTGTCCGAGAGGGCCGGTGGTCACCTCAACGCCGGGAGTATGGCCAAACTCTGGATGCCCAGGGGTTTTGCTTCCCCACTGACGAAAATTTTTCAGTTCTTCCATTGAGAGTTCAAATCCGAAGAGATGCAGCAAAGAGTAAAGCAACATTGAGCCATGGCCTGCAGAGAGTATAAAACGGTCGCGGTTTGCCCAGGTTGTATCAGCAGGGTTGAAGCTCAAAAAGCCTCCCCAAAGCGCAACGGCCATATCTGCTGAGCCCATTGGAAGACCGGGATGACCGGAATTGGCTTTCTCAACGGCATCAGCGGAAAGAAGGCGGATAGTATTGGCGCAGCGCAAGGCCTGCTCGGCATTAATAGGGTTAGACATCGGTACAGCTCCTTTCAAATGTTCTTCAAAAATGGGTATAGCCTGAAGCGGTTGGCCGGAACTCTTTTCCATCAGGTTTTATTGTGCGTATACCATCTGAGCCGCCTACTTTACCAACAACTGTAACCTGAATGCCAGCAGTTTTTGCCAATTCATAAATGGTGTTGCGATTATCAGGTGAAGCAGTAAAGCAGAGCTCATAATCTTCTCCGCCTGATATAACCAGAGACCAGGGGATTGAGGAGGAATCACTGAAATATTTGGTGAAAGATGAGGATAGCGGTATCTTTTCAAGCTGAATCTCTGCGCTGCATCCTGAACTTTCGCATATATGTCCAAGATCTGCCAAAAGGCCATCGCTGATATCTATCATCGCATTGACTTGGTCTGATTCAGCAAGTTTAACTCCAAGATTGCAGCGTGGGACTGGATCGATATGTCGCAATAACAGGTAATCCTCTCCAGAGCCAAGCCTTTTGCCCTGTAACAGCAGCTGCAGACCCAGGGCAGAATCACCCAGTGTGCCGCTTACCCATATATCGTCTCCATACTTTGCTCCGCTTCGTTTAAGAATAAGCTCTGGTTTCTGCTCTCCAATAATGGTTATGGAGATGGTCAGCCCGCCTTTTGATGAGCAGGTGTCACCGCCGGCCAGAATGCAGTTGTGCTCCGCCGCCTGGGCTGAAAGGCCATCCAGCAGCCCTTCGATTGTAGCAAGCGGAAATCCGGCAGGAATTGCAATAGAGAGGAAAAACCATCGTGAGGTGGCTCCCATGCTTGCTATGTCGGAAAGATTGACTGCAAGTGCTTTCCTCCCAAGCAGGTAAGGGGAGCAGAATTCCAGATTAAAATGAACTCCCTCGGCAAGAAGGTCGGTGGAGACCAGAAGCTGAGAAGAGGGGGATGGTGATAGCAGTGCGGCATCATCACCTATTCCCAATTCCGGAGGTGAAGGCTGCGGAAAACGGCTTCGAATCAGTTCAATAAGACCGAATTCGCCAAGAGAAGAGAGATTTTTCTGCGTCTGCATCAGTGTGCCTCGCTCCAGTTCTTGCCCCAGTTTATATCTACCTTAAGCGGCACCTTCAGGTCAAATGCCTTTGACATCTCTCTTTCAACCAGTGTTTTCATCTGTTCAAGCTCCTCTCCTGGTACCTCAAATACAAGTTCATCATGCACCTGCATGATTAGGCGGCTTTTAAGACCTTCTACTCTGAGGGCACGGTCAACATTAATCATCGCCTTTTTGATGATGTCCGCTGCTGAACCCTGAATAGGATAGTTGATGGCGTTCCGTTCGGCAAACGAACGTATGTTGCCATTGCTGCTGTTAATGTCGCTTATAGGCAGTTTTCGACCCAGGATCGTCTTTACGCATCCTGTCTCTCTTGCCTCCATGATGCATGAGTCCAGATAGGCAATAGCTCCGCTGTGACGCTCTTTATAGGCTGAAATGAACTTCTCCGCCAGGTTGCGTGCAACGCCCAGCTGTTTGGCCAGTGAAAACGCCCCTTGGCCGTAGATTATTCCAAAATTTATTGTCTTTGCCTGACGCCTCATCTCGCTTGTTACCATCTCGGGAAACAGCCCGAATACCTCACTGGCTGTGCGGGTATGGATATCTTCATCATTGCTGAATGCATCGCAGAATACGGGATCTGAAGAGAGGTGAGCCAGCACACGCAGTTCAATCTGTGAGTAATCTGCCGCAAGTATAAGGCTGCCTTCAGGAGACACAAACGCCTCCCTTATCCTCTTCCCCTCATTAGTGCGTACAGGTATGTTCTGAAGGTTGGGATCTGAAGATGAAAGTCTTCCTGTTGCCGTGACAGCCTGATTGTAGGATGTATGTACCCTGCCGTTTTTGTCGGCCAGTCTTGTAAGGGCATCCGTATATGTGGACTTCAGTTTTGAGAGGGCGCGGTAATCAAGCAGAAGGCGGGCAATTTCATGTTCCTCTGCCAGTATGGAGAGCACCTCGTTGTCGGTGGATCTGCCGGTTTTCCCCTTTGTTTTTTTGCCGGACTGAAGGTTGAGCCGTTCAAACAGCACCTCTTCAAGCTGTTTTGGAGAATTAAGGTTAAACGGGCCGGATGCCAGCTCATAGATATTCTGCTCCAGTTTTTGAATCTGCTGGCCAAACTGTAAAGAGAGCTCTCCAAGAAAGGCTGTGTCCAGAAGAACCCCATAATGTTCCATTCCGGCAAGGATCTCCATAAGAGGCATTTCCAGTTCAAACAGCAATTTGTCAAGATGCTGCTTCTTTATCATCGGGAGGAGTTTTTCATGTAGCAGCCAGGTTGCGTCGGCATCTTCGGCTGCATATATGGAGGCCTTTTCAATCTCAACCTCGCTGAAATTTATCCTGGCTTTGCCTGTGCCGGTGATTTCATCGTAAGAGATCATCTTGTGTTCCAGATGCTCCTGAGCCAGGGCATCCAGACCATGTCCGCCACGGGATGGATTGAGCAGATAGGAACATAACATGGTATCACACCAGCATCCATTTACCTGAATACCTGCGGTTGCCATAACCTGCAGATCAAACTTGAGGTTCTGTCCTATTTTCCGTATTGCCGGATCTGTGAAGGCCGGTTTGAGCCGTTCAATGACTATGGAAACTGGTAGCTGTTCAGGGGCAAGAACTACTGCCTTGTCACTGTTACCTGATGAGCTGAAGAGATCTCCATTGTTCAGAGATAAGGTGGTCAGGGCGGTGCGATGCCCCACAGGTATATAGAACGCTTCGTGCGGTTCCAGCGATATGGATATTCCAACCAGTCCGGCTGTTCCTGGATCAAGACTGGTGGTTTCGGTGTCAAAGGCAAAGGCTACAGCCTTCGCCATTCGTAAAGCCAGCTTTTCCAGTGCATCGGTTGTCACTATGCAGTGGTATCGATCGCTCTTCAGTGTAGCCCGGGCAGTCAGTTCCTTTATAAGGGTATGAAAACCGTACTCCTTGAACAGATCGTTCAGTCTTGCAGTATCCGGCTCTCTGGCTATAAGTTCATCAGGTTCAAGTTCAAACGGGACATCCCTGATAATAGTAGCCAGGGTTCTGGAAAGACGAGCCTGTTCCGCAAATTCACGCAGTTTTTCACCAACCTTGCCCTGTATCTCGTCTGCCTTGTCCAGTAATGCATCCATTGAGCCGAACTGCTGAATGAGCTTTATGGCGGTCTTCTCGCCAATCCCCGGCACTCCTGGTATGTTATCCGAGTTGTCCCCTGCAAGTCCCAGTATATCTATCACCTTTTCAGGAGGCACACCGAACCTTTCATAAACCTGAGGAATGGCAGATGATACGTTTTTCATTGTGTCCAGCAGGGTGGTCTGTTCAGTAACAATCTGCATCAGATCCTTATCGCCTGTAACTACAACAACCTTTCCCCCTTCAGCCTCCCAGCGGGCTGCAAGGGTACCGATCAGGTCATCGGCCTCGTATCCCTCCAGCTCCACCACTGGTATGTTGAAAGCCCTTACCAGATTACGGATTGGCTCCACCTGCTGGCGCAGGTCATCGGGCATCTCAGCTCGGTTGGCCTTGTAGGCCGGGTACAGTTCAGTGCGGAAGGTGACTCGCCCCACATCAAAGACCATGGCAAGGTGCTGCGGCTGATAATCCTTCAGCAGTTTCAGCAACATCTGGGTAAAGCCGTAGATGGCATTGGTGGGAAAACCGGTGGGGGACGATAGCCGCTTGATGGCAAAGTAGGCCCGGTACAGGTAGGAAGAACCATCAATCAGGTAGAGGGTGTTGTTGTCAGGATTCATGGGGTGTCCGATAGCTGTTGTAGTTGAGGTTGGTTAACGGTGTGAGCCTTGACCCATTGGTTTGTGAACGGGTCTAACGCGTTGGTTGTGTCATGCCTTTAGACCGCTATTTCCTTATTGATTCAAGCAAAGACTTTACATCAAGCCGAACTCTCTCTTCTTCATCTTGTATAAAATCGTTTAAGTCGCATTTTCGACCATTGTGAAGTAATTCCCAAATATACAGGTCAATCGCGTGAAGAAAACCTAGCATTTCCTCAATTTCACCAATGTTTGTCTTGCTGAAGAGAAGATGAGCCTCGTCGAGGTATTTGAGGTCTTTATGCGCGTATATCTTGTGGCGCAGTGGTTTATAAATGCTCTTGAAAATTTCACTCCATTTCTCAACTTCTGCATCGAGGCAGACAAAATCGGCGGCGCTAGGTTCATAAGTGCTTGCCATGTATTCGTTAAGCCATTCTGGCTCAGGGCCATCTACAAACTTACGGGCACGGAGCGCTGGCCTTGAAAACTCTGCAATATTTCCAGTGCATCCTTTCAAGAGGTTGTAGATTGATAATGAATCCTTGTCTTTGTCAAATATTCGGCCTAAGCCGATGAAAAATGTACACTGAAGGGAATGTGTGATGACTTGCCATGACAACGGGGTTCTGTTGAGCGCAGTAATGTAACTCTTGTCTTCGGCAGCAACATTGTTGATCGACTTCCAAACATAAAAGCTGGTGGTTGCAAGATGCACTTCATTGCGATAGTGCGTTAACTTTGATTCTATCGATTTCATATCTTCCTTTTTGACATAACTTATTTGTTGACCGGTTCACGCACGCACGCGCGTGAACCGGTGATCTTCCCAAACGGAACATTTATTCCGGTAGCCCCCGCTAATTCTCCCGGTTAATCAGATTCACCACAACCTTCACAATCGTGTCCTTCTCCTCTGGTCTGCTCTCGGCAATTAACAGGGTTAGCGCCACCAGGGCATTGTCTGCCAAGCGCTTGCCGCCATCTGGCCGGTAGAGACAACCGCAGCCGCCCAGGAAGTAGACGAACAGTGCAGCGGCAATTCGTTTGTTGCCATCGGAAAAGGCGTGGTTCTTGACCACAAAGTACAGCAGGTTGGCGGCCCTCTCCTCTACACTGGGGTACAGCTCCTTGCCACCAAAGGTCTGGTAGATGGTGGCCAGGGCGCTCTTGAAACCATCATCCTTTTCCAGCCCAAACAGACCGCCGAACTCCCCCTTCATGGAGGCCACAATACTGATCGCCTCATCATACCCGAGGAGATAATCGCTATTCTGGGTGGTGGAGCCGATGCTCAGGGTGCCGTGGTCGTAGCGATCCAGCGTGGTCAGGGCATATGCGTAGTCAGTAATCACCGCCAGTAAGCCCTTGGCCTCTTCAAGCCCGATCTCCTGTTGGGCTATGGTCTGCTCCAGCAGGGTAACGGTCTTGCGCAGGTCGTTCAGTTTTTCGGTCTGTTCCTGCAGGCGCTGCTGGTTGAGGGTGTAGCCTTTAACCAAGTGGTCTTTCAGTATCCGTGTTGCCCAAATACGGAAGCGTGTGCCTTGCTGAGACTTGACCCGATAGCCGACCGAGATGATAACATCAAGGTTGTAATGGGAAACATTGTAGTTTTTCCCATCAGTTGCAGTTTGTGCAAAAAATGCACAAACTGACTTTTCATCAAGCTCAGCCTCTTTGAAGAGGTTTTTGATATGCTTGGTAATAACAGAACGCTCTCTGCCAAACAGCAGAGACATCTGCTCTTGTGTCAGCCAGACGGTTTCCTGGTCGAGCTTGACCTCCAGCATGGCCTTGCCGTCGGCAGCCTGGTAAATCAGTATGTTGCTGGTTTGATCAGTCATGGTTTTGGTTGCTCGTTATAGGCATTTATCCTAGTGATGACATTCTCTTCAAGGTTGGAGAAAAAGAACGCGTAGTCGTAGTTGTGGTACCAACCAGGTCGTAAGTTGTACGGGGAATTCAAGCTGTCAAAGGTTCCGGGTGCCGGCAGCTGAGATGGATTAATCACCAGAGCGCCTTGATTGTTTTGCGCACCGGTGTAGTTGGGAATTTTAACAGCATCGACTGCAACACCCCCGATCAACTGATTTGACCAGTTGACTGCACTTTGGCCGGCAGGAGGCACCAGTTGAGGATTTGCGGGCGGCTGAAACTTATAGAAAATAGCGCCTGAATTTGCTGAGGCGGGTGCAGCAGTAGCCTCAGAGCCGTTCGGTGACGTTGCTACCCAAGTTAGCGGATTGACGCTATATGCGTTTGGTTTAACTATCCCAACTCCAGTTGGATGCGTTAAATCTACTGACTGTGTCCAATCTCCTGGCAATTCTTGAGTGTTGTACGTAATGATACAGCCAGTCTGATCACTGCTACTACAAATGTTGAGTGAGGACAGAGCGGAATAGTTTTGCATGTCTTCCGCCGTAACCGACCAGCCGATGATATATGCGGCAACCAACTGCGCACGGAGTGCCGCGTCTCCGAACCGTCGCTCCAGAAGCATCAGCAAAAGGTTGGAACCCTGACTATGGCCAGCAAGGATAAAAGGTCTCGAGTTACCTGATGCATCTTTATTGTAATAGTTAAGAAAATATGTGAATGCCTCGCTGACATCGGAATATGCAATTTCCATCGCCGTATTTGCCGCCGAGATGTTAGCTGGAGTACTGCCCCACAGTAGCGCCTGAAGCACATTTATACCGGCTGACTGACGATAGTACGGTACATACAGGTTGGTGCCGGCCTTGTAGAAGACACTTGCCTTCGATGCGACTTGATTAGTAATTCCAGGATCAGTGATGGCTTGTGCTATGGTCTGGTTCCAACCCGTAGCGTAGGTTGAGCCGTTACTGGCTGGATTTGGGAAATAGGTCGATGGATAGACGAAGAAGACATCCACCGGTTGTGATGCCGTTTCCGGAAGAGTCTGCCAGTTAGTTTTAAGCGCGTAATTGGTGATGTTCGGAGTGTTCGTCTCCGCACTGGTGCCGGAACAGCCCGCCATGGTTGCCAGCCCAAGACAACAGAAGCAGGCCGCCAAGATAAAATTAAGTTTTTTTGTTTTCTTTATGGTTTCCATAATGTTCACCTCTCTTGTCGCACGCGTACTTTTTTTGTACGGCTGCTTGACTGATGTTACTGGTTTGTTCAGTCTTTTGTCTTGCTAACCATTACAGCCGTATTACTTCAAAATCACCCCTGCCTCCCCCCTGGCCACGACCTGCACTGTCATCCGATCCGGCAATACAGCAGCCTCCCCAAGGGTGAGTGAATTGACATTGCCAGTCAGCCTGACCCTCTCTGCAAGTTTTACCGCCGACAGCGCCGATGAGGCTTTAAGGCGAGCCTTCTCCAGCTGTTCTGCGACCGAGTTGTCCAGTTTTTCCTTGATGGTGTTCCTTATGGCGCTGCTGAACAGCCAGCTGCCCGCGCTTATCAGCCATCCGGCATTCTTTGTCTCAAAATCTACATCTTCAAGGGTAAGAGAATTATTCTGCGGGTTGTATACCGGTTTGGCAAGAATAGTCAGTTCGCCTTCAAAATCACCAGTAGTGGTCAAAAGCAGAACCAGACGACCGTTTTCTCCCTTCAGGCTGAATGATTTTACGGTTATCTTCTTCTCATCTCCGAAGGTTTTGTCGAGCAATACCGGATTCAGGGCAGTTACAAGATCGCCAAAGAAGATATTGGTGGCGAGCTTTATCTGGAATGTTTTGTCAAATGTTACCAGTTGCTGTAATGGAGGTAGAATCCTGGCAGGTACGGCATCAGGTTTTGGGCCAACTGTTATTTCGGCGCCGGTGATGATCCCGATAGAGAGTCTTATCTGATTATTTGCCGCAAGTAACGGGCTAACAACAATTCTATCAGGAGCCAGCCTCAGCCAGGTGCTGAACTCCTTGTTGACAATAATCGGGTTAAAGGCGTTCTGCCACAATGGAGTAACCTTTGCTCTAAGCTGGACAGCGTCATTAAGTTTTTTATCTATTATCGGTGCAAGAAGTCTTTGTACAGGCAGCGTAATTCCTTCAACCATGTTTTTGGGCTTTAAGGAGAGAGGTCCAAGCCTGACGCTATCGGCCATACCTTCCGAGAGGCCTATATAGTAAAGCTCTGTCTTCAAAAGCCAGCCAGGGGAGATATTCACTCTGGCCTTGAATCTAAGTCCTGCCCGAAGCGGATAGCTTTCATAGAAGCCGTACCTGAATGTCAACTGCACCGGTAGTGTAAAATAGATGAAGTTGTCACTGGCAGTTACTGTCACCGCACCGGTGCGCAGAACCGTGACTGATGCACCAAGTCCGCCTTGTCCCTTATACAGCTCTTGGGGAAGTGACTGGTTCAGTATGGCTGACAGGTCTGCTGCAGAAGTTTCAATACTAAGGTTAATTGAGGATGCAGGCAGAGCTGCAGAGGCTGATACTGCACTGAACAACAGAAGAAAGAATATAATTATATGTCTGTACAAAATGGTACTGCCCTCCCTGTGATAAACTTTTCTGCCAGAGCAGAAGCTGTTGGTTGTTTTTCCGGTTTAAAGCTGATAGCAGTTATTGCTTTTATTCTGTTACCATAGAGGCTCTTTGCCTGATATCATATCCCGACTGTTCCATAAATTGAAGTTTAACCTGTAACTCTATTAAAAATGGTTTGATATTCTTTATGTCTTTAACTCATGACAATATTACAATTCCACCTGAAACCTGGTTGCGTAAGCATGCTCGCTCGGTTAAGGGCAAGCTGTTCTCTTCCCTGCTTTGGAATTTTGCTGGCGGATTACTGATTATTATTCAGGCATGGTTGCTTGCAACGGTTTGCCATCGTGCAGTTATTGATAAAGACGGGCTCTATGCTGTCTTGCCTCTGCTGGGATGGCTGGGTCTGATAGCTCTGTTCCGTGCGGTTGCCGTATATCAGGGGGAGATTGCCGCAGTCAAGGGGGCTGCTGATGTCAGGCAGGTTGTGAGAACGGCTCTTTACCGACGGTTGCTGTTTCTGAAACCGGCAGGAGTTACCGGTGAGGTTGGCGCCTTGACCGAGGCGGTGACCAGCGCTGTAGATGCTCTGGAATCGTACATCGCCAGATTTCTGCCTCAGATGTTTATTGCTGCCCTGCTTCCGCTTGCTGTACTGATTATTGTAATTCCATTCGAATGGCGTTCTTCTCTGGTGTTAATCTTTTCTGCCCCGTTCATTCCTCTTTTGATGGTTCTGATCGGTAAAGGGACGGAGGCGTTAAACCAGCGTCAGTGGAGCAGACTCTCTCTGATGGCTGGACATTTACTGGATCTGGTTCAGGGACTGCCGGATCTCAAGATCTTCGGCGCAGCAAAAAGAGAGGCCGAGCTTCTGGCAGATGTTTCAGAACAGTACCGCGCCGGTACTATGGCGATTTTACGGGTTGCCTTTCTTTCTGCGTTCACGCTTGAATTTTTCTCTACTGTCGGCACGGCTGTTGTGGCCGTAATTATAGGTTTTCGGCTGCTTGCCGGTGAACTTCCACTTCAGTATGGGCTTTTTATCCTGCTGCTGGCTCCCGAGTTCTATCTGCCTCTTAGAAATCTTGGATTGGCCTATCATAGCCGAATGAACGGACTGGCTGCAGCCAGGCAGATTATTCCACTGATTGAACAGTCTCCATCCCTTGACAATGAAACCTCAGTTTGCAGGGAAAAGTCTGCCAATACGGTTCCTCCTGAAATACGTTGTGACTCTGTAAGTTTCAGTTACGGAGGCAACAGGGGAGGGGTGCAGGATATCAATCTGACAATCCCTGGAGGCAGTCTTGTCGGGATTGTTGGCGCAAGCGGCAGCGGTAAATCCACTTTGGCAAGGCTTCTTTTAGGGCTTTCTCGGCCTGAATCAGGAACTATAACCGTTGGGGGGGTAGAACTTTCAAAGCTTGATCAGGATGCCTGGCGTTCAGAACTGGCCTGGGTACCGCAACAGCCGTTCTTTTTCAACGCTAGCATAAGGGAGAATCTTCTGCTGGGAAGACCGAATGCCACTGATGAAGAGATAAAAAAGGCTTTGGAGGCAGCCGCCCTTTCGAATGTTATTAACTCTATACGGGATGGACTGGATGCAGTTCTTGGAGAGGGAGGCGCCGGACTTTCGGGGGGAGAACTGAAGCGTCTGGCTTTGGCACGGGTATTTATCAGGGGTGCCTCTGTTGTGGTTCTGGATGAACCTACAGCCGGTCTTGATCGAGAGAATGAAAAACTGGTGCTGGATTCTCTTGAGCATTTGGCTGTTGGCCGTACCATGCTCATTATCAGCCATCGAGAAAAAACGATCAACCTCTGTAACAATCTGTTTGTGCTTTCAGATGGCAGACTGGAAAGTGTGGTAACTCCTTCCGACTATTTCGGGGGCGCGGTATGAGGGAGCTGATACGGATATTAAGTCTGGCCTCGCGACACTGGCGTTGGATGGTCGGCGGAGTGCTGTTAGGTGTCCTGGTTATAATCCTTAATAGTGCACTTATGGCTGTATCGGGCTGGTTCATTGCCTCCATGGCTGTTGCCGGCGTCAGCAAGCTATCCTTTAACTATTTTTTTGCCTCAGCCTCCATTCGTGCCCTGGCCATTCTGCGTGCCCTCGGACGTTACGCAGAGCGTTTGCTGACCCATGATGCTGCCTTTCATGTACTTGCCGATCTCAGGAACTGGCTGTTCCGCCGCATGATACCTCTGGCTCCGGCCGGTCTTGAAAAATACGGTTCAGGAGAGCTGGCAGGACGCCTGAGAGCAGACCTTGACAGTCTTGAAACGGTTTATCTGCGGATACTTGCCCCTGTTTTCAGCGGTGGCTGCGCCATTCTTCTGGCTGTTCTTTTTGTATCGTTCTGGAGTGGAACAGCAAGCCTCGTCTTGTCAGTAATGCTCATTTTCGGGGGACTGCTTCTGCCTCTCTTTACCCTGTATCTTGCTGAACAGCCTGGTCGCGCTTCAGCAGAGCTATCCGGCCAGTTGCGTAAGACTGTTACAGAAGGTCTGCAAGGAGCTGAAGAGTTGCTGTTGTTGGGGGCAGGCAGTCAGCAGGTAGCAATGGTTGAGACCGTTTCAGCCAATCTGGTTCAAAAACAAGTCAGACTTGGAAAGATTGCAGCTCTTGGCCTTGCAGGGATAACTGCAACTGTAGGCCTTTCATCTGTACTGATTGCCCTGGTCTGTATCCCCCTGATCGGCACAGGTGAGTTGACTCCCCCCAATCTGGTTATGCTTCTGCTCTTTTCTGCTGCATCTTTTGAGGCAGTTGCCCCTCTTGCCCATTCACTTCAGCTTATTCCTGCTGCAACCGAGGCGGTTCGCAGGATTCGGGAGCTAGCAGATGCCAAAGTGCCATTTCCAGATCCTTTGGTCTCAACCCAACCTGCCACTGCCGATATTGTTATCAATGATGTTTCGGTTGCTTACAATAGTGACAGCTTTGTATTGGAACATTTTTCTCTGCAGATTAAGTCAGGTGAGAGGGTTGCCCTGACTGGTCAAAGCGGCACCGGTAAATCCACACTGATTGAACTCCTGCTCCGTTTTCGCCCATATCAGGGGAGCGTCACCATATCCGGTTGCGAGCTTTCGAAAATATCTTCCGATACTATGGCCAGGCTGGTTTCAGCCGCTCCTCAAAAGCCTCACCTTTTTAACAGGAGCATCAAAGAAAATATCCTGCTTGGACGTGATATCAGCGACGATGCACTTTCTGCACTTCTCTTTGATAGCGGCCTTGCAGGATGGGTTGCCACTCTTCCGGAGGGGCTGGATACTATGGTTGGAGAATTTGGAAGTAAGGTTTCTGGTGGCGAGGCTAGACGTATTGCCCTTGCCAGGGCTCTCCTTTCAGATTCGCCCATTTTGTTGCTGGATGAACCTACGGAAGGGCTGGACAGCGTTACAGAACAGTTTGTGGTGGAACGTCTTTCTGAACGTCTACGTGGCAAGACCCTGTTGCTGGCAACTCATCGCCCAGCCTGTCTTGTTATGGTGGAACGGGTCGTTTCGTTTGGCTGATCTCAGAATAGAATTTGGGCTGAAACCAGTATTTGCCCGTGCAATGTTACTACTCACAAATTCTTGCTGGACTGATCATTCAGCTCGATTTTTCTGTTGACCAGAACTATTTAAGATGGTAATGAATGAACGGTCATTCATTTTTGGGGGTTAAGATGTCTAAAGAAGACAAAAGAGAGGCCATACTTCAGGCTACCCTTGAGCTTGTCGCTGAACATGGTTTTCATGACGCCCCATGCTCTTTGATCGCAGAGCGGGCAGGGGTAGCAGCCGGTACAATCTATAGATACTTTGAGAGCAAGGAGCTGCTAATAAATGCGCTTTACCTTGAACTTGAGGGGAAGATTTATGCCGTTCTACTTAATGGATATGAAGAGGAGAATACCATTGAGGAACGTTTTTTCCATCTGGCGACCGGACTCTTGAGGTTTTTTATATCATCCCCTCTGGAATTCAAATATGTAGAACAGTTTCATAATTCACCTTTTGGTGTTGCCTTTCGCAGAGACAGGGTACTAGGTAATACGAATGGTTGCGATATATACCGCACACTGTTTGAGCAGGGGGTGGAACAGGGGAATCTTAAGGAGCTGCCTCTGGTTCTGTTGTTTGACCTTGCCTTCGGCCCTATTGTCTCTGTTGCCAGAAACCATATTCTTGGTTTTATTACACTGGATGACAAGCTGGTCAATAAGGTTGTCTCAGCTTGCTGGGATTCGCTTAAACGATGAAATAAATTATAATAACAGTAAGTTGATGATTTCTGTTTTTGATAAAAAACAATTGAGGTGTTTACTATGCAAGGAAGCAAACAAGGAAGGCTGATATTAAGCGCTTTGCTGTTGGTTACGACACTTATAGCAGTAGGATGTGCCAAGAAAGAGGCGGTCAAGCCGCAAGGAGGTCCACCAGAGGTGGGCGTAATTACGGTGCAGCTGCAGCCAGTAACTCTTACCACTGAACTGTCAGGGCGTACCTCGGCACACCTGACTGCTGAAGTCAGACCTCAGGTTGGAGGTATTATCAAGAAGCGCCTCTTTGTTGAAGGTAGTGATGTAAAGGCAGGGGATCTGTTGTACCAGATTGAGCCTGCAAGTTATGAGGCTGCGTTGGCCAGTGCAAAGGCCAATCAGGCAAAGGCTGAAGCCACACTTGGTTCTGTGCGTCTTAAGGCGGAGCGATATCGTGATCTGGTAAAGATAAAGGCAGTCAGCCAGCAGGACAACGATGATGCCCAGGCTGCGCTGAAGCTGGCTGAAGCAGAGGTTGCATCCGCAAAGGCTGCTGTAGATACAGCCAGAATCAATCTCTCCTATACCCGTATTACAGCCCCTATATCCGGCAGGATAAGCCGTTCAACGGTGACGGAAGGGGCTCTTGTCACTGCCAATCAGGCATCGGCACTCTCAACAATTCAGCAGTTGAGCACAATGTTTGTTGATGTAACGCAGTCCAACGCAGAGATGCTCAGGCTCAAGCAGAATCTGGCAAGTGGGCTGCTGAAAAAGGATAAGGGAGCCTCTCAGGCCAGAGTTAAACTTATTCTTGAAGATGGAAGCAGTTACCCATTGCCAGGCACGCTTAAGTTCTCTGAGGTGACAGTTGACCAGAGTACCGGCTCGATTACCCTTCGCGCTATATTCCCTAACCCAAAGCAGGTTCTGTTGCCCGGGATGTTTGTTCGGGCTGTTCTTGAAGAAGGGGTAAACGATCAGGCTATCCTTGTCCCTCAGAGAGGTGTAACACGTAACCCGAACGGAGAGGCGATGGTAATGCTGGTTGGCGCAGAAGAAAAGGTTGAGCCCAGAATCATTAAGGTGGCGCGGACGGTTGGGGATAACTGGCTGGTAAGTGAAGGCCTTAAGACCGGTGAGAGGATAATTCTTGAAGGAATTCAGAAGGCAAGGCCAGGTACTCCCGTTAAGGCATTGCCCTTTGGTGGAGCCAAGCCTGAAACAGTCCCATCTGCTGCACCGCAGGCTGCGCCTGTAAAAAAATAAAGGAGCCGATTCATGGCCAAGTTTTTCATAAACAGACCAATCTTCGCCTGGGTAATAGCCATTATGGTTATGCTTGCAGGGCTTCTGGCTATAAAGACCCTGCCGGTTTCTCAATATCCGCCTATAGCGCCACCACAAATAACCATTAACGCAACCTATCCCGGAGCTTCAGCCCAGACGGTTCAGGATACAGTTACCCAGGTGGTTGAGCAGAAACTGAACGGTATAGACAATCTTATCTATATGTCCTCCACAAGTGATTCAGCTGGCTCGGTTTCAATAAATCTTACCTTCAAGGCCGGCACTGATCCTAATATTGCCCAGGTTCAGGTACAGAACAAGCTGCAGCTTGCAACGCCACTTTTGCCGCAGATTGTCCAAAAACAGGGAATTCAGGTGGTTAAGTCTACCAAGAACTTCCTTATGATAATTGGACTGGTCTCTGAAGATGGCTCCATGGATCGACATGCGCTTACCGATTACATGGTTTCCAATATTCAGGATATCGTCAGTAGGGTAGAAGGGGTGGGTGAACTGCAGCAATTTGGTACCCAGAATGCGATGCGGGTATGGGTTAATCCCGCCAAGCTTAACAATTTCAGGTTGACAACCAATGATGTCATTGCTGCCTTGCAGGCGCAGAACACACAGGTTTCAGCCGGACAGTTCGGCGGTTCGCCAGCCAATCAGGGACAACAGTTAAATGCAACCATAACGGCTCGGACGCTTTTGCAGACTGCTGACCAGTTTGACAACATTGTGCTTCGCACCAACAGTGATGGCTCTACGGTAAAGCTGAAGGATGTGGCCGAAAGCAGAATTGGCACAGAGAACTATGAGATCGAGGCACGTTACAAGGGTAAACCGCTGGGTGGAATGGCGATCCGTCTGGCAGCAGGGGCTAATGCACTTGATACAGGTAATCGGGTCAAGGCCAAGATGGATGAACTGTCCAAATATTTTCCGGCAGGTATGAAGGTGGTTTATCCATATGATACAACCCCTTTTGTCAAGATATCTATTGAGGAAGTTGTTCATACACTTATAGAGGCTGTATTTCTTGTCTTTATAATAATGTTCCTGTTTTTGCAGAATATCAGGGCAACCCTGATCCCGACGATCGCCGTTCCTGTTGTTCTTCTTGGAACGATGGGTGTGCTTTCTGCGGCTGGTTTTTCAATAAATACCCTTACCATGTTTGCTCTGGTTATCGTTATAGGTCTGCTGGTTGATGATGCGATAGTTGTTGTTGAGAACGTTGAACGGATAATGTCGGAGGAGGGTCTTTCTCCGCATGATGCTACAGTCAAATCAATGGGGCAGATCACAAGTGCCCTGGTGGGAATAGCTACGGTGCTTACCGCTGTATTTCTTCCTATGGCCTTCTTTGGAGGTTCAACAGGGGTTATCTACCGCCAGTTTTCAATCACCATTATTTCGGCGATGATCCTGTCGGTTCTTGTTGCCATGATCCTGACTCCAGCTCTCTGCTCAACCCTTCTAAAGCCAGTTGAAAAGGGACATACTCCAGGGGAGTGTGGTCTGTTTTGTAAATTTTTTGAATGGTTTAACAAGTGGTTCAACATAGGTAGAGGGAAGTATGAAGGGATAGTAAGCCGATCATTCGGTAAGCCTATACGCTACTTGCTGATCTATGGGACTATAGTTGCAGCAATGGTGTTTTTCTTCCTCCGTCTTCCTACCGCCTTCTTGCCGGATGAGGATCAGGGGTTTATCATCTGCCAGATTCAGTTACCTGCCGGCGCTACTAAAGAAAGAACAATCAAGGTTATTGAACAGCTTGAGAAGCATTTTCTGGAGAGAGAAACGAAAACAGTTGATTCCGTTATAACTGTGGCAGGTTTCAGCTTTGCAGGTCGTGGACAGAATATGGCTCTTGCGTTTGTCAAGCTTAAGGACTGGAAGCTTAGAAAGAGTGCTGACCTGAAGGCTCCTGCAGTTGCCAGGAGAGCCATGGGAGCATTTTCACAGTTTAAGGACGGATTGGCTTTTGCCTTTTCACCACCTGCAGTTGTAGAGCTTGGACAGGCTAACGGTTTTGACTTTATGCTGCAGGACAGAAGTGGGGTAGGGCATGTAAAGCTTATGGAGGCTCGCAACATGCTGCTGGGAATGGCGATGAAAAACCCGAAGCTGATTGCTGTACGTCCAAATGGTCAGGATGACTCCCCGCAGTTCAAGCTGGATATTGATGATGTCCGTGCAGGCGCTTTAGGGGTCTCGCTTGCAGATGTCAACAATGTCCTTGCGACCGCATGGGGCAGCTCATATGTCAATGACTTTATTCAGAACGGTCGAGTAAAGAAGGTCTATCTGCAGTCAGATGCAAAATTCCGGATGCTCCCTGAGGATATAAATCTCTGGTATGTAAAAAACAATCAGGGAGAGATGGTTCCGTTTTCAGCCTTTTCAACTGCTAAATGGCAACATGGGTCTCCACGTCTGGAACGTTACAACGGGATCCCTTCAGTTGAAATCATGGGACAGGCCGCCCCCGGGGTCAGCACCGGTGAGGCGATGGCTGAAATGGAAAAGATGGCCGCACAGTTGCCACCTGGCATCGGCTATGAATGGACCGGCCTATCATATGAGGAAAAACAGGCTGGGAAACAGGCTCCGGCTCTTTATGCCATATCGCTTCTGGTGGTCTTTCTTGCAGTGGCCGCCCTTTACGAGAGCTGGACCATTCCGTTTGTAAATATGCTGATGCTTCCGCTGGGGCTTGTCGGTGCGGTTACTGCGGTCACCCTAAGGGTGCTTCCCAACGATGTCTATCTTCAGATTGGCCTGCTAACCACTGTTGGTCTTTCTACAAAGAACGCAATCCTTATTATCCAGTTCATTAAGGAGCAGATGCATCAGGGACATGAACTGGTAGAGGCCACATTGTCAGCGGTAAAGATAAGGTTAAGGCCAGTAATTATGACATCGCTTGCCTTTTTCTTTGGCACCTTACCGCTGGCACTGACCAAAGGAGCAGGGGCTGCTGCACAGAACGCCATAGGCACTGCAGTTACGGGAGGGCTTCTTTCCGCAACATTCATTGACCTTATATTTATCCCTTTCTTCTTCGTTATGGTTTCAAAGCTTTTTGGGAGAAAAAAATATAAGAAACATCCGGTCGAACCTGTTCCTGCTGTTGTTATAGGGGGGCATTGATATGAAAATCAGAAACTTTGTATCTTGCGGCATCTTGCTGCTGGCAGGTGGGTGCACACTGGCACCCAATTATACAAGGCCGGTTCCACCGGTCGTTGCCAATTGGCCAAGCGGCGATTCTTACAAACCTGAAGCGGCGAAGCCTGATCAGAAGGCGGTTGCAGATCTTCACTGGCGAGAGTTTTTTGTTGAGCCACGCCTGCAAAAGGTGATTGAACTGACGCTTGCCAACAATAGGGATCTGCGGGTTGCAATGCTTAATATCGAAAAGACCAGGGCGCTTTACCAGATTCAGCGGGCTGACCTGTTGCCGACTATCAATGGTACTGCAGGGGCTACAATTCAACGGACACCTGCCGATCTCTCCCAAACCGGAAGAGCCAGAACAAGTGAACAGTACAATGTAGGGCTTGGGGTCAGTAACTATGAGCTGGATCTCTTTGGTAGGGTACGCAGTCTTAAGGATCAGGCTCTGGAACAGTATTTGGCTACCGAGCAAACCAAGAGGGCGGTACAGATTAGTCTGATTGCAGAGGTAGCCAATGCCTGGCTGACCCTGGCAGCGGATCAGGAACGTCTGAATCTGTCCCGTGAGACCCTTTCAAGTCAGCAGGAATACTACCGGATCATCAAGCACCGTTTTGACGCAGGAATAACTTCAGCCCTTGACCTGAATGAAGCCCAGACCGCTGTGGATGCGGCCAGGGTAGATATTGCCCGTTATACTGCTCTGGTGGCGCAGGATGCTAATGCCCTGAACCTTCTGGTAGGAAAGCATCTAACACCCGAAGTCATGCCAAAAGAGCTGGGAACTGTAACAGCTCTGAATGAACTGCCGCCAGGACTTCCATCTGATGTCTTGCTGAAACGCCCTGATATACTGGCTGCGGAACACAGACTTAAAGCTGCAAATGCAAATATTGGAGCTGCAAGAGCTGCCTTCTTCCCCCGTATAGGCCTTAGCGCCAGTTTCGGTACGGCAAGTGCCAAGCTTACAGACCTTTTCCAACCAGGTTCCGTGGCCTGGAATTTTGTGCCACAGATTAGTGTGCCTCTGTTTGACTCAGGTAAAAATATTGCTAATCTTGATGTCTCTACGGCTGATCGTGATATTGCTGTGGCACAGTATGAAAAAGCGATTCAGGCAGCGTTCAGGGATGTGGCTGACAGTATGGCGCAGCGGGGAACTATAAATGAACAGCTCTCTGCCCAGCAGTCATTGACTGATGCCACAGCCGAAAGCCATCGACTGTCACAGATTCGCTATGACAGAGGTATAGACAGCTACCTTACCGTTATCATAGCGCAGAGGTCTCTCTATAATGTTCAGCAGAACCTTATAGGGGTTCGTCTCGCCAAGCTGACAAACCAGACTACCATGTACAAGGTGTTGGGTGGTGGAGCTGTAGAGTAAGGAAGTTTCTGCTCATAATCAAAATAGGTATAGAGCTGTTTGCATAGCTTAAAACTTCTGTTATTCTTTTGAAGTGCAGCACATTTTACCGTTTTTGAGGAGGGTGATATGTTGGAACTTTTTGAAAAAGTAGTTATGACGACAATTGGAGTTGCTGCCTTGAGTCAGAAAAGAGCGGAAGAACTTGCCTCGGAGATGAAGGACAAGTTTAAGCTTAGTGAAGATGAGGGTAAGCGGCTTTTTGAGCGGATCCAGACGCTTACAAAGGAAAACCGCGACAAGGTTAAGGAGATGGCTGAGGATGAGGTTCGTAAGGTGGTTGAACGGCTCGGGCTTGTTTCACGCCAGGAATACGACCGGCTTGCAGCGCGTGTTCAGGAGTTGGAAACAAAGCTGAACGGCTGATACTGTGCTTCACCTTTTAAAGCTTAATAGCAATATCAGGAGCATAAGGCGCTACTGGGGAATTGTCAGGGTTCTCAGCAAGTACGGTTTTAACCAGGCTCTTGAGATGCTGGGGCTTGCCGATGTTGTTGTGAGGAGCCGCCGTATCTTCAGGAGCAAGGCTCCGGATATTGCCCGTCTCTCATCAGCTGAAAGGATGAGACTTGCCCTGGAAGAGCTCGGGCCAACCTTTGTAAAGCTGGGTCAGATCCTTTCAACCCGTCCTGATGTCATTCCTCATTCATTTATCAGGGAGTTTGAAAAACTCCAGGATAACGTCCCTGGTATCTCTTTTGATGAAGTAAAATTACAAATTTCACGAGAGCTTGGCGAGAATCCCGAATCGTTCTTCGCCTGGATTGAACCGGAGGCACTGGCTGCGGCATCGATTGCCCAGGTTCATCGTGCCCGTCTGACAAACGGCGAAGAAGTGGTGATAAAGGTGCGTCGTCCTGGAGTTGTTGAGCTGGTGGAATCGGATATCAATGCCCTGATGTCGCTGGCTCAACTGGCAGAACGTCATCTGCCAGGCAGTGAAATCTACGATCCGGTTGGTGTTGTGCGGGAATTTGCACGTACTATCCGAAGGGAGATGGATTTTTCCCGTGAAGGACATACCATTGAAAAATTCCGTGACAATTTTACCGGAACTCCATGGATGTATTTTCCCCGTGTTTACTGGGAACAGAGCAGCCGTGGGATACTTACGATGGAGTATGTCACTGGAATCAAGGTGTCTGACCTTGAGACTCTGGAACGTCAAGGAATTGATAGGAAGCTTGTAGCCCGTCGAGGTGCCGATGTTTTTTTGGATATGGTGCTTAACCACGGGTTCTTCCACGGGGATCTGCATCCTGGCAATGTTTTTATACTCCAAAATAACATAATCTGTCTGCTTGATTACGGTATGATTGGCAGGCTTGATGATAGCCTGAAATCCTTTCTTACAGATCTCCTGTACGCCGTTGTCAGATGTGATACGGATGAGATTGTGTCTATTTTAATGGCTTCGGGGGAGATCTCTGAGGAGTTGGATGTCCGTGCCCTAAAGCGGGATCTTTCCTGCTTTATTGACAGTTATTACGAAATACCGCTCAAAGAGATTGAAGTGGGTCGTATGCTGTTAGAATTTGTTGATATCATTACTCTTTATTCAATACATATCCCGCCTGATCTTATGCTGCTGATTAAGTCCCTTGTCCTTATAGAAGGTATGGGGCGCAATCTTGATCCGACCTTTGATATGGTTGAGCACCTAAGGCCTTATATTGAAAGGGAGTTACGTCAAAAATATTCTCCCAAGCGGATTGCTGGCGATCTAAGAACCAATATGCTTTCCTACATGAGTCTCGCACGAAGTTTACCCCGCGATATCAAGGAGATCATTAACCGGATCAATCGTAACAAGTTCAAGATAGATCTTGAGCATAGGGGACTTGATAAATTTACTACAGATTTTGATCGTTCTACCAACCGTCTTTCGATAAGCCTGATCCTCTCGGCCATGATCATCGGTTCTTCAATTATTATGCATACAGATAAAGGGCCGTTATTATTCGGCTTCCCGACTCTGGCATTCTTCGGTTACACCGTTGCTGCTTTTATAGGACTCTGGCTGGTCTATGCGATTATTCGCTCTGGCAGGATGTGATCTAAACTCTGTTCCTTCCTTTCTGTCTCCCCGTTTTCATTCATTTTTTATACTGCAAAATTCAAAACCATTTATCAAAATGCGGAATCTGCCTTTACAGGTTTTTTAATATCAGGCACAATTCGACAACAGCTTAAAATAACCGAATAGTTATGAAAAGAGGTTGCAGTGGAAAATATGGAAAATAAAAAAGTAAGCATGATAAGTCTTGGCTGTCCCAAAAACCTTGTGGATGCCGAGGTTATGCTGGGTATTCTGGTACAAAAGGGATATGAGATAACAATGGATGAAAAGGATGCTGATCTGATCATTGTCAACACCTGCGCTTTTATAAAAGAGGCCAGAGAGGAGAGTGTTGATACGGTTCTTGATCTTGCTGACCGGAAGAGTGACGGACGCTGCAAGACACTTGTAATGACCGGATGTATGTCACAGCGTTATAAGGCTGAGATGGCCAATGAACTGCCGGAGGTTGATATATTTATAGGCACAGGGGACTATCCCAGGATTGCTGAAATACTTGATGAGCATGATTCGAGCAAACTACAGATATGCGATGTCGGAGAACCTGACTATATCTATGATGAGAACCTCCCTCGTCTTAATTCCTCTCCGGGCTGGTACGCCTATCTGAAGATTGGTGAAGGCTGTTCCAACTGCTGTAGTTATTGCGTTATTCCTTCTTTGCGTGGCCGTTATCGTTCCCGCCCTCTGGAGGCTTTGCTTGAGGAGGCAAAAAGACTGGTGCATGGAGGTGTAAAAGAGCTGATACTGGTCTCCCAGGATATTACCTGCTATGGGTTTGATCTGGAAGGAAAGAGTATGCTGGCAGAACTTGTTCGTCGCCTTGCCCTGATAGATGGACTTAAATGGATAAGACTCCTTTACGCCTACCCTGATGGAATTACCGATGAACTTATACAATTATTTAAGGTTGAGCCAAAACTCTGTAAATATTTGGATATACCAATTCAGCATATAAGCGATAATGTCCTTAAGAGGATGAACAGAAAGAGCAGTGAAGGGCAGATACGACTTCTTGTTGAAAAACTAAGGCACGAGATACCGGACATAACGCTTAGAACCTCCTTGATTGTTGGCTTCCCTGGAGAAACGGTTGATGACTTCCTATCTCTGACCCGGTTTGTTGAGAAGGCTCAATTTGACCGCCTGGGCGTATTCTGCTATTCAAAGGAGGATGGCACACCGGCAGCAGAGATGCTGGATCAGATCTCCGAGAGGGTCAAACGGGAGCGTCATCGCAAGCTTATGAGAACTCAGGCGAGGGTCTCCTTCCGTCGTAATCGTGCTATGGTGGGCAGGATTGAAGAGGTGATTGTTGAAGGCTATAGCGAGGAGACCGACTTGCTGTTAAAGGGGCGGACAAGTCGTCAGGCTCCTGATATTGATGGTCAGGTATACATTACCTCCGGTAATGCCAATACAGGTGAAATAGTCCGTTGCAGGATAACGGATTCATCGGACTATGACCTGGTAGCGGAGATGCTGGAGGAGTAATTCTGAAAAAAGAGATACGAAAGAACATCCCTGGACACCTTCCTGTAAATCTTGATGAGGCAAATCGTCGTGGCTGGGATGAGTTGGACATAATATTCGTAACAGGCGATGCCTACATTGACCACCCCGCCTTTGGTGTCCCGTTGCTTGCCCGCTGGCTGGAAGCTCATGGATTCAGGGTCGGAATTATATCTCAGCCTGACTGGCGTTCAGCCGAACCATTCAGGGCGCTTGGTCGTCCTCGCCTGTTTTTTGCCGTTTCAGCCGGTGCCATGGATTCTATGGTGGCACACTATACCGCCCGTAAAAAACTCCGCCATGATGATGCCTATACCCCTGGCGGGCGACATGGAGCCCGTCCCAACCGTGCCACTATTATCTATACATCCAGACTGAAGGAAGCCTGGCGTAATGTCCCTGTCCTGATTGGTGGAATTGAGGCATCACTACGTCGTCTGGCGCATTATGACTACTGGGATGACAGGGTCAGGCGCTCCATTCTTCTTGATGCCAAAGCAGATCTGCTGATTTACGGTATGGCTGAACTGGCATTGCTTGAACTGGCTCAAAGGATGCGCAATGGAGAAAAATTAGATGCAGTTACAGATATTCGCGGTACGGCCTGTGCCTCAACTGAGCAGCGTGAAAACTCTATTCTGCTCCCTTCATTTGAGGAGCTGAACAATGATAAAGAGTTATATCTTAAGGCGTTCAGCCTTGCGGAGAAAGAGCAGAATCCATATTGTGCCCGGGGCTTGGTGCAACCGCACGGAAACCGATTTGTTATCTGCAACCCTCCTGCCATGCCGCTTACCACGCCAGAGATGGATGAGATCTATGCCCTGCCTTTTACCAGAGAACCACATCCTCTATATAAAGAGAGTATCCCTGCTTTTGAACAGATAAAAAACTCAATTACAAGCCACAGGGGCTGTTATGGTGGTTGTTCCTTCTGTGCAATAACATCCCATCAAGGGAAATTTATACAGTCCCGCTCTGCTCTATCAATAGTCTCAGAAGTGAAAGCACTTGCACTCAAATCATGGTTTCGCGGTGCTATCAGCGATTTGGGGGGGCCTACCGCTAATATGTCAGGCACAGGATGCGCAGCTCCCGACAAAGGGAAAAACTGCCGTCGAGTCAGTTGCCTCTATCCCGCTCCATGCCATAACCTTAAAAGTGACGATCGCTACGCAGTTGATCTGTTAAGGAGGACGGTAGCCGAGCCTGCCGTCCGCAGCCTTACTGTCTCATCAGGCATTCGTTATGACCTTATGGAGCTCCAGCCTAACTATTTTAAAGTACTGGTTGAACGGCATACCGGTGGATTGCTGAAGGTGGCGCCTGAACATCTTGTGGATAAAGTTACTGCTGTTATGAGAAAACCTGGCAGAAGTAGCTTTATCAGGTTTATCAAAAGATTTAAGGAAGAAAGCAGCCGTATCGGAAAGCGCCAGACGGTTCTGCCCTACCTGATCTCTGGTCATCCGGGGTCTACCCTGGATGATATGATTATGCTGGCAAGAGAATTGAGAGGCCTGGGGCTTAAGGTTGAGCAGGTTCAGGAGTTTACACCTACACCTGGAACTGCAGCGACCTGTATTTACCATACAGGGCTGGATCCTGAAAATGGACAGAAGCTCTTTGTTGCCAAGACTGATCGGGAAAAGATCCTTCAAAAATCTGTCCTGTTATGGCATCTGCCTGAGGAACGTCAACGGGTTAAGAAGATGCTTCTTGAGGATGGAAGGTTAGATCTGTTGCAGATGTTTGATTTTGTAATTGACGCCACGGATGCTGGTAAAGCTGGCCTTAAGAATAATGCCTTTGATATAAAAAGAACGACCCGCCGATAAGCAGCGGGTCACTCGTGAAAGGCAGTTGTAAACAGAATCACTTCTGCTTCAACACGTTTGCAGCCTGAAGACCTTTAGGTCCCTGAACGATGTCGAAGCTTACCACTTCGCCCTCGGCCAAAGACTTGAATCCTTCGGACTGAATGGCTGAGAAATGAACAAATACATCCTCACCACCCTCTTGCTCGATAAAACCGAACCCCTTAGTGTCGTTGAACCACTTGACTTTGCCTTGAGCCATCTTTTACTTCCTCCTTCGTGTGTTGCCGGACAGCGCCGGATTTAAAAACATCAGAGAAGTTTCCGGAACTGTTGCAGGAGTGTCGCCAAGCAAGGCTAATCCAGCGGGTGCTTCGTGAATACTGCTGTCACGTCCGAAACTTTTGCTGCGTCCCTGTAGCATAGTGAAAAACTGCTGTCAAGATAAATAAAAATATCTACATCTTAATTTCGTTGCTCTTGGTCTGCAGCCTTTTAACCAGTTCAGGATAGCCGTTTGCAGAGATAATTTTGTTAAACTGTGTACGATAGTTTGAAACCAGGCTTACCCCTTCTATGACGATATCGTAGACCATCCAAGAACCGTTGACGTTTTTAATCATCTTGTAGTCAAGGGTGTACTCATCTCTTTTTGGTGTTATTACCTTGGATTTAACTTCGGCGTAGTTACCATCAACCGTTTCTTTTGTATAGAGAATCTTTTCGTTATTGTAGGACTCTATCTTGCCCGCATATGAATTTTCCAGAAGCGTTGCAAAAAGCTCCACAAACTGTTTTTTTTCTACAGGGGTGCGTTGGTTCCAGTGTTTGCCCAATGTCCGCTTGGCCATCTCCTGGCTGTCGAAAATAGTGGCTATACTGTTCTTAATGGCCGTACGGCGTTTCTTTTCGTTTGTTTTTTTCTTTAGCTCAGGATTGCTGATAATCTGGATTACATCATCAACGGTCTTTTTTATAGTATCCGTTACAGAGGCGAAAGAGGTTGCAGCAGCCAGCAGGCAGATAACTGTAAGTATGGTAATACGTTTAAGCATGGTTCTGCTCCTTACACTTATAATGCTATTTTTGTAGATTTTGTGGAAGAGGGTTCTCACCTATCGCATATTCAAGGCTTGCCTTTGCAATTATGAAGTCGTAAATAGCTTGAAAATGGGCGGCCTTCATCTTGCCGTAGATGCCAACGGCATCAAAGACATCTCGTGGATTGCCAATTCCGAAGTCAAAATTTGCCAAAGCGGCAGCTCCCCATTTTTTTGCACTTGTGTATGCATTTTTGGTTATGAATACATTGTTTCTGGATTCCTGCATCTCAAGCCAAGCCTTTTTAACCTGTAGAGGGATATAATGGTCGGCATAAAGTTTAGTGCTTTCAAGGCGGTTTAACTGGGCTTGTTCTCCTGAAACCTTTGAGCCGGTAATGCCAAAATCAAGCTTCCATTTAAGTCCCAGAGCCACCCCTCCGTAAGTATGTTTGAAGGTGTCGTTTATATAAGGGTTTTTAATCCGATCTCTATGGTCTGCATATGCCCAGGAGAGTAGGCCAGCCACAAAAAGATCAGGATAGTAGTTTGACTTGGCTGCCTGTACGAGAGCGTTGCGAGCAGCCAGTCCTTCAGAGAGCTGCTTGAACTCCGGTCGTTGAACTCTTGCCCTGTCTATGGTTCCATTTAGCTCTGGTATTCCGGCATCTGGCAATTCCAGTTTCTCATCAGAAACGTTGATATCAACATTGTCGGCCAAACCCAAACGAGCCTTAAGAGCAGCCTTGGCGAGACGTTCCCCTTTTAAGGCCTCTTCCATGTACTTGTTTATCTCGCCTGAGTAGGCATCGATCTTGAAGAGATCCATCGGATCTCCCGAGGCAGATTCGTTGTCAATCAGTTGTTGAATCTTCTGCTTACCTTGAATCATGTAAAGCTGTAATTCCGCAAGAACATTCTGAAGTTCGCGGGCAAGGATAACGCCGTAGTAATATTTTTTTACCTCCAGAGCCACTTCATTTCCTTTTTGACGTTTCTTTGCCTTGTCTACCTCAATACCGTGAGTGGCTGCCTTCATGTTCTCGCTTATTTTTCCAAAAGTCCAGAGCGGTTGGGTTACAAGCATGTCCGTGCTGGCAAACCAGGTGAGATCCCTTGTGCTGAAGCTCTTGTTTGTATTAATAACCGGTGTAAGGTCTTCCTGTTTTGCGCCAGGCGCCGGGCCAAAGAGTGATGTTACACTGATCTGTGGATAGCGGTACGATTTGGCCTCATCCAGTTTGCTTGAGGTTAACGCCAGATCCGCCTCTGCCTCTCCGATTTCAGGAGAATACTGTAGAGCTGTTCGTATGGACTCATTCAGATCAAGAGTCAATGTTGTCTGCCCCTGACTTCCTGCCAAAGCGTTTGTTGATGCTAAAAGACAAAGCATGATTGTAACGATGTAATTCAACAGCTGTTTCATCTTTATTGCCCCTAATCTACCTTGCCGTGAATGAATTTGCTAACCAGTTCTTCAATATCTATTGCGGATTCTGTTTCGCGTATCTTTCCGCCATTTTTTAATATCTGGTCTGAGCCGCCAGGTTTCAGCTTTATAAACTTGTCCCCAATAATACCACTGGTTCTTACTGATGCAATGACATCATCGGTTATATTTATCCCATCTTTGATCTTCATGGTAACAAGCGCTTTATCACCGCTCGAATTTGAAAGGCCAATCTTTTCAACTGTGCCAATCTCTACCCCTGCCAACTCAACCCTGGCGCCAGATTTAAGACCAGATACTGAATCAAAGCTAGCTGTTAGCTTGTAGTCATTACCGCCAATCAGTTCCATCTTGCCCAGATTTATTGAGAGGTAACCCAGGCAGATGATCCCAATCAGCATGAAGATACCAACCGTCAATTCTAGTTTTGCAATGTTCATGATTATGCAACTCCGCTGTTAATAGGCCCGTCAAGGCTACCGGATATAAATTGTCTGACCACTGGATGTTCTGAGTTTACTATCTCATCAGCTGTTCCAAACTGTAAAATCTTCCCCTGATAGAGCATTGCAATATTGTGTGCTACATCAAAGATGTCAGGGATATCATGCGAGACTATAACGGCGGTAAAGCCGAACTTTTTCTGTGTCTCTTTGATAAGTTGATGTATCGCTCGTCTTATAACAGGATCAAGGCCGGTGGTTGGTTCGTCAAAAAGTATAATCTGAGGTTTCAGAAGAAGCGCCCTTGCCAGTCCAACTCTCTTTTTCATGCCGCCGGACAGTTCATCAGGGTACTTTGAGTTGACATTTTTAAGGCCAACCTCCTGAAGTGCGATTTTAACCTGCTGATTTATCTCTTCACGGTCAAGATTTGTCTTTTCTTCCAGTGGAAATGCAACATTTTCATAAACCGTCATCGAGTCAAAGAGTGCCGCATTCTGGAATACCATGGCAAATTTTTCACGGATCTGATTGAGTTGAGAACGGTGCAATCCAACTATGCTCTTCCCCTCAATAAGTACATCACCCCGTTCCGGCTTCAGAAGTCCTATAATATGCTTTATCAGCACACTTTTGCCTTCTCCACTTGGCCCTATGACAGCGGTGATTTCACCTGCAGGTATGCTAAGGTTCAGGCCGTTTAGCACAACCTGGCTTCCAAAGCTCTTATGGATATCAATCATTTTAATCATAGGAGTATTGAGGTAAGAAAATAGTCCCAAACAAGTATGAGTACCGAGGTAAGAACTACTGATTCAGTAGTAGCGCGGGAGACCCCTTCTGCACCATGTCCGGCATAGTAACCCTTGTAACAACCTATCCAGGCTATAATCAGGCCAAATGAGAATGACTTTACGAAGCCGGAATAGACATCCTTCCACTCAACGGAACGGTACATCTCGCTGAAATAGGAACCGGGATTCACACCCAGGAGCTTCACCCCAACCAACCAGCCTCCATATATGCCGACTACATCAAAAATGGCGCATAAAAGCGGCATTGATATCATGGCTGCTATGAATTTAGGGGAGATCAGGTATTTATATGGATCCAGTGCCATGGTTTCAAGCGCGTCTATCTGTTCACTTATCCGCATTATGCCGATCTCCGCGGTAATAGCAGAGCCGGCTCTGCCGGTAACCATAAGTGCGGAGAGGACAGGTCCAAGCTCCCTTATCAATGAGAGAGCGACAGCTGTTCCAAGCATCCCTTCAGAACCAAATTTGGTAAGAGTGTAATATCCCTGAAGTCCGAGCACCATGCCTGTGAATGCGGCTGTCAGTATTATTACAAAAAGGGATTTTGTGCCGATGAAGTTTATCTGCTTAAGTACATGGATTGGACGTCCAGGGCGGCGGATAACAGAATAGAGGGCATAGAGCAGAAATTGTCCTGTTCGACCCAAATCCTGCACCAGGCATATTCCCCAGGCACCTATTCTTCTTGTCAGATTAATCAAGCAGGCTAATACTCCCAACTACATAAATTACTAAGGCATTATAGAATGAAGTCATCACTGTTGTAAAGTTTCAGAATTGAATCAGGTGGATTACTTTATTCAGATCTTAAACATGGAGCTGCTTTGAAGAGAGAAACCCTGAAAGATTCAAGTTCATCTTCACCAATGTCGTTCATTACCTCAATTTTAAGGGTCTCTCCATCCCTGTTTGCGCTCAGGGAACAGACAAGATGCCTTGGAAATCTCGTGTAACGCAAAAGAATACGCCCTGCCTGAATCAGATCTGTTGCAAGAGGTTTACCGGTAACAAGCACTATCGGACTCGAACCATCCGGCCATCTCAATATGGTTTCACCTTTGGCAATCAAGGAATGGAGTCTGTCATTTTCGTTGCAGTCCCTTCCGACAATTGCTTTGCAGTTCTCTGAAATACGGAAATGCCGACCTGTTCTAAGCAGTTCAAAGTCCCGTATTACAGGAGCCGGTTGATGTGAGAGCAGATCCTTTACCTTTGGAATGTAACTCTCTTCTGCCAGAAGACAGCCGCCTCCAGGGCCGGGAAAGTCATCAATGCCAAGTTTAGCGGCAAGAAGCATCTGATCCTTGCGGCCTCTGCCTTTTATGGCTGGGAGTTCATCTCTTCTGACCCATCCCTCCATTTCAGGTATTGTCTCCTTCAAAAACCTTGCGGAAAGAGGTCTAAGCAGAAGCCCATCAAGACCGCTGTCTCTCTCGATAATTCTCATGGTGTCCTTGCGTTGGCTCATAGGACGCTGTCCAATCACTTCACCGGTAATAATGAAATCAGCCTTCAGTTCATCCATCAATTTTTTTGTATGGCGTAACATAAATGATTTGCAGTCAATACAGGGATTAAGGCCGCTACCGTAGCCATGTACAGGGTTCTTCAGCATCTCCAGATAATCGTTTCCCAGAGCGATACTGCGAAATGGAATTTCGTATATTGATGCGTATCTGGCGGCGATGGAGACTGAGCTGTTTTCTGGCGAAGAGCCAAAAAAAGGAGAGGTGAAGTTTATTGCCAGTATATCAATCCCCTGATTCTGGATAATCTTTGCTGCCAGAATAGAATCAAGTCCACCGGAAAAGAGGGCTAAGGCACGACGTTGCATCTTATATAAGACTCCTTTTGGTTAGTCCAGAGAGTTTTTCAGTCATTTAAAGTCCTTGTCCAGAATTGGTTACTGTCAGGATAAGCAGCTGAACCTTGTACTATATAGCTGCGCATTTTCATAGCACCTTAATCAAGCTCTGCTTTAATTATTCATACCTCAAAGAGATTCAATTCTGTTCCTCATTCTTGCATTTTTTGGTGCCTACCCATATACTGCCAAGATATTTTTCAGGAGGAAAGAGCATGATTGAGATTAATTTTGAAAAAATGGGTGGTTTGATTCCTGCTGTAATCCAGGATTATGAAAACGGTGAAGTTCTTATGGTCGCCTTTATGGACAAAAAGACCCTTGATTTGACCCTTAAGGACGGTAAGACCTGGTTCTATAGCCGCAGTCGTAACAAGTATTGGATGAAGGGTGAAGAATCCGGCAATACTCAGGATGTGATCGAGGTGTTGACTGACTGTGACGCAGATACGCTAGTTATAAAGGTAAAGCAGAACGGACCGGCCGCCTGTCATACCGGTAACCGGAGCTGTTTTTACAGAAAATGGGAAAATGGCGGCTGGGTTGAATACTCAAATCCTCTCTTTGATCCAAAGGAGGTTTATAAAAAATGAGCGGCATTTTAAGATTCGGAATACCGAAGGGCAGCCTTGAGGATGCTACCATTGATCTGTTCAGGCAAGCCGGCTGGCAGATAACGGTCTCATCCAGAAGCTATTTTCCAACTGTAGACGATCCAGAGGTGAAGTGCCACCTGATACGCCCGCAGGAAATGGGGCGATATGTTGAGCGTGCCACAATTGATGTCGGGATAGCGGGACGGGACTGGATACGTGAAAATGATTCTGATGTTGTCGAAGTCTGCGAGATGGTTTACTCAAAGGTATCAAGGCGACCGGTTCGTTGGGTTCTGGTTGTGGCTCAGGATTCAAAGGTGCAGAAACCTGAAGATCTGCATGGAGCTACCATTTCCACAGAGCTGGTCGAGTTTACCAAACGTTACTTTGCTAAAAGGGATATCCCTGTCACTGTTGAATTTTCATGGGGCGCTACAGAGGCCAAGGTCATAGATGGATTGTGTGATGCCATTGTTGAAGTCACAGAGACAGGTTCTACAATCAGGGCAAACAACCTGCGTATAGTATGCGACCTGATGGAGTCGGTGCCGGTAATGGTAGTTAATAAGGCTGCCTGGATTGACCCCTGGAAAAGGGCAAAGATAGAACAGATTGCAACCCTGCTTAATTCTACTCTAAGAGCCGAAGGGATGGTTGGGTTCAAGATGAATGCTCCAGCAGACAGGGTAGATGCTATAACAGCTATTTTACCGAGTCAGAAGGCTCCTACTATCTCCCATCTTTATAAATCAGACTGGGTTTCAATTGAAAGCATACTGCCTGAAAAGGAAGTCAGGCGTATTGTCCCTGAGCTGTTAGGCCTTGGTGCTGAAGGTATTATTGAATACCCGCTCAATAAAATTATCTGAAATTCTTGATTCATATCCGATTGTCAGGCAGTAGCGTGCATCTGACTTGTACATTACTGCCTGGCTTGGCCAAAATCCCTGATAAAAAAGGAAGCTCTGTAAATGATTTTTGAAAAAGATCTTGTGCTGGTGCATGTTGATGACAAGCCCGGCTTTTATGCCCGTGTTGAGGATATAAGCCCTGATATCAAAAAAGGTTGGTGGCTGGTAAAGCTTCTTGTGCTTACCTTTCCCCTTCAGATCTTCAGTTGGATTCTTGATGAAACGCAGCTTGACGGTTTTCCTTTTACCATGAGTGGCACCCCGCTGCGCCTAGAAAAACTTATCTCACCATTGGACTCTGAAGTTGAGGAACCTGAAGAGAAGATGAAGCCTGAAAAGAAGGTTCCACTGCCAGATGCAGGACAAAAGGTAGTTTCTCTTGCGTCAAGACGTAAAAAATAAGATCCCTGAGCAGGGGTATTATAAATGTTGAGAATCCTGTTTTGTCATATCTTCCTTGCTGTCACATTATTCAGTGCAACGGCAGTATTTGGGGCGGGATTTGATATTGAGCCGTTTCTAACGGCCAATCGCAGCCCTCTTGTACAGATCTTTGGTCTGCCGTCTGAAACATCAGCTTCCCTCGTTTCAAGTGGCAACTGGAAGATCAGCCTGTCACAGGATATTGCCTCCATTTATAGTTCACACTCAAATGCTGTTGAAGAGATCCTGCTGGATGGTGAATTGTATCGTTGGAACTTAAGGGGGCAGTATGGACTCACCGACAAACTTGAGATTGGTATTGAGATCCCTATTCTGATTCAGGGGGGCGGATTCCTGGATGGATTTATCGTTGATTGGCATAAACTATGGGGGTTGCCTCAAGGCGGGCGGGATACAGCCCCTAAAAATAGGATCAGCTACAGATACACAAAAAACGGGGTACGACTTCTGGATCTGGACAAGAGTTCAGAGGGAGTCGGCGATATAAGTCTTTTAAGCGCTTACAGGCTTTTTGAAAATAATACCGATTTAAATCATACAGATGTAGCTTTGCGTGCCCAGTTAAAGCTGCCAACAGGCGACAGCTCTACCCTTGCAGGCAGTGGTAGCATTGATTTCGCTCTTTTTCTTGCAGCTTCATTTAATCAGAATACAGAATACGGTGTTCTTGGCCTTTTTGCCTCTGCCGGAACTATGCTTGGCAATGATGGTGATATACTTAAAGAACAGAGGGAAAATATTGCTGGTTTTGGAACGGTTGGAGCAGGCTGGTCTCCAACCAACTGGATAGCTTTCAAGTCACAATGTCTGATCAGTTCTCCCCTATACAAAGACAGCTCCCTTCCTGAGCTTGGAAAAAACTCCGCACTATTGACCATCGGTGGAACTGTCCGCCTTCCACACGCATACATGCTTGATATAGGTGTTAGCGAGGATATTGCAGTTTCAACCGCTCCAGATGTGACCTTACATGTAGGATTGACAAAAAGGTTTTAACTCAACTTTTGCACGTAGCTTGCAACGATTTATATTATTGAAGTCAGCATATTAGACTGCATTTTGTCCCTGAAAACGGCGGCAACATAGCGGTGAACCTCTCCACCCACGTTTGTATCTGCTCTTTGGTAAATCCGACAATTCGTTGCAAGGTCTGCTCAAGCAGAGCCAACAACATGGTTAATGCAAAAATCAGGGACACCATACCTATTTATCCAAAAAATTGATTGTAAATAATTACAGTCTGTTGTGGCCGAACATTAGTACAAAACGCAGAAAACCAGAGCAAAATATGCTTGTTTTAAATAACATATCAGAATATTACAGTTTCCGGATGAAAACTAATTAAAATGTGAGGGCGCTAATGAAAATAGAATTGGTCACAATGTGGTACAATGAAGAATTTCTAGCCCCTTTTTTTCTGAATCATTACTCATGGGTGGACAAGATACATATTCTGCTTGATGCGGATACGAATGATAACACGGAGCAAATTGCCCTTAGTTATCCAAATGTTGAGATAGAGTATTTCAGGTTTCCTGACATGATGGATGATATTATCAAGGCCAGAAAAATAAATGAAAAATATCAAAAAATCGTAGATGCAGACTACGTGATTGTGGTTGATTCTGATGAATATATTTTTTGCAATAAACTTGAAGCTTCTGTAAAGGAGCATATTAAGCGTTGTAATAAAAACGTGTATTTTGCAATATTCTGGCAAATATACGAACATGATACAGATACTATCCTTGATAAGACTAAGCCCGTTTATATGCAGCGTCGCCATGGTGATCCGGCAATATCAAGTTGTTACATCAAGCCGGCTATTGTTCGGGCTGGTCATAATATCGTATGGGGATATGGAAACCACAATATTGTATATAATGGAATACATATGGGTTGGGATACTAATAATCCAACAATTATGCAGGCACATTGTGTAACGGTTCAACCAATTGATATGCTTCAGGGCTCGCACTGGAAACTTTTTGATTTGAATGAAACGATAAAAAGGCGAATAAACAATAGAACCAAAAGGCAGTCACACTTTAATCTCAGATCAAACCTGACATATCAGCATCATAACACCAAAGTAGATGATATTGTTGCTGAATTTAACGAAAGAAAGCATAGCCCTGTAGTCATAAAGAACCGAAATTGCGTTTATAAGGAGAATATTCAGGCTTGTAGAAGTATTTTTGAAATTCTGTTGACTGAACTGAGTCTTACTGATGGCTACGAGTGTAATCAGTTGTTTGACTCAATTGTTGCTAAATATCTGATTAGCGACGATATACCGGAGTGGTATCCACATGTGCTACCTCACACTAGCCTTGCTGCATTGGCAGAAGACCTGTTCTCGCTGGCTTGCAGTTACAGAAGTTCAGGTGAAATTAGTAAGGCAATTCATGTCTTGCAGAAGGCATTGCAAATTTCACCTAACTCTCTTCACTACAGGGTTTATTTAAAAGACTTGCAACATAAGCTGGAATTATAATGTTAAGTCAAGTTGAGAACGAGGAATATTATGCGCCCAATTTTCTTATCAGAAACTATCCAAATTGACATAACAAATCATTGTTTCATGAGTTGTCTTTATTGCTCTCGCTATAACCGACATTTGCGATCAGGTCAGAGAATGCATATGACGCTGGAGCAATTTGTAGTCGCACTTGAGACCCTGAAAATATGGCCTGGCAAGGTTGGGATAATCGGTGGTGAACCACTTTTGCATCCTGACTTTACAGAAATATGTCGGCAATTGCGTCAGCGGTTTCATCGAAACAGGCTGGGTCTTTGGACATCGGGTGGTAAAAACCTTGAAAGCTACTTGGAGATCATACACCAGACTTTTGCTTTTGTCGCTTATAACGAGCATAATAAAGAACAGATTGAAACCTGCAAGCATCAGCCATTGACGGTTGCCATTTCCGAAGTTGTGTCTGACAAATCGCTCCGCAAAAAACTGATTGATGCCTGCTGGGTGCAAAACACGTGGTGCCCAACTATAAATCATTTTGGGGCTTACTTTTGTGAAGTTGCAGCTGCGCAGGACGCTTTGCTGAATGACGGGAAAAATGCCTGGCCAGTTGAACATGGATGGTGGAAAAAAGTGCCGGAACAGTTCCAAGATCAGGTGGGTGCGTTGTGCAATAACTGTGGTATGGCTATCCCGATGGAAAGGGAGTTAATCAAGAAAAAGACGGAAAAGTTTTCTCCTTTCTTGCTGGCGAGGTTTCGTGAAAAGGGGCTTTCCAAAGTTGCTGAAGGCGAGATAGAGATTTTTGATCATCAGTTTTCGAAGGAAGAAATTATTGAAAACAGCAAGGTCTGGACTCCCGGCAATTACAGGGGGGATCTGTTCGACGATAATGCAGCGCCTGAAGGGCTGGGGCTCAAAATGAGTTGTGAACTGAAGTGATACTGTTGAACACTTGGAAAATGATGAGAACCTTCCCTGCCATAAATTCATCTGAGTAATCCCCCAGCTATGCTGGGGGACCCACATAGTTCGACAGTTCCGGCGTTATGCTTAGATTTTGCCGTTATTGCTTTTGACTTTGAAAACATCGATTGCTATAAGGCCCCTTTGAGGGGCCAGCAATCGTAAAGCCCCCACCTCTGGTGGGGGATACTTACTGACCAGGTATTTCCCCCCTATATTTTCCTTTATTCAATCTTGATGCACTCGCAAATTTTCGTTGTCATCCCCGAATGTCTTTATCTAGGATCCATAATTTCAGTAGCTTACAAACTGGATTCCCGACCAGAATCGCTTCGGGAATGACAAATTGCGAGGGCATCAATCTTGCCTTAACTTAATACGTGTCGCAACAAAGATAAGAAGATCAAAGTCTTATCACGCGCTGGCTCTATTCTTTTAATGAGCAGCTGGATCCCTGCAACTCGCTGTCTTCAAAGCTAGCCTCTCACCCCCCCCCTTACTCTCCTGAAGCTGCACTTTCTTCTTTTAATGTTTATTACTTGACAGCAGCTTGACTGCTGATATAGTTTGCCACAAAGTGGAAAAAAGTGGAAATTAGTGGAAATAGTATGCGAGAGGTGGATGATGTTTGGCGGTGAAAGCCTCACTACAATTGATGCAAAGGGGCGTACCAGCATCCCTGCAAGATTTAGGGAGATACTTTTAAACGGCTTTGGTGATGAGCGTTTTGTAATTACCAAGGCATCCCCTGTTGATTTTGATGACGGTAGTTTTGGTCGCGGGCTTTCTGTATATCCGATTCGTGAATGGCAGGAAATGGAGAGACGTATTCAGGGCAATGAGGGGAACCTGGCATTGGCTCAGCTTAACAGCCTGAAGCGACTTGTGCTTGGACCTGCGCAGGAGTGCAGTGTCGATAAACTGGGCAGGGTGTTGATTCCACCGGCGTTAAGGGTTCATGCGGGATTGGAACGTGACCTCTATTTTGTAGGTATGGGGCAGCGTTTTGATATATGGGCCAGTGAGATATATGCGCGTGTAAATGCCCAGGATGAGCGTAATTTCCCGCAGGATTCGGCAGCCCTTGCTGCACTTGGTATATAGGTGTCTGACTTCAGGCATCTGTCGGTTCTCTCTGATGAGGTTCTGGAACTGCTGTATCCGAGGCCTGGCGGCATATATCTGGACGGTACACTGGGCGGGGGAGGTCATACTGAACTGATTCTGGAGAAAATCTGTCCTGATGGCATTGTTATAGGGGTTGACAGGGACAGGGAGGCACTGGCGGCGGCTTCGGTAAGGCTGGAAAGATTTGGATCCAGCTTTATTGCTATACATGGCAGTTTCGGAGAGCTTGCACAGTTGCTGAAACAGCAGAATATTGAAGCGGTTGACGGAGTTCTACTGGATCTGGGAGTTTCATCATATCAACTGGATACTGCTGAACGTGGATTCAGCTTCAGGCAGGATGGACTGCTTGATATGCGTATGGATCCTTCCAAAGGGGAGACGGCAGCCAATATCCTGGAGAACCTTTCTGTAGAGGAACTTGAGCGGATAATCAAGGAGTACGGGGAGGAACGCTGGGCCAGGAAGATAGCCCAGAGTATAGAGCGTGAACGCCAAGAGAAAGCGATAGTTAAAACACTGCAGCTGGCTGAACTGGTTTCTCGTGCTATACCGCGTCGTTTTCATGAAGAGAGGATTCATCCAGCAACCAGAACATTTCAGGCCTTGCGGATAGCTGTAAATAATGAACTTGAGCAGGTGAGGCATGGTGTTTCTGAAGGGATATCAGTCTTAAAACAGGGTGGAAGAATTGTTGTTATCTCGTTTCACTCGCTTGAAGACAGGATTGTGAAGCAGCTGTTCAGAGAGGCTGCTACCGGTTGTATCTGTCCGCCAAGGCTTCCTTACTGTATCTGTAACAAAAAACCTCTGGTCAGGGTTTTAACCAATAGACCAATCAGAGCAGGGGAGGACGAAGTAAACAGAAATCCTCGTGCCCGAAGTGCAAAATTGAGGGCTGCTGAAAAATCAGGCTGATGCCTGAAGGAGAGAAGACAATGGGAACCGTTAAGATGGACAGCACAAAAATAGCATTTCCTGGACGTTTGAGCGCAGAACTGGTTCCGCGTCGTTTGGATATTATAAAATTCTTAATGATATGCATGCTGTTGCTGACAGTTGTTTCCATCTTTCATGTCTGGTCACGCTTCCATCTTATAGAGCTGAGCCTGCAGATAGGGGAGGCCAGTCGTCAGATGAAAGCCCTGGAGCAAGAGCAGAAGCAGTTAAAACTGGAAGCTGTTTCGCTGAAGACGCCTGCCAGGATTGAGGCTATTGCCAAGGAAGAACTCGGGATGATTGTCCCCCAGGATCAGCAGGTTGTATTGGTAAAGTAAAAGATGCTTTGGTTTTTGCTGGAGGCCGTGTATGAAAAATGACAGGGAAAAGTGGGCTAGAATAAGGATCATTATGGTCTCCTGCCTCTTTGCCTTCGGTTTCCTCGCAGTTACATGCCGAAGCTTTTATCTACAGGTACTTCAACATGATGAACTGGTAAAGCGGGCAGAAAAGCAGCATCAAAGGTCTATCCAGATCACTCCCGCGCGTGGAGGGATATTTGATCGTAATGGCACTCCTCTGGCAGTCTCCCTGGAAATGGACTCTCTCTTTGCTGAACCCAGAAGGATTAAGGAACCGGTTGCCGTCTCTGCTCTGCTTGCGCCTTTGCTTGGCATCTCTCAACAAGAAATTATAAAAAAGATTTCCTCCGAAAAAGGATTTGTCTGGCTGGCCAGACAAATCTCTCCTGATGCAGCAAAGAAAATACGGGAGCATAAATTAGCTGGAATAGGTTTCATTAAAGAAAATAAACGATTCTATCCAAATTTTGAGATGGCATCTCATGTTATTGGTTTCACAGGACTTGATCCTGATGGGCTTGAGGGGATAGAGCGTCGTTATGATAGAGAAATAATGGGTAAAAAAGGGTGCCTTTTGACTGAACGCGATGCCCTTGGCAGAGATGTAGCGATGCAGAATGCGGTTATGAAGAATCCTGTTCCCGGTAAGGATATAACACTTACCCTGGATAAGAATATTCAGTATTTCACTGAAAAAGAGCTTGCAAAGGCAGTGCAGGGCAGTGACGCGAAAGGTGGAATTGCAGTAGTTGCGGATCCTGCTACAGGAAAGATTCTGGCAATGGCCAACTATCCCGCCTTTAATCCTAATTCATTCAGACAGTATCCTACTCTGCATTTACGCAACCGTGCCGTATCAGACAGTTTTGAACCAGGTTCGACCTTCAAGCTTTTCCTCATGGCGGCAGCTCTCGAAGAGAAGATTGTCCGTCCCCAGGATGGAATAAACTGTGAAAATGGCAGGTATTCATTTGGCGGAAGGATAATCAGGGATGATCACCCGCATGGCAGGGTCTCAATTACAGAGGTACTGAAATATTCAAGCAATATTGGCTCGGCAAAGATAGGAATAAGGCTGGGCGATGACCGTTTGCATCATTATCTTCAGGCCTTTGGTTTTGGAGAAAAGAGCGGCATTGACCTGCCTGGCGAGGCGTCTGGTGGTCTCAGGCCGGTGAGTCGGTGGTATGGGACGGATCTGGCTACAATCTCATTTGGACAAGGTGTCTCTACAACCGCTATACAGCTTGTGAGCGCTGTATCCGCAATCGCAAATGGCGGACTGCTTATGAAACCTTATCTTGTTGAGAGTATAACAGATGGTTCTGAACAGGAACTTCAGCATTTTAACCCCCATACCGTACGTAGGGTTATTTCCGTTGAAACTGCTGCAACAGTGACAAAAATGATGAACAGCGTGACAGAGAAGGGTGGCACCGGCACAAACGCTGCTATTGAAGGTTTTAAGGTGGCAGGCAAGACCGGCACGGCACAAAAAGTTGACCCTGTGAGCAAGGGGTACTCTGCAAGCAAGAGGACGGCCTCGTTTATCGGGTTTGTTCCTTCGGACAAACCCTTGCTGACAATACTTGTTGTGATTGATGAACCGAAAACCAGCCCATATGGTGGTGTTGTAGCTGCTCCGGCATTCAGGGAAATAGCGTTTAATTCCCTTTGCTATCTGAAGGCAGCAGGTATCGGTAAAATGTGCAGTATTCCAAAGCAGGAACAAGCACCTGTAGTGAAAACCGGCGCTGTTTCCTCTGTTGCAGTTGTAGCAGAAGCGGAAGGGGGAATAATAGATGTTGCCGGGACAGGCACATCCATGCCGGATTTCAGGGGTATGAGCATGCGTCGAGTATTACAGGTTATGGGAAAACGTAAGCTTAATCTTCAGCTAAGGGGTAGCGGACGGGTGATAGAACAGCATCCGCAGCCAGGGCAGGTTATCCGTAGTTCCGATGAGATATGGGTTCGTCTGGCACCGTCAGCGTGAGGATTTTAATGAAACTATCAGAAATAATTGAAGGTATTGAAATAATAAATCGTTTTGGGGACATGGATGTCCTGATTGAGTCTCTTACCTGTGATTCACGGCAGAGTGCAGAAGGAACCCTGTTTTTTGCCCTGCCAGGGGTTAAAAAGGACGGCCATGCTTTTATTGAGCAGGCGGTTTCCGCCGGGGCAAGCGCCATTCTGCTTGAGGATTCGGAATATGCGCCAAAGGAAACTCCCTGGTTGCAGGTAGAGAACGGACGTCAGGCTATGGCTTTGATGGCAGCCCGTTTTTTTGATTATCCAACCAGAATGCTTCCTCTTGTAGGTATTACAGGTACGAATGGCAAAACTACCACAAGCTACATTATTGAAGGAATACTTGATTCGGCAGGGTTGCCAACTGCCGTTCTGGGAACTATCAGTTACCGGTTTGCCGGTACTGTGATTGAGGCTAGCCATACAACTCCTGAATCTACAGAACTCCAGGGTATATTAAGGAGCTTGGCTGATAAGGGGGCAAAATCCTTTGTGATGGAGGTTTCATCACATAGCCTTGAACAGCACAGGGTTGACGGATGCAGTTTTGATGTTGCCATATTCACAAACCTTACACGGGATCATCTCGATTATCATGGCAACATGGAGGCTTACCGTGATTCCAAACTTCGCCTCTTTAAGCATCTGCTGATGCCGGATAATTTTAAGCCGAACCGAAGGGCTGTAATAAATCTGGATGACCCTGCTGCAAAAGAGTTTATTAACGCTTCTGTATCTCCCGTTATACTTTATGGCCTTTCTGAGGGCTGTAATGTGACGGCACGTAATGTCAGCTCTTCTGTTACCGGAATTACAGGTATACTTGTTACCCCCCGTGGAGAAACCCCTTTTAACTCAAGGCTTGTAGGCAAATACAACCTTTACAACATTCTAGCTGCAGCAGCGGCAGGAGTGGCTCTTGAAATCCCGCTCTCAGCAATTGCAGAGGGAATAGAAAAACATAAAGTAGTGCCAGGGAGACTTGAGCGGGTTGATAACGAAATCGGCGTAACCTGCCTTGTTGACTACGCACATACAGGAGATGCGCTGGAAAATGTCCTGAGCACACTTAAAGAACTTGCTACAGGAAGGATTATAACGGTCTTTGGATGTGGTGGTGATCGTGATAACGGTAAACGTCCTGTTATGGGACGGATAGCTGCTGGATATTCAGAGCTGGCAATAGTTACTTCAGATAATCCAAGGACGGAAGAACCATATACTATCCTTGACCAGATCCGTGCAGGGATTTTGCCATTGGGGTTGCGTGAGTACAGAGCCGAGGAGCTTACGGATGGAAAGCTGAAGGAAAAAGGTTTTGTGGTTATCGAAAACAGACATGAGGCTATCAGGCTTGGGGCTGCTATTTCAGAGGAAGGTGATATCCTCCTGCTGGCTGGAAAAGGACATGAAGACTACCAGATACTAGGAACAACAAAGCATCACTTTGATGACAGGGAAGAAGCCGTATTAGCATTTAGAGAACGGGATCGCTATGTTTAGCATAGAACAGCTGATAAAAATTACCGGTGGCAGATTGACAGGTTCTGTTAATGGTATGGTTAGCGGCATCTCTACGGATTCGCGCACTATTTCCCCTGGCGAGCTTTTCGTCCCTTTAAGGGGAGACCGGTTTGATGGCCATGATTACATAGCCAGGGTTGCCGAGCGTGGTATAAAGGTCGCTTTATGTTCAGAAATATGGTTGCGACAGCATAGCCCGCCGGAATCATTAAGCTGTATTGCTGTGGCTAATACCCTTCATGCCTTGGGTGAACTGGCTCTTGCATTCAGGAAGAGGTTTGCCCTGACCATGGTGGGAGTTACAGGCAGTAACGGGAAAACCACTGCTAAGGAGATGCTTGCAAATATTCTGTGCAAGCTTGATTTGGGTCTTAAAACCAGCGGTAACCTTAATAATCTGATAGGGCTTCCACAGATGGTCTTTCAGTTGAGGCCGGAGCATTGCTGGGCTGTGCTTGAGATGGGAATGAGTGAGCCAGGAGAGATAGATCGTCTTGCAGAGATTGCCCAACCGACTATCGGAATAGTTTTAAATGCCTTTCCTGCACATCTGTTGACTATGGGAACAGTGGAGGCTGTAGCAAAGGCTAAAGGAGAACTGCTTAATCGGATCCAGGATGGTGGAGTTGCCGTTGTTAACGCTGATGATCCTCGTATAGCATCGCTGCCACAGAACTCCTCGGCGAGAAGAGTCAGTTTTGGAATCAAGCGTGGTGAGGTTCGGGCGTACGGGATCAGATCGCTTGGGGTTTCAGGACAGCTGTTTACGCTGATTACTCCAAAGGGTAATGCAGAGGTTCAGCTGAAGGCTCTTGGAGAACACAACATATATAACGCGTTGGCTTCGGCAGCGGCGCTCCTTGAAATTACAGGTATTGAGACCATAGTTGAGGGGCTTGAGTCATTTACCCCGTACACAGGACGTTTCAGACATGAACAGATAAGAGGCAACCGTCTGCTGATTGATGACAGTTACAATGCCAACCCGGCATCATGCGCGGCAGCTTTGGCAACAGTTAATGAAATAAAAGGCAAGGGGCAGCGTGCTCTGATTGTACTGGGTGATATGCTGGAGCTGGGGGCTGGTGAGAAAGAGTTGCACCGGCAGTTAGGTGTAAAGGCGGCGGAAGTTGCAGATCGTCTATACCTGTTGGGAAATATGACAAAGGAAACTGCAGCGGCTGCTGTAGAAGCAGGTATGAAACCGGACGCAGTCTTTCATGCTGCGGATCATGATGAAATTTCCAGGGATATTATCCGTTTTGGAGAAAATGGTGATCTGATACTGGTTAAGGGGTCAAGAGGTATGCAGATGGAAAAAATTGCAGCAGCTATTCGGTCGGAAGCTGCTAAAGAGGATTAAAAACGATGCTCTTTCATCTTTTCTACCCGTTGGCTTCAAATTTGAAAATATTGAATATCTTCAAATATCTGACATTCAGAACTATCTACTCAATGATTACAGCTCTGATCGTATGTTTTATACTTGGCCCATGGATAATCCGCAGGCTTGAAGCTATGCAGGCCAGGCAGGTTATTCGGACAGATGGCCCTGAATCGCATCTTGAAAAACAGGGAACCCCTACAATGGGGGGGCTGATAATCCTTAGTGCAATAGTTTTGCCTACCTTGCTCTGGGCTGATCTTACCAATCCGTATATCTGGGTCACCATATTTATAATCGTAGGATATGGTCTGATAGGTTTTATGGACGACTACCTTAAGGTGGTTAAAAAGAATACAAAAGGGCTTTCTGCCCGTCAGAAGATGTTCTGGCAGATCCTTCTGGCTGGATGCGCGGCACTCTTTCTTTACCTTCGTCCTGGTTTCAACGAGATGCTTTATGTGCCGTTCTTCAAAAACTTCCACCCTGATCTTGGGTTGTTCTTTATCCCTTTTGTAATTCTTGTAATCGTTGGTGCCAGTAATGCGGTAAATCTGACAGACGGTCTGGATGGACTTGCCATAGGGCCAGTTACCATCAATGCCGCAACCTACATGCTGTTTGCATATATAGCAGGGCATGCAACCCTCTCTGCATACCTGCAGATCCCTCGTGTCGTTGGTGCCGGTGAACTTGCTGTAGTCTGCGGCGCAATGGTTGGAGCCGGACTGGGATTCCTCTGGTTTAACTCCTATCCTGCCGAGGTTTTTATGGGCGATGTCGGTTCACTCTCTCTTGGAGGTACGCTGGGGATCATCGCTGTTTTAACCAAGCAGGAGATCCTGCTTGTTATCGTAGGGGGGATATTCGTCATTGAGGCTTTGTCGGTAATATTTCAGGTTGGTTCTTACAAGTACCGTGGCAAGCGTATATTCCGGATGGCACCGATCCATCACCACTTTGAGCTTAAAGGTGTAGCAGAGCCTAAGATCATAGTCCGTTTCTGGATTATTACAATCATTCTTGCCCTGGTTGCCATTTCAACATTAAAGATGCGGTGATATGGACTTAAAAGGAAAAAAAATCACGGTTATGGGGCTTGCAAAGACCGGAGTTGCTTCCGCCCGTTTTCTGGCAGGCCAAGGGGCAGATGTCACAGCGACAGATATGCGGGATGAGGTCGCTCTTGCCGGTCTGCTCGAAGAGCTGTCAGGTTTGGATATCAGATATTTGCTGGGAAGGCATGACGAGGCAGACTTTGTTGGCGCTGATATGATTGTGGTTTCACCAGGAGTTCCGCAGGAACATCCAATGCTGATAAAGGCAACTGCAGCAGGAGTACCTGTTATCAGCGAGATTGAGCTGGCCAGCCGCTTTATTGAAGCACCGATTGTCGGTATAACCGGTACAAATGGCAAGACCACTACCACTACGCTGGTCGGAGAACTGTTCAAGGCCAATGGTTTTGCTACATACACAGGGGGCAATATAGGGGAGCCTTTGATTAATCTTCCCGAGTCTGCTGTGAAGGTTGAACGTGTTGTCGCTGAGATAAGTTCATTCCAGCTGGAATGGATCTCCGAATTCAGGCCAAGGGTTGCCGCCTTGCTCAACATTAGCGAAGACCATCTTGACCGATATGCCGACTACCAGGATTACATAAATGCCAAGCTTAAGATCTTTGAGAACCAGACATCTGAAGATTTTGCAGTAGTAAACCATGATGATGAACTGGTTTGGGAATCAGCTCAGGTGTTAAAGGCTAGACTGTTCCCTTTCAGCCGAATGCTAGAGCTTGAAGAGGGGATATTTCGGCGCGATGATAATCTGGTTTTTCGTCATAATGGCAAAGAACAGTTTTTCCCTGTTAAGGGATTCAGGCTTCAAGGAGTCCATAATCTCGAAAACATAATGGCGGCATTGGCCTGCTGTATGCTTTTAGGATGCGAGAGGGATGCAAGCCTTTTGCTGTTGAACCGTTTTGAAGCTCTGCATCACAGGATGGAGTTTGTACGTGAAGTTGCAGGGGTAAGGTACTACGAGGATAGCAAGGCGACAAATGTTGGCAGTGTAGCCAAGGCTCTTGAGAGCTTCAATAATATTACCCTGATTGCCGGTGGTAAGGATAAAGGTGGTTCATATCAGCCTTTAGCAAAACTTGTAAGTCAACGGGTAAGACATCTCCTGCTTATTGGAGAGGCTGCGGAAAGAATGGCTAAGGAGCTTGGCAATCTTACAGATACGCACCGTACAGCCACTCTTGAAGAAGCGGTAGAGCTTTCTGCCAGACTGACGGGTGCGGGGGGAGTTGTTCTTCTGTCACCAGCATGCTCCAGTTTTGATATGTTTAAGGATTACGAAGAGCGGGCGCAACGGTTTATCAAGGCAGTAAAAGGACTCTGAGAGATGACCGGAATCTTCAAAAAGCCGTTCAACCTTGCTGATTATGACCTGCTACTGTTGCTGATGGTGGTGGCTCTTACCAGTTTTGGTATTGTAATGGTTTATTCAGCATCTTCTGTCATGGCAGCAAAAAACTATCATGATGGAGCCTATTTTCTTAAAAGGCAGGGTTTGTTTGCACTTATAGGTTTTACTGTGGCAATTCTTGCCATGAGGGTCGATTATCACTTCTGGCGGAAGATGGCAGTACCGCTTTTGTTTGTCAGTCTTATTCTGCTGCTTCTGGTACTAATACCTGGGATTGGAGGCAAGGTAAAGGGGGCTTCACGCTGGATAAGGCTTCCTGGCTTCAATCTTCAGCCTTCAGAGTTTACGAAGATTGCGCTTATTATGTATCTGGCCTATTCGATAGACAAGAAACAGGATCGTATAAGGCTTCTGTCGGCTGGATTTCTTCCTTACATGGTAGTGCTTATGATACTGCTTGGGCTTTTGCTTAAGCAGCCTGATATGGGGGCTGCACTCACTCTTGCAGCGGTTACGGTAACAATGCTTTTTGCCGCAGGAACCAGGCTTGTCTTTATACTGGGAAGCGGGATGGTTGCAATGCCGTTTATGGTTTATCTGGTTGCACATTCGGCCTATCGTCTTAAACGGATACAGGCATTTATGCATCCTGAACAGGATCCGACAGGGATTGGCTGGCAGATTATCCAGTCAAAATATGCCTTTGGCGCTGGTGGGCTTTTCGGACAAGGTCTGGGTGAAAGCAGGCAGAAGCTGTTCTATCTACCGGAGGCGCATACCGATTTTATACTGTCCGTAGTAGGTGAAGAACTTGGATTTATAGGCCTGCTCGTTATTATCGGGATGTTTTTTATTCTTATCCAGAGATCACTTCGGATAGCCATGGCAGCTCAGGACAGTTTTGGCCGTTTCCTTGCGTTAGGAATTGCGGTGCTGTTCGGTATTGAGGCGGTGGTCAACATGGGGGTTGTAACAGGGTTGCTTCCGACCAAGGGTCTTGCACTGCCGTTTCTCAGTTATGGTGGCAGCTCTATGTTGATGAGCCTTTTTGCGGTCGGGATTCTGCTTAACATCTCAGCCGGGCTGAAGCTTGTTCCGCTGACCGGAAAGGATGCTAGATGAAACTGATTGTGGCTGGGGGGGGAACTGGCGGTCATCTGTTTCCAGGGATTGCCATAGCAGAGGAATTTCTCGCCAGAGATCCGTCAAATCAGGTGCTTTTTGTTGGTTCGGAGCGGGGTATTGAGGCAAAAACCATTCCGCGTCTTGGTTACAGGCTTGAGCTGATCTCTGCAGCCGGAATAAGGGGAAAAGGGAGTATTGCAAAACTGCAAGGAGCAGCGATGATGCTGTATGGGTATTCGCAATCTCGAAAGATACTACGCAATTTCAAGCCGGATCTGGTTGTAGGAGTCGGAGGTTATGCCTCATTGCCAATGGTAATGGCGGCCAAAGGGATGGAGATCCCCAGGTATATACATGAACAGAATGCTTTGCCCGGCATGTCTAACAAGGTTCTCTCCCGTGTTGCGAACAAGGTCTTTATCTCTCTGGAAGAATCGGAAAGGTTCTTTCCAAAAGATTGCACACAGCTGACCGGCAATCCACTAAGAAGACAGATTCTTGGAATGTTGTCACAGGCAGGAGAAGATTTGATAAAAGGGGAGAGCGAGTTGTGCGGGGAGGACCTGTTTAACCTCTTTATCTTTGGAGGTAGTCAGGGAGCCCATACCCTTAATATAGCCCTGCCGGAAGCGGTGGCGCAGATGGATGAGAAGGCTAGAAGCCGCCTTAAGATAACTCACCAGACAGGGGAGAAAGATCTTCAGGAGGTTAAAAAGGCTTACCTGACTAATGGTTTTACGGCTGATGTACGTCCGTTTATTGACGATATGGCGACGGAGTACCGTAAAGCGGATCTTATAATCTGCAGAGCCGGTGCGACAACCATTGCAGAGGTTACAGCGCTTGGAAAGGCTTGCCTTTTTGTACCGTTTCCTCATGCAACTGATGACCATCAGAGGCTTAATGCAGAGGCGCTGCACAAAAAGGGAGCCTGTGAGCTTTTGCTTGAAGAGGAGATACGGGGGAACCGCCGCCTTTCAGATGAAGTTGTCCGTTTGATGGAAGATCGGACAGAGTTGCGTAAAATAGGTGAAAATGCAAAAGCTCTGGCACGGCTTGATGCGGCCAGCGTAATTGTGGATGAGATGCTGAAAGGATTGCAGCCATGTACGGAAAAATAGAGAAGATTCATTTTGTCGGTATTGGTGGAATCGGTATGAGTGGAATCGCAGAGGTTTTGCTGAACCTGGGTTACAAGGTTTCGGGCTCTGACCTCAGGGATAGTGATACAACAGAGCGACTGCGTACTCTTGGTGGCGAGATCCGTATAGGCCACGCAGCTGAAAACCTTACCAATGTTGATGTGGTTGTCACGTCTACAGCTGTTCAGAATGACAACCCTGAAGTTCTTGAAGCAAAGTTGAGGATGATTCCTGTTATCCCCAGGGCAGAGATGCTTGCGGAGCTGATGCGAATGAAGTACGGCATTGCCATTGCCGGAACACATGGCAAAACAACAACAACCTCAATGGTGGCTACGGTTCTGACGCATGCCGGTATTGATCCGACAATCGTTATAGGTGGTAAGCTAAATACGCTTGGAAGCAACGCAAAACTTGGCAAGGGGGAGTACCTTGTAGCAGAGGCGGACGAGTCTGACGGCTCATTCCTCAAGCTATCCCCATCAATTGCAGTAGTGACAAATATTGATGCGGATCATCTGGATTATTATGAAGGTGGCATTGAGCAGATAAAGGATACCTTTGTAGAATTTATAAATAAGATACCATTTTACGGTCTGGCGATTCTATGTCTTGAAGACAGAAACATAGCCGAGATTATCCCGCGTATCAAGAAGCGGTTTATGACCTACGGACTCTCATCACAGGCGGATCTGCGAGCCACACATATTAAACTTGAAGGGTTTCAGACCACCTTTACCGCCCATTATAAAGGTTATCGTCTTGGAGATATAAGTTTCAAAATGCCTGGCGCACACAATGTGCTGAATGCTCTCGCCTGTACCGCTGTCGCCCTTGAGCTGGATCTTTCTTTTGACAAGATTCAGGAAGGTTTTTCACAGTTTGGGGGGGTTGGTCGCCGTTTTACGGTAAAAGGAGATAAAAACGGAATTATGGTGGTTGATGATTACGGTCATCATCCTGCTGAAATTCGCGCTACCCTTGCAGCGGCACGAAACGGATGGCCGGAGCGCAGGCTTGTGGTTGCATTTCAGCCACACCGTTACAGTCGAACAAAAGAGCTGTTCAATGAGTTTGTTACCTGTTTCTATGATGCCGATGTTTTAGTAATTACAGATATATACGCCGCAAGTGAGAGGCCGATTCAAAATGTTTCTGCAGAGTTGCTGTCTGACGAAATCAGGCGCCACGGACAGCGTGATGTTACCTACATTGCGGATAGGACAAGGCTGCCGGAACATCTGGCAGGCTGTATCAAAGAGGGGGATATAGTAATTACTCTGGGAGCTGGCAATATCTGGCAGGCTGCTGAAGAGCTGGTCAGAATATTATAGTAAACTCTGTTGCTTATGCGGTCTGGTGAATTAGATGAACAATCGCTTTGAAAATATCGCAGACGCTTTTAGGGGGACACTGCTTCTGAATGAGCCGATGAGCCGCCATACTTCATTGAGAGTTGGCGGAATAGTAGACCTTTACGCCATACCGATGGATTTGGATGACTTGCTGCTGCTTGTCAACTGGCTTGATCTGGAGCAGATGCCACGGATGATCGTGGGTGGCGGTTATAATCTGCTGGTTCGTGATGGAGGTATCAGAGGAGCTGTTGTCTCCCTTGAGAAACTTGATACCATAGAAAAGCTTGAGCCATTCTGCATAAAGGCCTGGGCAGGTGCTGAAAATCTGGCTGTCGTAAGATTCGGGCAGCAACTGGCTCTGGGTGGGGTCGGTTTTATATCAGGGATTCCAGGTACAATCGGCGGTGCTATAAGAATGAACGCTGGAGCTTACGGCAACGGACTGCTGGAACATGTTCTCTCTTTAACGATCCTTCGGAATGGAGCCGTTAAGGAGTTGGAACGTAGTCATATAAACTATGGCTACCGCTATCTTGAGTTGGATCCTGGAGATATAATTCTGGCAGCCACACTTGAACTTGAGCCGAGGGAACCCCTTGATACTGAAGATGAGATCCGGCGGGATCTTGAGTTGAGACGTGCCAGGCATAATGTTGGTTTTCCAAGCGCCGGTTCTTTTTTTAAAAACCCGGGGGGTAAGGCAGCTTGGAAGCTGATTGATGAAGCAGGCATGCGAGCGTTTACTGTCGGAGGAGCTCAAATGTCAGAAATTCATAGTAATTTTCTTGTTAACCGCGGTTCAGGAACCGCCACTGACTGCCTGACACTTGCAAGACTGGTAAAAGAAGCGGTCTTTTTAACCTCTGGAGTTCAATTAGAGGAAGAGGTCAGAATTGTGGGGGAGGAACCATGAAAGACAAAAAAATCGGCGTTCTCATGGGAGGGCTTTCAGCAGAGCGTGAAGTCTCACTTAAAAGTGGAATGGCAGTACATCTGGCTCTGTTGCAGATGGGTTATAATGCTAAGGCTATTGATGCCGGTCGTGACCTGGCAGAGATATTGCGTAAAGAACGGATTGAAGTTGCCTTTATCGCATTGCATGGACGTTATGGAGAAGATGGTTGTGTGCAGGGAATCCTGGAGCTGCTTGGCATCCCTTATACAGGATCGGGCGTACTTGCAAGTGCCCTGGCTATGCATAAGCTGTACAGCAAGCAGGCCTTTGTGGCTGCCGGACTTACCATTACGCCGTACGCGGCAGTAAGGCGTGGTGAATCCTGTACGGCATCTGACCTCCCCTTTCAGCTTCCGGTTGTTGTCAAACCCGTGCAGGAGGGTTCATCGGTAGGTGTTTCTATAGTAAAAAGCCCTGAAGGAGTTCAGGCTGCCCTTGATGTGGCGTTCAAGTACGATGAAATGGTGCTGGTGGAACAGTATGTAAAGGGACGTGAGGTGCAGGTTGGTATTCTTGATAACAGAGCTATCGGTGCCATAGAGATCGTTCCGAAGAAAGAGTTCTACGACTTTGAGGCCAAATATAGTGATGGTATGGCCGAACATTTCTTCCCCGCAAGGCTTGATACCGGTACATATGAAAGAGTTAAACAGGAGGGTCTTAAGGCACATCAGGCTCTTGGATGTGACGGTTACTGTCGCGTTGACTTCCTGGTTACCGATGCAGGGGAATGCTACCTGCTTGAGGTCAACACATTACCTGGAATGACCGCGCTTTCACTTCTGCCGGAGATTGCGCAGAAGGGAGCAGGTCTCTCTTTTGAACAGTTGGTAGAACGGATACTGCTGTCTGCCAGTCTTAAGGTGATTCAAAGGTAATGATGAAGGATCTTCGAAATATTGGCAGTATGCCAAGGAATAAAAGGGTTGCCTCGAACAGAAGTAAGGTGAAAAAGGAACCGCTTGACCTGAGGAAATATCTGTTACCTCTGATAAGAATAGGGGGAAGGGGTGGACTTCTGGTCTTGCTTGGAGGACTGCTTGCCGCTTCTGTACACACCATGCTTCAGGCAACTCCGTTTTCCGTACAGAAAGTAGAGCTAAAGGGCGCAAAAAAGCTTAAATATGAGGAGATAGTTGCGCTTTCTGGAGTTAATCAGGGGCAGAATCTTTTAAGTCTACGTCTGAAAACAATAGGGCAGCAGGTGTCATCGAACCCCTGGGTAGCATCCGTAAGGGTTCAGCGATTTTTCCCTGGTACTGTTGTCCTGAGTATCACGGAAAGGGAGCCGGTAGCGGTTATAAATATGGGATTGTTATACTACCTTGACAGTAACGGAGAGCCTTTCAAGCCACTTGGTTTTGAGGATAATCTTGATTTTCCTGTGCTTACAGGGATAGCTGAAGACGATTTAAACTCAGATCCGCCAAATACACGTAAGGCTCTTAAAAATGCCTGCGAACTGCTGGATGCGCTTAAACAGCATGGCTCATTTATCCTTGCGGATGTATCAGAGATTCATTACGATAGGGGGCACGGTTTTACAATCTTTACCAATTCCGAATCCCTGCCGATAAAAATCGGAACCGATGATTTTGAAAGTAAGCTTCAACGCTTTTCAAATATTTACCAGAATCTGATGACGCAACGGCCGGAGTTGCAGTATATTGATCTGGATTACAACGACCGGATTGTAGTCAAAAAGAGCTGAACAGTGGTTTAGCTCCCCTACAGGAGGGATGGAATATGTCTGCCAGAAGAGACAACCTGATTGTTGGCCTTGATATAGGCACTACCAAGATCTGCGCCATTGTCGGTAATGTTGCAGAAGAAGGTATAGAAATCGTAGGAATAGGAACCAGCCCCTCTAATGGTCTTCGCAAGGGGGTGGTTATCAATATTGAAAGCACAGTAACTGCTATCAGGAAAGCTATTGATGAAGCCGAACTGATGGCCGGCTGCGAGATCAGGTCAGTATATGCCGGTATAGCCGGAGGTCACATAAAGGGAATCAACTCCCAGGGGGTTATCGCGATCAAAAACCGCGAGGTTTCCCAGGATGATGTCCGGCGTGTCATTGATGCCGCAAAGGCAATAGCCATACCGATGGATCGTGAAGTCCTGCACATACTACCGCAGGAGTTCATAATTGACGAGCAGGACGGGATTCGGGAACCTCTGGGAATGAGCGGTGTCCGTCTGGAAGCAAAGGTACATATTGTGACCGGCGCTGTGGCGAGTGCACAGAATATTGTCAAATCCTGCAACAGGGCAGGGCTGGATGTGGCTGACATTGTGCTTGAGCAACTGGCCTCTTCCGAGGCTGTGGTTTCGTCAGATGAAAAGGAACTGGGCGTATGTCTGGTGGATATAGGTGGTGGTACCACCGATATTGCCATATTTGGTGAGGGAGCCATCAAATATACCTCCGTAATATCATTAGGTGGAAACCAGTTGACAAATGACATCGCCGTAGGCCTTCGCACCCCGTTTGCAGAGGCTGAAAAGATTAAACGCAATCAGGGTTGCTGCCTGGCTTCTCTTCTGGGCAAGGAGGACAAGATAGAGGTACCCAGTGTCGGTGGACGAAAGCCTCGTGAGCTGTCACGCAATGTTTTGTGTGAGATTCTTGGCCCACGTGTTGAGGAACTTTTCTCTCTGGTAAACAGGGAGATTATTAAATCTGGATTAGAAGATTCTATAGCTTCTGGGGTTGTAATTACCGGCGGATCGAGTATACTGGAAGGCATGCCTGAGTTGGCGGAACAAATCTTCAATCTGCCTGTCAGACGTGGCTTGCCTCAAAAGATTGGAGGGCTGATCGATGTGGTCAATTCTCCTGTCTATTCCACTGGAGTTGGCCTCGTTGTATATGGTAGCCGAAACATGGGACCACGAGAATTCCCCACAACAAAATCTGAAGACAGTATTTTTAACACTGCAACAAGACGGATGAAAAGCTGGTTCAAGGAGTTTTTCTAAATCAAAACTCTAGCTGCGTGATTAAGCTGGTAATGCCCTGAAAACTTATTTTGACACTACAAAAGGGGGAGCGGATGTTCGAATTTGACGAGACCATCGAGCAGAGTGCAGTCATCAAGGTTATAGGCGTGGGTGGCGGCGGCGGTAATGCTGTAAACACCATGGTGGCAAGCGGTATGCAAAAGGTGGAATTTATTGTTGCCAATACAGACGCTCAGGCTCTTCGCTCCTCAAAGGCGTCTGTTAAGGTGCAGCTGGGTGGACAGCTGACCAAAGGCCTTGGTGCTGGTGCCAATCCAAATGTCGGACGTGATGCGGCTTTGGAGGACAAGGAAAAACTGGCAGAGATGTTCAAGGGGGCTGATATGATCTTTATTGCCGCCGGTATGGGTGGCGGTACAGGTACTGGAGCAGCTCCCGTAATTGCAGAAGTTGCGCGCGAGGTTGGTGCGCTTACCGTTGGTATTGTGACGAAGCCTTTCTCAAGAGAAGGCAAGAAGCGAATGGAGAAGGCAGAATCGGGTATATTGGAACTAAAACAGCATGTTGACTCTCTTATCATCATCCCGAATGACAGACTTATAAGTATTGCACCCCGCTCACTAGGCATTCTTGATGCCTTTAAACCTTCAGATGATGTACTGCGTCAGGCGGTACAGGGGATCTCTGATCTGATCACAACATCCGGCTTTATCAACGTTGACTTTGCTGATGTAAAGGCAATTATGAGTGAGCGCGGAATGGCCATGATGGGTATCGGCATATCAAATGGAGATAATCGTGCAGTTGAGGCTGCAATCAAGGCGATCTCTTCGCCGCTTCTTGAAGACATTGATGTCTCCGGCGCTAAAGGGGTGCTGGTGAATATTACTGGTTCATCCAATATGACCATGGATGACTTTGATGCGGTTAACAAGACGGTTCATGAAAAGGTTCATGAGGATGCAAATATCATTATTGGTGTAGTTATTGATGAAGAGATGGGGGATACTATTAAGGTTACAGCAATAGTGACCGGTTTTGGTGACCGTTTTGGTGAAAAGGGAGAACAAACACGCGGCCTCGGGCATATCCAGACAGCCCCTAGGACAAATACGGTAGTAAGTATTGATACCCCTACATTTATACGCGATCGTCAGAAGAATGAGGGAGGACGTCCAACACGCCATGTTGGATCAGTATCGTTTGATGATGAAGATGTGTATGATATTCCAACCTTCCTGAGAAAATCAGTGGATTGATAATAAAAACAGTTTGAAAATCCAGACGGCTCCCGAAACAGGGGAGCCGTTTTTTTATTGGTTACAGTCGCAAGCGTACATCATTACAAGTCGGGCTCTGTTCTCCAGACAGCGTGGGCATAGCTCTCCGGCATCCTGCCAGATCTCTTCGGCAAGCCATTCACCGGCTTCTTGAAACAACGATGCCACATCGGCATTCTCATCAAAAGACTCTCCGCAGATCCTGCACTGTTTCATATATTTACTCCTATTATCTCCATTGCCGAGCGATATTCAGCCACGAGCCTGTCTCGTTCGGTAGCAAGTATAACATCCCATGGAAGTAGAGCTTCAAGAGGCAGTTTTGATGTTACAAGGTTGAAGGGATCAATATTACAAGCCTTTGCAGCCTTTCGGAGATTGACCCCCTCAGACATTTTAAGGATTACTGGATTGAGCTCCCTACCTCCGCGTGATAGCAGAGCCTGTAACAGACAACCATGAATATCCTCCACCTTCAGCCTTACATTTGAAATAGGCCGCAACTCTTTTTCAAGCATGGCAACCTTCCGCTTCAGCTCATCAATCGGACAGAAGGCAGCCCATTGCAACGGAGTGAAGGGCTTGGGAATGAATGGATTGACTGAAAGTGTTATCTCTCCAAGCCGCTTGTGAGTTCTTGCCTGTTCTACAACTCGCTTCTGTACCTCCGATACTAGTCTTACAAGCTCTTGGAGATCCTGTTCGGTTTCTCCCGGGAGTCCGATGATGAAGTAAAGCCTAAGGTTTAGAATGCCGGCACGAGCGACTGATTCAGCAGCATCAAGGATCTGCTCCTCAGTCAGATTTTTCCTGATCATGTCCCGCATCCGCTGTGACCCACCCTCAGGAGCCAGAGAGATCGTTTTATGTCCGCTTTTGACCAGTATATCCAGAAGTCTTGGAGTCAACCGGTCTACCCTGAGGGAAGAGGGGGAGGGAATGCCCCCCTCTTCGACAATGAAGCTACAGAGCTCCTCTAGCCAGCGATAATCGGATACTGCAGCACCAACGAGACCTATAGTGGAACGATGGGTCAATCCTTTGCGGCATTCATCTTTCAAAACATCAAGCTGTTGTTGCCTGAAAGGCTGCCAGACAAATCCGGCTGCACAGAAACGACAGCCACGTGGACAGCCACGGCTTACCTCAATAAGATACATGTTTCCAAATTCTGTGTTTTCAGTAATGACTACGGAAGATGAAGGGAGCGAATCTTTCGGAGCTGAAGCCTTGACGACTGGAGTTGATAACGGAATGGATGGCACATAGATACCAGGCAGAAAGGAGGCTGCCTGCAAAAGCTTTTGACGATGAGAATCAAGATGCCCAACAATAAAATCTGAAATCAGAGGAATAAGCGATTCGCCCTCCCCTACGGCAATAATATCGAAGAAATCAGCAGCGGGCTCTGGATTGATAAAACAGGCCGCTCCGCCCGCCAGTATTAATGGGTAGCTTTCATCTCGCTCTATCGCAAGTACAGGAATCCGAGATAATCTTAGGATAACCGGTATGTTTATGAAGTCCGGCTCGAAGGATACCGAAAAGGCCACAACGTCAAAATCAGACAGAGGTCGTTCATTTTCAAGAGAGACAAGGGTCTCGCCAGTTTTTTTGTATAAGACAAGTTCCCGGCTGTCCGGAAGAAATGCCCTTTCGCAGACTACTCCCGGCTGTTCGTTAAAAAGCCTGTAAACAGACTGAAATCCAAGGCTACTCATTGCCGTGCTGTAATAATGGGGATAGACAAGGCAGATCGAGAGGGAGCCGCCGCTCCCTTGCGGGATGCTTCCCTTCTCTGCCATACGTCTGTTACGAAGTATCTGCTGTATCTGCCAGTTCATTGTTTGAATCCTGATTTTATCGAATTGCAACTTTCTCTATCCAAGATATACTGGGGAAGTAGAGTGAAAAATCTGTTTATCACTGTTTTCTTAACAGTACCTTAAAAAGCAGATTTGCAGAAAATAATTTCTTTCCTCTTTGTAAATCCAGATAAATACGGAGTGAAGCCATGCGAGAGATTAACGGTGTTATGATGCAGTATTTTCACTGGTATATTCCATCTGACGGTAGTTTGTGGAAAAAACTCGCAGATGATGCAACTGAACTGGCAAAGGCTGGTATTACAGCTCTTTGGCTCCCTCCTGCATACAAGGGAATTGCTGGGGGAGCCGATGTAGGATACGGGGTCTACGATATGTATGATCTGGGCGAGTTTGACCAGAAAGGTTCTATACGTACCAAGTATGGTACTAAAAGTGAGCATATTGAGGCTGTAAAAAAATTAAGGCTGGAAGGCATCCAGGTCTATGCTGATGCTGTCCTTAATCATCGATTGGGCGGCGATGAGGCAGAGCCATGTCAGGCAATTCCATACCCAAGGCGTGACAGAATTCACCCAAAAGGTGAAAAACGTGAGATTCTGGCCTTTACCAGATTTCTGTTTGACGGACGCGCCGGTCTTTATTCCTCATTCAAGTGGAATTGGCAACATTTTGATGCTGTTGATTTCGACAAGCTTAATCCTGGAGATTTTGATACCGTCTATCTTCTTGATGGGAAGCGTTTTGACGATGAGGTTTCCCAGGAGTTTGGCAATTTTGCATACCTTATGGGCTGTGATCTTGATTGTCAGCACCCTGAAGTCAGGGAGGAGCTTGCGAACTGGGGACGATGGTATCTCGATAACACCGGAGTGGATGGTTTCCGTCTTGACGCTATAAAACATATCGCTGCCTGGTTTTTTCCAGAGTGGCTTGATTCACTTGAAAAGTATGTGGGAAGAGACCTCTTTGTTGTCGGTGAGTACTGGGTTAACAGCCTTGAAACCCTCCTGAGGTATGTTGATGATGTTGGGGGGCGGATGTCGGTGTTTGACGTACCACTTCACTACAACTTCCACAGGGCAAGCCGTGCAGGTTCCGAGTTTGATATGCGCCGGATACTCGATGGTACTTTAATGCAGGCTCGTCCAACATATGCCGTCACCTTCGTTGAAAACCACGATTCTCAGCCTTTGCAGGCTCTGGAATCCGTTGTTGAACACTGGTTCAAGCCTTTGGCTTACGCTCTTATTCTGCTTCGTAAAGAGGGATATCCCTGTTTGTTTCACCCCGACTATTATGGGGCGGAATATGAAGATTTTGGGTGGGATGGCAACAAACACTATATCGTAATACCTTCATTACGTCAGCTGCTTGATACAATGCTGGCTGTACGTAGAGACTTTGCTCACGGGATGCAGTATGATTATTTTGATCATCCATCAACCATTGGCTGGACAAGGCTTGGGGACGAATCAAGCTGTGGTGGCATGGCGGTGCTTATGAGCAATGGCGGTGACGGATACAAATGGATGGAAACCGGCAGCCCTGAAACGGAATATAGGGATGTTACGGGGCATATCAGCAGGGCAGTGATTACCAACGGAGATGGATGGGGTGAATTTTTCTGTAATGCAGGTTCTGTATCAGTCTGGGTTCCATCGGGCCAAATATAGCTGTTTTGAGTGTTCATCACTCTATAAACCGTAAAGCCCACAATCATGCAGTAGTTTTTCCAGCCGCTTGTTGGTTGACAGATCCTCCTGCAACGGCTTTGCAATGGAACGACCTGTTGCATCTATGGCCAGACGTTCGCCGGACTCATCCATTATCAGATCCTCTCGCCAATCCGGTTCGTTAACCACCTGCCAGGCTACCTTCGCCATTTCACTGGAAGATCTATCTGAATCTACAATTACAAGTAGTCGAGACTTGCTGAACCAGGGAAGCTTCCATAACGAATGGACAGCCTCTCTTACCCTGGAGTGGCTGGAATTTCTTATTGAGATAATTGCACTGTTTCTGAATACCCAGGGTATAGGGAACCTTATATCATCAACTCCTGGAACCAGCACAGCAAGAAGTGATGAAAGCAGCCTTTCCCATCCAAGCATCATCCAGCAGTCTTCCTGTGGTGGAGAGCCTACAACGGTTGTCGGAATGACCGGATATTTGCGGCGGGTGATCCGTGTGACGGTAATCTTTGCAGCAGTTCCAGGCGGATCATACCTGCCTGTATGATTGCCAAAAGGACCTTCAATCAAGCTGTTTAGAGGATCTGCAAATCCCTCAATCACCAATTCCGCTTCCGCAGGCACAAGGATAGGGCTGTGTGGGCAGTCTGTCACAGAATTCCCCCTGTCTTGCAACCACCCTGCAAAGACAAACTCGTCAAGCCCTTCCGGTAATGGCCAGGCAGCGGCCAGCGTCATAGCAGGAGAGCCGCCAAGAGCTATGGCTACGGGCATTTTCCTGCCCTGTAGCACAAACTGATGATGATGAAGGTATGCCCCGCTTCCTGGACGCCAACGAATAGCCAGCGTACAGGGATCATAAATCTGGCAGCGATATATGCCGCAGTTCGCATTCTTCCCATTAAAATCGGTTGTAATTACCTGTCCCAGGGTTATGTATCTGCCCGTTCCGGAGGCCGAGCCGTCATCTGGCCAGTTTTTCAGGAATGGAAATTTGAGGAGATTAGGAGACTGTTCTACAAATTGACGACAGGGGGGATCGGAGACTGTTCTTGGTTTGCAATATTCCAACTCTGGTTTTTCGAAGAGATCTGCAAGCTGGTTTGTCTTCTTGATGCTGTTATTTTCAAGAAGTCTTGAAAAAGAGTCGGACAGGTCATCCAGACTGTTCAGTCCCAATAAAATCTGCATCCTTTTTACGGAGCCGAAAAGGTTGGCTAAAACTGGAAAACTGTAATCTTCCGGTTTAGTAAAAAGCAAGGCAGAGCCGCCTTTTGGATTGGAACTTATCCTCCTTACAATTGCAGATATTTCAAATTCTGTATTTAGAGGCAGCTCTATTCTCTTTAGCTCATTATGCTGCTCAAAAATTTCTATCAGTTCGTGCAGGGATGAGTTCATTTTTTGAGGACTCTATTTATCGATCTTCTGCAGGAACAGTTTTTGTCTCTGGCAATTGGTTCTCAGGATTTGGAGCTGAGTCTCCATGTTTTGGGCAGTAATCGCTAGGCTCAGTTCCGGCAGTAAAGAATTCATTACGTTGTACGGGGCATTTTGCTGTTGCCAGAAAACCTGTGGCAGAATCAATGGTTACCGAGATAACATCATCTGGCATGGTAAAATCGGGCACAGATTTGTTGGAGAGGGCGAACCGCATGAATCGTTCCCAGATAGGAGCGGCAATAGCTCCACCGGTAAAACCTCTGCCACCTGACTTTGGCTGATCGTATCCCACCCATACTCCGGTAACAAGATTTGTTGTGTAACCGATAAACCAGGCATCTTTGTAGTCGCTTGTGGTGCCGGTTTTACCCGCAGCAGGATATTTTAGGCTGAATTTCTTAAGTCTTTTTGCAGTGCCTGTAGTCAGGACATCTTTAAGTATGTTGCTTGTAATAAATGCTGCTGCTGGTGAGATTACAGGGCTTGAAGATGGCGGAATATCCGTCCAGCTCTTCTGATAGCTGTTATAGATCCTGATGATTGAACGTGGCTCAGGGCGCACGCCGCCGGTGGCGAGGGGAGTGTAGGCCAATAGCAGGTCATGCAGGGTTGTTTCCTCTGTCCCCAGAGCTACCGAGAGATCGTTGCGGTTTGTGACGGCAACTCCAAGTTTTGAGGCAAAGTCGGCAAAGGTATGGGTTCCTATCTTTTCAAGCAATTTTACCGCAATTACATTGTTGGATGCTGTCAGAGCCTGCCGAAGAGTTAGATCCCCGTGAGATTTTCCATCGTAGTTATGTGGCTTCCATCCGGCAGAGGTTCCCCTGTTGTATTCAATAGGAGTGTCGTTCCAGATGCTTGCTGCGGTAATCCCCTGTTCCAGAGCTGCTGCAAATATAAGGGGTTTAATGGCTGAACCTGGCTGTCTCTTTGCCAGAAGAGCTCTGTTATAAGAGCTTTTTAGATAATCAACCCCCCCTGCTATCGCCAGGATGTTACCTGCGTTTGGATCAATACTGATCAAGGCTCCTTGTAATTTGGGCGATATAGAGGTTACTCCTTCACGGATTACCTTTTCGGCCTCTTTTTGTAGATCCAGATCCAGAGCTGCGGTTATCTCCAGTCCTCCCTGTTCAATGATTCCTGCTCCGAAGCGTTCACTGAGTCTGGATTTTAGTAGTAATAGATACCAGTGAGCCTGATTTTTCTGAACAGGAGCTGAAGATGTGGTGTTGATTTTTTTCAACTGTTTGGGAGAGATCATTCCAAGAGCCAGCATCCTTTTCAGGACAATAGCTCTTCTAGCCCCAATGTCAGCGGGTTTTGCAAGAGGATTGTAGCGGCCTGGATTTTTGGGAATACCTGCCAGAATCGCGCACTCCGACTCATTCAGCTCTTCAGGTGACTTGTCAAAATAAAGTCTGGCTGCCTGGGCAATACCGAATGCACCGTTACCATAGTAAATCTCATTTAAATACATCTCCAGAATCTGCTGCTTGGTGTATTTCTTTTCAAATTCTATGGCCATAAGGCTTTCAGTGACCTTGCGGTCGATAGTCTTCTCGTTTGTAAGATAGCGGTTTTTAATCAACTGCTGGGTGATGGTTGAACCCCCCTCAGCCAGCCTTCCCTTTACCACATCTTTTACAACAGCTCTGGCAATACCGCGAAGATCAATGCCTGCATGTTCATAAAAACGGGAATCCTCCACGGCCACCACTGCTTTTTGAAGGAAAACAGGAATTCGGTCAATTGTGACCCAGTAACGTTTTTCTGGCAGCAAGCGGCCAACAAATCGACTCTGGTTGTCAAACACCTTTATTGATGAATAGCCAGTCGGCAACAGTGGATAGGTTGCTATCTGTTCCAGCGCCCAGGCATTTGGGTAGATGCAAATCAGGAAAAGAAAGAAAAAAGAGGTTAGCTTCAGGTTTCTACTGCTCACCAAACTTCCTCCGCAACGCTTCAAGGTACATCTGTTCATACTTGCTGGCGGAGTTCTCCCATGTAAAGCGTTTGGCCATACCGTTCTTGCGTAATGCTGTTAATCCTGCATGGTTGTTGTAATAGGTCCAGGTGGCCCACCCCACGGTGTTGTAGAGAGCCGTTGCAGAATGACTCCAGAATTTGAAACCGTCACCTGTCAGTGTTGCCTCATCAAAATTTGTAACGCTGTCATCCAGTCCACCGGTAGCCCTTACAATAGGTGGGGTTCCGTAAGCCAGAGAATACATCTGGTTAAGACCGCATGGTTCAAAAGCAGATGGCATAAGGAAAAAATCGCTACCTGCTTCTACAAGATGGGCAAGTTCATCGCTGTAGCCGATATAGCAGCCTACCTTGTCCGGATGACGATGAGCCATGCCGCCAAAGAAAAAGTGCGCCCAGGGTTCTCCATTGCCAACAACAACAACCTGGATATCCAGTTTAATCATGTTGTGGATAGCCTCTGCCAGAATGTCGGTTCCCTTTTGGGCGACCATACGAGAGACAATTCCAAAAACAGGGACATCCAGCTCTGGAAGACTGAAACGACGCTGCAATTCCCTCTTGCAGGCTGTCTTGCCGGAAAGGTCACTGTCCGTATAATTTGCTGGCAGAAAGCTGTCTGTAGCCGGATTCCAATCGCTGTAATCAACGCCGTTCAAAATGCCGTACAGATCAGCGGCTCTCTCTCTGATAACTCCTTCCAGTCCCCATCCGTAAGCTGGAGTCTTGATCTCTCTGGCATAACCTTCACTTACGCTGTTAAGCAAGGTCGCGTGATACAATCCACCTTTAAGCAGATTTACCTGATCATCCTTTTCCAGTTCAAGAAAGGTAAAATGATCCCAACCGATATCGAGTACATCCATCAGCCCGGGATAGAAGTCCCCCTGATGTTGCATGTTATGTATGGTTAGAATTGATGCAGCTCTCCCCACAAAAGGGTCACTGCGGTATTTTGTGTTCAAAAATACAGGGACTGCTGCTGTATGCCAGTCATGTGCATGCAGGATATCCGGATGCCAGTCAAGCATCTTGGGAAGCTCAAGCGCCGCTCGCGACAAAAAGATATAACGATTGTCGTTGTCCATGAAGGCAATATTATCAATGCCATAGATCCCTTCTCGGCCATAAAGCCCCTGGTGCTCAAGAAAATAAACAGGCACGTTACTTTTTGGCAGGCGGCCTTCCCATACAGAACAGTACATCTCACCGATAATCCCCATCGGAACTACAAGGGTCCCTGGCAGGAGTTTAAGCTCGTAAAGTTCAGGATCTATGCTGTAATAACGGGGTAACAAGACGCGGACATCATGTCCCAAGGCGTGAAGATAGCGGGGAAGATCTCCTGTAACTTCACCCAGTCCGCCGGTTTTTGCGAAGGGTGATACCTCTGAAGCTGCAAAAAGTATGTTGAGAGCCCTATCTTGTTTCTTTCTTTTTATGTCTTTTGACTTGTTCTTTGAAACCTCATCGTGCTTTTTTACTTTCACGCATCAAGCTCCTGCTGAATGGCTTCTATGGTATTGTTAAGCTGTTTTTCAAGTTCCGGCAGCAATCTTATCGCCTCCTCAAGGTCGCCGCTGCGGGCAGCTTTTTCCATTGCGGCTGCGGTTGCCATTATGAGCCGTCCGCCAACAGAGCCGGATTCACCCTTCAGTCCATGTGCCAGAGAGATGACTGACTCCAGCTTACCTTCCTGAAGCAGTGGTATTATCTGAGCTAGCTTCAGAGGGGCGCTTTCAAGGTAGATCTTGTACACATCAAGCAATACATCCGAACAACCCAGGGCGTGGTAGTTCTTACGAAGGTATTCCCTGTCAAGCGGATCTTCTTTTGGATCTGGTTGGTTGATTTCAGATATGTCAACTGGCATTTTACATCCCTTCATCGATTTTAAGAGGAAGAAGCAAAGAAGTGAAAAATATGTACCAAGTTTAGACGAATTGGGAGAAAAAGCAAGAAAAGCGATGGTTGTTTGATATTTTTTGCGGGGAGCCGGAACGGGGGGAACCGCTCCGGCTATTTTAAAAGGTGTATTAATACTATTTTACGGTACAGGGAGCAGTGTATCCGAAGCGCGCTCCGCCCCAATGCTTTCCATTAATGAAGATAGGCATTGAGAGATCGTTAAGGATTTCTCCCGTATCCCTTCGGTATGTTTGAAGCAGAACACCCTCGGTGTTCTTAGCGCATCTCATCCCTGTATTATCACCGAAGATACGTTTTGTACGATTATTAACCTTGTCCTTTTCAATATCTCCGGTCAAAGGTTTGCTGAACTTAAGGTTGTGGCATGGCACATATGCACGGTCGTCAAAGCAGATGGCGTACGCAATCTGACTGTCCTTGTTGAGTATCGCCTCCTGAAGAGGTGAAATGCTTCTGTCGAAGAAACTGTCAAAACGGGTTGTAAACTTTGGAGGATCAGTTTTTTGAGGATAAGGCTGATAGTTCCTGTCGAAGAGATCTGCTTCTGATAGAGATCCGTTTCTAATTGCTTCGTTGATTGCGCTCTGAACGTTATCAACCAGTTCCCGTGCGTAGGTTTTTACCTGATCATGGTAGTTGCCAACAGAAAAACGTCCAACCGTGTTGTAAATTTCTTCAACAGTATTTGCAAAACGTGCAAATGTTTCCATGTTGGCCTTCATCATCTGATTTGTGCCATGAGCAGCATCAGATATATGATGGATCTTTGATGAAATTTCTGCGGTAACAGATGTTTGTTCAGCTGCGGCTCCTGCTATCTGTTCACTCATCATCCGTGAACTGGAAGCGCAGTTTTTGATCTCTTCAAGGTGTCTTCTTGCCTCTTCAGCCTGCTGCAGTCCTGTCTGGACAAGCACACTTTCCTTGCGGATGCTGGTTGCGGCTCTTTGGCTCTCCTGCTGGATCTTGGCAACAACACGATCAATATCCTTGGTTGATTTTGTTGTTTTTTCTGCAAGTGAACGGACTTCATCCGCAACAACGGCAAATCCGCGACCGGCCTCTCCTGCTCTTGCCGCTTCAATCGCAGCATTAAGAGCCAGCAGGTTTGTCTGGTCTGCAATATCTTCAATCAGCGAAAGCATATCGCCTATGCTTGCTGAAGAATGTTCCAGCTCAGATATCCCTGACAAGGTTGATTCGACGCTCTGTGCAACGGTATTCATGCACTGCCAGGTTTCTCTGACGACATCAAGACCTGTACTTGCGGCCGTGTCAACTGTAGCGGCCAGACTAACCGACTGGGTAGTGTTTTCAGCGACATTCTGGATGGTGCTGCTCATCTCTTCAGAGGCAGTTGCAACAGTATCGGCATGTTCCATCTGCTCCTGAACCTCTTTGGCAATCCGTTCTGTGGCATTTGAAAGCTGGCATGTGTCACTGCCCAGAGCGCAGGCCTGTTGATAAAGGTTTGATATTATCTGTCTTACGGTCTGGGTAAGGTGATTGACTTCGGAGGCAAGATGTCCGATCTCATCCTCGGAACGAACAGGTAATACCTTGGTAAGATCTCCCTCGCCTCTCGCTATATCTTCAACCTGTACGGACAGTTCACGAATAGGCCGTACTACCATACGGGAGATGGTCAGATAGAGAACACCAATTATTATAAAAAAGAAACAAATGCCGACTCCGGTCAGGACAATGGCAAGTTTCTTTGCTTTTGCTACTCCAGCATCCAGAGAGGTGGCAAGTTGCAGACCGCCCAGATGTTTTGTGCCGGCAGGATGGCAGGCGTTGCAGCGAGCCTCGTTTACCATGGGTGTAGCAAGAACCAGCGCTGAAACACCATTTAACTGGATATTCTGTTCTTTTTGTTCGCCGGAGCTTACGGCCTGCCTCATAAGGTCGCTTGTTTCGGTACCGGCATATTGCTTGCCTTCTGAATTATAGAGCTGGATCTTCAATGCTCCGCCACGCTTAACAACATCATCTACATACTGATTGAAGGCATTAAAATCCCCCTTCATTTTCAGCTCTATAAGATCATGGATAACATTGGCTGCAGCCTGTTTTGCGTTGCTGCGCTGGAGATCAATCATCGAATTATAGGAAAGATAAAGACTTAAAGCTCCCAGGCAGGCAAAACAGATGGACAGGGTTACTGCAATAGCTACCAATACCTTTGCGGTAAGACGGGTACGGAACATTAAACCACCTCCATTAGACAGGTGAATTACGGATTACTACAATTTATTTGAGAGAGAAGTTCCGCTTTTTAATTAAGCAAAGTTCTCCTGTAATTGCAAGAAAAAGAATAACGATGTTTTGTTGGAAACGGAAAATCAATGTCAAGAGATCTGGGCAAGTTTTTCAGAGATAATTCTTATATGCTCCTTTTCCTCATCTCTCAAGGTTTTCAGCATGCTTGAGCCTTCAAAATCATCGCTGCTTTCAATCAATTGCTCGTAGTAGGAGAGCCCGCGTTTTTCAATTTCAAGTGCAATCTTCAAGGCATCCAGATCATTTGTCTCGAAACCGACTCTTTGGGACTCGTCAGCAGGCTCAAGATCAAAGGTGTTTCTGCCATAAAAGACCCAGCGTCCCCCTTCATGCAGTGAGGTGTAAAGTTCTGTGAGTTTAAGGTAGTGCGTTTCTTCGGACTTGGCCAGCCATCTGAAAATCCGTTTTCCTTCCGGATTAAAAGTCTTCTGTTCAGCTTTGGTGTATAAATCAAAGGTTTCTTTTTCCAGCTCGATTGCCTTCATCAATGCGTCCATGAGCGGCTTGTCCTCAGGCATGGCGTTGGCTCCTTATGCTTTTTATTGCTGAATCAAATTCTCAAGCTGCATCAACTCATCAACCGTTTTGGTCAATAAAACCGGACAGCCTATCTGCTCTGGCAGGTGAAGATCGATATCATACCTGTCTCCCACAAAGAGAACTTTTTGTGGAGGTTCTCCCAGTTCTGAAAGAATCCTCTCGAGGATCTCCAGATCAGGTTTTGGACGCCAGCTGTCACTGATGGTAATAATTTTTTGGAAACTATGTTCAAGATCCAGATGCGACAGAATCCTGCCTGTAAGGCGCTGATTGTTATTAGTCAGCAGCCAGCAGGTATAAAACCGTCCAAGCTTTTCAAGAAGTGGTTTTACACGGGTATCTGGTTGTATAAGCTGTTCCGGATCAAGTTCCTCGGCGAAGTGGCGATGCATTTCCTGTATTGTACCACCCATAAACTGTATCGTGACAGCCAGTGTCTGTGCCGAGCCCCTCTCTTCCGAAAGGCGTTGACGGATTGCTCGCAACTGTCTGCCAGCCTCATCAGGCTCTGTTCCAAGCAGTTCGGCTGCATATCGGGAAACTGAATCCCATAGTGCATTTTCAAATTCGTGTGAAACGTACAATGTTCCATCCAGGTCAAAGACAATCGCTCTGATGTTGTTATTTTCAAGTCTTGTGGTTGTCATATACCGATATCCCTGATGCATGACAGCTTTGGTTCAACAAACCCTTTGGATTGTACAAGCACCTTAAATGTATCACCCATCCCTCCTTCAGGCATTATCAGTCTTTTGATTGTTAGACGGAGTTTCAGTTTGTCTCTGTCTGTCATATCGGAAGCCTCTATGGCTTCAAGCTCCTCAATAATGCCAGATGAGATGAGAAAACGGGACTGTTCTCCAAACCAGAGGGTTTTTAGCCCCAGTTCTTCTCCACGTTCAATTAGTGCGCTGAAGTTGACATGCGTCGTAATATCCTGCTCTCCTATTCGATGGTAGGGGTTATCCTCTACGGTATGTTTGTAATAGCAGAGCAGTGTTCCTATGTTGCGCTCAGGGGCGTAAAGTGCTGCTTTTGGCCAACCGTAGTCTATAGTCAGTATAAACCCTTGCTGCAGGGAGGTGGCAACAGCTTCAAACCACTTAAGTCCAGCCAGTGAGATCTCTGCCTCCTGTCCAGGGTGGAGAGGTATGCCATATCTAACCAGATATGCCTCAAGTTCAGGAGTGGATGGGGTGTCCGTAAGTTCCTCGAAATCTCCTCTGTTTGTCGTTACGTAGATCTCTTTCAATCCCTGCGGGGTCATAATTACACGGTGAACCGGCATGGCATCGAGTAGTTCGTTAGAATAAAGAACTCCGGTAAACTTGAAATCCTTAAGTTCATCAGGGGTAAGCCAGGAGAGCTTTTTGATGTGCTCGGAGAGCAGGGATGCCTGAGCCTCGGCAAGTGACGGTTCTTTTTCTACCAGTACCAATCTGGTTGCGGCATAGCAGTCCGGTTTCTGTTCAGAGAGGAAGTCCATAATGTCGCATGCAAGGCGGCCATGTCCTGCTCCTGCCTCCACAAGCGTGAATTTTTCAGGTGAACCTAGTGAACGCCAGCATGCCTCTATTTCTCGAGCTATGACTCTTCCGAATGTGGCATGAACCGTGATGCTTGTGTAAAAATCACCTTCTGTCCCAACCTTGCGACCAGGCGATGTGTAGTAGCCCGTTTCAGGTTCGTAGAGGCAGGCTGTCATATATTCTGCAAAGGTAATTTGACCTTTTAAGCTGATACGGTCGACAATAATCTTTTTTAATTTGTTTTCGCTCATAGTTGTTGATTGTCGAGGAGAAGGAACAAAAGGTGCCAGCTGTTCAGGCTTTTACCTTTTTCCTGTAGATCTCCCGCAGCGCTTTTATCTGCTGTCTTAATTCCTTTCTCAATTCTGGCGGTTCCAAAATTTCAGCGTGCTTACCGTAGGATAACACCCAGGCCATTATTTCAAGAGTACCGGCTGCCTCAAAGGATAAGGTGATAGAACCGTCCGGTTCGTTAACCAGTTTCTGAACTGTTCTCCAGATTCTATCCTTTACCAGGTGAGCAACTTCGTTATCAAAATGTATCTTGATCTGCATCGGTTTGTCGCTGACAAGCGCGAAGGCATCATTAAAGTAATTTTCAGGGTTAAATCCCTGAGGGATCTCGAATCGTCGCCTGGTAACCGTCAGTTCGAGGATCCTTTCGATTGCGAACAGACGAACAGCATCTCGGTTTTTCGCAAATGCCAGAAGGTAGATTCCCCCCTTGGCAAGCACCAGAGTGTACGGATCTACCTCATAAATCGCGTTTTCCTTGCCGCTTCGGTTGTAACTAATCTTTACCGTAAACTGGTATAAAAGGGCACGCCGCAGTTCGGAGAGAAGCTTTAAGGAACCGGAGTATGTTCTTGTACCTTGGAAACGGGGGAGCGAAACCCGAGCAATCCTTTCAAGATGGGCGACAGAGCGAGGTGGCAGGGCTGAGTGAATCTTGGAAAAGATGTTTTCAATCTCGGTTCCGAAAGGCTCGTAAGGAAGAAGTCCGGAGCAAGCCTTCAACAAATGAAGCGAAACCAGTTCCTCAAGGGTGAAGGTAACAGGTTGTATCTGGCGGTTGCTGGTTATGAAGCTGTAAGCCATTCGCCCCTCTTCACGCCTTGAAGTCAAAGGGTAACCTGCCTCCTGTATCGCAGCAAGATCCCTGTGAACAGTCCGGAGATCCACACCTGTTTCTTCAACCAACTCGTCAAGAGTGATGCCGTTACGGGATTCAATCAGCCTGATAACGGTATGCAACCTTGCCGCCTGGGTATAATGGCCTTTAGGTTTGCCCTGCTTTGCCATGCTTACCTCTGTTCCTGAATACTTTTTTCAGTTACACTCAGTTCAACGCCGAGGTTAAAGGTACGTGATGTGAACTGTTTTGACAATGGCTTTCTGACATCCCTGCTCGTGCATTTTCCCTGGTTACAGCAGAACGGGTATCCCACTCTTTTTGTAATCAGCTTTCTGGCATCAACCCTGATTCCGGTTGGTTCAGAATGGCTTCTGGTCTTGATGCTTCTTAATGGGTACGACCCTCTTGCCATCCTTTTCACAGCCAGTTCAGGCAACATCCTCGGGGCGTCTGCAAACTGGCTTGTTGGACGCTATGGAGGAGAGTTTCTGCTTGGAAGAGTTTTTAAAATAAGTGACAGTCAGAGAAAAAATGCGGAAGATTGGTACGGACGGTACGGTATGTTATCACTTCTTTTGTCCTGGCTTCCGATGGTTGGCGACCCTTTGACCCTTGTAGGAGGGATGCTGAAACTTCGCTTCTGGATGTTTTTTCTGCTGGTTGCCTTTGGCAAGGTCGTTCGCTATGCTGTAGTTATATGGCTGACCTTGCGTTTCACAGGATAGAAAGTTTCAAGCGATTTATATCTACAGGTTATGACTGTCGTTTTCTCCCCTGAATGCGCTTAAAAGATCAATAAGGCTAAATCCCCACAAGCCGAAAAAACCGGCAAGTATTAATCTGGCCCAGGTCTTGTGGGGCTCTATCTGTTTTAAAAGTATGGCTGAGTTCAATTGCTCGCCTGAGATACGTGCGGCAATCAGCGGTGAGGAGAGCTTCATTACAAAGAAGAGGGAGGCTATTAACAGCAGATTTACCGCTGCTATCAGTATTATCCCCTTTGTCCGCCGACCAAGATAGAGTTGTCCCAGTCCTGGCAAGATAAAGGCTGAAAACAGGATGGCAATTAGTGGGCGTTTAAATTGAGGAGAGGCTGTTTTAGGATGCTCTGTCAGCATCTGGTTATCCGTTCCATTCCGCCCATATAGCTACGAAGCACTGAAGGTATTGTTATTGAGCCATCTGCCTGCTGGTAGTTTTCCATAATGGCAACCAGTGTACGACCCACTGCCAGGCCGGAACCGTTAAGGGTATGCACAAATTCCGGTTTGCTCTTCTCTTCTTCACGGAAACGAATGCCAGCCCTGCGAGCCTGAAAGTCTCCAAAACTGCTACAGGAGGATATCTCTCTATAGGTGCTTTGGGCAGGCAGCCAGACCTCAAGGTCGTAAGTCTTGCATGCGGAAAACCCGATGTCTCCAGAGCAAAGAGCCATTACTCTGTATGGAAGTTGCAGAAGCTGGAGCACCTTTTCTGCATGGCCGGTCAGTTTTTCCAACTCAGCTTCCGATTCAGCCGGATTCACAAATTTTACCAGTTCTACCTTATTGAACTGATGCTGACGGATAAGTCCTCTTGTGTCCTTGCCGTAAGAGCCTGCCTCACGACGGAAGCATGGGGTATAAGCTGCATAACTGATTGGCAGTTCGCTGTTTTTCAGTATTTCATCGCGATGGATGTTCGTAACCGGAACCTCGGCTGTGGGGATTAGCAGGTAGTCAGGATCCATAAGCCTGAACAGATCCTCCTCGAATTTTGGTAGCTGACCTGTAGCGGTCATGCTGGTACGGTTGACCATGAATGGAGTGAGGACTTCAATATAGCCATGTTCGGTTGTGTGCAGATCAAGCATAAAGCTGATTAGCGCCCTTTCCAAACGGGCACCGGCTCCTTTGTAGAGGCAGAATCTGGCACCTGTAATCTTGGCAGCCCTTTCAAAATCAAGGATACCCAGCTCTTCGCCAAGATCCCAGTGAGATTTGGGTGTAAAATCAAATTCAAGCGGATTCCCCCAGGTGCGAATCTGTACGTTATCATCTTCCGATTTTCCAATTGGTGTTGTTGGATGCGGAAAATTTGGAACCGTCATAAGAAGTTTGGCAAGTTCTTCTTCAACAAGCTTCAATTCATCGTCAAGAGCCTTTATCCTTGCAGATACTTCTTTCATCTCGGCTATTCGATCCTTGACGGTACTTTTGTCCTTTACCTTGGCGATCTCTTCAGAGACGTTGTTTTTCATCGCTTTAAGTGCTTCTGTCTCAACCAGCAGGCTGCGCCTCTTTTCGTCCAGTTCGATAAAGCCGGCCAGAGAGATTTCTGAGTTACGCGTAGCCAGTGAGGATTCTGCATGTTCAAAATTTTCACGGATGAATTTCATATCTAACATAGTAGTTTTTCCTTGCTTAAAAGGGAGAATAAGACGCCCTTTTTTAACATTGATGATTTATATGCGTCAATCATTACAGAGCTGGGATGCTCATCTTCTTCAAAAACAGATATCAGTCATTCTGGATAAAGATAGAAAACTAACGTTTTTCATATTAAAACAGGATTAATAACCTTACAAAATAGATGATTGACAGTTAGATGGGTGGTATATACGATGTTTTCATTAAAATATCCCATTAAAGCGGCAGTCACTGGAGAAAAACTATAACATGCCACACAATGAACTGAACATACCTGAGCTTCTTCCGCTCTATCCACTGAAGGATATAGTAGCCTTTCCGTACATGGTATTTCCTCTTTACATCGATGAGCCGGAGATGCTCCTCTTTCGTGACTCACAAGAACTTTACGGCAGCTTCGTTGCGGTGGTGTTTCCACGCAAGCCAGAGTCCCCTTCTTCCAGGGTTCTGCTGGAAAATCTGCATGAAATAGGTACAGTCTGTCGAATTACCCAGTTTAAAAAGGTTTCAGGCGGCCGCTTTAAAGTAATCCTTGAAGGTATTAACCGGATAAGGATCGGGGGACTGAAAGAATCTCAGTCTTATCCTCTTGCTGTTATTGAGGTAATCAGGGAGTTCATAGAAAAGGGGCTAGTTACGGAAGCGTTGGTCCAGTCTCTTATAGGCCTGCTTAAGATCTCTCTTTCCTACGGTAAACCTCTCCCTGATGATGTGATGAAGATGATTGATTATATTGATAATCCGGCCAGGCTCTCTGATCTGGTAGCTCTTTATGTAAATCTGCCTCAGGCCGATCTTCAGGAACTGCTGGAAACAATAGATCCGCTAGAAAGACTGAAGAAGGTTTATGTGCATCTGACCAACGAGGTTCAGAAGCTTCAGGTTCATTCAGAGCTTAAAACAGAACTGAACAAGAGGGTGGGTAAAAACCAGAAGGACTATCTGTTGCGCGAACAGATGAAACAGATTCAGGAGGAATTGGGGGATGAGGATCCCCGCAATGCCGACATACTTGATTTGCGTAAACGTATAGATGATGCGGATATGCCGGACGAGGTTCGTAAAATTGCACTGAAGGAGCTTAAGCGTTTGGAGCGGATAAACCAGGCTTCTCCTGAGTACAACGTTTCAAGAACCTATCTGGATTATCTGGCCGGTATGCCCTGGAACATATCCACAGAGGACTCTCTGGATATAGTTAAGGCTGAGAAGGTGCTGGATGAGGATCACTACAATCTTAAAAAAGTAAAAGAACGGATTCTCGAATTTCTGGCGGTCAGGTCGCTTAAGGAGACGATGAAGGGACCTGTTTTGTGTTTTGTAGGCCCTTCGGGGGTTGGAAAGACATCTCTGGGACGTTCGATTGCACGCTCTATGGGAAGGAAGTTTGTGAGGGTATCACTGGGAGGGGTACGGGATGAAGCGGAGATTCGCGGACATCGTCGTACATATATCGGTGCCCTCCCGGGAAGGATAATCAAGGAGATATACCGCTGCGGTTCAAACAATCCGGTGCTTATGCTGGATGAGATTGACAAGCTTTCCCACGATTTCAGAGGTGACCCCTCTTCGGCCTTGCTGGAGGTGCTTGATCCTGAACAAAATTTTTCTTTTCAGGATCACTATCTTGATGTCCCGTTTGACTTGTCAAAGGTAATGTTCATAACAACCGCCAACCAGATGGATCCGATTCCTGGTCCCTTAAAAGACAGGATGGAGATCATCCGCCTTGCAGGCTATTCCAGTGAGGAAAAACAGCATATTGCCAATAATTTTATAATCCCCCGTGAGATTGATGAAAACGGGCTTGGCAAGATTCCACCCCTCTTTTCTGATGAAGGGCTGACAAGGATTATAAGGGAATATACCCGTGAGGCTGGAGTACGTAATCTGCAGCGCACCATTGCCCAGGTTTTGCGCAAGGTTGCGAAGGAGGTTACTCAGGGTAAACCTGTACGTGAACAGATTACCCCTGAGGTAGTTACAGAACTTCTGGGACCTCGTAAATTTTACAATGAGGTTGCCGCAGAATCCGACAGGATTGGAATCGTTACCGGGCTCGCCTGGACGGAGAGCGGTGGTGATATACTGTTTATCGAGGCCACAAGCATGCCTGGTAAAGCTGAGTTAATACTTACCGGTTCTCTGGGGGATGTGATGAAGGAATCGGCAAGGGCAGCGCTTTCATACATCCAGGCTCATGCTTCCGAGTTTGGTATTGAGGATAATGCATTTGAAAATCGTACCATTCATATACATGTCCCTTCAGGTGCGATTCCCAAGGATGGCCCTTCAGCCGGTGTTACAATGGTTACAGCCCTGGTTTCATTGCTGACGAAAAGACCTGCCCGTCGAAGTGTGGCGATGACCGGCGAGGTTACCCTTACCGGAAGAGTGCTCGCTATCGGTGGACTTAAGGAGAAGGTGCTGGCTGCCCATCGTGCCGGTGTCAAGACCGTTCTGGCTCCCTCCCGCAACAAGGATGACCTGGAAGACATCCCCAAAAATGTGAGTCAGGAGTTGGAATTCCTGTTTATTGATGATGCCTCACAGGCTGTAGCAGCGGTTTTGTAGCATGTTAAACCTCTCTGCCATTGATCGGGGGATACTGAAATTCCTCGCAGATTTTCAGGCTTTTTTCTTTCTCTCATGGCAGGCATTTGTCCGAGTTTTTCACAAGCCGTACTATTATCGTGATTTTGCCATCCAGTTTGATAAACTCGGTTTCTCATCCCTTTTTATCTGCCTGCTTACCGGCCTCTTTACCGGTATGGTCATGGCCTTGCAAGCATTGATCCAGCTTAAGCCATTTGCCGCTACAAGTTATGTAGGTGGAATGGTTGCGGTTACAATGATCAAGGAACTTGGACCTGTGCTTGCTTCATTGATGGTTGCCGGTAGGGTCGGCTCGGCCATAACTGCGGAGCTGGGTACTATGGTAGTGACTGAGCAGGTTGATGCCATGCGTGTTGAAGGAACTGACATAGTCCAGCGTTTGGTTACACCCAGGCTTAAGGCTATGCTGCTGGCTCTTCCTTTACTCACCATAGTAACGGACGCAATTTCTATGCTGGGAGGTTATCTGATTGCAACCGGCTACAGCATAAGTCCGACCATGTACCTTTCTACCTTCACACAGTTTATGGTGCCTCTTGATTACCTGGAAGGGGTTGTTAAGCCAGTAGTATTTGCCTTTCTTATAACGATGATCTCATGCCAGACCGGTCTTAATACCGGTGGTGGAGCTGAAGGGGTAGGGGCGGCTGCCAAGAGGGCGGTTGTGCTATCATCCGTTTTGATACTTATGTGTGATTTTTTCATTGCAAAGATCTTTGTGGTATTTCGTTAACCATGGAACTCTCCATCCACAAAATTGGCTTAACTCGTAATTCAGCGTTCAGTTTTGTCTGTAACCGTTGCCTCTCCTGCTGCCATTTAAAGAAGATACAGCTGAATCCATATGAAATTGCCCGTATGGCAAGGAATCGTGGGGTATCAACTACTGAATTTATTGGACGTTATACTGATAATGCCGGTACCATGTTAAAATTTAACGATGAAGACGCCTGTATTTTTCTTGAATCGGAAGGTTGTTCGGTACATCCTGACAGGCCTTTGGTCTGTCGTTTGTATCCGCTTGCCCGTTATGTTGAATTTACAGGTCAGGAGAGCTTTTCCCAGGTTGAGCTAGAGGATGATTGCCAGGGAGAACTGCATGAAAATGGCACCATTGAACAGTATCTTGAAACTCAAGGTGCCTTGCCGTTTATGCATGCAGCGGATCGTTATCTGGAGCTGCTCTGTCTCTTGATGGATATTATAAAAAAAAGAGAAGTTGAATCTTCAATAACTGAAGCTGTTATTGATACCGTGCGTGCAGTTTCTACGGGTGAAATTACAAGAGATGATTTGTCTATTGTTGATATGGATAGAATGGTACAGTATTATTGCGCTGAAGAAGGGGTTACTGTTCCTGAGTCAATAGATGAAAAAATGCTCTTGCATATAAGGGCGGTCAAAAAATGGGCAGCATGAATCCTTAAAGGAGGAGAGTCAAATGGAAAGAACAACTGAAAAGAATCATGAGCTAAAACGGTCGGGTAGCTCGCTCAGTAAGAATCTTGCTGTTGCAGCTGTTGCAGCCTCTCTGGGTGTTTCGCTTGGAGTTGCTGTTGAAGATGTATTGGCAGCTGAACCAAAATTGAATGCTGTGCCTGCCGCTTCCAATCAGCATAAAGACAAGATCTCTTCAAAACAGATAAAACTGACCACTCAACCTAACGTATCCAATCAAGGCAAGTTTCATAATTCAAAACAGATTAAGCTTGGTTCTCAAAAGCAGAATATACAGACTCCGGAAAAACAACTGAAATAACTATAGAAAAATCAGTTTGGAATACAGAACAACTGAGCAACGGAGTAAAGACAAAGGGTTATGAAAGAAGATGTTTTAATTTCAGAAACCATTGAAGTGAGCCTTATTTCTTCGTAATTTTGATTTCTCTGTCTCTCAGTTGCTCAGTGTTTAAACAGGTTTTTAAAGAAGTCTTTCCTGATATTAAGAGCTTGAAACTGTTATTGTCTGCGTGTTTTCTGAAGGCTGCGATCCCTTCACCTGCTGGGTCTGTATCAAGTCCAAATTCATTTAAAAACCTCTCAACTGCAGGTCTGCAGTCCTTTTTTCCCCATCCGCTGTGAAAATGGTCTGCGATTAGCAGCAACCCGTCTGGGGTAAGAATTGCGGCCAGATTTCTGACCACCCGCAGAAGCTCTTCAGGCTGGTTTATTATTGGTCCTCCGAGCAGGCCATTGCAGAGTATAAGGTCAAATTGTGTGGTGTCATACCGTTCTGAAAGCAGATTAAAAGCTCTGAAGCTGATTCTGTTTCCCCACCCTTGTTCGACCAGGTGGCTGACTCTGCATTTATAATTTTTACCCCTTTCGAGTTCGTGAGGCAGAACTTGTTTTTCGGCTACCCATGCCTCCAGAGGATCGAGGGTCCATCCTTCAGTTGTTACCTGCTCTGGCTTCAAGCCTGTCTTTGCTGACAGTTCCAGGAGTTCCCAGGTTCCTTCTCCCGTTCCACAGGCAGCATCCAGAAGCCTTAAAGGGATATTTCTTCGACGGGAAAGCCAGCTCTGGATCTGTAGCAGTTGTTCAGGATAACGCCCGAATCCGGCACCGTTAAATCTCTTTGGCAGGAATGAGTAAAAGATGAAGCGAACAAGAAGCCGCTCATCATTTAATAAATGTTTGATCAAGAGGGCAGGATTGGGCGTAATTTGCAACCACTCAGGGAATCGGGTATAGCAGTCTGCCCAACTGAGAGCCTTGTAAAAAGGGGTGCTGCTGAAGATTGGGAAATAGCTTAGGGAGTTATTATACAGGCGATAAAACATTTGCCTGATTTCGCTAATAGGCATGTAAAGTTCAGATTGTAGACGGATCTCTGGTCTGATTAAGAGACCAGAAGAGGGGAGAGGCTCGGGAGATGTTGAGGAATAGATGGTGAATCGTTGATTCAGGCGAGAAAGCCCTGTTTCAAATGAGTCATCAACAGGGCAGGTCTGAATCAATGGGCATTGTATCAGTTTAAAAACTCCGAATCGGATTGTACAGGGTGTCCCGTTCCACCGGTATTTTCCCGGCAACCCTTATCAGCTTGATGATGCGGTCAAGAGAGAGCGTCTGTGGTGAATCTGCACCACCGTCATGTCCTATCTTCTCTTCAACTACAGTCCCATCAAGATCATCAACACCGAACGATAGAGAAACCTGGGCAATCTTTTCCCCAAGCATGATCCAGTAAGCCTTAAGATGAGGGAAATTATCCAGAAACAGGCGGGCAATAGCCAGAGTTTTAAGGTCATCAAGACCGGAAGTGCCTTTTGTGTCAAGCTTTAAAGGAGAATTTTCAGGTTGCCATGCCAGTGGGATAAATACCTGGAATCCACCAGTTTCATCCTGTAGTTCACGCAGCCTTGCAAGATGTCGTACCCTGTCTGCAACTGTCTCTACATGACCATACAGCATTGTTGAATTTGTTTTTAGGCCGGTATTATGCGCTATCCGATGTATTTCAAGCCAGCGATTACTGTCAATCTTTTCTGGGCATATCTTCTGGCGTACCTCATCAACAAGGATTTCAGCACCACCTCCCGGCATGGAGCCAAGGCCTGCCTCTATCAGTTTTGCAAGGGTCTGTTCAACGCTTAGGCTGCTTATCCTTGCGAGGTAATCTATCTCCACGGAGGTAAACGCCTTGATATGCAGGGTTGGGGCATTGGTTCTAATCTCGCGGAGCAGCTCAAGGTAAAAATCAAAAGAGAGGGTTGGGTGCAGTCCGCCGACAATATGCACCTCTGTGGCACCTTCAGCCTCTGCTGCCACTGCTTTGCCGACCATCTGGTCAAGAGCCAGGGTATAGGCGTCGCCGGCATCCGCTGTCCGTGAAAATGCACAGAAAGTGCAACGATTTACGCAGAGATTTGTCGGATTTATATGGCGGTTGACGTTAAAATAGACATTTTTGCCGTTTTTGCGTTCGTTGATCAGTGCCGCAAGATCACCAATTGTAAGCAGATCGTTTGATGCATAAAGTGTAAGTGCGTCTTCTTCAGTAAGACGCTCTCCGGCATGGATTTTTTGATTGATTATAGATAAAGTTGACATCATATTAACATACTGCAACTGCCAGATTGGTGCAATAGTGAGTTCACTTTTAAGGAGAGAGAATATGACGGATGCAATTGAGAAGTTTCTTCAATCCGAGGTTTTTGGCGTTGTTGGCGCATCAGAGGATCGTAGCAAATATGGCAACAAGGTGCTTCGCTGCTACCAGATGAACAACAGGAAAGTGATTCCGGTAAATCCAAAGGTGGCCATGGTAGAAGGGGCAGCCTCTGTCGCAACTGTGGCTGACCTACCAGATAGTGTAAAGAGCATATCCGTTATAACACCGCCCGCCGTGACTGAAAAGGTGGTTGAGGCTGCTATTGCAAGAGGGATAACTGATATATGGATGCAGCCAGGGGCTGAGAGCGAGGCAGCCATTGAACGCTGCAAGTCAGCCGGTATTAACGTTATAGCTGATCACAGTTGCGTTCTGGTGGTGCTGGGGTATCACGAATAATTGAAGTCTATTTAGAGTAAAGCACCGCAACTATTCTGGCTTTGACAGCTCCTGCGGAGACAAGTCCATGTCGTTCGCTTGAATCGTAATAGACGCTGTCTCCAGGTTGCATCCGGTAGATTTCGTTGCCATAGTGGAGGTCTATCTCTCCATCCAGGATGTAGAGAAACTCTTCCTCCCCTTCGTGGCTGAAAAACAGTTTGTCGTCCCAAACGGTTTCTTCTACCTCTACAAGGAAAGGCTCCATATTCTTGTGCCTCATTCCCTGAGCAAGTGAGTGATATCTGTATGGGCGGTTTTCGGTATTCACTGGCTGGCGTTGCAGATCGGGACGCAACTCATCAGCGCGCGTCAGAACCAATTGCTGTCGGTTGCCTTCATCTTCAAAGAAAAAATGGATATCAACCTTAAGTCCCCTGGCAATCTTCAACAGGGTAGCTAACGGTGGCACCACCTGCTCATTTTCAATCTGGGAGAGAAGCGGTTTTGAAAGTCCGGTCAGCTCAGAGAGTTCCTGTAGCGTTAAACGGCGTTGTTGACGTTGCCCCCTAATCTTTATGCCAATCCGGAATTCCTTGATCTGCATCTTGATATCACTCACGATATTCCTCCTGGATTCTGCCGGTGTTACTACTGCGAAGCTGTTGACAGCCTGTTTTCTTTGGGCTAGCCTAATAGCGTGTCAGTTAATGCCAATTACCTAACTCTGTTCTATTAAATATTATTACCAAACATATACAATCCATTAAGCAAGGTTGTCAACATGATGAAAGATCTTATCCGTTTGCTGTCTGTTTTTTTTGTTCTTGCTATTGTTGGAGCATGTTCATCCTCAAAAGATGAACCGTTGTTCTTTAATTCAAAGCGTCCCGTTGCAGAGGTGGAGCCACCTGTAAAGGATATTCCTGCTGATATTCTGGCCACTCAGCAGGCGTTCAGTCAGGTTTCAAAAAAAGTCACCCCTTCTGTTGTGAACATCTCCACCATAAGTCGCAAAAAGCTGGTTCGTCCGTTCCCTGATATGCCGCCACTTTTTGAAGAGTTTTTTGGCGGTTCTCAAGGCAGAAGGGATCGCAGCCTCGGATCCGGTTTTATAATCAGCCGTGACGGTTATATAGTCACCAATGAGCATGTGGTTCGCGATGCCGAGAGCATCAGGGTTAAGCTCTCGAATGACAGGCTCTACGAAGCGAAAGTTGTCGGGGGTGACCCTAAAACAGATATTGCCGTAATCAAGATAGATGCTGCTGATCTGCCGACAGCAGTCTTGGCTGATTCGGATCATATTAATGTAGGTCAGTGGGCTATTGCCATAGGCAACCCTTTTGGTCTTGAACGTTCTATGACAGTGGGAGTCATATCGGCAACCGGTCGTTCCAATGTTGGGATAGAAAGCATAGAAAACTTTATCCAGACAGATGCCTCAATCAACCCTGGCAACTCCGGTGGACCCTTGCTGAATATTCATGGTGAGGTTGTGGGGATAAACACAGCCATTGTTGCGGCTGGTCAGGGTATAGGTTTTGCCATACCAACAAATATGGCAAAGCCGATTATTGCACAGCTTGTAGAAAAGGGTAAGGTGAGTCGTGCCTGGCTGGGTGTTGGTATAAGCCAGGTGACAGAAGAGGTGGCTCGCTCCATGGGATTGAAAAAGGCTGGTGGGGTGCTGGTAACAGAGCTTTATGAAGGTGGGCCGGCTGCTAAAGGTTCAATGCAACCTGGAGATATCATCGTGAATTTTGGGGGCATAGAGGTTCGCGATCCTGCTCATCTTCAGCAGTTGGTAGCTTCTGCAAAGATCGGCTCACCGGTACAGGTCACCGTGATCCGTAATGGCAACCGGATACTTCTAAGTGTAAAAACCGGCAATTCTGAAAATGTAAGACCGATGCAGAAATCAGGCAGGATTAATGAATGAGATTAAAACATTGATCCCAACAGGTTTACTTTAGAACAAATCTGGGTTACAGTCCAATAAAGCTTGGATGATTTCCCCTTTTGAAAGGATGCTCCATGAGTCTTATTACTGCCAAAGACCAGGCTGCACGTCTGGCAAGAGCTATTGTTTCTGATGTTGCCATATACAATCAGGAAAAGGTTGAGAGTGGCATAAAGAATGATAATATCTTTGAGGTTTTAAGTGAAGAGATTCAGGAGGGACGGCAGCATTTCTATTCAAGGGTTGCAACGGAACTGGAACCTGAGAGAATGTATGATCTTACCCTGGTTGATATCCTGATAAAACGTGCCGGAAAGATAGAATCTGCAATCTGGTAAGATGCTCCCTGCCGCTGTTTTTTTTAAATAATCAAGACTAGAGGCGTGCCCTGACGGTGCGCCTCTCTTTTTAGGATAATCTTCTATGGAGCAACAAGAACTTTCAGTGCCGCATGATCTCTTAGGTCAGAGGCTGGATGCTTTTATGGCGTCACAACTGCCTGAGCTCAGCCGTTCATCACTGAAGCGGCTTATTGAAGAACAGCAGGTTCTTGTTGACGGAAAACCTGCCAGATCCTCATTAAGGTTAAAAGGTGGTGAAAAGGTTGCTCTGCATCTCCCTGACCCTGTTGCCGCGTTGCCTCAGCCTGAGGAAATCCCGTTAAAGATCCTGTACGAAGACCATGATCTGATAGTTGTCGATAAACCGGCCGGGATGGTTGTTCATCCAGGCGCAGGTGTCGATTCAGGCACCCTTGTGAACGCTCTATTATCTCATTGTGATGACCTTTCCGGTATTGGAGGAGAGATAAGGCCTGGTATTGTTCACCGCTTGGACAAAGGAACCTCTGGCGTTCTTGTGGCTGCAAAGAATGATATCTCACATCGCGGCCTGTCCGAACAGTTTGCAGCACACAGCATAAAGCGCCTTTATTGGGCTTTGATATATGGTTCTCCCAAGGATGATAGCGGAAAGATAAGCGGGATAATTGGCCGTCATCCCTCTGACAGGCTAAGATTGTCAGGCAAGGCCAGGCATGGCAAGGAAGCTGCTACAAACTGGAAGGTTCTTGAACGGTTAGATACGGTTTCTCTTGTGCAGCTAAGGCTTGAAACCGGTCGTACTCATCAGATAAGGGTACATTTAACAGAGGCTAACATGCCTTTGCTTGGAGATCCGCTTTATCCAGATGGAGGCAGATTCAACAATCTGAAGGATCTTAAGCTAAAGAACCTTATTAGCGCTCTTGGAAGGCAGGCTCTGCATGCTAGGGTGCTAGGTTTTATCCATCCTGCAAACAGGGAGTACATGGAGTTTGTCTCTGAACCTCCTGATGATTTTCAGAGGCTGTTTGAATATCTGCACAGCAAAAATGTAGTTCTTGATACTGCCGCTTCGAATATTATGACAAGGAGTTGATTTAGCCTGAAATAATGTTATTGTAAGCTATATTTTCAAAAGGGAGCGGCCACAAAGATGGGTATGGTTGCTATAGATAACATTGAGATTGGAATGGTACTGGCGGCTGATGTGCTTGACCGGAATGGTCGCATGCTGCTTGGCGCCGGAGCCGAGCTGAATCAGAAGCATCTGACCATATTCCGGACCTGGGGTGTTGTTGAGGCAGATATTGCCGGTATTGATTATGCCGATACAGAGCCGAGCCTACCTGCAGAGATAGATATCGAGGCGCTCGCTGTAGCTGAAACCTCCCTTCAACCACTTTTCAGACATTCCGGCCTTGAACATCCGGCGCTCCGTGAGCTGTTGCGGCTGGCTGCTATCAGGAAGGTACAGCGTGGCATTTGCTGATTCCCCCAAATATACCGTTGAATGGCTGATAGGCCGAACCAACACGGTCTATTCGCTCCCACTGTTTTATGAGCGCCTTAATGAAGCGATAAACCACCCGCGAACCTCAATTGATGAAATTGCCAACATAATCACAGAAGACCAGGGCTTGACAGCCCGACTGTTGCGATTGGCCAACAGCCCTATGTTCGGTTACTTCGGTAATGTTGGCTCCATATCAAAGGCCGTTACAATAATAGGTACACAGCAGTTGCGTGATCTTGCTCTTGCCGCCTCTGTAATGGGTATATTCAAAGGTATCCCTGAAGAGCTGATGAGTATGGCCTCTTTCTGGCGTCATTCTATCGCCTGCGGCATAATTGCAAGGGCATTGGCGACATGGCGGCGTGAGGTAAATGTAGAGCGTTTTTTTGTGGCAGGGATGCTTCATGATATTGGCCAACTTATCATAGCCACATTACTTGGAGAAATTGTGCGCGGTATGATTGAAGAATCTATCACCAGTGAGATGATATATTTTGAGCTTGAGCGTGAACGTCTCGGTTTTGACCATGCTGAGGCAGGTGGTGCCCTGCTTAGAGAGTGGAAAATTCCAACCAATATTTCCGAACCTGTTGCCTTTCATCATCGTCCTGCCAGGGCTGAACAGTTTCCGCTTGAGTCATCTCTAATCCATCTGGCGGATATAATCTGTCAGGCATATCAATTGGGTAAAAGTTGTGAACATTTCGTATCACCACTTGATCCTGCATCCTGGGAACGTATAGGGATGTCGCCAAATCAGCTTGCCTCTGTGCTTAAACAGGTTGAACCCCAGATAGAAGAAACATTTAAAATACTGTCGGAGGCTTAATGATGCGCCAGGAAGAGCGAACCTCTGACAGCGTCTTCTTGAAAGAGCGGGTTAATTATCTTGAAGAGTCAAACCGCCGCTATATAGCCATATTTGAAATGCTGGCAAGTAGCGGTGACTTTCAGGCGGATCTGGCCAGAGCTGAAGGGCTTTCAGATATATTTCGGGCTACACTGTCTCAGGTGCGTCGCCTGATCCCTTTTTCACAGACTGGCATCCTTGAGGCGATGGAAGATGGCAGCTTTGAACTCAGTTTTTGTGATGCAATCGCTTCAAGTAAAAATTTGCAGGAAGCCGCAGATGCCTCTATTATGGATGGCAGTTTTGCTTGGGCAATAAACAGAAACCAGGCGGTTATTTTTCCTCTTGCTACCGGTGGCGGCCTACTTATGCAGAGCATATCCACCCGTTCCCGTATTCACGGGATGTTTGTTGGTCTTCTTGCAAATGAATCTGCCTCCATTGATGCCCCCACCCTTAACGCCCTTTCCATACTTATTAATGCAGCGGCATATGCACTTGAAAGTACAACCCTGCGTGGAATGCTCAAGGAGAATATGGCGACCCTTGAACAGCGTGTTGATGAGCGAACCCGTCAACTTGGGGTTGCCCGTGAAAAGGCAGAGGCGGCAAGCAGGGCAAAAAGTGAATTTCTTGCAAACATGAGCCATGAGATCCGAACCCCTATGAATGGGGTGATGGGGATGACAGAGCTGCTTCTTGAAGGGGGATTTACCCCAGAGGAACAGCGTAAAAAGTTATTGGCAATCAGGGATTCTGCCGAAAATCTGATGGTGATTATCAATGACATCCTTGATTTTTCGAAGATTGAGGCTGGAAAACTTGAGCTTGCTCCTGTTCCGTTTCTCTTGCGCAGGAATCTGGAACAGGCTCTATACGCCCTGGAGTTACGTGCAGAGCAGAAAGGTCTGAAACTTCTGATTGAGGTGGATGCCTCTGTACCGGACAGACTTAACGGGGATAGCTACAAGTTACGTCAGATATTGACAAATCTCGTAGGCAACGCCATTAAATTTAGCAGTCAGGGTGCTATAACTGTATCAGTGCAGGTTGAAGAAAAGCTGAAAGATGGACTTCTTCTCAAATTCTCTGTTTCTGATCAGGGGATTGGTATACCGCTTGAGGCTCAATCACGTGTCTTTGAGACCTTTGAACAGGCTGATCTTACAACAACGAAAAAATTCGGCGGTACAGGTCTGGGGCTTGCTATCTGCCGGAGCCTGGCGGAGCTGATGGGGGGTAGAATCTGGCTTGAAAGCAGTCCTTCCGAGGGTAGCCAGTTCTTCTTTACCGCCTGGTTCGGAATTGTCGGGAAAGAAATTCTGATTGAGGGTGAAGAAGCTCCCTCAACAGTCGTGACCAAAGAGGTTGTCAGGGGTGTATCTGTCCTGTTGGCTGATGATGTTGAGATCAATCGTGAACTTGCAAAGGCCGTGCTGCAGCGATACGAACATCGGATAACAGAGGCTGTAAATGGTAAGGAGGCTCTGGAGCTCTTTGTCGCCGGTCAGTTTGATATCGTTTTGATGGATGTTCAGATGCCGGAGATGGATGGCCTACAGTCTGTTGCCGCAATCAGAACGATTGAGAAGGAACTTGGTAAAGAGCATACGCCTGTTATTGCCATGACAGCATATGCCGGCAAGGATGATCGCGACAGGTGCCTGGCCGCAGGGATGGATGACTACATCTCCAAGCCTTTGAAGCCATCGCAGATGCTTGATATGATCCAGCGCTATTGTGATACTGACGGTTCGGTTTCTACGGAGGTTGCGTCTGCTTCTTCCTTGCCGCTTAAGGAGGAGTTCCCTGTATATGCCAGAGAGGAACTGCTTGAACGACTTGGAGGGGCAGAGGCGCTGCTCCCCAAATTTATCGGGCTTTTTTTAAAAGGGGTTCAGCCATCACTTGCAACCTTGGAAGAAGCCATCGCTTCTGGTGACTGCCAGAAGGTAAGAACCAGCGCTCATGCCATAAAAGGCTCATCTGCAAACATAGGGGCTGTGCAGATGAGAGAGACAGCCGCTATGATCGAATCTGCGGCCAAAGATGGACAGCTTGAGGGCGCTTTGTTAGGTCTGGTCAAGTTAAGAGAGCAGTTAGAGGCTTTCAGGCATGCAGTTGATATGTCTTAGAACCTCGGATAATATCCTTTAATATTCTGAAAGAAACAACAAAATAGCTATAAGAACAGCTCCGATTGAGAGAACTAATACCGCACCGGCAGCGGTATCCTTGGCGACTTTTGCAAGAGGGTGCTCGTCAGGAGAGACAAGGTCAACAACTGCCTCTATGGCTGTATTCATTAATTCTGCTGAGAAAATAGCTGCAACTAGCAGAACCAGAACCATCCACTTTAATAGTGAGAGTTCCGATATAAATCCAATAATAAAAACAGTTACCGCTGCGAACAGATGATACTGCAAATGCCGTTCAGTTCTAAATCCGTAACAGATTCCGTTAATTGCATGTCTTAAGGCAATCAAAAAACGGCTCATATCAGAATCTGTATAGCAAATTCATGGTAACTGTTTCAGTACCTATTGTTGGCAATACTGCCAGACGTCTATTCTTATTGGCATGGTAGCTTGTTACTATACGACCGGCCAGCTCTCCTATTGCCGCAGCCAGAAGGACATCGCTCGCCCAGTGTTTATTTTGGTAGGTACGTGAAAAGCCTACAAAAGCTGCTGTTGAATAGGAAATAACGGCAACAGGTAGACTGTCAGATGTTCTGGCAATAACTGAAGCTAAGGCAAACGAACTGGCCGTATGCATTGAGGGGAATGAATCGTAACCGCTTTTAAACTGGAATGGCCGGAAATCATCTTTGCCTGACGTTACGGAAGGGCGACCCCGCCCGGTTCCTTCCTTGATTAGTAAAGTGGCAGCATCGGCAAGAATCAACGCTTCACCCATCATCTCGCCTGTTTCCTTCCATCTTGTGGAGTTGGCTATAACACCACCTCCATAGACCAAGGCTGCCATACCCAGATGCAGATAAGGGTTACCGATCAATTCACCTGCATCGCTGGCTCTATCCATAGCCCTGCTTCTTGCACTACCCTGTAGTTTGTCATGTATATTATGGTCATAAATATATGTAAGGCCAATTGTACCGGCAATACCCAGTGTCCATAACAGATTTCCATCCTTGATAGTAAATGGAGTAGTGACAAAATCTATAGACTCGTCAATTAATCTACTGCTGACCATCTTGAGTTCATTGTCTATGGTCAGCTCTTCAGCGCAGATTGGGCGGCCGGCAAAAAGTAATGCCAGCAGGCATAAAGTAGTCCAGCGTATCATTCTTTTAATGCCTGTATCACGAGTGGTTTGGTCATAAAGTGCATTAAGCTATTTAAACCAGAGATAAACGCTGCCCGCCGCCAGAGCCACATTAGCAAGGATCTGGGTAATATCTTTGATTTCTCGCATCCAGGCAACTCTCTCGATCTTTTGTGGGACAACAATTGTGTCGCCCGGCATCAATGGGTTTGACATAAAGCCGCCAAAAGACCAGCTTTTATTTGAATCGCTCCATTTTATTCCGAATGAGGACTGATGACGACTGATTACAGAACCATCCGCCCTTATGACGTACATGTCTGATTCCTCTGCATCACGTGTTGCACCACCTGCCTTGTTCAGATAGTCACCAAGCTCTGCAGAATCAGGCATATATATAAAAGAAGTCTGATTATATACTTGGCCAAGAACATGTACTACACTGGGTTGCTCAGGTATCTCAAGCTCATCATCCCCTTCCATGACAATGTCATAACTGCTTTTCTTGAGTTCATCCAGTTGAGTCAGATCCATAACTACCCTGCCTTCAGCCTTCAGTTTGCGCATATTATCCAAACTACGGAGCAATCCTTCCAGAGCGGCCTTGGTAGATTCCAGCTCCTCCTTTGAGGCAGAAAGTGTGGCCATCGAGGCCTGTTTCTGACGGATTTCCCGCTCTGTTCTGATAATGATCTCATCCATACGCTGCTGCTGCTGTTCTCTAACTGACTTTCGGGTAAACTTTGCTCCAAAAAGATATGCCTTGTCAGTATATCCGCCAGCTCTGGCAATAACAGAACTTAGCTTTTCACCTCGGGTAACGGTATATACACCAGGAAATTTCACTTCTCCTTTGATTTTAACCAGTTTATCAGTAGCCTCTTGCCAGTCACTGACTGTGCGAACTATCAGAACATCATCCTGTTGCAGCTTAAGGTTGTGAAGCGGATCGCCTGCCATGGCTTTACCCAGATCGATAGGCAGGCGACTCCAGGATGCCTTGTCTGTCTCGATATGAATCCTGCTTAGTTCTGCCTGACCCATAAAGGCAAAGCGTTTTGCACTACCAGCCGCTGTAACCAGATCCCGAACACTCATGCCAGGATAGTAGTTGTATGTGCCAGGGTTTACTACAGCCCCATTGATAGCAACCTTTGGTTTTTCCTCCATCTCCCAGCGAGAAAAGACCTTTATAGAATCCTGCTCCTGTAAGAAGATATTGTCAGCTTCACTGCCTGACAGAGCCCTCCTCAAACTTACAGTAAGAAGCTCCCTGCGCCAGTCCGGAGGTGATAAACGGGTGATCTCGACCGAATCAAGATATGATTCAGGCAACAATTCCTTGTTTGATGGTATCAGATCTGTCAGTCGCATTCCTTTGCGAAGCTGATATTCTCCAGGTCGTACGACATTCCCTTTAAGAACAACCATCTGCCGGATTGCCTCTTCAACAGAAAACACCTTCACCATGTCCCTATCCTGGATAGTCAAGGGGGAAAGTGTAGCAGGAACTCCTGCTTTTGATCCCTGATCAAGAATAATCCGTGAACTGTTGTCAACAATACGTTCAACCTGCACCCTACCGGTAAAGCCGGATGCCGAAACCCCCCCAGCCATCTTCAGCAGATCTGAAAGTGTTGTATTACCCTTGATTTCATAGATAGCCGGACGCTTGACCTCACCGGCAACAGCAGCCACAGAACCAATAATTGGCACAAAGATGGTGTCGCCATTCTGTAGGCGGATATCATTACCTCTATCCCCATAAAGCAGCATATCGTACAGATCCACCTCAGCTACGGTCTGTTTGCCACGAGTTACCTTCACCGAACGAAGAGAACCGTTACGGGAAGGGCCCCCAGCAGCAGCCAGGGCGTTAATCACAGTACCCATAGCGCTAACAGGGTAACGACCAGGATTGTTTACCTCTCCAACCAGATAGACCTGCACCGAACGTAAACGTCCTAATGTCAAATTCATTTCAAAATCTTTATAATACCTGGCCAGTGCAGCATGTACAGCAGTACGAGCCTGTTCAAAAGGCAGTCCCCATATACGCACAGCTCCAACTCTCGGGATAACAACATCGCCGTTGCGGTCAACAGATAGCTCAAGGCGCAGATCAATAGCTCCCCAGACGCTTAAATTCAGCTGATCGCCAGGTCCGACTACATACCCTTCATTGTCAGGCATACCTTCAACTGCAGCCAGTTGAGCTGTATTCTGAAAAAAATCGTAACCAAACTGTTTTAGCTCACGACCTATTGGTGCAGTTTCAATCTTGTCAAGAAGAGTAATAGTCTGTTTTGAAAACGCTGATTCAATTTTTGACTCCAGCTCTGTCTGTGGCAGCGGAACGGCACGAATTTCCTTGGACTTTGTAACAACCATCTGGTTGAGATCCGTCCCTGTAACAGTAATATAGTATGGCTGTGAATTTTTTAGATCACGAAGCACAACAGAGTTTTTTGCTCTCACAAATTTTGTAAATATCGGTTTTCCTGATTCCAGACCGTACATAACAGTATAGTTGATTTCGGTTGAATCAAACTCAGTGGGCAGGTTGTGTACTGTCCATTCAAGCTTGATAAGACCGTCGCCCGGGGTTGCCCGAACCTGTAACTGAGATGTTTTAGATTCGGATTTTCTTTCTGTTTCGATATTTACAGGCTGTTGCTGAACTCTTCCAGATCCAGTATTTTGTGTATCGAGCAAGTTCTGAAGTTCAGAAGGGGTGAGCTGAGGTTGAATCTGGTTATTAGTTGGTGCAGCAAAAGCAATGCAGGAACCAAACAAAATAAAAGCAATCAGTCCAAAGAGTTGTCTAATCATCTGCATGTTACCTCGTATAAAATTCTAAAGATTATATATGCTTGAAAACTTTTCTGTTTAAGAATAAAAGCAATTACTTCCTTATTCGGCCTTAGCCCACCTTCCTGTGCCAAGGGATGAGGCTTGATTCGGGAGAATAACGCCAATCAGCGGCATAAATCAATACTGATACCTTAATTCAAATTTAACCAGATGATTGGTGCGATGCGTACCGCCAATCAGATCTACATTCTTGATAGCTTCTATTCCATATAAGGCTTGTGCATCAAAAGATCCATATATTGGCAGCGTCCAATCAATTCGTCCGGCATGTTTTTCCTCGGTTGCCTGACCTGGAAGTCGTCCAAAACTACCTCGGGTGGTGTAGAAATATTCCAGAGCAAGATTGTTGCGTGCTCCGAACCAGTGAGAGTATCTCAGAAAAAAATCCTCTACTGCGCCACCCTGAGAATGCCCCAGCGGCAGATTATGGTACAAATACCCTTGAACCATAGTCCCACTTGTATAAAGTATATTGTTGCCACGGAAATATTCAAAGCGTAGATCGTTCTTACCATCAGACGTCAGCATTGGAATAAAAAAACCAGCCAGATAACTTTCAACAATTGGCCAGAAGCTGGCAGTGTCTTCACCAGAAAATTCGGCAAAAAACTCGGTATTTCTAAGCGATGGAACCCTATAACGAACCTCAAATCCTGCCATTCCGTTTGAATTGTCTGCGCTGGTTCCTCCAAAAATACCATTTAAGTACTGTTTAAGGCTGTTATTCAGTCCGGTTCCGCCTGCCTGTTTCCCCATATTGAAGCCAATCTCAAGGTCGTCAATCGGCTTACTAATCAGTTTGAGGGCGTAGAACCATGGCTGCCTTTCCTTACCATTGGTAACAGTATGATCCAGGCGCGATAATAGCAGCGAATATTTCATATCCCCCAACCAGGAAAGCCAGGCAAAGCTGAATGGTTCAGGGCTGGACAGCTTTATCATATCCAGATTGCGAGAGTTGTTTGAAAGGGTAATTGCTCCCCGATAGGCCTGTCCCATCCAGTTGCTGTCACGCCCTGCTTCAACTTCAATGGCTCCGCCACCAAGCTTCAGATAGCCTTTATTCAGAGTCAAAACAGGTTTGTTGTTAAAACGTTCGTACAGGAGTTGAGGTTCTACAAATCCTACCAGATAACGGCTTAGATATCCCTCGGCAGCTAAACGCAGTTCAGCATTGTGTCCGTTTCTGTAGATAGTCCCTTCATTGTTTTCAAGTAATGGGGTACCTTCTGTGCCATGGTGTTGAACAGGAGAGGGATAAGGGTTACGTGGCCGAAGTCCACGCCCTATGCCGAATACACCGTCATTCCCCGGATCATTGGCCTGACGTTCGTAACTGCGAGGTTTTCCATCAAGATAGACATAGCGCAATCTGGCCGAGAGGATCGGATTATAATCAATAAATTTAGGACTTGTCTCATTGCCATAAAGGTTCATCTCTCTCGGAATCAGCTCACGCAGATGTTTAATAAATTCTTTTGCAAGAGTTGGTGGTGGAGTTGTCTGATTATTAATAGTCTGTTCTGCTTCGAGTACAAGCCTGGCGGCTTCAGCTCTTGAAAATGGTTTAAGACCCTTAACGTCCTTTTTAACTAACCCCATTCCGGACAGTTTTTCCAGATACAGGTAAACAGGGCTATCCAGTGGTATGTTTGATGATGCAAGCATGGTAGCCGATGCCGGTAGGCTGCTAAAAATTAGCAGGTACAGCATTATAAAAACAGGTCGTAGCGCCATCGGTTCCTCACTTTTGTTTGTTAGCTGGCATCAATCAGGTTGCGCGTACCAATATTATGCCGTTCATTGATGCCGGCGAAGATCTGCTGCCGAATCTTTGAACTCAAAATTGACCTCTCCTGTCAATAGTAGAGAATTTGCCTTTGAACCATTCTGCCGTTTCCCTTAACCCCTCCTCCATCGTAAAAGGAGGTTTCCACTCAAGCTCCTGCCGAATCTTTGAGCTGTCTACCGTCAACGTTCCAATCAAACGGTCAGCAGTTGCATATTTACCAGTCAGTTTACCAGCCAGTTTTATCAAAGGAACAGGAAACGACAACAGCCGTGCCGTGTACCCCATCGCTGAGGCGGTTCTGTAAATAAGCTCCGGTGTCGAAACATCTTCACCATCACTGACTAAATAGGTTTTTCCGGCCGCATCTGGATGAACCGCGCAGGTTGCCAAGGCATCAACCAGATTGCCGACATAGATCAGGCTGCGTTTGTTTGTGATAGAGGCAAGAGGCAGAGGTATGCCGCGCTGAATTACCTTCATCATATTAAGAAAATTTGCCTTCACCCCTGGTCCATACACCAGTGTAGGCCTGATAACCACAACCTCCAAGCCGGTTTCAGCCTCAATTTTACGAATAGCCTGTTCTGCCTCCCATTTGCTGATGCCATATGGATCAGTGGGACAAGTTAAGGAGTCAGGGGTATATGGGTAAAAAGATTCCTCGCCATTTACCTTGATCGAGCTGATGAATACCAGTCTTTTTACACCGGCCTTCGCGGCTTCTTTAGCCAGTTGTGTTGTTCCATCTCTGTTTACTTTGCGAAATTCCGTAAGAGGATCAGCGGACGGGTCATCCATGATATGCACACGAGCAGCCAGGTGGATAATGGTGTCAATGCCATTTAAGGCATGTTTCCATGTAGTATCAGACCCTAATGGCTCTACCACGACAGGTTCGACACCTGTAACAAGTGCCTCTGGTCTTTCAGAAGACAGCAAAGTCCCTCTGACAAAATAACCTTCTGCAAGAAGCTTATTGCAAAGAAAACTACCAACAAAGCCTGTTGCACCGGTTACAAGAAATCTCTTCAATTGAGTCTCCAAAATCTATAATTCAACATTCAAAATTGATGCCCTCGCATCTTCTTTGCCTTATCCAAAGTAAATCAGTATTGTGTCCCCAGAATATACCTAAAGTAAATCAGTATTGTGTCCCCAGAATATACCTCAAGCATGGCAGCCGATGCCGGTAAGCTGCTAAAAATCAGCAGGTACAGCATTATAAAAACAGGTCGTAGCGCCATCTGTTCCTCACTTTTGTTTGTTTGATGTCGGTTTATCTCTGACAATCAGTGCTTCTGCAGTTTCAGTAAGCAGCCAAACTCCTGTTTTGGGCTGTCCCACCCGCTTCAACAGTCCTCTGGTTTTCAGACGTTGTATATATTCTTTCACCGTATCACGGCCAATACTCAGCTTTTCTGCCAACTTTGTTGCGCTAATCCTTGCATCAGCCTGGAGCAGGCGTAACAAAGTAAACTCAAGTTCAGTTACGAATCCGGTATGGTCAGTGATCGGGGGGGTGATCGGTGGGGTGATCGGGGGGGTGATCGGGGGGGTGACACGTAACTCAACCTTAAAAAAATCACCCATTTCTTCAAAAGCAAGCGCTAGTTCAGGATACTCCTGTAGATATTCTCTAATGCGTACATACCCTGTGCCGTACCGCTCAATATCTCCCGCAAGATAGAACATTTCAGCTAACAAACGATTACGCAGTGATGAGACATAGTCATTACGCTTCAGATCATCCAACCGGAGCTTGCCGTATAGTTTGCCTGGGTTGGTAATCAGAATACGGTCATCAAACACCTTGATAATAATATCGGAAGGGCTTTTGTAATCACGGTGTACGACAGCATTCAGCACTAATTCCCGGAGGGCGGCAAGCGGATACTGCCAGCGTTCTTTCCGCTGTCGGCTCCCGTCAAACAGATACTCAACATTAATATGCTTTTTTACTATTACCAACGTCTCATCAACAGCAGTCATCAGTGGCGCCCTAATCACCACATCATCAATAATGGTTGCCTCTGATTTAAAACGACCGATACGTATGGTAAAATCAGGCTCGCCAAACATTAATTGCGCGGCAATAGCTGGCTTTCCCTCGCGTACCAGTCTAAGTTTGGTCAGATTGGTAGCAAAATCATCCTGCAGGATAATCCTGCCCTGTTCCTGCACCCGTTGAAAAAATCGTTTAATCAACCGTTCATCAAGCGATGAAAGTGAATCGCGTGATGGATAACTGTCATATGAAAGGGAAAGTGATTGTTGCTGCAGATCAATAATCTCTTCCAGCGACATGATATGGTTACTGTTATGCACCCGTTTGTAGTAGCGGTTTTTACAAGCAATCGGTTTAACGGGAAACTCACTGACCTCAAAAATGAGGATGTTTTTCCCTTCACGATTTTCAATTTGTACTTTGGGGAAAATTTGCGGGTAGGTCGCCAGCTTAATCTCATTCAGGTATCGCTGAATAGTTTCTGGCCCTGTCTCAACTCCGCACACAACACCGGAATCATCAATACCAATGTACAATACACCACCATCGGTGTTGGCAAACGCAGCCAACGTGATGATTGCCTCCTTGCCAAAAGATCTTTTGTATTCTGTTGTTAACGATTCGAACATCAAATTTGACACTTTCATTCAATATCCGTAATTCAAAATTGATCTACTGATTTTGCCGGACTGCCCACCACGGCTGTTCATTAAAAACTGACGCTCTTCAAGTGACTTTATCTTTGTCAGTATCTCAAGGTTGTGCCCCCAGGGTATTTGTGCTACGACCCGTTGCACAAATTGTCCGTCCGTCCAAGTCTCAGCAAACAATCGCATGTACTTGAGATTCCGAGACGAAAATCCTTTCATATCCAGAAACTCACGACGCAGGTCATCAGCCAAGCGGTCAACAACCTTAGCCCCCCAACCCTGTTGTTCCTGTCTACTCAAAATATCTCGGCCAATCTGCCAATACAGAACAATCATCTCGCTGTTGGCAGCAAGAACAGCCCTTTGCTGGGCTGATCGAATTCGCTCTTTAATCTCTTTGAGCCATTCAATGTAGCCTTCAGGTGATGATGTCAATAATTGTGTATTCATGCTTGCGTTAACCCTTAACGAGACTTACTTCCCTGTGGAATATGTATTGCGTCCCCGGAATACTCTCCCACACAAGACTTTAACGGTTGAATGCAACTTAGGCCTACCAGCCATTTTTCTCCGCATATTGCGACCTGTGACAGCTTCTACTTTGTCTAAAAAAGCCTCATCGCCAGCGGGTCGCCCGGTACGGGTCGCAGCGACCACACGCTCGATGCCGCCATCATCAAGACTCAAAAACTCTTCCCAATTTCTTACGAGTCCAAATAAATTGCCGTCAGCAACTAATGGATCACTCTCCACCAGTCCAAGATGAAACCGCGTACTTGACCAGGCATACTCTCCAGCCTGCTGTGCCATACCGGCGCGGACAGGATTTAACTCTACATAGCGGACGGCAGCCAGCAAATGGTTTTGATCAAGTACACTTGATGAAAACCTACCTTGAAAAAGATAACCACGAACCCCCTCAGCGAAGTTTTTCATTCGCGTATACCGACGGTGCGCCTCGCCAAAGGCACGAGCCAACGATTGCTCCGTATTTGGCACAACAATAAAGTGGACATGGTTGGTCATCAGACACCAGGCAAGAATATCGACACCGTGCCGTTTGCACTCATCAGCAACAAAGGAAAGGTAGGAAATACGATCATCATCGGAGTTAAAAACGGCCATCGAACGGACACCACGTTGAGTCAGGTGGTGTGGGTATCCAGGCACAACAAGACGTGGGAGACGAGCCATCGTTAATTAATTGGAATAGAACGGTCGTAAAGTGTTTCAGGTGCAATATCTAGATCACCAGGCCAGCATACGGTATCAAGAGCAACATATGCCTGCATAAAGAGTCGTTCGTCCTGTAATCTTTGGAATATCCCCTTGGTAAGATAAGGTCGCGCATCAAACAATTTCTTTTCACCAGTATTAAACTCAATCTCAAGGGAAAAGTTATTTTTGGGAATGGCATTAATGACTTTTTCCATAAAACCTCCTATCGCAAAGGGTCTATTTGCATTAACGATTGACCACTAACCGCAAGATCCCAGTCAGCGAGTAAAGATTCGCGATGGATTTCAATCCAGGCTTGCACCAGGCGAAACTTTGTTTGTGGAATGTCACCGCTCAGACAAGAGCCATCGAGAATTGAAAAAGAGGCTTCTTGACCTTGATACTTTGCATGAATATGAGGCAGGCTATGCCGTTCATCATCTTAAAAATACATACAAATCAAAATCCCATAAAACATGCTAATTGTCGGCATAGCGCCCCCCTAAATCATTGTTTGAAGAATATCCGTAAAGAGCGAATCTGTCAATAATAGGTATTATGTCCCCGGAATATCAAAAAGCCTTTTAGCCTTACGTCAAGCTTTTGTCTGTGTGCATATATTTGGCAGTTTCCATAAGACCCTCCTCCATCGTAAACGGAGGCGTCCATCCCAGCTCCTGCAGCAACAATTGACAAAATAAGGTAGTATAGGATATATAAAGATATACTAAAGCTGGAGGTCACCAACCATGAAGCAAACCGCTACACTCAAACAGGTAAACATCAAAATGCCGTTATCAACGTATGAACAGCTCAAAAACTTCAGCGCAGCCACTGGCAGATCCGTGCAGTCTGTTCTGATCGCAAGCAGCAGTGAATACCTGCAAAGACAGGAACAGTTAGTAGCCATAGATAACGAAAGCATGCTTTCATGGCAGGACTACCTAAATAACGATGTGGAGGATGTGGCCGAACTCCTACCGGTTATTAACAGTATCAGAGAGCGCGCAAACTCGGCACTTGCCAGCATGAATAAAACTGCATGATCAAAATAGTCCAGACCAAACGATTCACAAAAAACTTTTCATCACTGCTTGAAACTGTTCTTGAAAGGTCTCCGGCGTTCACTTTAGATCTTCTTGATGCGTTTGATAAAATTCTCGCGACCATAAGTCGTTTTGCAGAAATCGGTGTTCCTAAAACACGACGCTGGTATGGTACAAATGTTGTATTGCGCGACATTGAGATTTTTGTTCGGCAACGTCAGTTTACAGTTCGCTATTTCTACAAAAAATCACTAAATCAGATTGTACTGGTGCATATCTGGATTGATGGACAGGGTCACAATTGATAGAGGACTTTAAAATTAATTGCCTTACAGGCTTTCAATTCAAAATCCATAATCCAATATTCAAAATTGATGCCCTCGCATCTTCTTCGCCTTATCCAAAGTAAATCAGTATTGTGTCCC
>DCVL01000042.1 GCA_002328035.1 Geobacter sp. UBA2189
AAGCGAAAAATCCTTTACACTACCCGCAACCTACAGCTATGACGATGCCGGCAGACTCACCAGCATAAACCACGGCAGCCTCATCACCCACAGCTACAGCCATGACGCCACAGGCAACCGTACCAGCAAAAACAGTGACCAGTGCCTCTATGACCTGATCTACCGCCTGATCAGCAGCACCGGCACCATAACAGAAACCTTCAGCTACGACCCCTTTGGCAGACGTATAGCCAAACAGCAAAGCATCACCATAGACGGCATCACCAGCACCACAGATTGGAGCTACCTCTACGACGGCTCCAACATCATCCTTGAACAGTACACCAGCGAAAAAAGTTGATGACAAGCTGCTAAAAAATTGTCTCCACTGGGGTGTGAGCATATCAATCTGACGGGGGACTACATATAGAAACAGATTAAAAAGGCGGAGAGAAGTAAATTCAGGTCGTTAAGGTCAATCCCAAATCCTTAGTGTGCTATTTATTCCGTTTTCTGTGGTGAGCCCTTCAGGACAACCCTGCATAAGAACCAGGCTGCCTTTGCCAACACCGGCCAAAGCAGCCATGTATTCACATTTGATCCTCAAGAGAAAAAATAATCTCTTATCTGCTATAGGCAGCAGGGTCTCAAAATTTCCCTGGCCTTTGGAGAGGATCAGATCCGCAGATTTAAACAGATTTTGAAACTCCTCCGTTGTTTCAGAGAGAATCGTGCCTGGATATATACTCCCGCTTGAAATAGTCCTGACAATCTGATCCAGCCCGACAGCCCTGGCATCTTCCAGGGTAGCGTCATTTATAATCGGTTTGTCACGAACCGCAGCAACTATCTCAAGCTCGGGGTAGGAGCGCTTCAACTCTCTGATAAAAAGCATATCAAACACGATCTCGCCGCTATTGTCACAGATGTACAGAAGGGAGGAAGCCCGGGCAAGTAACTCTTTAAAGGGGCAAATGTCATATCGGTCAAACGGGATGGTGGTAATAATCTCGAGCTCGTCCTTGAGGTTGAGTGAAGCGTGATCCTTTGCGCCGAAATCTATGATATTTCCGGCGGCGGCTATCTGTAATCCGGCTTCAAGTGGTTGAATCGCCTCATCTATCCTTTTCTGCAGAACTCCGGCATATTCAAGGGACAGGGCATTGGATGCCTCCTTAACCTCGGCATAGATATCAAAATCTGCCGATTTGCCCCTCTCCTTGATAACCGCATCGGCCAGGTAACGGACGATATGCTGAACCAGCAGAGGGGCTGTTCTGGATCTTTCAAGCCCTGCCTCCACCACGGCAACAACCCGTGCGGTCTGTTCTTCATTAAGTCTTGCAAAGGAGGCCGCTGTGCGAGCCTGATTTATAACGCAGGAATAGCAGTCAGAGGCAACGCCACCGAACCTTTTGCTGTTTTCCACAATAATGCTGGTCATTTTAGCCTCTTTACATGCTCCGAGATTGTTCTAGAGCAGGCCTTCCTGCCTAAGGGATCTAACGATCTCTGCCGTTGAATAGCCCCGATCCATCGTATAGAAATGGAGTCCTGCAACCCCTTCTTTAAGCAGACCTCTGCATTGTTCTGTCGCAAAATCAACACCAAGACGAAGCACAGCCTTGCTGTCCGCCTCATCAACGCCATCAAGTTTGCGCTGCAGTTCAGGCACTATGCTGGAACCGCAGACGCGCGACAGCATCTGGGTCATCTTTACCGTGTAGACAGGCATGATACCTGGAATAATCGGCACATCTATGCCTGCCGCGCGGCACTTATCAACAAAACGAAAAAAGAACCTGTTATCGTAGAAATATTGGGTGACAACATAGTCCGCGCCGTTATCCACCTTCAGTTTAAGATATCTGATATCTGATTCAAGACTTTCAGCCTCAACATGCCCTTCCGGGTATCCGGCAGCCCCCAGTGTAAAATCGTACCGTTTTTTTATAAAAGCTATCATATCGGAGGCATGGCCAAAGCTTTCAGGATGCGGGACAAAATCCTGCTCTTTTGATGCATCGCCCCTGATTACAAAAATGCTCTGGACACCCAGTGCCTTGTAAGCATCAAGTACACCGATAATCTCTTCCGGTGAAAGACCGTATCCCGCTATGTAGGCAACTGTCGGTAGACCCCTGTCAATCATAAGCTGCTTGACGGTCTGGTATGAACCTTCACGGGTTGAGCCGCCGGCGCCAAAGGTAACGGACAGATAATCAGGATTGAGGCCTGATAGGCTATCGACAATCCCTGGAAATGATTCAGCCATTTTTTCATTTCTGGGTGGGAAAAACTCCATGGAAACAACTGGTTTTTTCTGCTGATATAGCTCTTTTACGTTCATTTGACTCCTCCTCAACTCTCTTTGCAGGTAATAGACTATAAGATCGGTACAATCTGTTCCAAAGCTACTCCCAGAGCCTTTCCTGCTTTACCGCTATTGGCGGCAAGCCGTGCAAGCTGCGGTATTATACGTGGTTTTTTAAGACAGGTAAGCAGCACGCGGGGGATGCTGATCCTGAACTGTTCATCAGTCAGTTCGGCCAGAGAGAACCCCAGCTCTTCGGAAGCATCATCACTTACAACCCGCAATCCCAGAAACGGAACCCCTGCTGATCCGGCGGCAAGAGCCACGGAAGCGGTCTCCATCTCAAGGACAGGTGTTGCAAGGTCGGCAGGCAGTGATTCTGAGAGGCTTGATTTTTTAACTATCCTGTCGGTTGTTATAAAACTGCCCTGCCATGTGCGAATCCCTTTGCTCTGTAGCTCTGCGGAGAGGCGACCTGCAACCATATCGCCGCCAGGCAGCGCAACATCTTCAATACCGCTCTCGTTATGGAAGAAAAGCCTCTTGCAGATAACCATATCCGCAACTTTTGCCCCCTGCCGTAAAGCCCCGCAGAATCCGGAAGATATTACCAAAACAGGCTTGAACCCGCTTAAAAGAAGTCTTGAGGCTCTCGTCGCTGATATCGCTCCCATACCTCCCTCTACAACGCAAACATTACGATTTGATAAAATTCCAGAATAAAAAGGGATGGAATCTATTGTTCTACGCTTAACCTGCTTAAGCCTTTTTACGAGCGCCATTCTCTCTTCAGGCAGAGCCACTACAATTCCAATAAGCTTGTCTGTTCTGTTCATTAGATTGACCCTGTCAGAGATTAACCAGCCTTCAGGCCAGGCGGGCGACTGTCCCGGATACGGTATCCAGGATCTGGTTTGTAGAGGCATTTTGAGGAAGCAGTGCCAGCAGGCGATGATCAGGTGTAAACTGGTAGGTTGCCGGTTCCGTTCGTATAAGATTGATTAGAAGCTCTGGGTTTACGGTTGTCTTTGGATGGAAGGTAAAGCTGCACCTCTTTCCGTCAGAATCGATCTTTAAAACCTTCAGCTTCTTAAGGGTAATCCTTAGCTCCATAATCCTGGCCAGTATCTCTACTACAGCTGGAGGACGGCCATAACGGTCATTCATCTCGTTTGTTACTTCTGCAATATCCTCACTCGATTCAGCCTGAACCAACCGTTTGTATAGCACAAGCCGCTGGTTTGTATCAGGAACATAACTCTCAGGAATAAAGGCGGCTATTGCCAGATTTATCTCGGGCTCTATACGTTCTTCAAGTTCCTCACCTTTAAGCTTTGAAATCGCCTCTGCAAGCATCTGGGTGTACAGCTCGAAGCCGATATCAGCTACAGTGCCGGATTGGCGCGGGCCAAGCATATCTCCTGCTCCACGCAGTTCCAGATCGTGTGTGGCTATCCTGAAGCCGGCTCCAAGTTCTGAAATATCCTGAATTATCTTAAGCCTTTCACGAGCATCGTCGGTTATTGAGCCTTCCCCAGGGATCAACAGGTAGGCATAGCTTCTCACTGTTGAACGTCCTATCCTTCCACGTAGCTGATAAAGCTGTGAAAGCCCGAATGTATCCGCACGGTCAACTATCATCGTATTGGCGCGCGGTATATCAAGACCTGATTCTATGATGGTGGTTGTCAGCAGCAGATCTGTCTCCGCATGCATGAATCCAAGCATCACCTTTTCAAGCTGTTTCTCATCCATCTGGCCGTGTGCTATTGAAATTCTGGCTTCAGGAATCAGCTGGCGCAGCCTCTCCGCTACAAGACCTATTGACTGCACCCTGTTATGGACATAAAAGATCTGCCCTTTACGTTCCAGTTCCTGTATGACGGCATTCCGGATAAGTTCATCCGAATCTCTTGCCACCACGGTCTTTATAGCCTGTCTGTCTACCGGAGGTGTATCAATTATCGAGAGGTCGCGGATACCAAGCATTGAAAGATGCAGGGTTCTGGGTATGGGAGTGGCAGTCAAGGTCATTATATCAACACTGGCTCTGTACTGTTTAAGCCTCTCCTTGTCCTTGACACCGAAACGCTGCTCCTCATCAACGATCAAAAGCCCCAGATCCTTGAAAGCGATATCTTTCTGCAGAAGCCTGTGGGTGCCTATAATGATATCAACCTTCCCAGCCTTCAGAAGTCCGATTGTCTCCCTCTGCTCTCTGGCTGTACGGAAACGGGAGAGCATCTCTATTGATACGGGATAGCCTGAAAGGCGGTTATTGAAGGTTTCAAAATGCTGTTGGGCAAGAATGGTTGTAGGAACCAGCATTGCCACCTGTTTACCGTCAAGCACAGCCTTGAAGGCAGCCCGCAAGGCAACCTCTGTCTTGCCATAGCCTACATCGCCGCAAACCAGCCTGTCCATAGGTCGGCTATGCTGCATATCGCCAAGTACATCCTGAATGGCGGAGAGCTGATCCGGGGTTTCCTCCCAGGGGAAAGTTGCCTCAAATTCCCTGAAAAGTTCATCAGGAGGTGTAAAGGCATATCCTTGGCTGGCCTGTCTCTTCGCATAGACCTCAAGCAGCTCCTCAGCAAGCTCTTCGATATTTCTGCGAGCCTTGCTCCGTGTCTTTTCCCAGCCAGCCCCTCCAAGTTTTGCCGGAGCAGGCGCAGCCCCCTCGCCCCCTGTATACCTCTGTACCAACCCAAGACGGTCAATTGGCAAATAGAGCTTGTCGGAATTTGCATATTCAAGCAGGAGAAAATCGCCTTCAACCGCACCTGCCTTCAAATGCTGCAGACCGCGGTAGATACCTATGCCGTGGTCAATATGTACCATTGCATCCCCTGGCTTCAACTCTGCAAGCGAGGCCATGATCTGCTTGGTACGAAGCGCAGTCAGACTGCTTTTACGACGGATCCTTTTTCCAAAAAGCTCCTCTTCTGCAATGACGGCCAGACGTGCCTCAGGCAGACGGAATCCTTTTGAAAGATCCCCAACCGAAAGAAACAGATCCGCTTCCTGTAAGACCGGTTCGTCTCCAAATGGATAAACGTTGCTCTTCAGACAGCTCAGATTGTAAGGGGCAAGGAGCTTCTCCAGTCTTTCAGCCTGGCTCGGCTGGTGACAGACCATAACTACCCGCCAGCCATCCTTGCGCCAGGCTTTAATCCGCTCTGCAAAAGGGGTCAGCAGATGTTGCTGTTCACCATTTATGGCAAGCTTAAGGTCGCTGTTGTTTTCAGAAATAACGGAAAATCTGCTTCCAGCTGATTCATCTGCAATCAATCCGGTAAGTTCCAGTCTCTGATATCTGGCAATTGCAGATTCCAGATCCTCCGGCAAAAGATATAGCTCCCTTACCTCGGGGTGTAGACGTTCTTCAGCCAATGCCCTTCTGGCACCATCAATTATCTCTTCGGACTGAACAGTTACGGCCTGCCTTATCCTTTCAGGCTCAGAAAGGATAAGCAGGGGGTTTTGCATATAGTCAAAAAACAGCTCAAGTGAGGGATGAAAGAGCGGCTGCAGAAATTCAATGCCGGGAGGATATGAATCCTCCTGCAGCTCCGCTACCAGCTGTCTGCGGCGATCGGCCGGAATATCCAGATAGTCCGCTCTCTCCTTGAGACGCGGTACAAACTTCTGTAATGAATCAGGCGTTATAATCAGCTCACGGGATGGGAGTAAAATTATGCCGGAAAGATTTTCAACTGTTCGCTGGGAAAGAGGGTCAAAGCTGCGGATAGTCTCAACGGTATCGCCAAAAAATTCTATCCGCACAGGTTTTGGAAGTGCAGGTGGAAATACGTCCAGGATTCCTCCACGAACTGCAAAACTGCCCCTTTCCTCTACAAGGGGGCAGTTGCTGTAACCCATCTTAACCAGATTTTCCAACAGGGATTCACGGTCAGGCTCATCTCCAGGGATTAATCTTAAGGATGCGCCCGCAAGGACAGATCTGGGAATAACCCGCTGTAGCAGGGCTGCCACAGGGGCTACTACAATACAGGGGGAGGCTTGCAGAAGGATTTGCAGGGTTTCAAGCCTGCTGCCAGAGATATCAGGATCGGGAGAAGTTGCTTCAAAGGGGGTTGCATCCCAGGCAGGAAAAGCCATTATATTTGTAGCATCGAAAAAGGAGAGGGCATGGATCAATTCATCAGCCGCTGCCTGATCCGGGGTTATCAGCAGTATCTGGCGTCCGGTCAGGCTGGATAGTTCTGTTGCAAGAAGAGCTGAAGCTGAACCGGCAACTCCGGTCACAGATATTCTGCCACTAGCGGTGCTTAACAGCTCCGCCAAACGGTCTGCGCCGGTCGAGTATCTATAGGATTGATTCAGGTTGGTCATATTGAAAAGAAACGGGCTAGTCTTCAGAGTTCTTATGCTTTAAACCTGCTTTAATCTTCGGCTTTCCACCTTCAATTACCACACGGAACTGAACATCCCTGGCTCCAAGCTTCTGAGAGATCACAGGCCGCTGTTTTTCAAGGGTTTCGGCAAGCTGTTTTCTGGAGAGACCATCCACTGGCAACTTACAACTGCGCCTGGCCTCAACCAGCTCAGCATAAACACGATCAATCTCCATCTCATGCGATGATTTCTGTGGAACTGTCTCTATTGAGGGGGGAGCAGATTTTCTGCCTTCATGCAGATCCGCCTTGAAGCGATCCCTTGAATAACGTCCCTCCTCAATTTCTCTGAGGATCCGGTTCCAATGCTGTCTATAGCTGTTAAAACGGGCAACCAGGGTGTTGTAGCGATGTTTGTACATGGTGTTGTTTATAGGTGTGTTGGCATAACGCCTGACCATTTTTTCAACATCGGCAAACATGCCGACAGGCTCCCTCTTTTCCACGCCGGCGAAATACTTTTCGTAGAGGGTTATCAGCTCTTTCAGCCTTGTTTCAAATATGAGGAGGTCTTCGGCAATTCCCATATATCTCTTTGTGAAAACAGCATGTTTAATAATCTATGGGACTATAGGTTGAATTGATAACCCTGTAAAGCAATTATACTCCTAAGAGCTTGACGCTATTGATTTCAGTGGCTATAAAACAGGATATAAAACTTAATCAGGGAGTGCATTTATGGCAATCACGGCAGCTATGATACTTGCGGCAGGCAAGGGAACCCGTATGAAATCAAACTTGGTTAAGGTGCTGCATGAGTTGCTGGGCAAGCCGATGCTTGGCTGGCCACTAAAGGCAGCCAGAGAGGCCGGCGCAAACCGGATCGTTATTGTAGCAGGTCATCAGGCTGATCAACTACAGAAGCAGTTTCCTCAATCTGAAGAGATAAGAATAGCCCTGCAGGAGGAACAGCTTGGAACCGGACATGCGGTCTCCTGCGCCTTGCCACAACTGGATGGTCTTGGAGGTTCCGTACTGATACTTTGCGGAGACACTCCTCTTCTGACAGGGGAGACTCTGCGCAAACTTGCAGCCGAACATGCGGCATCAACAGCAGCAGTAACCGTGTTGACAGCCAGGATGGAGAAACCGTTCGGATATGGCCGGATTGTAAGGGATTCAGAGGGACATGTCAGGCGTATTGTTGAACAGAAGGACGCTGCGCCGGAAGAGCATGCCATTGATGAGGTAAACAGCGGGATATACTGCATGGATATTGATTTTTTGAGGGCTCATATAGGTCGTCTCGGAAGTGAGAATGCCCAGAATGAGTATTATCTGACAGACCTTGTCGGGATTGCCGTTGCGGAACATGCCGGATGCGCAGCCATGATTGTTGATGATTCTGACGAGATACTCGGGGTAAACGATCGTGAACAGCTGGCTCTTGCTGCCACTCAACTTCGCAGACGTATAAATCGCAACCATCTTCTTTCTGGTGTAACCTTGATCGATCCTGAACGGGCATATATTGATGCCGAAGTAAAAATCGGGTCAGACACGGTTATCTGGCCCGGTTCAGTCTTGCGGGGTAAAACGGTTATAGGCTCCGCCTGCCTCATTGAAAGTAACGTCCAGATAACGGATTGTGCGATCGCAGACAGGGTTCATATAAAAACAGGTTCCGTTCTGTCGGAATCGGAAATTGATGAGGAGGTAGCGATAGGCCCTATGGCGCATCTTCGCCCCGGTTCGGTATTAAAATCTCACGTCAAGATAGGCAATTTTGTTGAAACCAAAAAGATTGTGATGGGTGAAGGATCAAAGGCATCTCATCTGACCTATCTGGGCGATGCAGAGATAGGGAGTGAGGTAAACATCGGCTGTGGAACCATTACCTGCAACTATGACGGGAAGAAAAAGCATAAAACCGTTATTGGTGACGGCGTATTCGTTGGAAGCGACGTACAACTCGTTGCGCCGGTGACGGTAGGGGCGAATGTCCTTATTGCGGCGGGCACTACGGTTACTCAGGATATCCCTGCTGATTCTCTTGCCATTTCCAGGACACCGCAGGTGAACAAGGTAGGATGGTGCCTCAAAAAGAGGGATTAATCACCAATTTTTTGCTCTGGCCAAACAAATAGACAGCTCCGATGACATGTATCCCGGAGCTGTCTCTGCTTAAAAGCCGATTGTCCAGTTCTTAAACTCTGAACCGCGCGATAAGTCTTTCAAGCTCTTCAGCAAGGCCAGACAGATTGCCGGCAGCAGTAGCCGTCTCGTTCGCACCTCTGGCTGTTTCGTGCGTTATCTCTGTCATCTGGTGTATGTTGGCGGTAATTTCACTGGTTGTTGCAGTCTGTTCCTCCGCAGCGGTGGCGATCTGGTTTATCTGCATGGTAACATCGTTTATCCGTGACAGGATCTCCTCTAATGCCTTTCCAGAGTGCAAGGCATCTTCTGTCCCCTGCTCGACATCTTTAACTCCCTGCTCCATCTGCTGCACCGCCGCCCTTGTCTCTGTCTGTATAGCCTTAAGCATATCGCTTATCTCGCGGGTAGCCTTTGTGGTTCTTTCAGCAAGTGCACGCACCTCATCGGCAACAACGGCAAAGCCACGACCCATCTCTCCCGCTCTGGCTGCCTCAATGGCAGCGTTAAGGGCAAGCAGGTTGGTCTGATCCGCTATATCTTCAATAGTGCCTGCAATCGCTCCTATCTGTTCAGATCTTTCGCCAAGCTTTGTTACGGTATTTGCGGATATCCTTACCCTATCAGCTATCTGCTCCATTCCTGCAATGGTTGACGAGACAACCCCGGAACCGGTGACAGCCGCCTCGCTGGCGCTCTGCGCGCCTTCCGCCGCCATCATGCAGTTTTGGGCTATATCTCCGCTTGTGGCGGACATCTCTTCACTAGCCGTCGCTATGGTAATGGTTTGACCCGCAGCTGTTTCCGCTCCTGACGCTATCTTTGTCGATGCATTGTCAAGCTGCTTGCTGGCAGTTGTAATGCTGGATGCTGCATTATGCACACCACGCAGGGCATTAGCCATGTTGTCCAGCATGGTGTTCACGCTGACACCAACCCTGTCAATCTCGTTATCACCATCAGTCGCTTTTAGCCGTACAGTGAGATCCCCCTTGGCTACCTTCTCCATAAGGTTGCCGATCTCCACCAGACTACGCAGGTTGCGACTTACCGACCAGGCAGAAAGGATTCCTGCAACAACAACACAAACTATGGCTACAGAACCTACAATCCAGATCAGGCGGTAAAAGGATGTGAAATAATCTGCCTTCTTTACCCCTACATATAATACGCCAATGGTTTCTCCCTGACTGTTCTTGATAGGGTCATATGCAGTGAAGTAAGGGATGCCAAGAATCTTTGTCTCACCACGGTATTTTTTCCCCTGTTTCACAGCATCAAGCGCCGGCCCCTGCAGTTTCGTACCAACCGCCCTGGTTCCATCCGGTTTCATTACGTTGGTTGATACCCTGGTATCATTCATAAATATAGTAGCGGTGCCACCACAGATCTCTTTAACCTTGTCAGGAAGCTCAAAATTATCATTTGCCAGGTAGTCACCAATCAACAATTTACCATCAAGTAACTTGAACTCTTTTCCTTTTTGAGCTGCAAGCTCCCAAAAGGTTTTCATCCTGCTTTCCTGCATTTGCACAGCTTCACGAGCAAGTTCACGATACATTATTACAAGAGATATGGAGCTGGTAATAAGTACAGCCAGGGTAAGCAGGATACAGGTAAGGGTTGAGAGCTTTGTGCTGATCTTCATTTTGTCTTTCCTCCGGTATGAGGTTGTTGGGTTTCGCTGAATTACAGACCTTGTTCTTATCTATATCAAACAAATCCCCTCATGTCCGGCCAGCTACCTGATTTTTTTATTAAATTGCTCTCATAAAGACAAAGCTATTTTGATTGTGCCATCCGCTTAAGTTCATCCAGGATGTTGAGGGCTTCAAGTGGGGAGATGTTGTTGATGTTCAGTTTTTTCAAACGTTCCCTTAGCAGATCCCCCTCCGGTTCAAAGAGTGAGTACTGTCGGCTATCCTCCTTTAACGGCTGGATCTTTGATTGCGCCAACCTGGGAGCGCCTTGCTCAAACTCGCCCGCCTCCAGGGTTTTAAGTACCTCTTTTGCCCGCTCTATTACATCAATCGGCATACCGGCCAGACGTGCCACCTGAATACCGTAAGAGTGTGATGCTGCCCCCGGAATGATGGTTCGCAGGAAGATTACCTGATCGTTCCATTCTTTTACCGCCACGGTAAGGTTTGTAATACGCTCACGGGTAGCAGCCAGGTCTGCCAGTTCATGATAATGGGTGGCAAACAGGGTCCTCGGCCTGCATTCCCTGGAATCATGCAGGAATTCCGCTACGGCCCATGCTATCGAAAGGCCGTCAAATGTGGAGGTGCCACGACCTATCTCGTCCAGCACCACAAGACTCCTTGATGTGGCGCTACGCAGGATATGGGCAGTCTCCATCATCTCAACCATAAAGGTTGACTGGCCTTTGGCAAGATTATCACCTGCCCCCACCCTGGTGAAGATCCGGTCAGCTATCCCTATCCTCGCGGATCTCGCCGGTACAAAAGAGCCTATCTGAGCCATGAGTGTAATCAGAGCCACCTGACGCATATAGGTGGATTTGCCTGCCATGTTAGGACCGGTAATCATAAGTATCTGATCTGCATCAGCATCAAGAATCGTATCGTTGGGGACAAACCGCTCCCCAAGGTTCATAGCCTCTACAACAGGATGACGCCCTTCAATAATCTCAATCCTGTCAGAATCATCCACCTGCGGTTTGCAGTAATTATGTTCCACCGCAACGGAGGCCAGTGACAAAAGGAGATCAACTGTTGCAATGGATAATGAAGACCGGCTTATCCGTGAACCTGCGGCAGATACATTCTCACGTATCTCCTGAAAAAGCCTGTACTCAATCTCGCAGATCCTTTCATCCGCCCCGACAACCTTCTCTTCGTACTCTTTTAGCTCTTCCGTTATGTATCGTTCACCTGTCGCTATCGTCTGACGACGTATGTAGTTCTCCGGCACGCTTGCAAGATTGGTCTTTGTCACCTCAATATAGTAACCAAAGACCTTGTTATACCTTATTTTGAGAGAAGAGATCCCTGTGCGCTCCCTCTCCTTTGCCTCCATTCGGGCGATAAACCCCTTGCCCTCCCTGCTGATAACCCTTAATTCATCAAGTTCGGCATTGAACCGATCCGCAATTATTCCACCTTCACGGACTGAAAAAGGTGGTGTCGTCACAATAGCCTGGTTTATCAGTTCTCTTACATCATCAAGAGGATCAAGCTGTTCCAGTAAATCCTTCAAAAGCTGACTTTCAAAAAGCAACATGGTTTCCAGAATACCTGGAATCCGCTGTATCGAATCATGCAGGGCACGCAGGTCGCGTCCACCTGCTCCAGCCATGCTTATCCTTCCGTTCAAACGCTGTAGATCGTGGATCCCCTTGAGCATCCCTGTCAGTTGTTCTCTTGTCTGGCCGTTTTCTACCAGTTCTTCAACCGCACAAAGCCTCTGTCGTATAGGTTCAAGTTGCACCAATGGATAAGAGATCCACTGTTTAAGGGTACGTGCCCCCATGGCAGTGACAGTCCTGTCAATACAGGCCAGAAGGGATCCCGATTTCCTGTTTTCAAACATGGAGGTCGTAAGCTCAAGATTACGGCGGGTTGTCGGATCAAGGGCAAGAAAATCGTTCCTGCGGACAACAGAGAGTTCTCGCAGATGCGGTAGAGAAAGGTGGCGGTTTTCCTGGAGATAATAAAGCACCATGCCAACTGCCTGAACAGCCATCGGCAGATCTTTAAGACCGAAGGAAGCAGGTGAAACCACACCAAAACGGCTGGTTATAAGGCCAGATGCATATTCGTTGTCTGTAACCCAGTCAGGCACAGAGGCACGCGGTCTTCCACCAATCAGAGAGGCCAGCTCTTCAGGCAGTTCTTTGCGTAACCGCTCCGGTAGCAGAAGTTCTCTGGGGGTAACCGAAGCAAACATGGCAGCGGCGTTGCCTGTACCCTGCTCTTCACTGGCTCTGAACTCTCCTGTTGAGAGATCCAGCCAGGCGCAGCCCCAACTGTTTTCACTGTTACAGAGTGCAAGCAGAAAACTGTTATCTTCCGGCGTAAGGCTTTCACTCTCAATAACCAGAGCGGGGGTTACAACACGCATAACATCCCGCTTCACAATCCCTTTTGCCTGCCTGGGATCCTCTGTCTGTTCGCAGATTGCTACACGGTAACCGGCCTCTATCAATTTGGCTATATAAGGTTGTGCCGAGTGGTACGGCACACCGCAGAAAGGGATCTCATCGCTTGTTCCCCTGTTGCGTGAGGTAAGGGCTATATCCAGTATTCTGGCAGCAACAAGGGCATCTTCCAGAAACATCTCATAGAAGTCTCCCATCCTGAAGAAAAGTATACTCTCGGGATATCTGGATTTTATCTCCAGATATTGCCTCATCATAGGTGTTTGCATTGCCTGGCTCATGGCCAAGTTATTAACACACAGCCAGTTGCTATTGCAAGGAGGCGGGTCATCGGTGTATACCGACTCTATAAAAATCTGCTACGGAGGGAAAAATTGAAGATTCTAATCCATTACTGCGCGACATGAGGGCAGTATCCAATAGCGGCAGGTCTTGCCGCCGAACTTGAAAACAACCTTGATGATGCAACTGTAGAGATTGAGATCGGCTCTAAACGGAGCGAGATGGCGGTATTCGTTGATGACGAACTGGTCTTTTCACGCTTTGAGCATAGGCGGTACCCCGAAGCGAGAGAGCTGATATCTATCTGCAGGTCAAGAGAGTAAAAACGGCCATTCGGCGAACTTCGAATGGATCGTTCAGGTTATCAACGTGTGACCCCCAAAGTGCAACGTGCCCCAACGCCCTGAGATCAGCGGGAAGGGATGACTGCTTTTCTGGAAAAACGAGCGCCGGTTTTAAGTGATCGCTAATCTGCTTGGACAAGAGGCCAAGGCCTAGAGAGGAGAAACGAAATGAGATCTGTTTTTTGTACGTTGATTATCGGACTGACGCTTTTGTGTGGCCTGGTGGTAGCTTCCCCTGCAGCCGAGTGGCAGATGAAGGAGATGGGAGTTGGTGTCTATGATGAGTCCCAGGGTTATGATACGGTGCTCTCGGTGCTTCAACGGGGTGATCGCTGGTCGCAAAAACAGCTGTATGAACAAGGATACTTTAGCAATCGGGATAAAAAATTTGGCGCCTGGCTGGTGGGCCCTCCAGCGGACAGTTATCTGAATCGTTATGGTACACCGGTATACGGCTACAAGTACCGCCTGACTGAACCTTCCGGTAAAAGCAGTATGTTTGGTCCCCATAGCTTTTATAATCCCGGGTTTGCTACCGTCTTTATTAATGCCAGTGGTTCGGTTGGTCTTTGGAAGATTGAATTTTTCCTTTGGAGTCGTGATACCGATACGGCTAGCCTGCTTGGAAGTAGGGTGTTTACCATGGAGCCTTAAAAACCTGTCAGTATTGGTGGAATTTGGTGTAAGAAAGTTTGCGTCAATCAAAAAACAAGGGTCAGGGTAGATGATATCACCAAACCCTATATCCAGGGTAAGCGCAGAAAGCTTGAGTTGATCGATGCCGAGACACCGGAGATTGCCGGGCAAGAGCCAGATTCGGAGTACCGCAAGAAGTGCCGCGCCAACTGGGCAAGGCTGATTCAGTAGTAAAAAATTCTCCTGTTTATACATTGACACTATAAGAGTATATTGCTATATGACTAAACAGTAATATACTCTTGCAGTTGATAGATAAACAGGAGAATGAAGTGATCAAGCAATTAGCTGATTATCTGACTTTTCACCTTATTGGCCTTAAACCTGGCAGTCACGGCGGAGAGGCTCTTGATTTTTTTATTTATGACACGATCAAAATTTTTCTGCTGCTGACCACGATCATCTTTGTTGTAGCCATCATCCGCACTTCCTTTCCGCCTGAACGCACCAAACGGATCCTTTCCCATAACCGTGAATATATCGGCAATGTCATGGCTGCCCTGTTGGGGATCGTTACGCCATTCTGCTCCTGCTCGGCAGTGCCGCTCTTTATCGGGTTTGTGGAATCCGGCGTGCCGCTGGGGGTGACCTTTTCCTTTCTGATCTCTTCACCAATGGTAAATGAAGTAGCCCTGATCATGCTATGGGGGATGTTTGGCTGGAAGATAGCCCTTATCTATATCGGAACAGGTCTGCTGGTGGCAATTTTTTCAGGCATTGTAATTGGCAGACTGAAGATGGAAAAGCATGTCCAGGATTACGTCTGGGAGATCAAGGTTGGCAATACTGAAATTGCGGAGCAGACCTTCCGTGATAAACTGGTCTATGCTCGTAACTATACCCGTTATCTGCTTAAGAAGATCTTTCCATTTGTGCTGGTCGGGGTCGGATTTGGGGCTTTTATCCACGGTTATGTACCGCAGGATTTTCTGGCAAGATGGGCAGGGCGTGATAACCCGATTGCAGTACCGATAGCAGTGGCTCTTGGAGTCCCATTATACAGCAACGCAGCCGGGGTAATCCCGATTGTCTCTGCATTAACCCAAAAGGGAATGGCTACGGGCACAGTGCTGGCCTTTATGATGGCTGTGACGGCTCTTTCGCTGCCTGAAGCTGTAATACTAAGTAATGTATTAAAACGCAGACTGCTGGTTACTTTTTTCGGGATTGTGGCAACAGCAATCGTTTTTGTTGGATATCTGTTCAACATCAGAGCCTCTTGCAAAACCTTATTC
>DCVL01000007.1 GCA_002328035.1 Geobacter sp. UBA2189
ACTGTCATCATGCTTCTCTGTTGGCACCGATTATTGCAGTAAAACTGAATCGGACTGCCAACAAAATTGGCACACATACTGCTCTATTTCAAGTACGCGTTCACCACAAAAGGACTGGAGGAAACAACAATGAAAAAACAGATCATGGCAGCAGTGGCACTCTTAGGGTTGATGGTGGCAGGGACAGCCTTTGCGGATCTAAAAGACAATAGCGACGGCACACTCATCGATACTACGCAACGGCTGGTCTGGCTCAAACAGGCCGATTGCTTCGGCAAGGTAAATTTCTTTGATGCTCAGAACAAACCTTATGGCTTGGCATCTGGCATGTGCGGCCTGTCCGATAAATCATCTGCCGGACAATGGCGTCTACCCAACGAAATTGAGCTACGATCGCTACAAGGTAATCTGTCAAAATTCAATGGGAACATCAGCGATTGGTACTGGACATCAAATCCGGGTACAGAGCCAAACAAAAGTAAATGTATCCTTCCCACCAATGGCGCTACCCGGAATTTTGACCGGAACAGCACTCACTATGCCTTGCCGGTACGCAGGTTACCGTAATAAAGCTCAAACCTGACAGACTTCAGATTATTTACCCGTCTGGCCGCCAGATATCCCTGAATACCAGCGGTCGGACGGGTTAAAAGCTGTCACTTAACGTTAAGGAACAGGCATGCAAAAAAACAATCCGTTGGACACGCTACTTGCCCGTTTGATTACCCTTACTGAGGAGCTTTCACAAGGCCGCTTTGGTCAATACAATGATCTTTTTGAGCTGACCAAGAGTGGCCAGTACCCTCCCCTGATCGCCCGTTTTGCGGAATCCTTCGGCATGATGGCGGTCAAGGTAGAAGCACGAGAATTCCGGCTGGAACAGATGATTGAGGAACTGCGTTCAACGGAAGCCCAACTGCGCGTAGCCCGAGAGCAGTTAGTCCATGAGAACATCACCCTCAAAAAGAACCTGCGCCGTTCCTTCCCTTTCTCCTCCATCCTCGGCACCAGCCCCCAGATCAGAGAGCTGATCAGCAAGGCAGAGCGGATAGCCGATTCCCGCCTGTCGGTGATCATCACTGGTGAGACTGGCACCGGTAAGGAACTGTTTGCCAAGGCGATCCATTTCAACAGCCCCCGCAGCGCCAGGCCGTTTGTGGCTGTCAACTGTTCCGCCATCCCTGAGACCATCTTTGAAAGCGAGATGTTCGGCATTGAAAAGGGGGTGGCCACCGGGGTCGAGGCACGGATCGGCAAGATCCAGCAGGCTCAAGGTGGTACCCTGTTTCTGGACGAAGTAGGCGAAATGCCGTTGCAACTGCAGGCCAAACTGCTGCGGGTACTGGAAGAACGGACCCTGGAACGGGTCGGCAGCCGTACCGCCATTCCGGTTGATCTGCGGATCATTGCCGCCACCAATCGTGATCTGACCAAAGAGATTGCAGAAGGGCGATTCCGTGAAGACCTCTACTACCGTTTAAACGGGGTCACCCTGCGGATTTCTCCCCTGCGGGAACGCAAAGGCGATATTGAACTGATCGCCCGACAGTTTCTGGATAAGTGGGGCCGCAGTTGCGGCAGGCCACCGATGCGGATTGCCAAAGATGCCCTGGAACGATTGCGCAGCTACCCCTGGCCCGGCAACGTGCGGGAGCTGGATAACGAGATTGAACGGGCTGTGACCCTGGCCTATAGCGATACCATTACCATGGCCGACCTCTCTGATCCGCTGCAGCAGCAAACCACACCATCAGCAGCAGGGGGGAAATCACTCCTGAAGGATTCAGAAAAACAGCTGATTGAACAGGCATTGAAAGAGGCCAAAGGCAACAAGACCCAGGCAGCAGAGCGGCTGGGGATGAGCCGCGAGGGACTGCGCAAGAAACTCAAGCGGCTGGGGATGGAATAGTGCCACCAGAGTTAGCAGAGACTGACGGAAGTTGGCACTCACAGCCACCTCAACACACTGTAATAACTAGCTTTGCCTTGGCACAGCAATTGCTAAATAACATATCAAAGCCAGCAACAGACGTATACCTGCCAACGGGGGATAAAAAGATGAAAATGAAACTTACGACGCTTATAACAGCTATTTTTTTAAGTATCACGGCAACCGGCGGTTGGACGGCAACAGACAACGGCGACGGCACGGTCACCGCCGAGGGTCTGATCTGGCTGAAGGACGCCACATGTATTGGCCTGATGACCCATGCAGAGGCCACCAGCGCGGTCAAAAGGCTGAAATCAGGCGACTGCGGCCTGAAAGATGGTTCAAGAGCTGGCGACTGGCGCCTACCGGAAGAGTATGATTTGCGGTTCAGAATGGGGGACACCCAGGCGTTTAAAGTGAATTGCGGCTTCTATTGGACGTCCAGCCCCTCAATATATGGCAATGCCCACATGATTGTCGGTATGTGTTACGGCGGTGCAAAGCCCGGTGTAGATACAGCGCGATTAAACGTGTGGGCTATTCGTAACAAGTAATGATTTCTCATTTTCCAGCGGTTAACAAAGCTGAAATTCTCCGCATGGAGTTCCGGGGACACCATAGTTATCTCAGATGAATTAAATATGGATGTCTCCAGAACATCCCTGGGATATCGGGTTGGACAATGAGTACCCAAAAAGAATTGCACCTTTTGCAGCACACAGAGAGGACAACAGCATGGAAATGAAAAACAGATTTGTTGTTTTGTGTATAGCTACGTTGCTGGCTCTGCCCTGCGGTGCCCTGGCTCGGACGTTCACCTGCACCAGTAACCCGGATTACTTTACCAAACGCTGCACCGTCCACCCCAACGCGATAACAAAGGTCGTGAACGGTATGGTTGAAAAAGGCCATCTGGTGGGCTGCCAGAACAAGTCCTTCAGCTGCATCAAGTCAGACGGGAAATACCAATGTCGGGATAACTTCGGGGCAGCCATCATACCGTTTGATTTTCCCATGACCGATCTGAACAGGTTTTGCAGCCTGCTCTGCACCGCGCCGCCATGTTCAAGTGCTTGGCAATAAAATCACCAAGGAGCTCGCCATGAAAAAACTTTTACGTATCCTTTTACTTGCAACATGCTTATGCATCCCAACCATTATCTCATCGGCCTGGGCAGATGATGATGGCACGATAACAATAAATGGCCTTGTCTGGCTGAAAGATGCCGGTTGCCTGGGATCGGCAACCTGGGATGGATCACAAATTGCGGTAGCGAGCCTTGCCTCAGGGCAATGCGGGCTGACCGACAAATCGACTGCAGGTCAATGGCGGCTACCCACCGCACCTGAACTGTATGCCATCTATTTGCATAGATCGTCCTTCAGCAGCGTCAACAGATCGGTGCCCTATTGGTCGTCCACTACCCCACTGGCAAACAGTCAAAACCGCGCTTACATTCTGTACATGGCCAATCGTACTCAGACTACCGCTGACAAAAGCAAATCATTCTACATCTTACCGGTGCGAGTCAACCATGGCAGATAAACAGCTGCCGACAATACTTTGTTGCTTTTTTGTGTGAAGAGGCAAAAAAAGGACGTTGTTGATTCGTTGATTAACCCTGCTTTTAGTTGACTAATCAACAACGTCCCCTAAGACTCCCTAAGACTCCCGTCCCCTAAGACTCCCTGCGACGGTTACAGTTCCTACAGTTGTGGGATCACAGACCTTCCCCATCAGCACAAGCAAGGTTACGGGAAATGCATCAGTGACCATTTCAGCTTCTTTAACAAACGTAACCAATAATGCCTCAATGAACAGCTCGTTGACAGTAACAACCTGATTTTACACTACTGATTATGGGAGGTTCTATGAACATGCACTACCGGAATTTCAGGCTTTTCAGTCTGGTTTTTGCCCTGATGCTCCTATTGCAGTTAGCTGCATGCGGGAGTGACGCCAATAATAGCAACACCAGCTTCCCGGTAGTTGTGTTCTCTGATGTTCATTTTAATCCCTATTATGACCCAACGCTCTTTCCTCAGCTTGTTGCTGCTGACGCCGGCCAGTGGGCAGCTATTTTCAAGACCTCGACGCTACCGGAGCTTTCGAAATTTGGTGAAGATACCAATTACCCTTTGTTTGCGCTGGCACTCTCAAGCATCAGGCAGAACCTGGGGGCAAGTCCGCTGGTTATTTTTGCTGGTGATATTCTGGTACACAGTTTTTCAGAACAGTTTTATCAGAACTATAGCGGTAACCCTGCCCAGACCACCCCTCGCAACGCTGCAGACGTTGCTGCCATGCAGGCTTTTGCCCATAAGACCATTGCGTTTTTTATGGATCAGGTAAAGTTGACTGTGGGCAGTATTCCGGTCATGTTTACGGTGGGAAACAACGATTCCTACAATGATACCGGACCGGACAGCACGTTTCTTGCCAATACTGCGGAGCTATTTTATTCGAAATTTTTGACCGGTACCGTTGATCAGCAGGAGTTTCTGACTTCCTATAAAAATGGTGGCTACTACGCTGCAGAGCTGCCTGGAACAGATCTGATGGTGATAGGGTTGAATACCGTTGCATTTTCCGCCTACATCACCACTAACAACGATGCTGCGGTAAACGCGGAACTTGCCTGGTTTGATGCAAAACTGGCTTCAGCCAAGGCACGCAATAAAAAGGTCTGGTTGCTGATGCATGTGCCGCCCGGTGCAGATTATTACAAAACAGCCAAGCTTGCCGACAGCAAGGGGCAGATTGATACAGCCAGAGCCACCATGATGTGGAAACCAACCTATCAGACCGGTTTTCTGCAGACCGTTGCAAAATATCCGGGTGTTATCGCCATGACCCTTGCCGGGCATACCCATCTGGATGAGTACCGGATTCTGCCTTCTTCAGAAGTGGTTGAAATTACGCCTGCACTATCAACCCGGAATGGCAATAATCCTGCCTATAAGATAGTGACCTTTGCTTCCGACACACTGAAGTCTACCGATTATGTTTCCATACATTATGACCTAACCACCAAGCCGGTACAGTTCACTAATTATTACACGTTTTCAACAGCGTATGCTGTGCAAGGTTTGTTGAACGACTCTTTGACACAGCTTTTCCCGGCATTTAAAACAAACAATAAAAAACAGACGCTGTACCGGGGCTACTATTATTCCGGCAACAATGCCTTAAATCCCATAACCAACATTAATTGGCCGATTTACTGGTGCGGTATTGGCAACATGGGACAACCGGAATTTATTGATTGCGTGAACTCGTATTGACAGATTAAGGTGTTGTTCCCTTCGACTCCGCTCAGGGAACAGATACAGCCGCAGGCCAGGCAAACCGACGCAGGCTGAGTGAAGTCGAAGCCTGAAGCTAAAGGAAAAAAATGACTACCGCAGACCAGCATCAAAACAATGGGCAGAAAACGAGCAGTGCAGTAACGCGGCGCGAATTTATAAAATATTCCGCCGGAACAGCGGCCTGTATCTCGTTAGGGGCATTCAGCTTTGGATGTGGCAGTAGTAGTAGCACTAACATCCCCGCCACCATTCAGGTGGTGGTGTTCTCGGATCTGCATTTCAATCCATATTATGATTCATCGCTTTTTCAGCAGCTTGTCTCCAAGGATGTCAGCCAGTGGGAGGGCGTTTTCAAGTCATCGAACACAAAAACACCTTCCGCGTGGGGACAGGATAGCAGCAACTCACTGCTCAAGGATACCAGCTACCCGCTGCTTGTGCTTGCCCTCTCAAGCATCAAGCAGAACCTGGGCACAAGCCCGCTGGTCATTTTCACGGGTGACCTGTTCGGGCATAACTTTCCGGAACAGTTTTATCAATATTATTATGCGGGTCTGCAAATATCACCGGCTACAAATCCTCCCGACCCTGCGGCCATTGCCGCGATGAAGGCATTTACCCAAAAAACGCTTGCCTTTGTCATGGGGCTGATACGGGCTTCGGTCGGAAACCTCCCTGTTATGTTTGCGATTGGAAACAGTGATTCATACTCAGGCTATGGACCGAATCTGGATCTCTATGGAAAACCGGACAGCAGTTTTCTTACCGATACCGCAGAACTTTTTTACACCACCTTTTTGAGGGGACTTGCAGACCATCAGGAATATCTGAAGACCTTTACGATTGGCGGCTACTATGCAGCAGATATTCCTGGAACAAATCTGATGGTGATCAGTCTTAACACCATCCTGTGTACCACGCTCTACTATCCGGTTGAGGGCAGTAATAATAGTGCGGTAGCGGTAGCCGCTGAACTCGACTGGTTTGATGCAAAGCTTGCTGTAGCTAAAGTTGCAGGTAAAAAAGTAGTGCTTCTGATGCATGCGCCTCCCGGCGTGGATGTCGGTACTACCGTTAGCAAAAGCACCATTCCCCTTACCACGGAAACCACTGCGATGATGTGGTGGCCGAATTATCAGGCACGGTTCCATAGCATACTTGTAAACTATCCGGGTACGGTATCATTGACACTTGCCGGGCACACCCATATGGATGACTACCGCATCCTGACCGCTAGTGACACCCTTGAAATAATTCCTGCCATCGCTCCGTTTTCCGGCAACAATCCTGCCTATAAGGTCTTTACCGTTTATCGCGACACCTTCAGGCCGATCGATTATAGTTCCCTGAACTATGACCTTGCTACGAGCCCTTCGCAGTTCAACACCTATTATACCTTTTCGACGGCATTCTCTCTCCAGGGCATGCTTGATGCTTCATTACTGCAGCTTACTCCGCAGCTCGTTACCAATACGACAAAACAGGCGCTTTACCGTGGTTACTATTACTCGGGTCACAACAGTCCTGTTTCCGCTGCCGATACACAAATCAATCCTATCACCAATGCTAACTGGCCATTTTACTGGTGCGGTATTGGAAAAATGGGACAACAGGAGTATGTTGCTTGCGTGAACTCTTATTGATGCCACCGAACCATCTAAGGGGTTTGGAAAATACAAAATTACCGTTTTTTGTAGGGGCGCATGGCATGCGCCTTTGCTAAAATATTCAACATTCTCGGCCATTGGCAACAGAGCGAACGCAGTTCTCCCCTACATTGAATCGGTAAATTGGCACGTTCTGCATCCCTAAGTAGTTGTAATAAAATTGCTGAATCATAATCCGTTCGCCCTGAGCTTGTCGAAGGGTGCTTTTCGTGGTTCGACAAGCTCACCACAAACGGTCAATGTTCAGATTATTGATGTAAGCTTCCTATGGAGGATTGTCCAAATGAAAAGAATTATCGCGGTATATTCGTTGTTTCTGCTTCTTGCCTTGACTCTGTTGGCAGGATGCAGCGGCGATTCAAGTCCCGGCACTACTGCGTTAAATGCTAACAATATCAACTTTATTTTTGTGGTAAGCCCGGATCTGGCCTATAACACACCCGGAGATGTCCAGCCGGATACGGCAAACCTTACCAGTCAGGGACTTAATCGCTCACTTATGCTGGCTACCTACTTGAAACAGCAGGTGCTGGGGGGGGAGAATGTGACCAGCATCTACACTATCTCGCCGATGAGTCACCTACAGACCGCCAACAACTATCCTGACATGACGGCAATCGGCTTCATCCAGCAGTTTGCCCTGCTCAACCAGATAACACTGCATGTTGACGGGAACGGGAGCACCTATACCGGTAACAACTACCCTGTCAATGTGTCCTATGCCATAAAGGAGGGAGTGCCGAACGGCGTTGCCACTCCGCCAGCCTATTGCACAAACTGCAGTGGCCTGGATTTCAACAATGCCGCAGAAATTAACGACACCCTGGTGGCAGGGATCATCGACAGGAAAACTCCGGGCTTTTATGTTTTCTCCGCTCCCTGGGAGACGGTCAGGGCAATGCTGCTAAAAATCAACACCCGGTACGGCTATAACCTGAATCTGCCCACTGCCTATAATGGTTCCAATTACGTCTATGCGGTATCAGTACCGATATCCGGAAAAACCAGCCTGATCACCTACAACAGCAATCTGACCCCTCCGGCAACCTATCCCGCACTCCCGTCACCAGTGCCGAGTGCGGCATGCACAAACAAGTGCCAGCCTTATTTCAGCACGGTGCTGACCGGTGGCGTGAATGGTGTTTCAATTCCATTAGGAATAAACACCAATTCAACGATATACCTTGTCCGCCATGCAGAGGCACATCCCGACCCCACGTTTGGATTTGATAACGGCAACTACGTGGCTGCAGGTCAATGGCGGGCACTATCCCTTGCCACTACGCTGAAGGGAAAAATTAATCCTGATCTGGTGTATTCGATTGATCCTGCCGGCATGTGGTATCCCAATCGTGATCTCAATGTTTCGTATGTCAGACCCGCACTCACCGTACTGCCCTACGCTATCGCTAATAATCTGCCCTATTACCTGGCAGCAAGCATATCTTTTGGAACATCAATTGACCCGACAGATCTAACCATAGCGAATAATACCAGCAGTTTTTTCTTTACCGGCGGCACCTTTACCAACAAAACCGTGCTGGTGGCCTGGGAATCCGGGCATATCAGACCGATATTAAATGCTCTTATGAGCAGCTATGGAGTCAGCAGCGACAAGCTACTGCCGACTAGTGCGGCGCCGCCTGGTATACCGGCAGGTGGTTGGCCTTCTGAAGACTACGACACCATCTGGACCGTGATCTTTGATGCTCAAGGCAATCTGACCGTACACAATGCCTTGTGCGAAGGGATTGATTCTTCGAAGCTGCCTGCTACGGCACCGCTGTTCTGATAAGCGGATAAACCCTCAAAGAAAGAGGACCACTATGAAACGTTTTACTGTTGTCTGTTCACTGTTCCTGATGATTGCCCTGACGCTGCTGGCAGGATGCGGAGGCAGCTCCAGTTCTGCTCCCGGCAATGCGTTGAGCGCGGACAATATCAATCTGATCTTCGTGGTTACCCCTGATCTTGTCTATAACACGCCCGGTGATATTCAGCCGGACACGGCAAACTTAACCAGTCAGGGGCTTAATCGCTCGTTGCAGATGGCTACCTACCTGAAACAGCAGCTGTTGGGCGGACAAAACGTGACCCGGATTTTCACGATTCAGCCGATGTCCCATTTGCAAACCGCAAACAACTATCCTGACATGGCGGCAATTACCTATATTCAGCAGTTTGCCATGCTTAACCAGGTCACCCTGACAGGGGCGGGCGGGTACAATTCGCCCCTTTACACTGGTAACAGTTTTCCGTTAAATGCATCCTATGCAGACCCGGCCCTGGGTCAGCAGGCGTTGCCGTATCAAGGGCTGGAATTTAGTGCTACCAGTGTTAACAACAAAGTCGTATTGGGCACTCTTCTCTATTTCAATATTCCGGGTTTCTATGTTTTTTCTGCGCCCTGGGAAACCATCAACAGCCTGATGGCTGAGCTTAAGACACAGTACACAAATTTGACGCTGCCCACGGCCTTTACAGGCCCCAATCAGGTCTATGCAATCTCTATCAAACCAAAGACAGCAACCACAGCAGCAAGCGCCAGTCTGATTACCTTTAACAGTAAGCTGTCCCCGTCTGCCAGCTACCCGGTATTGCCTGCGCCGGTGGCAAGCGCAGCATGTCCGGGCGCTACTACAACGCCTGCGCTTTTCAACATCACTGCATCAGCCGGAGCTGCTACAACAGGAATCAACACCAACCAGACCATGTATCTGATCCGGCACGCTGAGGCGCATCCTTGGAGCGGATGGGATGACGGCAACTATGTGGCTGCAGGGCAATGGCGCGCACTTGCTCTGCCCAATGCACTGAAAGACAAGCTCAACCCGGTTCCGTCAATGGTCTACTCCATTGACCCGGCACAGGTATACCCCGGTGCTTTAACCATAGCGGGGAATTCTAACTTTTCCTATGTCAGGCCTGCATTGACCGTTGCGCCGTACGCGATTGCCAATAACCTGCCTTATTATCTGGTTTCTGAGTTTGAGCTGTTTGATGCGACTTCTCCTGCGGACACAGTCCAGTATTTTTTCTTTAACCCACAGTTCACTGGTAAAACCATCCTGTTGGCATGGGAGCATGCCCACTTCCCGCCAATAATTGATGCACTGCTTGGAAAATACCCAAGTCCCAGTTCCTCCAAGGCCCCTTCCTGGCCGGGCGCTGACTACGACACGATCTGGACCGTGAAGTTGGATGCTCAAGGTAATCTGACCGTACATAATGCCTTGTGTGAAGGAATTGATTCTGCGAAGTTGCCGGTTACAGCACCACAATTCTAAAAATAAAAAGGAGCCATGTTATGACGAACAATGATCCAACAAAGTTTGGAGAACTTTCGCGACGGGATTTTGTGAAATATTCAGCAGGCACAGTTGCCTGTATGTATCTGACCACGTTGAACATCGGCTGTGGCAGCTCAAGTTCTCAAGTTGCCCAATGGCCGATCTCGAATACGGTCTATACTACCGCAGAACAGCAGATCCTGCCGGTTCCGGTCTCAGCAAGCGCGCCACAGATCGCACCCAAAGACCTGACCCTGTACACCCAGTACAATTACAGTTCATGGACAAGGGGAACAGGGCTGACGCATACGGTATGGGAGACCATGGCGACAAAAGCGCCCAATGTTGCCCACCTGCTGTCTTTTTTCACCATAACCGATGTGCATATTGCTGATAAGGAATCCCCGGCCCAGCCGCTGTATTACGAGTGGAGCCAAGCTGCAGACTCAACAACAATGAATTCGTCGGCCTATTCGCCGGTTGTACTTGCAACCACCCACGTGCTTGATGCTGCCATGCAGACAATCAATGCCGTACACAAAAAATCACCGTTTGACTTCGGGATCGGGCTGGGTGATGCCTGCAACAACACCCAGTATAACGAGTTGCGCTGGTATATTGACGTGATTGACGGCAAGGTTATCACCCCCAGTTCCGGCGATCATATCGGGGCCAACACCATTGATTACCAGAAGCCGTTCCAGGCTGCCGGACTGGACAAGTCAATCCAGTTTTACCAGGTTCTGGGTAACCATGATCAGTTCTGGATGGGATCCTGTTTTGAAGAGGAAAAATTTCAGGTGGGTCATATCTCAAGTGCCATAATGACTACGGATAACTCAGAGAACAGCGCAGGGTCGCCATGTCAGGGTATGGGCAAAAATGTCTTTTATGAGGGCGTGATTGATGGCTCAGATCCACTGGGGTCGGTTATCAAGTCCGGGCCGGTAGGAAATTATTCTACACCACCTACCGTTGTTGCCGATCCTAATCGTAGGTCACTTTCAACCCTGACCTCCTCAAGCCAGAACTGGATACAGGAATTTTTTACCACCACATCAACCCCGGTGGGGCATGGCTTTCATCTGGTTGCATCCAACCCGAATATTAACCTGGTTCCAGTCAGCGATAGAGCCAGCTTTGCCTGCTACAGCTTTCTGCCCAAGGCAAACATCCCGATCAAGATGATTGTGCTGGATGATACCTGCAAGGGGACTGGCCAGCCAAACTACGCCGGAGGCGCTCTTGACCAGATCCGCCTGGACTGGCTCAAAAGCGAGCTGCAGGCCGGACAGGACAATAACCAGTTGATGATTATTGCCGCCCATATTCCGTTTAACGTGTACACAAATCTGGTGACTGATCCAACCCAGGTGGACTCAAGTCCTGAACGTATGCACCTGTTTCTCCCGACGCCCTTTTCCGTTGTTAATGATTACCCAACATCAAGTGGCACTTCTCAATCATTGCTTGACATACTCCAAGGCTATCCGAACCTGATTATGTGGATTGCCGGGCACCGTCATATGAATACGGTCACACCTCAGATTCACCCCACTGATCCGACTCGCAGTTTCTGGGAGGTTGAGACCTCATCACTGCGGGATTTCCCGCAGCAGTTCCGTACCTTTAAAATTTACCGTAACAGCAACAACACGGTCTCAATCGTCATTACCAACGTTGATCCGGCAGTTTCAACAGCATCTCCGGCAACAACATCACGGGGCAACGCCATTGCCACGGCTCGGATCACCGCAAATGTACAGATTAGTGATGCTACGTCTCACTCGATAAATGCTGAACTGGTGGTGCAATTAACTCCAGCAATGCAGACGGTAATTGCCAATGCAGGAACGCCGATAGTGTAGGGGCGGGTTTCAAACCCGCCCCTGTCGTGGGCATAAACAGATAGGGAGGCACAGGGGTAAGGTCTTGAAATATCAATCATCTTGGAAACCTGATCCGATATGACCCCACAGTTTTTTGCAGTTTTTTGTTAATGCTGGTCGGTAACTATTCAGCAATTTTTTTAAAATTATTGTCATTCCCGAGGGTTTAATCGGGAATCCAGATTTTGACTTTATAGATCCCCGATAGAATCATTCGGGGATGACAGGTTTTTTTGAATGTTCTGTTGATTATGCTGAATAGTTAATGCTGGTCGTTCTTCTGAAATCCATATAGCAGAATTTGGCTTGACATGTTAGAGAAAGACTTCCCTCTCGATTTACCTGTCGACGGGGCTCGATGGCAGTAAAAATAACATATATGCATGGCATTGAACGCTTCCAAATAAATAGACCGAAAAAAGCAGGAGGTATTCCAATGATTTTCAGCTCTTTTGTACTGTCCATCACTGCACTGTCTACGATTTCCGTGGGCATGATGGCGCCTGAATTTGAAGTGTTTTCAACGGATGGCCGACAATTATCCCTCTCGGAGCTTAGAAAAGATGGCTCCGTAATGCTTGTATTCCTGCGCGGCTTCGGCTGACCCTTCGCGAGAAAACATCTGGGGGAAACTAGGGACACTTCCCGTATTTAATATTGCTTTTGCCTACACTTCTGTAATAATATTCCATTCATGCCACGAATTGCCCGCATCATAGCCACCGGCTATCCGCATCACCTCACCCAACGCGGCAACAATCGCGCCACGGTGTTCTTTGACGACGAAGACCGACAGACCTACTTGAAACTGCTCCTGAAATACACCCGTAAATATCATGTGGCCATATGGGCATACTGTCTGATGAACAGCCATCTGCATCTGCTGGCCATACCAGAGACTGAAACTGGACTTGCGCGAGGGATCGGCCTGACCAACATGCTGTACACCCAGTACCTGAATCGCAAGTTAGGGCAATCGGGACGTATCTGGCAAAACCGTTTCTTTTCGTGTCTTGTCGAGAACAATCAATACCTGTGGGCTGTAGCGCGTTATATAGAGCGCAATCCGGTGAAGGCTGGGCTTGCGACATGCGCACAGGAGTATCGCTGGTCCAGCGCTGTCGCGCATGTAACGGAACATAACGATTTACTGCTGGCAGAGGAGTCTTGGCTTGCTCCTGAAGAACGGGACAGATATGTGCAATTTCTCAGAGACGAGGATGAAAAAACAGACGCAGGTATCCGTCGTGCCACTCGAACCGGTCGACCGTTCGGATCGGAGGAGTTTATCGACCAGATGGAACAGATCCTGAACCAGAGATTGCGTCCGAAATCACCGGGGCGACCACGAAAAACTGGAAAGCGTCCCTAATTTTTCCTCTAGTTTTTCTTGGTTTTCCCCCTTACGGTTCAATGCGTAGTTTCCTCGTTGATAAAGTCAATCCTCAAACTCATCATGGATCTTCTCAAAGATCGATCTGCATGACCTGAACGCCTCCAAAACGTGCGGATCAAAGTGCCCCGGCATCGTGCGCCCGTCCCCCTCGGTGATTATGGTATATGTTTTCGCCTCGTCGAAGGCGGGTTTGTACGGTCGCGCACTGCGAAGGGCGTCATACTGGTCGGCCAGCATGGTGATCCTGCCTGAAAGCGGTATGGCATCACCGGCCAGCCCGTGCGGATAACCGCTGCCGTCCCAACGTTCGTGGTGGGCGCCTGCCAACTCCATCCCCATTTGAACAAACTCATTGGGATACTTCTCCATCACCGAAGCAAGTGCATTCGCCCCCACCATCGGGTGTTTCTTCATGATTTCGAACTCTTCCGCAGTCAGCGCTCCCGGTTTGCGCAAGATGCTGTCCGGGATGGCAACCTTTCCGATATCATGCATCGGGCTCGCATGAAAGATGTCCTCAATAAACTGATCATCTATGGCGGTTCCCAAAGCCCCATTCCCTGCCAATTTTTCGGCCAGAGCCTGACAGTAGCGCTGGACCCGCAAGAGGTGGTTGCCGGTCTCTTCGTCACGACATTCGGCCAGCTTTGCCAGCGCCAGGATAGTCGCCAGTTGCGCATCGGATATCTCTTTCACCTGGTCTGTCACCATCAGTTGCAGGTGGTGATTGTGCCGTTCCATCTCAAGCTGGAGCGCACGTAGCTTGAGATGGGTTGATAGGCGCGCCTCGACCTCTTCAATATGAAACGGCTTTGTCAGGTAGTCTACCCCCCCGACAGAAAATGCCTTGACCTTGTCCATGGTCTCACTGAGGGCGCTGATGAATATCACAGGGATGTCATGCAGATTCGCTTGCGCCTTCAGGCGTTCGCAGACTTCATAGCCATCCAGCTCCGGCATGGTGATGTCGAGCAGGATCAGATCAGGCGGAGAGGCGATTGCCGCCTGCAAGGCCAGCTTGCCGCTTGACACCGGCCTGACCTTGTAGCCGCGTTCTCTGAGCATGTCCGAAAGCATCTGTAGGTTTGCCGGGGTGTCATCAACAATCAGGATGTTCGGGGCAACGGCCCCGGAAATGAGTGGACGTATCATTGTTCTATCTCCTGCTATCTGATCCACCAGACTACAGCTTTTTGAATCTCGACGTCACTGCTCTACCACCGGGATCTTGACGGTAAAGGTGGTTCCCCTGCCGATCTCGCTGACGACCTCGATCTCGCCACCATGTTTGTGGATGATATCCTGACAGATGGAAAGTCCTAATCCGGTTCCTTTGCCCACCATCTTGGTGGTGAAGAATGGTTCAAAGATACGCTGTCGAATATCATCAGGGATGCCGCAGCCGGTATCGCTGATGGCAACGAAGATCCATCCGTTCTCCTGCCGACTGCTCACGGTGATTTCGCCCTGCGTCTCAATTGCATGGGCAGCGTTGACGAGCAGGTTTATGAAAACCTGGCCGAGTTGCTGCGGATAGCAGATGGTTTGCGACAGTTCGCCCAACTCACGCCTGACGGTTGCCTTGTACTTCAGTTCGTTGTGAGCAATATCCAGGGCACTTTCCAGGCATTGATTGATATCAGAGACGGTCTGCTCGGCGCTGTCAGTCCGTGAAAAACATTTCAGGTCCTGCACGATTTTCTTGATCCGATCTGCGCCATCGCTGGAATCCTTGATCAGTTGGGGTAAATCCTGCAGGATTCGGTCGATTTTCAGCTTGTTGCGCCGGGCGGACAAATCCTCCGCCAGCAGGGGGGGGATGCCGCCGGTCTTTATCGCCTTGTCCTGCTCTGAGATGAAGGTTGTCAACCGTTCGGCATACGTGTTCAATGACTCCAGATTGCTGGAGATAAAGCCGACAGGGTTGTTGATCTCATGGGCAATGCCCGCCATCAACAGACCGATGGTGGCCATCTTTTCCTGGTGCAGCATCTGCTTTTGCGTCAATTTCAGCTCGTTATAGGCGGTCTCAAGTTCAACGGTGCGTTCTTTGACCTGTTGTTCCAAGCGTTCGGCGTGGTCTCTGAGAAAATCCCCGTACTCCTTCACCTGCAGCAGGTTGCGCGTCCGAACAACAAGTTCCGTCTGATCAACCGGCTTGCTGATAAAATCATCCGCCCCTGCCTCAAGTCCTTTCAGGCGGGATTCCTTGTCGGTGAGCGCCGTTACCATAATAACCGGTATGTGGCGTGTCAGCGGGTTTCCCTTCAGCTTTGCACAGACCTGGAAACCGTCCATTCCCGGCATCATGACATCCAGCAAGATTAGGTCGGGCGGGTTGGTTGTCGCCGCCTGCAGAGCCAGCATGCCATCGGAGACAGGGCGCACCCTCCAGTATTGTTCCATGAGAATGTCGCACAGCATCCGCAGATTGTCCGGGTTGTCGTCCACGATCAGGATATCGGGCGCCGTTTCTTTGGCAGTCGCGTTCTTCTTCATCTCTGTTCTCCTTCAGGCAGCAGATCCAGTAAATCCTGATATTCATATCCCTTTGCCAACCTTCGCAGTTCCCTGGCGATGTCCGCATCATACGCCTCAAGCAGATCAATTGCCGCCAGCGCCCGGTAAACGTCCGCTTCAATAATAGCCCCACGGATCTCGCCCAGCAGGTCGGACGGCATAGTCGCGAGGGATTTCCGCGTCACCTGTGCCCTCTTTTTCACCTCTTCCTTACGTGCTTCGTAGCGCTTTTTGCGTTTCAGGGTAACATCCGCATTGTCCGTCGTCTCCAGGCAGATGTCCAAACGGAAGATGCATCCGCTGCCCACCATGCTTTGCACGGTAACGTCGCCTCCCATCATACGCAGGTATTCCCGGCTGATGGCCAACCCGAGCCCCGTGCCCCCCTGTGTGCGCATGCCGGTCGTGGTCTGTGCGAAGGGGGTGAACAGCTTGGGTAACTCCTCGTCGGCGATGCCGGAGCCGCTGTCTTCAACCTCCACCACCAGGCGAAACCTTTTTTGCGTTTCCACCCGATCCGCGCACACCCGCAGCATGACGCCTCCTTTGGCGGTGAATTTGAGCGCATTGTCCAGTATGTTGATCAGCGCCTGTCGCAGCTTGCCCTCGTCACCCCTGACAAAGCGTGGGATATCCCCGGTTGACGTCATTGAGAATGCAAGTTGCTTGCTGTCGGCCAACTGGCGGAACATACTCTCAAGATCGTTCAGCAGGGCATGAAGGTCGAAGGGGTCAAGATTCAGAACCGTGCGGCCTGCCTCGATCCTGGACATCTCCAGGATGTTGTTAAGCAGCGTCATCAGGTGTTCGCCGTTCCTGTTGATCGTGACAATCTGCTCTTCCATCTGCGGGGTGATATCCGGGTTGCGCAGCATAAGCTGGCTAAAACCGAGGATGGCGTTCATCGGGGTGCGGATCTCGTGCGACATGTTGGCAAGAAATGCGGACTTGGTCGTGGCTGCCTTTTCCGATGCAAGCCGTGCAATCTCTGACTCCTGGAGCTTCCGCCGTTCCGTGACATCCCTGAACGCTCCAAGAAGATAGCGCTTCCCGTCCAGGGTGATGGAAGAAGTATTTATATCCGCATAGAAAACGCTCCCATCCTTTCTTTTGACAGGCATGTTCTCCGCAACCGTAATCTCTCCCTTTATCTGTCTGTCAAGCTGCTTGATGACATACGGCAACTCATTGTTATCCGTGTGGATATCCATAATGCCGAGCCGCATGAGTTCATCTTTCCCGTAACCGAGCATCCGGCAGATCGCCGGGTTGCACAAAAAAAACATCTTGCTTTCGATATCAGCTACAAGCATTCCGTCTGTGTTGTTGTCAAACAGAGACCTGAATCTCAGCTCCGACTCCTTCAGATTTTCTTCAGCCTGCTTGCGCCCGCTGATGTCGCGGACGATAGCCTGGAGAAACAGTTCACTGTCCAGTTCTATGCTGTTGAGGCTTACCTCCGCATCAAAAGGGGCGCCGTCATAGCGGCAGTGTTTCCACTCAAATATTTGCGGGTTACCCGCAAGGGCTGCCTGTATCTTCTCAAGAGCTTTATCTTTTGAGTCACGCCCGTCAGGCTGGAGTGATGGTGAAAATTTGTACGGGGGTTGTCCGATAATCTGGTCTCTCGAACAGTGAAACATATGCAATGTCTTGGTGTTGCAATCAACAAAAAGGTCCTCCTTCAAAAGGAATATGGCGTCGTTTGCATTCTCAAAAAGGGTTCTGAATTTTAACTCCGATTCCCTCAGGTTCTCCTCTGTCTTCTTCCGCCCGCTGATGTCGTGGATGATATGTACAGATCCGCATAATTGCCCGTCCGGAGAATGGATAGGCGACACGGAAATTAAATAGAAGCCGTTCCACTGTTCAATATAGGTCTCGGTCGAATGCGGCTGGCCGTCGGCCAGCAAGGTAACGTGCGGGCAGAACCCGGGCGGTCCGGTGGCGTGATGCATGACCTCGTAACAGGTCAGCCCCACTATCGCAGAAGGCAGAAGACCCAATTTGTCCGCCAGGGTCTTGTTGCCCTTGACGATCCTGTGATTGACATCCACAATCATGATCGGATCAGTTATGGCGTCAAACGTGCGCTCCCACTCATCCCAGGCTTTTATTATCCCTTCCTCGGCAAGTTTGTGTGCGGCGATTTCTCTGGAAAGTTCCTCTGTTCGTATTTCAATCGCATCTTCAAGCATCACGTTAAGGCTTCGAAGCTGTTCCTGCGCCTTGAGTTGTTCCATATTATGCCAGACGGCGTTCTCGTAGGTGGAGATGAGAAAGCTGAGGGTCTGGGCGCGATCCGAATGAACCTCGTAGCGTTTGTTTTCATATTCAAACGAGATGCACTTCAGGTCGGGGTTGTTTCTGAACTGGATCGGATTGGTCAGCAGCGACCGTATCTTTGACAGGAACAGATCTTCGCAGATTGTTTTTGTCATATAGGCGTCTGCGCCGGATTCGAGGCCGCGTATGATCTCCTCCGGCTCATACAGTTGCGTCAACAGCACGACAGGGATCTCCTTGAGCTCCTCTGAATCCTTGACCTCCCGGCACATCTGGTAGCCGTCCATCACCGGCATCACGACGTCACTGAGGATGAGCGCCGGTTTGAGCGTTTGCGCCGACGCCAGCCCCTCTGCGCCGTTATGTGCAACAGCTATCCGGTATCCTTCACGCGTCAGTCTGTGTTTGAGCGCCTCTGCCTGTACGGCGCTGTCTTCGACGACAAGGATCAGTTTCCCGTTTTCGTTTGCATGCTCTTCGGGCATAATCAATTTCCTTCCGGCAGTAGATCCAGCAGTATCTGGTATTCATACCCCTTTGCCAGTTGTCGCAGCCCCTCGGCTATGCCTGCGTCATACGCCTCAAGCAGATCGATTGCCGCCAGCGCCCGGTACACGTCCGCCTCAATAATCGCCTCACGGATCCCTGCAAGCAGATCGGCAGGCATGGCGGCAAGGGATTCACGCGTCACCCCTGCCGTTTTTCCTTCCTCTTTCGTCGCCGCTCCGGGCTCTTGGGGGTCGTACAGATATTCCACCTGCAACAGTTCCCTGATCTTTTCGAACAGCTCGTTTTCACGGAACGGCTTGCCCACAAAGTCATCCGCCCCAACGGCCATCATCTCAACCCTGTTTTCCGTGAAGGCGCTGGCTGTCACGCTGATGATCTTGACATCCTTTCCGCGCTTGCCGGCTCTGATGCGGCCGATGGCCTCGTACCCGTCCATCACCGGCATATGGGTGTCCATCAGGATCAGGTGCGGCTGCCAGGCTTGATCTGTCCGTAGCGCCTCTTCACCGTTGCAGACGGCACGGATCTCAAACCCGACCGATTGAAGTAATTGCACCAGCAGTTCGCGGTTGTCCTGATTGTCGTCGGCAACCAGGATGCGGCATGGCGCCTGGCCGGGCCGCAGCCCCAGGACGCGCCGGTTGTCCCCCTTCTGTGGCACGGAAGCGTCATCCGTCTCCTCCAGGCAGATGCCGAAACGAAAGATGCTCCCGACCCCCACCGCACTCTCCACGGCCAGGTCTCCTCCCATCATCTGCACATATTCCTTGCTGATGGCCAGACCGAGCCCCGTGCCATCCTTGGTGCGCATGCCGCTTGCTGTCTGCTCGAAGGGTCTGAAGATCTTGTATAATTCATCCTGGGAGATGCCGGGGCCGCTGTCCTCTACCTCCACCACCAGGCGGAACGTTTTTTCAGTTCCTCCCCCTTCAAGGTTAGGAGGGGGAAGGGGTGGGAGAGTATTGTCCCGGTCCGCCCCTGCCCGCAGTATGACGCCACCCTTGTCGGTAAATTTGACCGCATTGCCCAGTATGTTAATCAGCACCTGCCGCATCTTTCCCACGTCACCCCTCACATAGCGCGGGATATCTTCCTTCAACTCCAGCGATAAGGAGAGTTGCTTGCTGTCGGCGCGTTGGCGGAACATCATTTCTATATCCCGCAGCAGGGCAGGGAGGTCGAAGGGGTCAAGGTTCAGACTAATCCGGCCCGCCTCAATCTTGGACATCTCCAGGATGTCGTTGATCAGTGCCAGCAAATACTCGCCGCTCCGGTTGATCGTGGCAAGCTGTTCCGCCAGACGCGGGGTAAGGTCCGGGTCGCGCTGCATAAGCTGGCTGAAACCAAGGATGGCGTTCATCGGCGTACGGATCTCGTGCGACATGTTGGCAAGAAATGCGGACTTGGACTTGGTCGCCTTTTCCGCCGCAAGCCGTGCAATCTCTGACTCCCGGAGCTTCCGCCGTTCCGTAATGTCCCTGAAGGAGCCAATAATAAATTCTTTCCCGTTCAGGGTGGCGGGAGACGCATTAACATCCGCGTAAAAGACGCTCCCATCCCTCCTTTTTACCGGAATATCCTCCGTAACCGTAATCTCCCGCTTTACCTGTCGTTCAAACTGCCTGATAATATATGCCAACTCATCAACAGGGTGGATATCATCGATACCGAGCCGCAGGAGTTCTTCCTCGCTGTAGCCAAGCATCCTGCAGATTGCCGGGTTGCACAGATAAAATCTTCTGTCATTGATACTGGCGCCAACTACGCCGTCGTTTATGGTCTCAAAGATGGTTCTGAAGCGCTGCTCTGATTCTTTCAGCTCCTGCTCCACTTTTATACGCTCTGCAATTTCATTGGTAAGCTCTTGCGTTCTCTCTTCAATCATTTCTTCAAGCATCTCGTTAAGCCTGCGCAACTGCTCCTGCACCTTGTTCAGTTCCCGGTTCTGCCAGATAGCGCTCTCGTAGGTTGAAATGAGAAAGCTTAAGGTCTGGGCGCGGTCGGAATGCACCTCGTACCGTTGGTTCTGATATTCAAAGGAGATGCATTTCAGGTCGGGGCGATTCCTGAACTGAAGCGGATTGCTCAGCAGCGACCGAACCTTTGCCAGAAACAGATCTTCGCCGACTGTCTTGGTTATATAGGCGTCAGCGCCCGATTCGAGGCCGCGGATGATCTCTTCCGGTTCATACAGTTGCGTCAACAGCACCACTGGGATATCTTTCAGGGTCTTCGTGTCCTTTATCTCCCTGCACATCTGGTAGCCGTCCATCACCGGCATCACGACGTCGCTGAGGATAAGCGCCGGCCTGAGCGTCTGCGTCAATGCCAGCCCTTCTGCGCCATCATGGGCAACGGCTGTCCGGTAGCCTTCACGCGTCAGCATGCGCGTGAGCAGATCTGCCTGCACGGCGCTGTCCTCGACGATCAGGATCAGTCTATTGTTATTGTTTTCAGGTTCTTCGGACATGATGTAACGACCTCTTTCCTATTTATTTCACCAACTGCGCCAGCAGCGCGGCTATCCTCTCCGGCGGCAGGATATAGTCTGCTGCGCCCAGCCTGACCGCCTCACCCGGCATGCCGAAGATAATGGAACTCTCCTCATCCTGCGCCACGGTCACGGCGCCCTTGTTCCGGAGCAGCTTCAGATCGTCGGCGCCGTCCCTCCCCATGCCGGTCAGCAATACACCCGCGCTGTTCGGACCGAAGGTCTCCGCCACGGAACGGAACAGCCGAGCCACGGACGGCCTGAGACCATTCTCAGGAGCCTCGTTGGAGAGGATGATGCGATGATCCCTCCCCGCCAGCATATGGAGGCCGTCCGGGGCGAAATAGGCATGGCCGGGGGCGGGATACTCGCCATTGGTGGCGATATGGGCGGGAAAACTGGTGGAGTCGCCGAGCCATTTCACAAAGTTTTCCATGAAGCCGGTTGCCATATGCTGCACGACCAGCAGTGGTACGGAGAGATCTTTCGGCAATGCGGAAAATATCTCCTGAATGACGGCCGGACCTCCGGTTGAGGCGCCGATGGCCACCACCCGGATCTTCTCCGGGGTTACTCTCGCCGCAACCGGAGGAAGAGGTGGAACCAGCGCCTCTTTGCGAAGCCGTGGCCAGCGTTTGACCACCTTGATCTCGCTCATCATTTTCACGGTTCTGATCAGCTCGGCGGCATCGTTCGGATAGTCGGGGTGCCCCGGTCCGCCCGGTTTCCTTAAGATGGCCAGCGCACCCGCCTCAATGGCACGAAACGACTTGTTCGCGTCATTGGCGTTGTAACTTCCGCTGACGATGATGATCGGCACTGGATTGGTCTCCATGATCCGGCGCGTCGTGTCGAAGCCGTCGAGATTCGGCATATGGATGTCCATGGTGATGACGTCAGGCTTCAGACGTTCCACTGCTGAAAGCGCCTTCTCGCCATCCTCGGCTACCCCCACGACCTGCATCCGGCTGTCGGATTCCAGAATATGGGTGAGAAGCTCCCGCTCAACCGCTGAATCTTCCACTATGAGGACACGGATCATGTTGGGTTCCTTTAGGATTAAATCCCCCCTAACCCCCCTTTCTGAATGGGGGGAACTTTAAAACCTCGCCCTCGGAGGGGCGGCTTTAAGCCTCCCCCTTTTTAAAGGGGGATTGAGGGGGATTTGCCGTTACGCTGTTCACACCAGCCTTTTCATCACGTCCAGCAGATTACCCTGATCAAAGCTGCTCTTTACGATGTAGGCGTTTGCCCCGGCGTCAATCCCGCGCTCCCGGTCTTCCCGCGAGGCGAGGGCGGTCACCAGCACCACCGGCAGATCGCCCAGTTCCCGGTCGGCGCGGATTTTTACGGTCAGTTCGAAACCGTTCATACGCGGCATGTCCACGTCGGAAACCACGATGTCGAACGTGCCGCTCTTCACCCTGGTAAAGCCGTCAAGGCCGTCCACCGCCGTGACGACACTGTAGCCGGAAGACTCCAGAATATTTTTGAGCAGGGTCCGGGTGGTGATGGAATCCTCCACCACCAGAACCGAACGCGCCCGGTTCGCGCTCACCTCGGCTTCGGCGTCGCCACGCATGGGGGAGAGAGCGGCGCTGCGGGCGGCCGACTTCAGCAGATCGGTTACGTTGAGGATCGGCGCAACCAGGCCGTTGCCGAGAACCGTCGCACCCGCCACGTTGCGTACCCGTGACAACTGGCGTCCCAGCCCCTTGAATAGCACCTCCAGTTCGCCCAGAACCTCGTCAACCTGAAAGGCGATATGCGTGCCTGCCGCAGCAAGCAGCGCCACCGGCAGCTGTTCCTGAACCTCAGCGGAAGCGGCTGATACAGGCAGTTCCAGCACAGCCGCAAGGCGGATCAGAGAAGCCGCTTCCCCGTTCAGGCTGATTGTTTCGCGGTTTTCCACGCTTTTGATCTGCTCCGGTTTCACCCTCAGCACCCTGGCGACATACATGGCCGGCAGAACGAACAGCCGTGACCCAAGGCGGATGAGAATGCCCCGGAACGTGGCAACCGTCAGCGGCAGCACGATGCGGAAAGTCGTCCCTGAACCGGACGTCGATTCCACACTGACCGTCCCGCCCAGTTTTTCCACCTTCTCCCGCACAATGGCCAGCCCAAGCCCCCGGCCGGAAATCTCGGTGATGATCGGGCTTGTGGTAACCCCTGAGTGAAAGACATGCGCCAGAAGTTCCTGATCGCCAAGCTCGGCCACCCTGTCCCCCGACAGCGCGCCGAGCTTCAAAAGCGCGCTTCTGACCCCCTCAAGCTGGATGCCGCCGCCGTCATCGGCGATGTTCAATTCCACCTTGTTGTCTCCGGGGGTTACCGCAACCCGGATCGTCCCGCGCGGCGGCTTGCCTTTTGCCCTACGCTCCGCCGGACTTTCGATGCCATGATCGATGCAGTTTCTCACCAGATGCACCAGCGGATCTTTCATCTCCTCCAGAATGCGCCGGTCGATCTCGATTTCATCCCCGCTGATGGTCAGCTCGATATCCTTGCCGCTCTCCTTTGAGAGATCCCGGACAATCTTGGGCAGGATCTCCAGCAGGGATGAAAACGGGAACATCAGGACTTTTTTCATATCGTTGAGCAGGTTGTTAATCATGCCACCCAGTGCCCGACCGTCACGTTCGGCTGACTTGACCTCGACCGAAAAGCCGGCTTCGAGGTTTTTTACAAACTCACTGTTCCAATCCAGAAAATCCAGCAGCCGCGCCAGTGAGCGTTGTTTTTCAACGGTTCCCTGTCCCATGCTCCTGCCCCCGGTTGTCTTGAATTCCTGCGCCAATGAGCCGACCCTGCCCCATTCCTTTTTCCAGGCGGCAAAACCGGCGCCGACTGCCCGCATGTCAAGGACCCGCTGAGATGATGAGAGCTTGGCGGAAAGCATCTCTTCCGACTGCAACAGCACGGAGGTCAGCCGGGTCGTGGCAACCCTGACCGTATCCGGCATGCTGAAAACCCTTTGAACCGGCGAATCCATCAGAATCGGCGAATCGGAGAGTGGGGATGCTTCCTGAATCGGAGAAACGGGGAGTGGGGGAAGAGGGGAAACTTTTTCCATCTGCTCTTCTTCCCCGTTTCTGCCTTTCCCCGCCTCTTCAAGCCGACTGATGAGGCTACGCTGCTGAATCTTGTCGTCATGCGTCCGTTCAGCGCCGCTATCGGCAAGACCACGTCCGAGAAAGTCCAGGGTCTCCTGAAGAAGATCAAAGAGTCCGGCGGATGCCGACAGCTCACCCTTCTTCATGGCGGAAAAAACACTCTCCAGCGCCTGGCAGAGCAGTTCGACCTCCCGCAGATTGACGGCGCGGGCCGCTCCCTTCAGACTGTGCGCCTCACGAAAGATCGTCTCGACAAGCTCAGCCTGCCGCTCCGGGATCGCCCCCTTTTCCAGTTCGAGAAGTCCCGAGCAGATACCCTTCAAATGCTCGTCCGCTTCTACCGTGAAGGTTACGAGAAGTTTCTTCAGAAATTCAGCGTCGTTATCGATCACTTCGTTTCTCCCTTTAAAACCACCCCCCCTCAATCCCCCCTTATCAGGGGGGAAGCCGTTAAGCCTCCCCTGATAAGGGGAGGCTTGGAGGGGTTAGACTTTATACCTCGCCACCAGCCCCTTCAGTTTCTGCCCCAAGTCATGCAGCCCCTGCACCGTCAGTTCCACCTGCCGCATGCCGGTCACGTTCTGTTCGCTGGCCTGGCGGATGTTTTCCATTGCCAGCGCCACCTGATCCATGCCGGTCAACTGCTGCTGGCTGGAAGCCGCTATCTGCATTGCCGCCTGGGACGATTCGTCGATGCTCTCGCTCATCTGGCGGATCGCCTCGCCCGCCTCCTTCGACTGCCTGACACCCTCCTCGACCGCCTTGTTCCCCTGTTCGGTGGCCATCACCGCCGCGTTGGTCGCTTTCTGGATATCGTTCAGGATCGTGCGCACCTGAGCCGTGGCTACCTTGGACTGTTCCGCCAGGCTCTTTACCTCCTGCGCCACCACAGCGAACCCTTTTCCCTGTTCCCCGGCCTTGGCCGCCTCAATGGCGGCGTTGACCGCCAGCAGGTTGGACTGTTCGGCCAGGTCGTTGACCGTGGCGATGATCTCGCCGATGGTCTGGCTCTGCTCGGAGAGCCGCACGATGCTCTCTGCAATTGCTTCAACCTGCCCCTGGATTTTCCCCATGCCCGCGATGGAATCCTCCACCGACCGCCTGCCTATCTGGGCCACCTGAACCGCGTTCTGTGCGGCATCCGCGACGCTTTTCGCCTTCTGACTCGACACTTGGGCGGTCTGCTTGACCTCCTCCACAGTGCTGGTCGTCTCGCTCACCGCTGCTGACGTCTCGCTGGCGCCGCTGGCCACCTGATTGGTGGAAGCCATGATCTCGCTGGATGACGAAGCAAGCACATTGACCCCTTCGACGATCTCGCGGGTTATCTCCCTCAGGCTGCTCCCCATGGCTGCCAGGGCGTTCCCCATCACGTCCTTCTCCGATTGCGGGGTAACCGTGCCGCTCAAGTCGCCCGCCGCTATCCGCCTGGTCGTGTCGGCATGTCCCTTGATGTTTTCAACCATGCGCCGGAAGGTTCGGGTCAGGACGCCGACTTCATCACCCCTGTCGTCGGCAGACACATTGACGTCAAGTTCTCCGGTTGCGATCCGCTCCGCAATGGCGGCAATATCCGCAAGCGGCCTGGCAATGGCCTTGTTCATGGCCACTGTCATGGCCGTGCTGATAAAGATGGCGGCTACGCCAACTAGCAGGAATATAATCAGCGTGTTGCGTGTTCTCTGTTCGGAGTGTGCCAGCCGCTGCTGCGCCTGTTCCTTTTCCATCTGTTCCAGTTTGAGGGCGATGTCGCGAATCTTGTTGTACCGTTCTTCCTGCTGCCCGAGTCCCATCTGGCGGGCAGCCTCGGTTTTGCCCCCCAGAATCAGGCTAAGCTGCTCTTCACGCGTCTTTTGGTAGGCGGCTCTGACGGTGACAAGCTCCTGAAGGTCGGCCATGAAGCGTTGATCGCCTTTCTGGACAGCAGCAAGTTCCTTGAGGTCTTTGTCAATATCCCCTGAGCGTTCCCTGATATCGCGCTCCAGAGCTTGCTGTTTGGCACGGTCACTGGTCATCATCATCTCCAGCAGTTGCGCCCGTGCCCGGTTCTGGCCGGATCTCATCTCAACGATATTGAGTGATGTTGAGAAGTTTTCATGAAACAGCTCCTTCTGTGATCGGGTCGTTGCCGTCATCCCCAGATATGCCGTCACGATGACGATAATGATGAGGGCAAACATCAGGCTGAAACAACTGACAATTTTCGATCTGGTGGATAGATTCAGAAACCATTGCATGGGTGTCTCCCCCTTTTATTGAATCGGAGAACCGGGGAAACGGTGAATGGGGGAAACTTCTCCGATTCTCCCCGTCTCCGTTTCTCCGTTTCATTCTTGACTTTCAAACTTCCTCATGCACCACAATTCCCTTGTCCGAAAGGATCTTCCCGCCATCCAGCACCACCAGCCGCTCTTCGGTAATCCCCATCAGGTACTCGGCGCGAATCCCGCTCAGGGTCGGTAGCGACGGCAACAGGGCGCAACGGGGAAGCCAGCGGGCGGCGATGATGGCGTCCGCAAGAACTCCGAATTCCATGGCATCGTCATGCAGCACAATAACCTTGTTGAGATCGGAAAGCCCCCTGTTCGGCAGGTCAAAGAAGGTGCGCAGGTCGATGACCGAGAGGATCTTGCCGCGCATGTTGATGATCCCCAGTACAAAAGGGGGAGTGCAGGGGAGCGGGGTAAGATTCTTCAGCGGGTAGACCTCGCCGATGTAGTGCGACTCAATGGCGTAGCGCTCGTCGGCAAGCAGAAACTCGACAATCTCAATCCTGTCTTCTTCAGCTTTGCTTTTCTCCGGCTCCCGTGCCAGGGCCACCGCCCGTGCCTTGAGAATCCGCAGACGTTCAGCGCTGGTTTCGTTCATTCCTTATCTCCTTGATACCACTAAAACCAACCCCCCTCGATCCCCCCTTATCAGGGGGGAAGTGTCTTGCTCCTCCCCTGACAAGGGGAGGCTGGGAGGGGTTAAAGACGTCGCGATCTGTATTTTCCTGCTCCCTTCACATCCTGGCGGATGTAGTCCTGATAATCTCCTTCAGCCTTCCCGCAAACATCCCGTCGGATTCCGGGATGATCTCGTCGGGACGGTATCTGTCGAGCAGTGACAGTGCATTATTGAAATGCCGTTGTGACTCCTTGACCTTTCCCTTGCGCTGTTCCAGAGTGGCCAGGGTGAAATGCGCCAGAACCAGATCCTGATCGAGGTAGAGCGCCTTTTTGAGCGATGCGGCAGCTTCGTCGTTCATACCCTGTTCCTGAAGGATGACGGCGCGCAGATAGTGGAGCCCGGCAGAGAGTTTATCGGCGGCGAGCGCTTGATCGGAGGCGCGCAGCGCGTCATCAAGTTTTCCTTCATTGGCGTATATGCGGCATAACAGCGCCAGAGCCTGTGTGTCATTGCTCTCCCGCGACAGGTGGCTGGCGGCCATGGCGGCGGCTTCGCTGTAAGCGCCACGCTCGTAGAGTGCCAGCGCCTGCTGGTAGTGGGATACTTCTTCTTGAACCGGAGAACTCTCCTGAACCGGGGAAGCGGGGAACCGGTGAATGGGAGAGAGATTCATCACCAGCTCCGTTTCTCCGTTTCTCCCCTTCTCCGATTCCGCCTTTTCCCCGATTCCCTGTTTCCTGTAAAGGGTTGCATCGGGAAAGGCGACCGGTTTGAAGCCTGATAAAAATGTGTTTGACACCTCGCAAGGACTGACAAACAGCCATCCTCCCTCCAGCAGGCAGAGTTTGAAGCGTGCAACCACTTTTTTTGCCAGCTCCGGGGTGAAGTACATAAGCACATTGCGGCAGAAGATCATGTCCAGGGCATTGGAGCCGGTAGTGAGCGACGGGTAGCTGTCCTCAACCAGATTGAGAAAGGAAAAGGTCACCATGTTTTTGATGTGGGGGAGTAATTCATACTGTTTATCTCCCGCTTGTCTGAAAAAGTTCTCCTTAAACCAGGGCGGAGCCGTGCGAAATGCCCATTCCGAGTAGACTCCCGCCCTTGCCTTGCGTAGCGCATGCGGGTTGATATCTGTTGCCAGAATCGATAGGTCATAGCCTGGCAGCAGGTCGCCCATGCGGTGGAGCATGATGGCGATGCTGTACGGCTCCTCGCCCGTTGCGCAACCGGCGCTCCAGATCCTTAAGCGTTGTTCATGCCCCTTCTTTGCGCGGAGCATGTCCGGTATGACCTCATGTTCGAGTATCTCGAAACAACGGTTTTCCCGGAGGAAGTAGGTCTCACCGATGGTGAGGTAACCAGCCAGCGTTTCAACATGCTCTCTGGAAAGGGGGCTGGACATGAACCACTCTGCGCACTCCTGCGCGTTTTTAAGCCCGAGTTCCACGGCTGCCGTGCCGAGCGCCTGTTCCAGGCTTCTCCATTTGGAACGGGGAAAATACAGTCCCATCCGTTCGGCGATACATCTGCTGACATCGTCCAGCATGGCGTCGCTTAAGGACGATTTCATGGCTGATGCTGTTCAAGCGTGACATCAAGCGTTTGCGCTTCATGGGGAGAGAGTAACGAATTGAGGTCATGCAGCAGAATCAGTCCGGCGGAACTCTTGGCTATTCCGGTGAGCAGGGGGAGCGACGGGAGGATGTCGGCTGTTTCGGTAAATGACTCCTCCGGGCATTCCCGAACCTCGCAGGCAGTGTCGGCAATCAGGGCGCGTTTTCGTTTGGCGGCAGTGGTGATGATCAACTGGTCGTCAAGTTCGATGGGACGCTCCGGCAATCCGAAACGCAGCCGCAGATCAAGTACAGGGATAATCTCTCCCTGAAAATTGATCACCCCGCGTATAAATGGAGGCGCTCCGGGAAGAGGGGTGATCTCAACCATTCTGACAACCATCTCCACTGCATCAAGGGGGAGTCCATAGCTCTGCCCGTCGAGGGTAAAGACAAGAATCCGGTTTGGTTTGTTCATGGCGTATTCCCCGCTTTTAAGCGGTATCCTGCCCTGTCTCATCTGTCGTCATGGTTGTTTCAGAACAAGGCATGTGAAAACTATATCGCTTGTTTTTCTTATTACAAGTGGCCTTCTGAAAAAAATCAACGAAGGAAGGGCACTCTGTTTCAAGATGTACTATTGAAATCAACCTGAAAACGGCAGTTACTCACGCGGAGAAAATCAAGTAGTTACCTAAAAACAAGCAACAACCCTACAGGTGAAGCTGTATCATGGAGGCACAGGGGTCAGGTCTTGAAATATCAGTTTTCATCGCTATTGATCACCTTGCTGATCGTCGTATAAGGAAGGGTCTAGGCTTCCAAATTGTTAAGTTCTCGGAATAAGTTATCATCTTGGAAGCCTGATCCGATATGACCCCACCGTTTTTTGCAGTTTTTTGTTAATGCTGGTCGTTCTTCTGAAATCCATATAGCAGAATTTGGCTTGACATGTTAGAGAAAGACTTCCCTCTCGATTTACCTGTCGACGGGGCTCGATGGCAGTAAAAATAACATATATGCATGGCATTGAACGCTTCCAAATAAATAGACCGAAAAAAGCAGGAGGTATTCCAATGATTTTCAGCTCTTTTGTACTGTCCATCACTGCACTGTCTACGATTTCCGTGGGCATGATGGCGCCTGAATTTGAAGCGTTTTCAACGGATGGCCGACAATTATCCCTCTCGGAGCTGAGAAAACATGGCTCCGTAGTGCTCGTATTCCTGCGAGGTTTCGGCTGACCGTTCGCGAGAAAACATCTGGGTCAGATGAAGGAAGATTATCAGAAGTTTACCGCAAAGGGCGCTTCGCTTGTCGTTGTAGCACCGCATACGCCGGACAAGGTTTTGGAATACTGGGAAAAAGAAAAACTTCCCATGCTCGGGGTTCCAGATGAGGGAGGAAAGCTTGCCGCTCTTTATGGTCAGGAATGGAAACTGCTTAAACTTGGCCGAATGCCGGCCATTTTCGTCGTTGACCAGAGAGGTGAACTTGTATTTGTCCATTTCGGTAAAAACATGGCTGATATTCCCAACAACGATTCAATGCTCGAGGTTCTGGATGGGTTGAACGACTGAAAGGCTTGATGAGTCTTTATTTATGCTTTTGCTCACAGTACTGCTGGGATGTCAAACTGATTGCCAGACGGGTCAGTTTTATCAGAAATGGAAGATGCCGGAGGATTAAATGAAACCTATATTAGTTCAATCTGCAGTTCCTCGTGAGCTGAAACTTCTGGTCACTTCACTGGCTGAGTCAAGTTGCAATGTCGGTGGAATATTCCCAACAAACGAAGGGTTTATAGGTGGAAATCGTATAATCTGTTGCGCCGGTGGCATAGGGAAGGCAAACGCTGCGTCAGCGGCAACTTCCCTGATTGAGAGGTCTCAACCGAAACTGATAGTTATAACCGGCTGTGGCGGAGCTTATCCAGGTAGCGGCCTCTCGGTGGGTGATATGGCTGTTGCTACCGATGAGATCTTTGGCGATGATGGGGTTATTGCCCCCGACGGATGGATAGATCTGAAGGAAATGGATCTTGCGTTGCTTAACGAAGGGGGGCGGAGCTGGTACAATACAGTACCACTTGCCCGCCTTGAGACAGAAAAAGCGATGCAGCTGGCGGACAGCCACGGGGTTCAACTTGTAAGGGGTCGTTTTGTTACGGTTTCTTCCTGTAGTGGGACAAAGGCCAGGGGAGTGGAGTTACAGCGTCGCTGTCAGGCTGTCTGTGAAAATATGGAAGGGGCAGCCGTTGCACTAACTGCTTTGCGCTACGGCATACCCTGTGTAGAAATACGAGGTATCAGTAACCTGGTGGAAGATAGGGATATCTCCAGATGGAATATTGGTCAGGCTGTAGAGAATGTGCAACGCTTCATTATCAAGCTTATTACGGAGTTAGGCAAGTATTAAGCTGCTACGGGGTGAACTCGGATGGCAGTCCTGCCTTGTTGGCCTGGTCTACCAGTTCATTGTAGCGTAATCTTGCTGCCTCATACTCGGTATTCAGAATTTTGTTCCGTGAATTGATATCGTTTATCTGCTGAGTCGTCAGCATCTTCTTCCCATTTCCCGTCTCTTGCCTGAGTTCTTCGAATTTTTTCTCCAGCAGGGTTAGCTCAGCTCTTTTTGACCTTAACATCTCTTGCCATTCCCTGGCTTTGTGCGCACCGAAACGGGTCTCTCCGGTGGCACCCTGAGGTACAGATGAAGACTCTTTAATGGCGTTCTCAGTTTTCGTGGATTCTTTTGTGCTTGTATTGTCCTCCGCTTTATCAGGTACAGGAGAACTGAATTTTCCTTCTTCCGCTGCTGCCTTTTTAAGTGCTTTTACCCGATATTTTACGGGAACAGAACCTATATCGTCCGTAAAATGCATGTTTCCTGAAGGATCTGTCCACGAATAGGTTGCCGCCGTGGCGGCTAAAGGAAATACAAGTAGCGTAGCAAGGAGTAGCAGGCTCTTCATTTCATAATCTCCTCTTAAATAAAATTCATCGTTCCCCGAAGATGGCTGTTCCTACACGTACAAGTGTTGCACCCTCCTGAATGGCCACTTCAAAATCTCCTGACATCCCCATGGAAAGCTCTGACATATCAACGCCAGTTATTGCTTCGGCTTTAATTCTCTCTGCCAGCAGTCTAAGCTCCCTGAAAAACGGTCTTGCCCCTTCAGGGTCATCATAAAAAGGGGGCATGGTCATAAGTCCACGCACCTTGACAAACGGAAGGGTAGAGATCTCCCTGACTAGTTCGAGGGCTTCAATGGTGGTGGTGCCTGATTTGGTGGGCTCTCCAGAGACATTTACCTGAACAAGAACGTTACAAGGAGTTTCGGCCTTATCTCTCCATTGGTGGTCGATCTCCCGTGCAACAGAAAGTCTGTCAACTGTATGGATAAGAGTTACAATTCCAGGGAGATACTTCACCTTGTTGCTCTGAAGGTGACCTATAAAATGCCACTCCACTGGCAGGGTTAATTTATATGCCTTGTCGCTAAGCTCCTGAACGTAGTTTTCTCCAAACAGCCTCTGGCCAGCAGCGAAAGCAGAGCTGACGACCTCTGCAGGGTGCAGTTTGGAAACGGCTATCAGGCGAACTGAAGATGTTTCCCTTCCCGATTTTTCGCAGGCTGCTCTGATGCGGGAGTTTACAATAGAGAGTCTTTCAGCTATTTGCTGCATGAGTTAGATAGCTCCGGTTTCACGCAATGTTTCAAGCAGTTCGCAAGTTGGTAATCCAACGACATTTGTATAAGAACCTTGAATCTCTCTGACAAAGTGGGCTGCGCCACCCTGAATGGCATAACCTCCTGCCTTGTCAAGAGGACAGCCGGTTTTGACATACTCAAGGATCTCTTCAGTTGACAAGCTGTTGAACAGAACCCGTGTACTTACAGAACGGCTGGTGCTGACACCGGTTGACTTATCAAGCACACTGAAAGCAGTGATTACCTGATGTGTTTTGCCCGACAGGTCACGCAGAATTTTTACCGCATCAGCTTCGTCAACCGGCTTCCCAATGATTCTGCCACCCAGCACTACTATGGTGTCGGCTCCGATGAAAAATCTTCCCATCTCTTCACGGGCAGAGGCAGCGCGAGCCTTTTCTTCGGCAAGGCGCAAGGCATACAATACAGGTTCTTCACCATCAAAAGGTTCTTCAGGTATGTCGGAAGGGGCAGTTCTGAACTGTATACCGGCCAGTTCCATTAATTCGGCGCGTCGTGGCGATGCAGAGGCCAGCACTATTGGCTCATTTTTCACGACGTTTTCGAGCCTCCTCAATCTCCATCTGACGTCTCTGCTTTTCTTCCAGTTCTGCCCAATGTGCCTTCCAGTCCTTTTTCTTTACCATATGTAACAAAAAGACCGCAGGGATAATCAGTGCGCCAAAGAATATGCTGGTTCCAACCTTATTTACAAGGCCATAGACAAGTGAGGCCACTCCTGCCAAAAAAAGGATGGCTTCCATTGACAATATTCTCCCTATAAGTGATGCCTCCTGTCTCTCTTTTGCATTATCATGCTGCATCAGGCATCTCCTTCCAGGGGAAAATTTTCCCTGGATTCAGTATGTTATTTGGATCCAAAGCCAGTTTTATTGCCTGCATCGCCTTTATCTGTGCATTATTCAGCTCCATTTCAATGTACGGCTGCTTTGCAAGCCCGACACCATGCTCACCTGACAGTGTACCATGAAGATCGAGGGTTGCCTGAAAGATCTCCCTGATAGCCTGGTGAGCCTTTTCTTCCTCTCCCTCTATCTCTTTGTTGATCATCACGTTGACATGGATGTTCCCGTCACCAGCATGGCCAAAATTAACGATTGGAATATTATACTTTTGCTGAATTTTTTCTATCTCTTTAATAATATCAGGAACTTTGCTGCGAGGAACTACAATGTCTTCGTTTAATTTATCAGGGTTTACGTCTCTCAGTGAAGGGGAAATCAGTCGTCTGACCTTCCAGAGCTCTTCCGATTCTGCATTGTCCTTTGCTGCCCTGAACTGAATCAGTCCGAGTGGTTTGATCAGTTCATGGATCTTTGAAGCCTGTTTTTCGATAAGATCCCTGTCGCCATCAACCTCTATCAGCAGCACTGCGCGCCCTTCGGATGGCACGCCCAGGCTGAAACGGCGCTCCACGCACTGCAGGGTTGCGTAATCCATGAATTCAAGTGTTGTTGGAATTATCTTGTTGCCTATAATGGTAGAAACAGCCCTGGCTGCTCCATCAATAGAATCAAAGATGGTCAGCATGGTTTTTTTTGCGTCAGGGAGCGGTAGCAGTTTAAATGTTATACTTGTGATAACGCCGAGAGTTCCTTCGCTGCCGCAGAGCAGACGGGTAAGGTCATAGCCTACCACGGCCTTATAGGTCTCCGTACCGGTTCGGATTATCTCTCCTGTGGGTAGTACAATCTCCAGACCCATTACAAAATCACGGGTTACGCCGTATTTAACGCATCTGGGTCCTCCGGCATTTTCGGCAACGTTTCCACCTAAAGTTGAGAATTTAAGGGATGCAGGATCCGGTGGATAGAAGAGCCCAAGCTTTTCTACCGCTTTCTGAAACTCCTCTGTTACTACTCCAGGTTCAACCTCGGCTATCAGGTTTTCAGTATCAATCCGGATAATTCTGTTCATCCGTGTAGTAACCAATACAACTCCGCCGGTCTTTGGCAAGGATCCCCCTGTAAAGCCGCTGCCGGCTCCCCGTGGGAAAACAGGAAAAAGTTCCTGGTTGGCCAGGCGTAAAATTGCAGCAGTTTCAGAGGCGTTCGCAGGATGTACAACCGCTTCAGGCATGAATTCCATCTGAGTTGCATCATAGCCATAGCAGATAAGATCCTGTTTTTCTGTCAACAGATTTTCTGAGCCTACGATCTGTTCAAGCTGTTTGAGTATTAAAGGGGAAAGCATATAAAAAACCTCTGGGTCTAAGGTGTCAGGTTGTTTTCGGAGCTGTTTCCGGAATGTCCAGAACCTGCTTAAGGGCATTATCTATAGCCTGTGGATCTACTATGGTGTTATAGCATGGGCCGTTTGGGCGCTGATTAAGCACTCCAAGAACAGGAAGCGGGTAACAGTCCTTGATCCCTTCGGTCAGGTCGCGTTCGCATGCTACTGCCAGCACCAGCTTGGGACGTTTTTCCACAATAACCTTGCGGGCAAGTGTTCCGCCGGTTGCGACTGAAATATCAATTCCGTACTTTCTGCCGATCTCAACCAGGTCTTTTATGGCACAGCGACCGCAGAGGACACATTTGTTCACGTCACTGGTCACCTTGATCTCGCAGTCAAAAAGCTGGATGCAGTGGGGTAGCAGGATAAGTATCCTCTCCGGTTTAACCTTGAACTTCTGGGACGAGACAAGGGAGTTGTTCATTGCGATAAAGGATTGGCGAATCCTGTCTTTATCAAGGCCGAGAACTCGTCCGACCAGTTCGATGAGTGGGAGCAGAAATTTGATGACAACAAGGCGCATGAAGCGGGTGAAAAGGATATCCTTGCCAAGCGCGGTAGTCAAAACAAGGAGCAATGTCCCAAGTATTGCCAGTCCGGAAAGGGTCATTACTATAAGTCCAACTATCCTGGGGAGATCGGGATGTATGTTGGCAAGACCCCTGCTGGGGATCCACCATGCGAGCAGTATAAAGGCAACCAGAACGACGCAGGTTAGCCCCATCAGTGCTATGAACAGCCTTTTTCTAGGTGCTGCGGTCTGTTCCTGTAGCACGGTCATTTCCCGCTTTCGGGGGCGGTCAGTACGATTCCGGGTTTAAGCGGATGACCTGCAATAAAACTGGCTGCGTCAATTCTCCTGCCTCCCGCCGCCTGCAGCTCTTTTATGATGATAGAGCCTTCACCACAGGCAACCTCAATGCCCTGTTTTCCAGCGTTTAGCAGTTCGCCAGGGATCCCCTTACCTGCGGATATGGCAGTTCTGAATAGCTTGACAGGGATCGAGTCAAGCAGGGTCACTGCTCCAGGCCAGGAAGCCAGGCCGCGTACAAGGTTATGGATGCTCTGCGCAGTTTTACCCCAATCTATGATTCCGTCTTCCTTTTTAAGCATTGGCGCATAGCAGCTTTCAGAGTCTTCCTGGGGTTCTGGGGTCAGCTTACCTGTCCTTAAAGCATCAATAGTCTCGGCAAGAAGCTCAGCGCCAATGTTTGAGAGTCTGTCATGGAGAGAATTGATATCTTCATCCTGATCAATTGGAGTAGCCTTCTTCAGGAGCATAGAACCAGTGTCAAGACCGACATCCATCTGCATGGTTGTTACTCCGGTTTCAGTCTCACCGTTTATTATGCACCAATTAAGTGGAGCGGCACCACGATAGCGAGGCAATAGGGAGGCATGTACGTTTATACAGCCTTGTGGCGGGATCTCCAGAAGAGATTTTGGAAGGATCTGTCCAAAGGCTACAACAACGACGAGATCAGGCTTCAGATTTCTTATCTGTTCAATAACTTCAGGTTCTCTGACCCTGGCCGGTTGATAAACAGGTATTGAGTTTTTAATAGCCAGCTCTTTTACAGGAGGAGCCTGAAGTTTCTGGCCGCGTCCCTTTGGGCGATCAGGCTGGGTATAAACAGCAATAACATTTTCTTTGCGTTCCAACAGCTTTTTAAGGGTTGGGCAGGCAAATTCAGGGGTGCCCATAAAGAGGATTCTCCAACCGGTCATCAGACAGCCCTCTTTTTGATCTTCTTTATATAAAGCTCACGTTTTAAAGGAGAGAGTCTGTCAATAAAGAGAATCCCTTCAAGGTGGTCAATTTCATGCTGAAACGCTACTGCGAGAAGGCCGTCCGCATGCCATACCTGCTCCTTACCATCAATGGTAAGGCCCTTTGCGGTAACTTTAGCATAACGCTTTACATTGGCCGAGTAATCAGGAACAGAAAGGCAGCCCTCTTCCTCATAAACCTCTCCCTCAGCGTTAAGAATTACCGGATTGATTACGGTTATAAGTTCGGGAAGCTCATTCTTGCCCGCAATATCAATAACAATAACCCGCTTCAGAACACCTATCTGCGGAGCGGCAAGTCCAACACCAGGGGCATCGTACATCGTTTCAGCCATATCCCTTGCAAGCTGGATAACCTCATCTGTAATAATATGTACTGGGGCAGATTTTTGCTTGAGTATCGGATCCGGAAACGTAATTATAGAGTGTATCATCTCTGCGTGCTCGTATTCTTTTTTGAATTTACAGGTTGCCAGTATAGCAACTTTAGGTAAACTAAATCAACCAGCTTGAACAAAAGGGGTGGTTATGACAGAACCGGTACATGGTATTGCAAAGCTTGGAACCGTTGGTAAACGTGGCGAAATGCAGAAAAAATGGCAAAAGCCATCCCTTGAAGCAGATCATGAAGAGGCAAGCGCCGACGATGATGATACTGTCGAGATCTCTGATGAGGCACGTAAAAGAGCCAGCGGAAAATACAAAAAGAACATCCTGGAACATATTGAGGAGGATTAGTAAAGCTGTTTAGGAGAAGAAAGATTTGTCTTTTGTGTATGCCTCAATAAAGCGCTCAAGAAGGTTGTTAGTAGTATCCGCTTCAAGACCAAGATTAACTGCAGGTTGGCTGACAGCAACATCAAGATCCTCTTCAGCCTGGAGAGTTCCAACCCCGTAACGGTGGCAGAATATGTTGGAGAGACTTACGACGTTTGTCAGAATAGTTACGTAAGGTTCTTCATCGTCAGCAAGGTTAAGAGTGTGATGCGCCAGCACAGCCTTTATAAGGGATTCAGGGAAATTCCATTTTTTGATAACCATGGCACCAGCTTCTTCATGGGTGTAAGAAAAGAGCATCCTCTCGGCTGCCTCAAACGAGATTCCCTCATTGTATGAAATCTGCATAACCTGCTGAAACTTATCCTTGTCCAGAAAGTTCATTATCTGCTTTCCTATGTCATGAAACAGTCCGCCCAAAAACGCCTCATCAGGGTTGATCTTCCTGATTTGAGAGGCGATGATACGTGCCGCAAGTCCGGCTCCGAAAGAATGTTCCCAGAGGAGTTTTTCAGTAAGTCCGTAAGGGTGATAGACCTGTTTGACAGATGCTGTGACCACGACGCTTTTTAGGGTAACAAACCCTAGCATCATAATGGCGTGTGGCAATGTCAGTATCTGTCGTTGGGCGCCATAGAAGGAGGAGTTTGATATCTTAAGGACACGAGCGGCAACTGCAGGATCTGAAGAGACCGCTTTTGCCAGATCCTCTGCAGTTGAATTTTCGTCCTCCATCAAATGCATTACCTTGGTTGCCACCACAGGAATAGTAGGCAGGTCACCGGCTGACATGATGATCTGTTCCAAGTCTGTACTCATTTTTTGTCCCCTATAAAACGGTATGATTTGGCATAGTATTCCATAAAACCTCAAATAATCAAGTAGTTCAGCGTAATTGTTTGAATTTAAGTGTTTTTATATATATACTGTCCGCCATTCTTTAAGACAAACAAAAGGAAAATCAATTATGTATATGAGAAAAACAACTGCTTTTCCATTTCTTTTGGGCGTGTTTTTTCTGCTTACTGCGTTCAGTTGGAATTTTGGTGGAGACAAGTGCAAGGATGCGCTAGAGCTTGCAAATAAGCTCCCTGCGACAACGGATGAAACAACAAGAGCGAAGGATGAAAATAAAATAATTGAACTTTGCCCTGACGGAGCTGCCGCAAAATATGTTCAGGGGGTTCAGGCTGAGAGGATTGGAAATGTTGATCGTGCTGTAGCAGCCTACAGACGTGCTTTGCAGCAAGACCCTGCCTTTGGAGCAGCTTCCGGCAATCTGGGCTTGATTTATCTTCAAAAGGGGCTTGCAGATGATGCGGCAATTGCCTTGACAAAGGGGCTTGCTACCCGAGCTGTTCCCGCCTGGCACAAGGCGATGGGTAAGATCATGTTTGATAGGAAGTTTTATTCCCTGGCGCTGTACCATTATGGTGAGGCTGCCCAGCTGGTTCCTTCCGATGCCGGCGCCTTGGCTGGACAGGCGGATGTCTATGCGGCTCAGGGCCAGACAGACAGGGCGATTGATGAGTTAAGGCGGGCACTGCTGCTTGATCCGGCAAACGAACAGGCTGCGCTTTCCCTGGCAGGTATTTATGTTCAGCAGAACAAACAGGATGCTGCATTGGAGATCCTTAAGAAGTCGGTAACGATCAACTCGCGCAGCAGCCGCCTGCACCTTATGCTTGCCGATATATACGAAAAAAGGGGAGACGCAAAACTGGCCGAGTATGAACGTTTGCTCGGGGGCAAGAAAACTGCCCAGATTGAAGAGCAGGTTGCAAAACCGGAAGGTATAATGCTTGCTGATCAGCTTGTTGCAAGCGGTGAAACAGAGAAAGCTATAGAGGCATATAAACTTGCCCTTAAGCAGACTCCTGATTCTGTTGAAATAAATGAAAAGCTGGGTGCTATCTATTTTAAAATGGGGAAAGATGCCGATGCTATACTGGCCTATCGTGAGGCAACATATCTTGGCAGTACAAAGCCTGAGGTTTATTATAATCTTGGTCAGTTGTACGAGAAGCGAAACCAGCTTGATGAAGCAGTCGTCTCCTACAAGAGAGCGATCGAAAAAAAGCCTGATTTTGCTGATGCCCGCCTGAGATTGGCCAATATAAGGAACGATCGTGGTAATATACAGGAGGCTGTTGAACAGTACGTTGAGTTTTTGAAGCTGAAACCGGAAAGTGCGGATATTCACCTGAAGCTTGCAAGGATACTTGCAAAAAATAAAAATCTCACTTTGGCTGAGGAGTCTTACAAGGCGGTTTTAAAGCTGGCTCCTGAAAATCCTGAGGCCAATCGTGAAATTGCTGCCATATACCGCGCCAAGGGTATGAATGACAAGGCAATGGAGCATTATAGGAAGGCTCTGGAGATTCGTAAAGACGATGCTGAATCCCGTAACGCTCTGGTGGGTCTTTATGTAAAAGAAAAAAAGTATGATGAGCTTCTTGAACTGCTGAAAAAGGCTGTAGAGATTACCCCCGATGATCCCAATAACCACTACAAGCTGGGTCTTATATATGATTTCAAGAAAGACAACGATGCTGCATTGGAGAGTTATAAAAAGGCGGTTGAACTAAAGTCTGACCATGCGCGTGCTCTGCTTGCCATGGGTAGACTATATATGAAAACCGGTCGTTTGTCTGAGGCTCGTGAGGCTCTTGAGTCTGCCAGGAAGGCAGACCCCAACATGGAAGAGACGTCGGTTCTTTTAAACAATATAAGGGATGAGTTCAATCCTGTTCCTCGCAAGAGCTTCAAATCAAAAAAATATAAAAAGAGCAAGTCTAAGTCCAAGAAGAAAACTTCCAAGAAGATTAAGAAAAAGAGTGCGGTCAAAAAGTCTGTTCCTGCTAAAAAATCCAAATGAAATACTGACAACGGCCAGCAATGCTGGCCGCCTTTTTTGTTCATTATTTGTATTTCATCAACAATACCAATGGTATATATATGTCACTCTTTCTTCCAGATTATTTTCAATATGTGATTCAGATTTCGTTAACTGCGCAGGAACGTTTTAATTATAGGAACCTTCTGCCTACAGGTATTGACAGATACCCACGGGTATTGTTTTATCGCCGACTTGCCCTGGCTATGGCCAAATCTGGCAGAGGAAAGACAGGGGTAACAGCAGCTCAACTTAACCTTTATGCGTCGCTCCTGGATATTTACCGTTATCTGATAGATGAATTGGCGGCGGGAGAGAATATAACCCTGCTTGCAGACGCCCTTGCCCAATCAGGGTTAACGGTTTCCGATCAGCAGACAATCCAGACCTTCAATGCCTTTACGTTACTCTTTCCACCTGCCTGCCCACTTAAAGAAATAAAAGAGGAGGCAAAGCGGCATATTTTGCTTCGTGAACTGCTATTGCTTGATCTTGCCTCTAAAAACAGGGCTCTTGATCCTCTTCGTCTTTTGCTGGATGACAATGAACTGGTGTCTGTTGCTCCATACAAAAAAGTAGTTCATGCTCTTCAGAGTACTCTGGCCAAGGCCCCTGTTCTGCCGCTAATAGATATGACCCTCGTTGAGGCGTTGCACGCCCCTCTGGCTGCTGATCCTAAATCCCTGGCTGGTCAGCTTTATTATATCCGCCAGGAGTGGGCAAAGCTGTTACCGCCAGAGCTGCTGGAGGATCTGTTTACCGCATTTGATATACTTGATGAGGAAGAACGTCAGTGGAGTGATGGTGGAGCAGGCCCCACAGAAGTGCTTGTTTTTGGTTCAGGCTATATTGATAGTCAGGAGGCTGGTTCAAAAGCCGTGCACCATGGGGCAGGGCATTATGCGGGCTATGATCAGCCTGAGTATGAGGCCTTTTCCAGTGATGCTGACTGGATGTCAAATCTTGTGATGATAGCCAAGATGACCCATGTCTGGCTGGATCAGCTCTCCAAAAACTACGGGTACCCTGTAAGCAGGCTGAATCAAGTACCGGATGCGGAGCTGGATCGCCTTGCAGGCTGGGGATTTACAGGTCTCTGGCTGATAGGGATCTGGGAACGTTCTCCAGCTTCAAGAAGGATAAAGGAGTTATGCGGAAATCCTGAGGCGCATGCATCTGCCTACTCACTGTTCGACTATACCATTGCCGCTGATCTTGGAGGGGAGGAAGCCTTCCTGAACCTTAAAAGCAGGGCATGGAAACGTGGCATAAGGCTTGCCAGCGACATGGTGCCAAATCATACCGGTATCTACTCCAGATGGTTGCTGGAGCATCCTGACTGGTTCATACAGAGTGAATATGCCCCTTTTCCAACATACCAATTTAACGGTGAGGATCTGTCACACAACCCTTCAGTTACAATCCAGGTTGAGGATGGATACTGGAGCAAGCAGGATGCTGCCGTAGTTTTCAGGATGATCGATCGTCGTGATTCCCGAACACGTTACATCTACCATGGGAACGATGGAACCAGCATTCCCTGGAATGACACCGCACAGCTTAATTACCTGATTCCAGAGGTAAGGGAGGCGGTGATTCAGACTATCCTCCATGTCGCCCGCCTGACTCCGATTATCCGTTTTGATGCTGCCATGACACTTGCAAAGAAGCATTACCAGCGGCTCTGGTTCCCGCAGCGTGGACTGGGTGGTGGTATACCTTCCCGAGCAGAGCACGCAATGGGGCGTGACGAGTTTGATGCTGTATTTCCGGTTGAATTTTGGCGTGAGGTTGTTGACAGGATGGCTATTGAAGCGCCGGACACACTACTTCTGGCTGAGGCGTTCTGGATGATGGAAGGTTACTTTGTCAGGACTCTCGGTATGCACAGGGTTTACAATTCGGCCTTTATGAACATGTTGAAGATGGAGGAAAACGCCAAATATAGACAGACTATAAGAAATGTACTCGAATTTAATCCCGAGATCCTTAAGCGATTTGTCAATTTTATGAATAATCCGGACGAAAAAACCGCTATTGAACAATTTGGCTCTCAGGCCAAGTACTTTGGAGCCTGCGTTCTTTTGGTTACCATGCCGGGGCTTCCGATGTTCGGGCATGGCCAGATTGAAGGTTTCCACGAAAAATACGGTATGGAGTACAGGCGAGCCTACTGGAATGAGCCGGTGGACGAGGGTCTTGTTAGAGGCCATGAATTATGGATCTTTCCGCTTCTTAAGCGAAGATGGCTTTTTTCCGGCTCCGAAAACTTTGCTCTCTACGATTTTTACTGCTATGACGGCAGCGTAGATGAAAACGTTTTTGCCTACAGCAACCGCGTAGGCGATCATCGTGCCCTTGTTTTGTACAATAACAGTTTTTCCAAAACAGCCGGATGGATCAAGACCGCCCTGCCTGTTGCTGTAAAGACCGGAGAAGATTCTGTTGAACTGCGCTCAACCGATTTATGCCAGGCGCTTTCCATTCCTGATGCCGCGACATCCTTTCTTGCCTTTAGAGATCTGTCCACCGGTCTCGAATTCTTGCGTAATCCGACGGATATGCAAAACAGGGGGCTTTTTGCCGAGCTTTCCGAATATGAGTTTCATATCTTTCTGGAGTTCAGGATATTAGAAGAAACAGAGGCGGGAGATTGGGGAAAACTCTGTAATTGTCTGGCTGGGAGGGGAGTATATTCACTTGATGAAGAGCTGATACAGCTTCAAAATCAGCCAATTATCTCCGCTTTTTCATCTTTTATGGCTGAAATAACCAGTTTTGATGCAAAAACCGACTCGTTTAAAGAGTTGTTAAAGGACTATTCTGAAAAGTTATTTTTAAAGGGTGCCAGACCTGAAATAACAAAATTTAAAGGTTCTCTGACGACGGCATTCAATCCTGAACTGGCCAGCAAAACCCTCCGTATGCTGAGGAAATCAGGTGTAAGTCGTCAGGAGTTACCGCTTGATAAGAAAAATCGGAGATATGCGCTTGCAATTCTCGTAACCCGCTGGATGGTGCTCCCACTTGGAGATGATGCTCTTGAATTATACGGGCTTGGTCGCGCCTTATCCTCGTTTATTACAAAAGGAGTTGAGGAAGGGCGTCAGGTGCAACTTGATGTAATAGGACTGTCTGCCGCAGCTGCGGTAGCCTGGAAAATCTGGTCAGATGGAGCCACTTTGAGGCCGATCTCGGCTGTTTTCAGCAACAAACTCCTGCAGCGTTTTATGATGGTGCATGATGACAGTGGAACTACATGGTTCAACAAGGAACACTTTGAAGAGCTGTTGCAGTGGCTTGCCCTGTTAATTGCTTTTGAAAAGGCTCAAAAACCGGAGATTCCACTGCTACCGGTTCTTGAACTGAAAGAGCTTGCAGCCGCTTCAGGCTATAGGGTAAGGGGATTTGAGCAATTGACAGAAGGCCTTTTTTAGAGAAGGAGCCTGACTATGCGATTTATTTTGCTTCTACTCTTTCTCCTGCTGCAATTATCCGTTTTACCGGCTTTTGCGGAGGAGGCAAGCGGTGTAAGACAGCCTGAATTGCATAAGAAAAGCATAAAGGAATACCTTTTTGGATCTCATCCCCTAGGCTGGGCTGATCTGGACTGGGAACTGGATCTCTACTACACAAATCTCTCACTTAATATACCTCTTGACGGATCACCCATTCCCCATGTTGCCGACAAGTCGGAATTTGAGGTTTACAGCGGGTTGTGGCTTGATTCATTTATTCCAAGGTTCATGGTTCTTGAGGCTGCGGTTATGCCTATGCCGCTACTTGGGGTCGCACTTAAAGAGTATACCGGGGATTTTTACAAGACAGCGGACATAGGAAGAAACCAGAATGTTATCAGCTGGATAACAGCAGGTTTTGAAGAACCATATGCTATTTCCGTTTTCTTCGGCAATATGGTCAAATTTGACAAGCCTGGTGAACGGCGGCTTTCGTCCAACAAGGGGTATATGGGATACCTTTTAAGCTGTTCCAACCAGCATATAAGAAATAATGTGATGATACCGGACAATGCGTTTGAGGCTGAGTGGAAGATGAAAGGGGAGCGTGACTTCAAGGACGAAAAGCTCTCATGGAGTTTTCGCCTTGGAGCTAAAGTCCATGAAAACCAGGATATAAAAAATACATTTTATATCGGTTTTAGGAGAAGCAATCTGGATTTCAGGGTAAACCCTTTTGAGTTTCTGCGTAATAGCACATTTAATGTAAGATGGGATATTGGTACAAAAGACGGCGACCTGCTAAGGCAGGAATACGTTTTGGGCAAGACCTTTCCTGTAAAATCCTGGAGGGTTGCGCTTAAGCTGGATCTTGGACTTATATGGGAGGATCCGGCCAGATATACCGGCAGTTTGAGGCAAATTGGCGATTCAAATTTCACTGTTGTATTACGTCCCAACATACAGTTTTAGAGATGCAGATTAATAATCCAAAACAATTAATAGCCGTTGCCCTTTCCGGAGGGGTTGATTCTGCTGTAGCGGCAGCCATGCTAAAGGCAGAGGGGCATGAACTTGTCGCTATAACAATGACTCTTCCGGGCAATTCAGCTGAGGACAGAGGCGCTGAGGATGTTGCCGCCTATCTGGGGATGCCCCTGCACAGGTTTGATATGACAGCTGCATTCGAACAACACGTTATCAAGCCGTTTGTAAACAGCTACCTTAACGGAGAGACCCCTAATCCATGTGTGCGCTGTAACAGCATGATCAAGTTTGGACTTTTGCTTGAGCATGCACGCTCAGTTGGAGCTGAGAGGATAGCTACAGGACATTTTGCCAGAATAGTTAAGGATGCAGAAGGCAAGGCTCATCTTTATACGGCAGGGGATCGCCGCAAGGATCAGTCCTACTTCCTTGCAGCTATTGGACAGGAGGCGCTTGAAAGGGTTATATTCCCTCTGGCGAACCTATCAGGAAAGGATGAGGTTAGACGTCTTGCGCAGGGATTTGGCTTACCGGTTGCTGAAAAGAAGGAAAGCCAGGATGTTTGCTTCTTGACTGACAATGGATATGCTGAACTGCTTTTGTCCCGGCTTCCGGGTAAGGTTGCGAAGGGGATGATAGTACACCGTTCAGGGCGTCTGCTTGGCAGGCATAACGGTTTCTGGCGCTTTACGGTTGGCCAGCGTAAAGGTCTTGGGCTTGCTTGGAATGAACCTCTCTATGTGCTTGAGGTTAACGCAGGCAGAAACAGGATAGTGGTTGGAGAAGAGCGTTATCTCTATTCATCGGGATTGCTGGCAGATGAACCGGTCTGGTTTGGTAGGGCTCCGGAAGACCGGTTTAATGCGCTATGCAAGATACGATACCGTCATGCTCCTGTCTCATGTTCGATTAAACCCGAATCAGACGGAGCACTAAAGGTTGTTTTTGATGAGGCTCAGAGGGCGGTTACGCCAGGGCAGACATTGGTCGTGTATGAAGGAGACGAGGTATTGGGGGCGGCAAGGATCAAAGAGGCAATAAGTGCTGAAGAGATTGCAGCTGAAAAGGGTGAACCAGAATACAGACTATTGTAACCAGGCAGCTATATACATAACTTTTGTTGCTTTCTCTCTGCTTTTTCCTTATACATGAGACGATCTGCCTCCTTCATGCTCTCAAGCAGTTCTTCCGGTCTGTTTGCTGTTGAGACACCTAATGAAAGTAATTTGGCAAATATCCCCAGATGATGGTCGTTCTCGTACCCTCTTATCCTTTTGATAGCCTCTTTGACAGCGTCATTGTCGGTACGAATCAGCAGGATTGCAAATTCGTCTCCGCCTATTCTTGCTACAATATCTCCGGCGCGGAAGGCTGACAGCAGAACCTCGGCCGATCCTTTTATCAGGTTGTCCCCCTCGTCATGTCCCCTTGAGTCATTAACCACCTTCAGCCCGTCAATATCGGCCATAACTATACTGACAGGATAATCCCTGCTTGATTCAAGCCTTTTAAACTCCGCATCGAAGTATGCGCGGTTAAATAGTCCTGTCAGTGGATCGTGTGTTCCGATGTACTGAAGGCTCTCTTCATACTGCTTTCTATCCGTTATATCCTGAGAAACCTTCAAAAAGCCGGTTATGTTGTTATCGGCGTCGCGAAGCGGGCAGATCTTAACGACCTCCCAATATATGGAGCCATCCTTTCTCTTGTTAGCCAGCTCGCCTTTCCACTCTTCTCCGCACAAAATGGTTTCCCATAGCTCCTTGTAAAGTTCGGGTGGATTAAGATCTGATTTGAGAATTTTGGGATTTCTTCCGAGAACCTCGGAAGGAAGATAGCCGGTCATTCTTGAGAACATATTGTTGATGTACTGAATGGCGCCGCTCTGCGTAGTAATCATTATAAGGGCAGGAGCCTGCTCAACGGCCTGGGAAAGCATCTTGATCCTGGCTTCCTGTTGTTGAAGTTTCCGCTTTAGCAGGATGTAGTCACTACAGGATTCAATGGCGGAGGTCAGTTGAGAGAAATCAACCGGCTTCTGAACATACTGGTTAATCCCCAGGCTGATGCACTCCAGCAAATATTCTGTATCGCTGTATGCTGTCAGCATGATGATCTGGCTATCCCTGTCAATAGCTCGGATCTCGCGCGACATCTCAAGCCCGTTTAATATCGGCATCATAATATCTGTCATAATGATATCCGGACGTTTTTCCTTATATATTTCAAGGCCTTGATTGCCATCTTCAGCTATGTAAAGCTCTGTTACGATCCTTTGAAGTATACGAGAGATCTGTTCTCTCGTAATTCGTTCATCCTCAACGTAGAGGAGTGATATATCATAATGCTTCAAAGTATCTTCTTGCATATCCGCCTCATGCAATTATAAAACAGCTACACTGACAGTAATCCATTTTAGCTGAACTTGAATAAAACGCAAGGAGCCTGTTTGTAGAGATTGCTACTTTACAAGGTTGTGACGTAGGCTTTGCCCGTCCGGTGGCTCTGACAATTGCAGGTGGTATACTTGCTATGGAGTGGAACGATTCTTTCGGTGGCATCCCGCGAAAACTCGGGATGCTCCTTGTGGGCGTGAGTTGTCCGGCTGTTGATAAGCTGCTGCGAGGCTTGTTGTTAAGACTTCCAGAGCGGTTCAGTTGAAGTTATCCTTCATCATCTTCGCTAACAGGGATCTCGCGGTACGCCCTGTCCTCTTCAATCCGCCTTGTCTGGGCCTGTAATTTTTCGATATCAGATTTGCATTTGACGCAATGACGTGTAAAAGGCAGAACCTTTAGACGGCCAATCGGTATATCCTCATCACATTCTTCGCATAAACCGTATTCACCCTCATCAATTCTCAGCAGTGCCTCATCGATATTATGAAGCTTCTGGCGTTCGCGATCATTCAGCAGAAGGCCAAGCTCGCGATCCCTTTCAGAGGATGCCTGATCATAAATATCACCGGTAGGTTCTTCTCCGATAGACAATTCAGACCCGTTTTTAATTGAACGATTTATCTCTAAAAGGGTTTGTTTCTTCATGTTAAGGAGGATTGTACGAATCTCTCCCCACTTGTCGGAGGATGCTGTAGATGTTGCGGGTTGTATAACAGCCTCTTTTGCCGGAGGGAGTTCAGGAGCAGCAGTGGGTACAGCAGCTTCCTTTTTCTTGATGGCCGGTTTGACTGGCGGTTTCGTATCAGCCACAGCTTTTGTAGATTTAGCGGTTTTTTGCGGGGCTGCAGGTTTTTCTTGAACCGTTTTTTTAGTGGTTGCCATAACTTGGTTGCTCCATAAATGTAACGGGATGTTTTTCTGCTGCCGTGAAAGGCGGAAATCTGTAGCAGAAAATAAAAAGGCTGTCAAGTGAAAGAGTAGAAGATTCAAGCGGATAAGAGCTGTTGGCGGGACTCTGGCTGCCATTAAGGAAAATCAGTTCTGATTGCTTTTATAGGTGTGGCGCTTATCTCCATCTGCTATAAAGCATCAACTTACAGATATTTGAATAACAGGAGATGAAATTTGATGGATATACTCCTATTTACAATCTTGGCTTTTTTACTGCTGATCCTGATTTTGTTGTTTCTAATCATGAAGCGCCCTTCCCAGATCGATTTCACTCAATTTAATATCCACTTTGAGGTGTTGGAGAAGTCGTTCGAAAAGCTTGAACGTGTTGTAAGGGAAGAGCTGGCTCTTGGCAGGGGAGAATCCACAAAGTTGGCAAGGGAACAACGTCAGGAGCTGGTTGAGGGGTTCAAGTCATTCGGACAATCTGTCGTGCAACGAATAACTGAGGTTGGATCGATACAGACAAACCAGTTGGAGGGGATGTCAGGCGCAATTGAAAAACTCTCCGAGACAAATGAAAAAAAGCTTGAAGAACTTAGAAAAACTGTTGAGGGGAAACTACAGACTATCCAGAATGATAATGCCAGGCACTTGGAACAGATGAGGCTTACTGTTGATGAAAAGCTTCAGGGCACTTTGGAAAAACGGCTGGGAGAATCGTTCAAGCTTGTAAGTGAAAGATTGGAGCTTGTTCATAAAGGACTGGGCGAGATGCAGAGCCTGGCATCAGGGGTTGGAGATCTGAAAAAGGTGCTGACCAATGTAAAAACACGCGGGACGTGGGGCGAGGTTCAGCTGGGAGTGCTTCTTGAACAGGTGCTCAATCCGGATCAGTTTGTCACCAATCTTGCCACAAAGGATGGCGGTGAAAGGGTTGAGTTTGCGATCAGGCTGCCAGGCCAGGGTATAGACATTAATGAGGCGGTATGGCTGCCTATTGATGCCAAGTTCCCGATTGAGGACTACCAGCGCCTTATAGAGGCACAGGAACGGGGGGAGCTTGACGGGGTGGAGGCGGCAGGCAAACAGCTTGAGATTAGAGTAAAAGGGTGTGCAGCTGATATCTCCAGCAAGTATCTGAATCCACCAAAGACTACCGATTTTGGGATACTCTTTCTCCCTATTGAAGGGCTGTTTGGAGAGGTTATCCGTAGAACCGGCCTTAGCGAGACTATTCAGAGGGATTGCAGGGTGGTTATCGCCGGACCAACTACCCTGTGGTCAATACTCAGTAGTCTGCAGATGGGTTTCAGAACACTTGCTATCCAGAAGAGATCGAGCGAGGTCTGGAAGTTGCTCGCAGCGGTTAAAACCGAGTGGACGAAATATGGCGATATACTTGATGCTGTCCAGAAAAAACTCAATCAGGCATCAGATACCATAGAGAAGGCAAAAGTGCGCTCGCGCGCGGTGGAAAGAAAACTTAAGGATGTACAGGAGCTACCTGCCGGTGAAATGTCATCGCTGCTGCCGGCAACCCTTATAGGGGATGAAGATGAAGAGGCTGAAGCATAGAAAGATCATCTGGAGCTCTGAACTTCAGCTAAAGCATTTGTGGCTTGAATGGCCATTCTAATCTTCTCCAAATACCTCAGCGGAGAAGATGTAGATATCAGACCCTTTCTGCCAGGCGTTTTCCGGTAAACCGGCCTTCATGGATGTGTGACGCAGAAAGGTTTCCCTGTCCCATCCGTACTCGGTGGCGACCTGGGGAAGCAGCACACCCTGAGCCTGCCCCTTTATGAGATAAATTCCATGCGTTCCTACCTTTATCTCTTCAACAGACTGGATTTGCTGCAAGGGGGATAACACTGAGATTTCAAGACGGAAGTCTGAGAGGTCTTCCGGTTTCATCGGATAGAAGCGGGGATCTCTGGTTGCAGCAGAAACGGCCATCTCTCTCACTGTCAGCCATAGAGGCTGTTTCGAGATAAAGCTGCCGATGCAACCTCTAAGCTGTCCATGTTTTTTGATTGTGACAAAACAGCCTGATTCTGATTGAAGTGCCTCAGCTGGTTTATCAATTATCGGCAAAGGCTGGCCGTTTATCTTGCTTATAATGGTGTTACGAGCCAGATTGAGTAATGTCTGTTGTTCTTTCTTTGTCATCTGATCTCTCTAGACATATTTTTTGCGCCTGAACAGGTCGGTTGAAATATTTACTACACGGTCAATAAACAGTATACCGTCAAGATGATCAAGTTCATGCTGGATAGCTACAGCTTCGAAGCCTGTGGCAGGGATCTCCCGTTCTTTACCTGTCTGGCCGTCAAGAAAACGAACCTTTATATCAGTGTCACGTTCTACATCGCCCGTATAGTCCGGCATGCTCATGCAGCCTTCACGCATAACCGCTCTTCTTCCGCTTGCTGAAATTATCTCCGGATTTACCATACAAAGAAGGCCGTGGTTGTTATCCTTGCCATGCTTGCTGGTTGAGACATCTATCACGCAGACCTTGAGGCTTACACCAATTTGCGGTGCAGCGACTCCCACTGAACCTGAGCCGGCCTTCATGGTGTCAAGCAGATCCTGCAGCAGGTTCTTTATGGTGGTGTCAAGCCTCTCAACCTTGTGAGCCATCTTTTTTAGTACAGGATGAGGATATTTAAGAATAGGCTGAATTGCCATCTACAGTTCCACAGGTGTCACGACACGGACTTCTATTTCAACCTGAAGCTCCTCTTTCAGTCCTTTAAGTAGCTCCTCAAGAGATTCAGGTGTCAGCGAGTCCGGCAGCATTGCCTCCATAAGCATTATATAGACAGGCTCTTCATCAGTACCTGCCAGCTTGGTTTGGAGACTCATTATGTTTATCTGTGATAATGCAAGCCTGCTGGTTATCCGGTATACAATCCCTGGCTGATCGGCCCCATATACGGTTATCTGGCATATTTCTCCCTCTGTATCAGCGCGATGTTCCTCCCCTGATGGGAGGTGTCGAACAGAAAGTGTCATATCCAGAGATTCACAGACCGGCTTGAGTTCCTCCAGCAGCATAGACTTGTTAAAAGGTTTTCGGTGAGAAATGATCAGGATCATTGCAAACTCGCCGGCAAGCATGGCGGAGCTGGAATCAGCTATATTGCAGCCAAGACGGTATAGCGCCCCTGCAATTCCGGCAACTATTCCATGCTTGTCGGAACCAACAACAGAGACGGCGTAATGAGTCAATTCGCTGTGCGGCATAGCTTGCTCCTGAACATTTATTTTGGCAGATTCGTAAAAAGTGGTTAGCATTATTAGATGGATGATGCAACGGTTTTGACGATTGACAACCGTTGAGCGGCTCTTTAAACTGGCCGGCGCATGAACAAAGAACAATTAAAAAAACGGATGAAGGCTATTCTTGCCCTTGACAGCCATCCCTCGCATATTGCTGGTGGTTTTGCCGTGGGCGTATTTATTGGCATAACTCCTCTTTTTGGGCTACATACCCCAATGGCCATTGCCCTTGCTTTTATCTTCCGCCTTAATAAACTTACTACAATAACCGGATCCTGGCTCAATACTCCTTTTACAGTGCTTCCAGTACTCATGGCCAGCTATCGGCTGGGTGAATTCGTATTAAGGCGGCCCCCAAAGTCGGTTTCATTTGAGATTCTGGACTGGCACCACCTTAAAGGATATGCCACCGCCCTTTTTATAGGCAGTTCAATAATTGGTCTTGCCACTGCATTGGTTGCATATTTTATCTGCTATTGGATGGTTGTCAAATTTAGGCGGAAGGATCCCGGTCTTAATGAGCTGACACGTGAGTCTCTGCTTACAGGTGAAGACCTGGAGCATGAGCAGGAGGCCGAAAAATAATGACCCGTGACCGGATTATTGAGCGGGTTCGCAAGCTGCTTGCCCTGTCTAATAGTAGCAACGAGCACGAAGCAGCCCTCGCTGCCGCCCATGCACAGAGGCTTCTCGCCGAGCATAATCTTGCTATGTCTGAGCTTGATCTCCAGGAGGAAGGCGCTGGTGAATCAGAGCTTAAAGTGGCTAAAACGGTTGCAAAGTGGCTTTCTGCGCTATTTGCTACCGTGGCCGATGCCTTTGACTGTTTTCCTGTGGTTACCACTACCAGCTCGGAAAGCCGTCTTCGTTTCATAGGTGTAGGAGATGATCCAAGTGTGGCCTCATGCACCCTTGAGTATTTGATTAAAGAGCTGCGAAGGTTGGCATCACTCTATCTCCGTAATACAGAGTCTGGAAAAGGAAGATTTTCCGAGACCGACCGGCAGAGGATACGGACCTCATATCTGCTTGGAGCTGTTCATGGTGTCAGACAGGCCATGGATGCACAGAAGAAGGAGACTCCGACTACCAGTAAGGCTCTTGTGCCTGTTAAGGATGCCCTTATCAGGCAGTACAGGGAGGGAAACCTGGGAAGCCTTAAAGTCCGGCGTAACCGCAGTTCTATAGTCGTTTCATCGGCGTTTCAACAGGGTAGAATTGATGGAGCCTCTTTACAGGTAAGGCCTGACAAACGCCAAATCGAGAATTAAAGTCTTAAAAAGCCAATCAGGAGATCTGTTTTCAAATGGATATATTTCATGCAGTGATACTTGGCATTATCCAGGGGGTGACGGAAGTGCTTCCTATAAGCAGTTCCGGTCACCTTATACTTGTGCCAAGCCTTCTTGACTGGCCGGAATCTGGCCTGACATTTGATGTTGCCCTGCATTTCGGTACTTTTCTGGCTATATTCTACTATTTTAGAACCGACGTAGTTAACCTGATAAGGGATGGGCTTGACGGTATCTATCAGGATTCTGTCACAAGAAAACTGAGACTTCCCTGGATGATCGTTTTAGCCTCGGTGCCTGCAGCCATTGTTGGTAAAACCCTCGAAGAGCCGATTGAGCGGATCTTCCGTTCAAGCCCTTTAACGATAGTAGTTATGTTGATCTGTTTTGGTCTTGCTTTGGGTCTTGCGGATCGCTACGGTCGCAAGCTTGCTGATGTCGCCTCAATCACTCTGGGCAGCGCCATGATTATAGGGTGTTTCCAATGTCTTGCGCTGGTTCCGGGTGTTTCCCGTTCCGGCATAACGATTACCGCAGCACTTTTACTTGGATTCACCCGTTCTGATGCGGCCAGATTTTCCTTTCTGCTTTCCCTTCCTGTTGTCTTTGGCGCTGCGCTTTTGAAAGGGATTGATCTGGCAAAACATGGAATAGAACCTGGCATGGCAGTTCCCATGCTGACAGGCGTGACAGTTTCGGCCTTAACTGGCTATATCAGTGTCGCATTTCTGCTTAAATTTGTTCAAAGCCGTACTCTCTGGCCGTTTGTCTGGTATAGGCTGGCTTTAGGTTTTCTGCTGTTTGTGCTGATTGGGGCAGGTGTTATTAGATGAGTGAGAGACCTATCAAGGATTGGCCTGAAGATGAGCGTCCGCGAGAAAAACTGCTTAAGCGAGGGGTTTCGGCTCTCTCCGATGCGGAGCTTCTGGCTCTGGTGTTGCGTACTGGTGATGCTGCAGCCGGCAAGAGTGCTATTGGGCTGGGACGTGAGCTGTTGGATCAGTTTGATGGAAATCTAAGGGCTCTGGCTCAGGCAGAGCTTGACGAGCTGCGGAGGATAAAGGGTCTGGGGCTTGCAAAGGCCTCCTCCATTAAAGCTGCCTTTACTCTGGGGAGCCGTTTTCAGTCACGCAGGCTTGAGACGATGGAGAAGTTTACAAATCCTCTGCAGGTATTTGAGTTCTTTCAACATGAGTTGAGGGACTCCAAAAAAGAGATTTTTCTTGTTTTGCTTCTGGATGGTAAAAACAGGATTACGCGAAAGGTACAGATATCAGAGGGGAGCCTTAACCAGTCTATAGTGCATCCACGAGAAGCCTTTGCTCCGGCGGTCAGGGAATCTGCCGCTGCGGTCATATTCATTCACAATCATCCGTCAGGTGATCCGGAACCAAGCAGGGAAGACAGGGATATTACCCGTCGCCTGAGGGAATCAGGGGAGCTCTTGGGGATAAAGGTGCTGGATCATATTATTATCGGCGAGGAGCGTTACTTCAGTTTTATTGAATCAGGTTGCCTGTAGAACCGATCAGGCATTGTCTCCAGCCTGTTTTGCCCAGAACCCTCTCAAGGAATCCATGATTATTTCCCCTGATACATTTTCCCCAGAACCATGCGAATCTTTAGAGCCGTTATCTTTTGATGAGATTGAGGAGATCTTCGGAACCGACGGGATGCTGGCCAGAAACCTCAAAGGGTACGAACGACGCGAAGAACAGGTACGGATGGCCTTTAGCGTTGCAATGGCCTTTAACGAGAAAATGGTTTCATTGATTGAGGCTGGAACCGGTACCGGTAAATCACTGGCCTACCTGATCCCGTCCCTTTTATGGGCAATTGGCAACCAGCAGCGTGTAGTAATATCAACCAATACAATAAATCTGCAGGAACAGCTGATCAAGAAGGATATACCGTTTTTGCAGCGTTATTCTGCAGAGCCTTTTACTGCCTGTCTGGTGAAGGGGCGTGGAAACTACCTCTGTCTCCGCAAGCTTGGAATTGCGATTGCAGAGCCTTCTTTGTTTCCTGATAAGGCGGCTGAAGAGCTACAGACCATTGCTGCATGGTCTGAGACCTCCCGCACCGGATGTCTGAGTGATATAGCATTTTATCCCAACCGTGAAATATGGGGCGAGCTTCGCTGTGAGGCGGATCAGTGCAGCCGTTCAAAATGTCCGGAGTTCAACCGCTGCTTCTTCTACAAGGCAAGGAAAGATGCTGCGTCAGCCAGAATCCTGGTGGTCAACCATGCCCTTCTGCTTGCTGATATTTCCCTTCGCAAGGAGAGTGGTTATGAAGCAGCTGCCATACTCCCGCCGTTTTCACGTCTGGTAATTGATGAGGCGCATCATCTGGAGGATGCGGCAACCGGCGCTTTGTCAGTACGGATTAGCCGTCCGCTCTTGATGAAGCAGATATCAAGACTTGCCCCTGCCGGAGGTCGTGCCGGAATCCTCTCCCTGCTTAACGCAAAAATAGGCAAGGAACTTCCGGAAGAGCTTGATGCCCTGTATCAGGAATTCTCTGCCTTGATAGAGGCTCTTCTGCTGCCACGCAGTGCAGAGCTGACTGCTTCGCTGGATCGAGAGATGGACTGGCTGGCTCAGGCACTGCAGAAAGAGTTACTGCCCGCCAACGAAAAGCGGGCAGGCGAGTTCAAGCGGAGGATTACGCCGGAAATCAGGGGAACAGAGTTTTGGAAAGAGTTTGTAAAACGGATTAAGCGGCTTGAAGAACAGCTTAATGAGCTTTCAGGCGCGCTCGGAGCCATGGATCGCGCTGCTGCAAAGCTGCCGGAAAAGATTAGAGAGTCCGTTGAAGGTCTTCTTACAGATGCCTTTGGAATAGGGATGAGGCTTTCTGGCATATCCCGCCACCTCGAATGGTTCTGTGCCGATGATCAGGAGTCCTGTCGTTGGCTTGAGATAAAGATTGCCAGTAGTGGTAATCAGGCAAGCATCTGTATTGCTCCGCTGGATCTGGCGGAGACCATAAAGCTCTCAATACTTGATCCTATCCCCACTGTAGTCCTTACATCTGCAACTATGACGGTTGGTGGCTCCTTTGGTTATTTGAGAAGGCGTATAGGCTTGGATCTGTTGGAATCCAGACGACTTCAGGAATTGGCTCTGGCTTCTCCGTTTGATTATGCGGCTCAGTCCCTTGTGGCTATTCCCTCTGACCTGCCTGAACCGGCCAGTAACGGATTCAAGGAACCTTTTGCTGATGCAGTATTGCGGGCGGTAAGCGTATCGGATGGGGGTGCCTTTATCCTGTTTACCTCTTTTGAACTCCTCCGTCAGACACATTTGGCTCTTAAAGAGAAGCTGCAGCAGCAGGGGATTCTGGTGCTTAGACAGGGAGAAGGGGGAGGCCGGCACCAGTTGCTTGCACGTTTCCGTAAAGAGCGGAATGCCGTCCTGTTTGGTACAGATTCATTCTGGGAAGGGGTGGATGTTAAAGGGGATGCGCTTCGACTTGTGATAATAGCCAGGCTCCCGTTCCAGGTTCCTACAGAACCGATACAGCAGGCCAGGGCAGAGCGTATTACCTCTCTTGGCGGAGATCCGTTCAGCGAAATGTCTGTGCCGCAGGCGGTGCTAAAGCTGCGCCAGGGGTTTGGTCGTCTTATCCGCAGCCGTACAGACAGGGGAGCGGTGCTTATACTTGACAGCAGGATTGTTACAAAAAATTATGGTAAACGTTTTTTGAGATCGCTCCCTGAAGCGGCGCAGGTTGTGGCTCCTCTTGATCAACTGCTTGACAGAATGGGGCAGTTTTTTAAATCTGCAATCTGAAAATGTGTTATAAAAGGCTCACTACATCAGAAGGAGGAATTATCAGATGCATTTTTTAACAGTACTGGTGTTAATTGTAGTTTTAATGGCATCTCCGGTAGTTAGAGCGGAGACGAATGTAAACATTGGCATTAATCTTGGTGCTGCTCCACCACCACCTCCTCAAAGACATCAGCCTCCACCGCCACCTAGAGTAGTTGTAGCCGGGCCAACAGTAACCTTTGACGTACCGCCTCTTTTTCTTTCACCATCAAGGCTTGGTTTTTATGTGGGTGTAGATATGCCATATGACCTGGTTATGGTCTCAGGCGCCTATTACCTGTTTCAGAATGATCACTGGTACAGATCAAGCCATTACAATGGCCCATGGACGCCAACCAGATATGAAAAGCTTCCTGAACCTGTAAGAAGGCATAAGATGGACAAGATCCGCTATTACAGGGATCATGAGTATGATGACTACCGTTCTAATCGCAATCATTATCATGGCAAACACTACCGCCCTGGGAATGAACATAAAAATAATTGGAAAGAAAAAAAGAGACGTGAGAAGGAAGAATGGAAAAGGGATCGTCATGAGCGGAATCAAGACAGATTTGATGATAGACATGGGGATAACAGGGGCAATAGGTAGCTGGTGCGAATAAAATAAGATTGCCGCTTCGGTTTAAGACGGAACGGCAATCTTGTTATAATGGTGTTTGCGAGCAGGCTCTCTGTATCATGTCATTTCAATAACCGCCTTGACACACTTTCCAATCCCCTCATAAATCTCTGTAATCCTGCCTGCCAGCATATAGGCCGGAGTTGTTACTATCCGGTTCTCCTTGTCAACCACAAAGCCGGTTGCCTCACAGTTCAGGTGTTTTGCCCCGGTTTTTTCTATCTCGGCCGCAGTTGCAGGGTCAGTGCCTATTGTAAGTTTAGGTGAAGCCTCCTTGCCCAATATAGTGGCAATAAGGGTGGGAGCGATACAAATGGCACCTATCGGTTTTTTTGCTGAATGCATCTCTTTGACCAGTCTGGAAACCTCCGGATTTACTGAGGCTGCAGCCCCTTTCTGTCCGAAATCACAAAGATTTAACGCAGCTCCGAAGCCACCAGGAAAGACTATGGCGTCAATATCCGAGGCCTTGATCCCTGCAATATCCTTTATGTTTCCTCGTGCAATACGGGCAGACTCAACGAGCACCTTCCGTTTGAGCCCTGTAGGTTCCATAGTGCAGTGGTTAACCTCATCAAGCTCAATATCCGGAGCCATAAATACAGCTTCAGCGCCTGCCTGATCGATTGCCAGAATAGTGCAGACTGCCTCTTGTATCTCACTGCCGTCACGTACGCCACAACCAGAAAGCACAACACCGATCTTTTTCATGCTGTTTCTCCTTTTTGTTGTTCGGCCAGGGCCGTAGTAAGCGCTTCATCGAAAGGGGTAAGACGCAAAGGGATCAGTTCTCTTATTCTGTTATCCCTGCAGATTACTTCGTTTTTCAATCCTTCTATAAGAGCGATGGCAATAGCTGATTTGACAGGAGTTACCAGTCCTACCCAGTACGATGACAGTTTAGGGGTAAGCACCGGAACAGGGATGATCAGGAGATGCTTACCCTCAATGGCGGCAAAACGCTCCATCATCTCTTTATACGTAAGTATCTCCGGTCCGCCTATATCAAAGGTGCCACCCGTTGTTGCCGGTTCTTCCAGGCAGCCTGTAAGATAAGCGATTACATCGTTTACTGCAATAGGCTGGTTTCGGGTGGAAACCCAGCGCGGGGTAATCATAACAGGCAGTCTTTTGACCAGACTGTGCACCATGTCATATGAAGCGCCGCCATAACCGATGATTACCGCAGCCCGAAGGAATGTTGTCTTGAAATTGCCGCTCTGGAGAATTTCAGCAACCTCAAGCCTGCTTGCAAGGTGATGAGAGAGATTGTCTCCGGTCTCTCCAAGTCCTCCGAGGTATATTGTCCGCTCAATTCCTGCGGCATTTGCCGCTACAACAAAGTTTCTTGCTGCAAGACGATCCTGCTCGGCAAAATCTCCCTTGCCTGCCCCCATTGAATGAACCAGATAATATGCTGTATTTATTCCGGCAAGCCCACCGGTCAGGCTATCCGGTTGGAGCAGATCACCAAGCAGCTGTTCTGCTTCTTTCGGTAAGTCTGCTGGTTTACGCAGCAGACAGCGGACTGAATAGCCTTTTTCAAGAAGTTTTGCCACAAGTCTTCGGCCAATGAATCCTCCTGCGCCTGTTACAAGGATCTTTTTTGATTCGGCGATTTTCATGGTTTTCCTGTTCTGCCGTAAATCATCTGCTGGCAAGAGAAGCATTTTATGTCACAATAGCAAATATGATGACCTTACAGCCACAACAGATTGCCTGTCAGCAGGTTTTACAGGAAGATAATTCAGTTTTTTCGATACAGTGGACGGATCTACCAGTAGAGCTTTGTGGTGAAATGACCCCTCGTCGACTTTTGGATGCATATATAGCTGAGATAAAAAGGATGACTCTTTGTCTGATACAGCCAGAAGAAAGTTCGGCAGGAGTCGATTTCCTTCTGTTTGGAAGGTTACCCCTGATCTGTTTTCTACTGCCTGTTGTTGAAGCTGGTGGTCTTACCTTGCGGATCTGTGGAGGACTGCTGGTTCAGAAAGATCAGTGTGACCGTGGCGAGCTGTTTTTTCAGTGTGAGACCCTGGAAAATGGAGCTATCAGGGTAAGCTTAAGGCTCTCCGATTACTGTCCTCTTCTGCTTGGTTCACAAACCCCTTCGGTTTTAAGACGCTGGCTGTATCGCCTGACACAGGCAGCTGTTCATCGCCTTGTTACCGTCCGCTTTCTAGAAGTGCTGTATCGCAGACTGGGTGGTAAAGCCCGCAGAGTTGAAAGGGTAAGGGTGAGCGTGGTGGAAGGAAGACGCACTTAAAATGAAATACAGAGTTGGTAAGGTATGAAAATACTCCGGATTGAAATAGCAGGGTTTAAATCATTTGCAGACAAGGTTGTTCTGGACTTCCAGCAGGGAGTAACCGGCGTAGTCGGGCCTAACGGCTGTGGCAAGTCTAATATAGTGGATGCAATTCGCTGGTGCATGGGGGAGCAATCTGCCAAAAACCTGCGCGGCAAGGCTATGGATGATGTGATCTTTGCCGGTAGCGAGAGCCGTAAGCCGCTTGGTATGGCGGAGGTCTCCCTGGTCTTTTCTACAGAAGATGGCAGGGCGCCTGCCAACTATCTGGAATTTAGCGAGATTCAGCTTACAAGGCGCCTCTACCGTAACGGTGACAGCGAATACCTGATAAACAAAACCCCCTGCCGTCTTCTTGATATCTCAGAGCTTTTTATGGATACAGGGGTCGGTAACAAGGCCTATTCAATCATTGAACAGGGAAAAATCGGGCAGATTCTGCATTCTCGTCCTGAAGAACGCCGTCTGCTTATAGAGGAAGCGGCTGGAGTTACCAAATATAAGGCAAGAAAGCAGGTCGCCCTTAAAAAAATAGAGGTTACCCGCCAGAACCTGCTTCGACTTGATGATCTTCTTGGGGAGATAAAACGTAATCTTAACAGTCTTCAGCGCCAGTCAAAGAAGGCGGAGAAATTCAGGGGGTACAGGGAGGAGCTCAGAGAGCTTGACCTGCTTGTGGTGCTCCATCAGGCGGAATTTTTTCGGGCAGAAAAGAAGAAGCTGGAGTTGCAGCTGGCAGAGATGCAGCACTCTCTGAATGATGCTGACGGTATCTCGAGCAAGTCCGATAATCAGGTTGAGCTTCAGCGTCTTGAACTGCTTGAAGCTGAGAAAAAGCTTAACCTGCAGCAGGAAGAGCTGTTTAAAATAAAAGCTGATGCTATTGCTTCTGAAAGTGCTCTTGGTTTTATGCGCAGGGAAAAGGATGGTTTTGTTGAAAGGATTGCCAGATATGGCCAGGAACTTCAGAGTATTACGGAAGGGCTTAACGCTGTTAAACTGGATCTGAAGGTTCTGGAAGATCGGAAGCAGGCTGGTAAGAACAGCCTGAATTCAGCAGAAGAACAGTTGAAATACCTGCAGGGAGCACAAAATGAAAGGGAAGAGGCTTTTGAAGAGTTAAATCTGAGGACTGAAGCCTTAAGAAGAGAGCTGTTCAGCGCCAAGGGTATGGCCGAACAGCACAAAACCAAGCTGGAGGAGTCCCGTAAGCGCCTTCTGGCAGTGAGCGAACGCCTTAAAAGGCATCAAGAGGAGCAGACTGCCCTGCTTGAATCACTTTCGGGAGCCGATTTGCGGAGGGAAGCAGCGCAAACCGAACTCTTAAGCCAGTCTGAGGAGCAGAAGACAGTCAGGCTAGAGTTTGAAAGGATTACAACTGAAGAACAGGGGCTACGCGAAAAGTTGCCTGCCGTTGAATCAATGGCTCAGGCCAAAAGAGATGAACTGAGCCGCCAGTCTTCACGTCTGACCTCCCTTCAAGAGCTTGAGAGGCAGTTTGCCGGTTATGGGCAAGGGGTGAGGCTGCTTATGACAGAGTCTCCACTTCGTGAATCTCTATCTGGTATTGTCGCAGACGTTCTGCAGGTGCCGGAGGAATATGAGGTTGCAGTTGAAGCTGTTCTTGCGGAACGACTGCAGGCTGTCATCTGTGAAAACGAACATGATCTTTTGGCCTCTGTACGGTTTCTGAAGGAAGGAAAGGGGGGGAAGGCGCAACTTGTGCTGCCTTCAGACATTCTGGCTGATTCAGCGCCTGTTGCTGGGGTCATCTCTCTGATTTCGCTGTTGCAATTGGCCGGAAAATATTCAGCCCGAATTGCCAGGATGCTTGCCAATGTCTATCTTGTTGAAGATCTTGAAAGTGCTCTTGCCCTTGCCAGAAGCTATCCTGAAAAGACTTTTGTTACCAGGGGCGGTGAACTGCTTTCTTCTGACGGTACTCTGACCGGTGGATCATCAGAAGGGGCAAATGAAGGGATAATGCACAGAAAAAGAGAGATCCGGACGCTTGAAGAGCAGGAGAAGGTGTTGCAGGGACAACTGAAAGGAGTTGAAGAAGAGCGGGACAGCCTGCGTCTTAAGCTGCACGATATAACTTCAAAGATCCATGGCGGGAGGAACAATATCCATCGTCTTGAACTGGTTATAAACGGTTTGACAAAGGACATTCAGCAGATTGATTCAGAGGTCTCCCGACTAAATGAACGTCTTAAGCTCCTGGTACATGAAAAGAGGGCGCTGGAAGAAGAGCAGGCTGAGCTTTTTGAGCAGCAAAAGGCAGCAGCAGCAGGACAGGAAGAGTCAGAGCAGCTGGCGATTCAGCTTGAAGATGCATCCCAAAAGGTTTTGGCTGAATCTGAAGCTGAGCGTAGAGTTCTGGTAGAATCGCGGGAGTTGCTGACAAAGCAGCGTGTTGTTGTGGCGACAATAAGGGAACAGCTGGAGGCAGATATTCGTGCAGAGGCCTCTCTTCTGTCACAAAGGGAACAGTTTGGAAAAAGGGTTGAAAAAAACCAGAAGGAAAATGCGGAGGCAGAACTAGCCAGCCAGAACCTCTCCAAGGCGTTGGAAACAGAAGAAAAGAGATTAAAGTTTCTGATGGATCAGCAAATTGAAAATGAGTCTACATTGAGGCAACTTCGAGAACTGCATGAAAGTGCTTCAGTGGGTCTGAAGGAGGCGGAAAATGCCGCACGTTTAAGCCATGCTGAACGGGATCGGCTTCGTCAGGCATATGGAGAGTTGAATCTGCAGAGTCGAACTGTTGAAATGCAGATGCAGAGTCTTGAACAGTCCCTGGAGGAGAGGTATCGCCTGTCATTAGCTGAAATCATTGAGCGAATTGGTGAAAAAGAGTTTCATGAAGAAGAGGCGCAGCTGCGCCGTATGGAGCTTGATCGAATGATAGCTGAGCTGGGTGAGGTTAATCTGATGGCTATAGAAGAGTGTGCCGGCATGGAGCAACGGTATGATTTTCTCTCTTCTCAAAAGTCTGATCTGGAAGAATCCCTGCATGACTTGCAGCAGGCTATTCAGCGCATTAATCGAACCACACGGAAGAGATTCCTTGAAGCATTTACGCAGATAAATGAAAAATTCCAGGAGGTCTTTCCCAGGCTTTTCTGCGGTGGAAAGGCGGAGCTTAAGCTTACGGACGAACAGGATCTTCTGGAAACAGGGATTGATATTATTGTCCAGCCTCCCGGCAAGAAGCTGGCAAACGTTATGCTCTTGTCAGGAGGCGAGAAGGCTCTTACGGCCGTTGCCCTGATCTTCTCGATATTTTTGATCAAGCCGACACCGTTCTGTTTACTTGATGAGGTTGACGCCCCCCTTGATGATGCCAACATAGGTCGTTTCAACGAGATGGTAAGGGAGATGAGCTCCATATCACAATTTATTATTATTACCCACAACAAGGCGACAATGGCGGTCAGTGATACCCTTTACGGCATCACAATGGAAGAACCGGGAGCATCTCGTCTGGTCTCTGTAAGATTGCATTAAAGCACAGATTCTGCTATCTGAAACAATCATTTAACAACTCTACAAGGAGTTCAAAATGCCTTTTCATACAGTGCTTAAAGAGTTGGTTGATAAGGTGCCTTCTGCAGTAGGAGCCATTCTGGTTGACTGGGAGGGAGAATCTGTACAGGAGTACTGTCATGGTGATCCATATAACATTAGATTTATTGCGGCTCATAAAGGGATTGTGCTTTCCCGTTTGCGGGAGACCAATAGCGAAGAGCTTGGCGGAGAGATTGAGGATGTAGTTGTTACATCAAGAGATCAGATATTGTTAATTGGAGCGGTAGATAAGGATTATTCCCTGGTGCTGCAGGCGAAGAGAACCTGCCCTGTGGGGCTTGCCCGCTATCATTTTAATAACACTCTTGCAAGCCTGAAAAAGGAGATATGATGGCTGAAGAGCGAAAAGGACTTTTTCGCGGACTTATTAATCGCGTAACAGGATTAACCACACAATCCGAGGTTGAACCGGTTCCTCCATCCTCCACTGAAGTAGTTGCTGAAGAGCAAAAACTCAGTTTTTTTGATCGTCTGAAGACGGGGCTTAAAAAGACAACTGACGGTCTTGTCGGAAGGATTGACAGACTTGTCCTCGGTAAAAAAGAGATTGATGCCGATACATTGGAGGAGCTGGAAGAGATTCTTATCACCTCCGATATAGGTGTGAAAACCACAGTTGAGCTTATCAGGGGTCTTGAGCAGCGACTCTCCCGCAATGAGCTAAAGGATGGAGAGGCTTTGAGGGCGGCTCTGAAGGAGGAACTGCTAACCCGCCTGCTTGTTAAGCATGCTCCGCTGACAATTGGTGGGGCAGCCCCTTTTGTGATACTTGTTGTGGGTGTTAATGGGGTTGGCAAAACAACAACCATAGGTAAGCTGGCAGCAAGGTATGCGTCAGAGGGGAAAAAGGTACTTCTGGCCGCCGGTGATACCTTTAGAGCTGCAGCAGCAGAGCAGCTCGAGATCTGGGGAGCAAGAGCCGGTGTCCAGGTTATACGTCACCAGGAAGGAGCCGATCCTTCGGCCGTGGCCTTTGATGCCTGCAAGGCCGCTGTCAGTCGTGGCACGGAGATCCTGATCATAGATACGGCTGGTCGCCTTCATACAAAAGTCAACCTTATGGAGGAGATGAAGAAGATAAACCGCGTAATAGGGAGGGAGATCCCTGGTGCGCCGAATGAGACACTGCTTATACTGGATGGCGCAACAGGCCAGAATGCCATTTCGCAGGTTCGCCTGTTCAAGGAATCTACAGATGTAAGTGGTCTGGTACTCACAAAGCTTGATGGAACTGCAAAAGGAGGGATTCTGGTGGCGGTTTCATATGAGTTTGGACTGCCTGTCCGTTACATTGGGGTTGGTGAAGGAGTTGATGACCTGCGGGAGTTTGATCCCCGGGAGTTTGTAGATGCCCTCTTCCAGACAGAGTAAAACTCGAAAGAAGGAGTCCCCAATCCAAATGGGGCTTGACTTTATTCAGGAAAATCAATATATTATTGCACCTTTTAAAGGAGATTCAACTATGGAAATAGAACTTTTGGAAAGACTTGAAGAAAAGGTTGGCAGCCTGCTGTCCCGCTATGCTGCATTGCAGGAAGAAAATCAGGTGTTGCAGGATGAGAACAAACGGCTGCAGTCAGAGCGGGAAGCGCTGAAAGGACGCATTGACGCAGTATTATCGAAATTAGAAGGCGTCTGATTTTATGACGAAGGCTCATCTGCTTACTGTACTGGGTCGCGAGATCCCTGTACGAAGCTCCGCATCTGAAGAAAAGGTTCGGAATATTGAGACTTTTGTAAATAGTAGGATTGAAAAACTTGGAGAGCGTCTGACATCGGCTGATCCCCAATTACTAATAACGCTCGCATTTCTTAATCTTGCCGAATCCTATATTGACTTGCAGGCAAAGCAGGAAGGGTCGGCAGATATTAATGCAAAGGTTTCAGATATAATTGAACGCCTGGAAAAGGCAATATAGGCAACCGGTCTCTTCAGGGAGACTTGATATATATATCCAACGCATTAACGTAGTTTATCTGTTCAGTTTCCGCAGTAGCATTTGCGTACTGATACCTGCACTGGCTATATATCCCGCAATGAAAAGGGATATTCGGTAGTTTGTTACCTGCCGCTACCGTAGACCCCGATCATCCCTCCCTGTAGATTGACCATGCCCTGATATCATGGGTAATACCCCGTTTTTATAGAGTTTTTAGGTAGCCAATGTCCAAGAACGTCATACGCAATCAGATGCTGGCAAGGCGTAACGCCATAACATTTGAACTCTTGGAGGCCGCAAGCGTCGCTGCCCAGAAAAGACTGATTGCTATGGAGGAGTTTTGTACTGCAGCTTGTATTGCTATTTATTCAGCAATCCATAAAGAAATAAGAACAGATCTGATATTTGACGTCGCTTTGTCCGAAGGCAAAGATATTCTTTTTCCGGCTGTCTGCGAAAATAAAATCAGGTTTACCAAGGTTACAGACCGTAAACATTTGAATTACGGAAGTTTTGGGATATTAGAACCATGCCCTTTTGAGATTGAGCGATCCATCGAAGATGCTGATCTGATAGTAGTGCCAGGGGTGGCATTTGACTTTAATGGGAACAGAATTGGCTTTGGAAAAGGTTATTATGACCAGTGCTTGAGCCGGATTTCAGGCAGAGGAGTCTTGGTCGGTCTTTGCCATGATTTTCAGGTGGTTGAATCTCTCCCAACGGATGAGCATGACATATCCATGCGCTATCTGGTTACAGATAAGCGTATTATTATTGCAGGAACCGGCCAAACTGCCGGATTAACATAGATAGAAGGAGGCGGTATTATGATAACCAGTATCGTCATGGCGCTAGTGATCGTTGCGGTCGCTGGTGCGGCGTATTTTGCAGGAAACCGTTTTGGACGAAAAAGCACTGAGGGGTTGGTGGCTCAGGCCGAGGATCTGGCAGCAAAGGTGCTTGAGGATGCCCGCCGTGAGGCGGAAACCATCACAAAAGAATCAGAATTAGTCGCAAAAAATGCAGCGCTTGAGGCAAAAGAGGCAGCAGAAGCGGAATTGAAAGAGAAAAAGAGAGATATTCAATCCCAGGAAAAGCGGATTCAACAAAAAGAAGAGCATCTTGATAAAAAGGCAACAATTGTTGACCAGAAAGAGATGGAGATCCTCAAAAAAGAGCAGTTGGTCTCTTCAAGGGAACAGAGCCTTGTTACCAAGGAAGAATTTCTTTCAAGGGGGGTTGAAGAACAACGTCTTAAACTTGAGCAGATCTCCGGAATGACCGCTGATGAGGCAAAAGAGACGCTCATTCAGGCAATGGAGAGCGAAGCGCGACATGATGCGGCTAAAAGGATAAAGCTGATTGAGGAGGAGGCCAAGGAAACTGCCGAGAAAAAGGCAAAAGAGGTTATTTCCTCAGCTATTCAGCGTTATGCAGGAGAATATGTTTCAGAGAAATGCGTGTCTGTCATACCCCTTCCATCCGACGAGATGAAAGGGAGGATTATAGGTCGCGAAGGTAGAAATATCAGGGCTTTGGAGGCTGCCACCGGTATTGACCTCATCATTGATGACACCCCGGAGGCGGTAATTCTGTCCGGTTTCAACCCTGTGCGTCGTGAGGTGGCTCGTCTCTCTCTGGAAAAACTTCTTGCAGATGGGCGCATTCATCCGGGACGTATCGAAGAGGTTGTATCCAAATCGGAAGAAGAGGTTGAAAAGGCGATTAAAGAGGCTGGAGAACAGGCCGCCTTTGACCTCGGCGTCCATGGAATACATCCGGAACTGCTTAAATTAATCGGACGTCTAAAGTATCGCACATCCTACACCCAGAATGTCTACCAGCATTCTCTTGAAGTAGCTTTTCTCTGCGGAATCATGGCGGCTGAACTGGGGATTAACGTGAAACAGGCAAAGCGGGCAGGTCTGTTGCATGATCTAGGCAAGGCAGTTGACCATGAGGTCGAAGGATCGCATGCAGTTATTGGGGCGGATCTTGCGCGTAAGTATGGTGAGTCTGCAAAGATAGTACATGCCATAGCAGCCCACCATGAAGACGAAAAGCCATCAACAATCCTTGCTGTGCTGGTACAGGCTGCGGATGCTCTTTCTGGCGCACGTCCAGGTGCACGCCGTGAAATGATGGAGTCATATGTAAAACGCCTTGAGGATCTTGAGCGGATAGCCACTTCATTTGACGGCGTACAATGCTCATATGCGATTCAGGCTGGACGTGAGATAAGGGTGATGGTTTCCAGCGACAAGATCTCTGATGAGCAGTCTGTGCTTCTGGCGCGTGACATTGCCAAAAAGGTAGAGAGTGAGATGACCTACCCTGGTATGATCAAGGTCAACGTCATCAGGGAGACCAGAGCAACGGAGTATGCCAGGTAGATGTCCGTAAGACTACTCTTCATAGGAGATATTGTCGGTAATCCAGGTCGCACCGCCATAGCCAGGGAACTGCACAGGCTTGTGGATTGTCATTCGGTTGATCTGGTCATAGCCAATGGTGAAAACGCAGCAGGGGGGTTCGGAATAACCTCTGATACCGCTGCAGAGCTTCTTAACCATGGGATAGATCTTCTGACCAGCGGCAACCATATATGGGATAAAAAGGATACTGGAATATTGATATCTCGTGAAGATAGGCTGTTAAGGCCGCTAAACTATCCTCCTGGTACTCCAGGTCGAGGATCTACAGTTGTCAAAACCCCGGGTGGCATCAAGGTAGGTGTGCTCAACCTTGAGGGTAGGGTCTACATGAAAAATCTGGACTGTCCTTTTCGTGCTGCCGATTCAGAACTTCAAATCCTAAAAAAAGAAACAGATATCATCCTCGTTGATTTCCATGCAGAAACAACTTCGGAAAAATCAGCGCTGGGCTGGTACCTTGATTCTCGTGTCTCTGCGCTCGTTGGAACCCATACACATGTCCAGACTGCTGATGAGCGGATACTCCCTGGTGGAACCGCCTACATAACGGATGTTGGCATGACAGGTTCTTTTGACTCTGTTATCGGGGTGGATAAAAATCAGGCGATTCAGCGTTTTCTTACACAGCAGTCTGTCAAGTTCGATATCCCGAAGAAGGATCTCAGGATTAATGCAGTTGTAATCGGAGTAGATATAAAAACAGGCAAGGCTTTAAGCATCGAGAGGATTAACGCAGCATGCTGAAAATTGGAAAGGGTAAATCATGAGTCAATCCGTTGCCGAGCAGATGGCCGTTATAAAGCGCGGCTCTGTTGAGCTGCTTATTGAAAAGGAACTTGAAGACAAACTTAAAACAGGTCGTCCGCTAATTATCAAGGCCGGTTTTGACCCGACCGCTCCGGATCTGCATCTTGGACATACAGTTTTGATTCAAAAGCTACGTCAGTTCCAACAGTTAGGACATGATGTCCATTTTCTGATTGGTGATTTCACAGGTATGATTGGTGACCCAACGGGAAAATCAGAGACCCGAAAGGTCTTGACCCGTGAAGATGTCCTAAGAAATGCAGAAACTTACAAAGAGCAGGTTTTCAAGATCCTTGATCCTGAAAAGACAAAGGTCGTATTCAATTCATCATGGCTTAATGACCTGGGCTGCGGAGGGATGATAGCTCTGGCTTCCAAATATACGGTTGCACGTATGCTTGAGCGGGATGACTTCCATAAACGTTATACAACACAACAACCTATAGCTATTCATGAATTTCTGTATCCTCTGATCCAGGGATACGATTCGGTTGCGATGAAGGCCGATGTTGAGCTGGGTGGAACCGATCAGAAGTTTAACCTCCTTATGGGACGGGAGCTACAGCGTGAATGGGGGCAGATTCCTCAGTGTGTTCTGACCATGCCGCTTCTTGAAGGTCTGGATGGCGTTAACAAGATGTCAAAATCATTGGGCAATTATATAGGGATCAGCGAAGCACCTGATGAGATCTTTGGCAAGGTTATGTCCATCTCCGATGAACTGATGCTTCGATACTATGAACTGCTCTCGGACAAGAGTATTGCGGAGATAGAACAACTAAAGAAGAACCTGTCCGATGGTGCTGTTCATCCTATGGCTGCCAAAAAGGCGTTGGGAGCTGAGATTGTAGATCGCTTCCATGGAGCTGGCAGTGGCTCTATTTCGGAACAGAACTTTGTAAAACGTTTTAAAGATAACGAGATTCCGGACGAAATGGCTCAGGTAACTTATTCGGTAGCTGACTGCCCGCTGCTTCTGGCAAAGGCATTGACTGAGGCCGGTCTGACCAAATCAAACGGCGAAGCTCGTCGTTCCATTGATCAGGGTGGTGTGAAGCTTAATGGTGAGAAGGTAGGTAATCCCAACCTTGAGCTAGCTGATAACGGCGAGTATATCGTTCAGATTGGTAAACGCCGCTTTCTACGGATAGTCATCTGCAGTTAGCCTCCAGACCATAATTATTCCAGATAGAGACAGGTTACTTGTTATGGAGTTGCAGACATTAGCCGACCAGATTCGTGAGGGTAATATCCGTGCCATAGGCAAGGGGATTACCCTGATTGAAAGCAAAAAGCCTGAGCATTCCCAAAAAGCCTCACAACTGCTTGATATTCTCCTCCCATACACAGGCAACAGTTTTCGTATAGGAATTACCGGTGTGCCAGGGGTCGGCAAGAGCACATTTATAGAATCTTTCGGTGGCTCTCTTACAGAAAAGGGGCATCGGGTAGCTGTATTGGCTGTAGATCCCTCTTCCCAAATTACCGGTGGCAGCATCCTGGGTGATAAAACCCGTATGGAGGAGCTGTCACGCAATCCTGATGCATTCATCCGCCCCTCCCCTGCAGGAGACACCCTCGGCGGGGTAGCCCGCCGTACCAGAGAAACCATGCTCCTCTGCGAGGCGGCAGGGTATGATATTGTAATTGTTGAAACTGTAGGGGTCGGTCAGTCCGAGACAACCGTTGCATCAATGGTTGACTTTTTTATGCTGCTGCAACTGGCTACCGCCGGTGACGAACTGCAGGGTATTAAAAAAGGTGTTATGGAGCTTGCAGATGCAATCATAGTTAACAAGGCTGATATTGATAAGCAGAAGACTGAACTTGCCAGGCAGCAGTACCAGAATGCCTTGCATATCCTGAGACCTAAAAGCAGGAACTGGATAGTACCGGTGCTTACGGTCAGCGCCTTGCGCAATGAGGGTGTTTCGGCAGTCTGGGATATGCTGGATTCTTTCCGTACCGTTATGCAGCAAACGGGTGAGTTAGAGGAAAACCGTCGGGGACAATCGGTTGACTGGATGTGGGCCTTGCTTATGGAGGATCTGAAAACTATGTTCCTTAATCACAAAGAGGTAAAAGGGATCTTCCCACAGATTCAGGAGGCTGTCACAAGCGGTATTACCACTCCCTCCGCAGCTTCACGCCGCCTGCTTAACCTCTTCAAAAGATAGTCATAAAAAATCCCCCCTTTTAGACGAAGGGGGGAAGCAGCTCAGCCAAAACAAGAATATCAAAATAAAATCAATACGCTTCGTGGTTGTCCAGAACGTCTTTTTCTGTAACAGGCGCCCTGAAGATCCGGTAAACCCAGATCTTGTAAGCGATAACCGTTGGTACAAAGATAAAGGCCACTACAGTCATAATTCTCAATGTGTACTGACTTGATGATGAGTTGAATATTGTCAGGCTGTAAGCCGGATCAAGGCTTGAGGGGATGAGGTTCGGGAACAGCCCTGCTACTCCGGTAAGGACAACAAAAACAATTGTGATACATGATGCAGTAAACGCCTTGAGTGGTTTTTTATAGAACATAAACGCCTGAACCGCTACCAGAGCAAGTACCGCTACGACCGGAATAATAAAGAGGACAGGAGCTTTCATGTAGTTGTCATAAAGTTTTGTTGCGTAGGCTGTATATCCGAGAAAAACTACAGCTATCAGCAACAGCGGTATCCAGAGCATTCTGGCAAGTGCAAAAGCTCTGTCGCTAAGGTCTCCAGTTGTCTTAACTGTCGAATAGAGTGCGCCATGTACTGCAAAAAGAAAAACAAATAGAAGTCCTGTCAAGATTCCATATGGATTCAATAGAGATATCAATCCCCCATGATAACCACTTGCATCCATTGGCAACCCCTTGAAGATATTTCCAAAAGCCACGCCAAACAGAAGCGCCGGAAGAAAGCTTGAAACAGTTATTGCGTTGTCCCAGGACTGTTTCCAGGTAGATGAATCAATCTTGCCCCTGAATTCAAAAGAAACACCCCTGACTATCAACGAGAACAGAAGAAGCAGCAAGGCCGTATACAGATAGCTGAACATAAGTGCATATGTGGTTGGAAAGGCAGCGAATGTTGCCCCACCAGCAGTTATCAGCCAGACCTCATTACCGTCCCAGACAGGGCCAACGGAATTTATCAGTATCCTCTTTTCGGTGTCGTTTTTAGCAATAAAGCGGGATGTAAATCCTAGTCCGAGGACAAAGCCGTCCAGCATGAAATATACAGCCCATAGCACAGCCCATAGAACAAACCAGGTGATTTGAAGCATTTCCATGTTATGCCACCTCCTTGACAGTAATCATGCTGGAACTGTCGCTGTCAGGGCCTTTTATGGCGTATTTGGCAAGCAGATATATATCTATCGTTCCAAGTATGCCGTACAGCAATGTAAAGCCAAACAGTGAACCGGCTACCTGTATCGTTGATACAGAGGCCGAAAGGCCGTTTGCTGTCTTGAGAACACCATATACAGCCCATGGCTGACGCCCTAACTCTGCTACAAGCCAACCCAGCTGAACAGTAATATATGGAAGAGGCAAAGCGGCTAACATTATGTACAGGAAGATCTTGAAATCAAGGAAACGGCTCCACCTTGGCAGGATAACCGCCAGAGCAGCTAGTCCGATCATCAGTGTGCCGAGAGCAACCATAAGACGGAAGCTAAGGAAAACCGGAAGCACCGGAGGGCGCTCCTCTTTTGGAAACTCCTTAAGCCCTTTTACCTCGGCATTAAAGTCATGGAAGGCCAGGAAGCTGACCATTCCGGGAAGCGAGGCTGTTTCAACTGAATTTCTCTCATTTGCAGTATCAGGAACAAGTAGCAGATGCATCGGCACAGCCTTTTTAGTCTCCCATACCGCTTCCATTGCGGCAAATTTTGTAGGCTGAACCTTGGCTATCTCAACAGCGTGAAAATCGCCAGTCAGAGCGACTGCGACAGAGGAGATCAATGAAAACATTGCTGCAGTTTTGAAAGAGCGGGTAAAGAAATCGGTTTCATTCTTTCTTAACAGGTGCCAGGCGGCAATACCCATTACAAAGAAGCCTGCAACCATAAAGCCGGATGTAACGGTGTGCAGAAATTTGAACCAGCCATATGGGTTTGTTACCAGGGCAAGGAAGTCATTCATTTCCGCACGGCCATTGCGGATGATAAAACCTACCGGTTTCTGCATCCAGCCGTTTGCAAGCAGAATCCAGAGAGCAGAGAGGTTGGTACCGAAGGCTGCCAGCCAGATACTGGTAAGGTGTGCCTTTTTCGACAGCTTGTCCCATCCGAAGACCCAGACTCCGATAAATACCGATTCGAGAAAGAAAGCAACGGTGGCCTCAATAGCCAGAGGAGCGCCAAATATGTCGCCAACATAACGGGAGTACTCAGCCCAGTTCATTCCGAACTGAAACTCCTGTGTTATCCCGGTAACGACCCCTAAGGCAAAGTTTATAAGGAAGAGCTTTCCCCAGAACTTGGTCATCCTCAGGTAGGTTTCGTCGCCGGTCTTTACATACTTTGTTTCAAACCAGGCAGTTAGTACAGAAAGACCCAATGTCAACGGAACGAAAATGAAGTGGAACATAGTGGTAACTGCGAACTGTATTCTGCTGAGAGCTAGGAGATCCATGTTACCTCCTTGTGGGTAGTTATTCCAGCTCTAACTCAAGGTGCTCTCTCCGTTGACTTGTATTTGACTCTTCAGCGTACTATATCTGTACGCCAGCGTTGTCTCAATCCTCGTCGCCTTGATATCACCCTTGATTTAGAATCGGAATAGAGCGGAATAAATCCGTCTGTCAACAGTCTACCCCTACTATTTTAAAAATCAAGTAAAAAAGATAAAAAAGGTCTTAAATGATTTATTAGAGCTTTCTCGAGGCTCTGGAGAGTGCAACAGAAGAGAGTAAGTTTTATAAATGCAAACTGGCAATCCCACCGTTTACGGTTAGATTGCCAGTTTAGCGCATGAAGCTGAAATATTACGGAGTTAAAACGGGTTATTTAATTTCGTAATCCTTGCCGTAATTATCCATAACAAAGTCCAGATCCTTATCTCCTCGACCGGAGAGGTTGACTAAAATGGTTTTGTCTTGTGGCAGTTCAGCGGCAAGCTTAAGGGCAAAGGCAACTGCGTGGGCGCTTTCGAGCGCAGGAATAATCCCTTCAACCCGTGAAAGCTCAAAGAAGGCATCTATGGACTCCTTATCATCAGCAGTTACATAGTTCACCCGCTCAAGGTCTCTAAGAAGGCTGTGCTGTGGCCCTACACCAGGATAGTCTAGTCCGCTGGCAACGGAATAGACCGGCAGTGGTACCCCCTCTTTATCCTGTAGCAGATAAGAATGAAAGCCATGTAAAACTCCAGGCTTGCCAAGTGTAAGGGTTGCAGCATGGTCACCATCATCAAGTCCTCGTCCGGAAGGCTCAACGCCGTAAATTTTTACCGATTTATCGTGTAAAAAAGCTGTAAACAGACCTATGGCGTTAGAACCTCCACCAACACATGCAACAAGATTATCTGGCAGTTTACCGGTCATTTCCTGAAACTGCTTTCTTGCCTCAATGCCGACTATCTGCTGAAAATCACGTACCATCATTGGAAAGGGGTGAGGTCCTACAACGGAACCGATTGCATAGAGCTGATTAACCGGATCTTCCAGGTAAGCCTCAAAGGCGGCGTCAACTGCATCTTTTAGTGTCTGTGTGCCACGAGTTACCGGAACAACACGGGCGCCAAGAATCTTCATCCGGGTAACATTAGGCTTCTCTTTGGCAATATCAACTACTCCCATATATATATGGCATTCAAGGCCGACAAGCGCAGCGGCCGTAGCAAGGGCGACGCCATGCTGTCCTGCGCCGGTCTCTGCAATAATTATTTTTTTGCCCATTTTCTTTGCAAGCAGAGCTTCACCCAGGCAATGGTTTATTTTATGTGCTCCTGTATGATTCAGATCCTCACGCTTTAAATAGATCTGGGCTCCACCTACTTTTCTGGACAGATTTCTGGCATAAAAGAGCGGACTTGGCCTGCCTACATAGTGAGTGTAGAGCGACTGTAATTCTTCAATAAACTCTTTATCTACCTTTATCTTATTGTAGGCATCTGTGATCTCATCAATGATAACCTGTAAAGCAGGAGGAATGAAGCTTCCCCCGTATTCACCAAAATAGCCTTTTTCATCAGGCAATTGAAAATCAGCCAGTTTTTTGCTCATTGCATCCTCCATATATTTTTTCTATTAATTTGGGGGTCAAAGCCCCTTCACGTTGCAATATTTTGGCTCCCCGGGTAATTTTACAGAGACTTATGCCATGTTCGGCAGCAATGCTGCGCTGTGATTTGCCGCTATGCAGGTCGCACATAAGACGCCAGCGCAAGGCAAGGTTTGCCAGTTCCTTTTCACTAAACATTTCGTTCAAAAAATCAGCCATTTCATCTTTTGTGCTAATGGCAGTGAATAGGGCTGCAAGATCGTGTTCAAAAGGCATCTGTCCTCCGCTGTTTCTGCAGGCAGAAACATACAGGAATTAAGTAATGATTTCAAAACAATTATCTCTTTTTGTAGCTATTTCAGGATTGCTATGCCTTTAAATCCCAAACTATTCTTCGACAGATACCGGTAACTTGTGGCCGGATATTGGGTTGACAACCTGGCAGATGCTGGCTAAGGTCTGACTATTGTCAGTATCAAATTATATTATGAGGTGCAGAATGAGAAAGTTTCTGATTAGCCTGATTGTGCTAACTGCAATACTATTTAATATTCCTGCGGGTGCAGCAGAGCTGGATCCACAAAAGCAGGCAGAGCTTATGGAAAAGATTAAAAAACTGGAACAACAGATTTCCGAGCTAACTGCTCTTAAACTTAAAAAGCAGACACTGCCAGCAAAGCGTGATCAGTGTATGAAGGTTGTTGGTGTAGAGGGCTATTGCAACTGCGTGGTTGAAAAACTGCCTGCATCCGTTGACTATCGTCAGTTTGTCTCTGTTCTGCTGACTCCGGCCAAGGAACTTGGGTATGATGCAATGACAGCAGAGCAGAAGAGGGATATAGATCAAGCTCTGATCGTATGGGCAAAGTGCGTTGATTACAAGGGACCCAAAGGCGCGGGATTTATTGACGGTCTGATGAACAGGGAGACTCTGTTTTAGCATTTGCCACTAAAACGGGCATCCTGAATAACTCAGAATGCCCGTTGCAACTCTTGGTGGCTGATAGCCTTTATTTCTGGTAGCCAAGCTTGGCGGAGATCTCTTCAGATGCCTTTATTACCATCGGGATAAGTTCCTTATTGATCCTTTCATCAGAAAAGCGCATCGAAGGGCCAGAGATGCTTACCGCGCCGATAATCCTTCGGGTATAGTCCCTGATAGGCGCCCCAACGCTTCTTACCCCTTCATCCAGTTCTTCATTATCGATAGCATAGCCCTGCTCTGCAATGACAGCCAGCTGTTTTTTAAGCTCTTCCCTGTCTGTTATGGTATTCGCCGTCAACTTCTGCAGTTCACGATTGGGCAGATAGATATCAACCTCTTCATCGCTCATATAGGCGATTTGAACCTTTCCGGCAGCAGTGCAGTAGGCAGGCATACGTGAACCGACACGCGGCACTGCACGGACAGTCTTGCTTGTTTCTATGCAGTCCAGATAGATGATGCTAAAATCCTTTAGTACCCCGATATAGGTGGTTTCATTGCATGTTTTTACAAGATCCTCAATTACTGGCCTGGACTGGCGCAACAGTCCCATCTGCTTGATGAAAGTTTGTCCGAGTTCCAGCGTTTTGAGCCCAAGGCGATAGTTCTCTGTCACCTTGTTCTGCTCAATATAACCACGTGATTCAAGGGTAGCGAGAAGTCTGAATACGTTATTTTTATGCAGCTTTAAACGTTTTGAAAGCTCTGTAACACCAAGCTCGTCAGTCTCTCCATGAAACTGTTCCAAAAGATCAAGCGCGTGAGAGACCGCCTGAATGAGGTACTCTGATTTTTCTTTTTTTGCCATTTGTTTGATTCCTAAGATTTAAATTTACTTGTTTGATTAAATCATACACAATATTAAACTATCATATAGAATATTGTTTTATAATTGTCAAGTATGAATAATTGCATTATATTTTTGATATATTCGCCGTATTAATAATTACTAATCTGACTAAAAACAAAACAGTTCGGAGCAGCTATGTTGAATCTTAGAAAAAAAATACTGGTTGCAATTGATGGTTCCCCCTATTCAGATAAAGCGGCTGAAGAGGCTATTCGTATGGCAGCCGGAAACCGCAGTCAGTTCAAGACCAAAGTCTTTGCCATGCTTGTTGTTCCCAATGCCCAGAGCTCCAGTTATTCAGATTTTGTACCGGTAAAGCCTTTAACAGAGACAGAGGAGTGGGCTGATCTTCGTAAAAGGATCTTCTACATTATCGAAAAAAGCGCAGCAGAGTATGATATTCCCCTTGAGATGATAGTTGAAGCGGGTGAACCTGCCGACAAACTGGTAGAATTTGCAAAACAGGAAAGGGTAGATGTAATAGTTATAGGCAGTTCGGGCAAAGGTTTTCTTGAACGCCGCCTTAAAGGGAGCGTTTCTCGTCGTGTTGCTGAACTGGCTCCCTGCTCTGTCTATCTGGTAAGAGCATGACAAAAAAGAGAAAGGCCGTTTAATGCTTCGTCTTATAATGATTTTTGTCCTTTTTTTTCTGTTTTCAGATCCTCTTTATGCTTCAGTTACTCCCCAAGTCTCTGTTCCGATACTTCTATATCATCGTTTTGGTTTGACAGTGTCTGACAGTATGACAATGACCTACCCAGTGTTTGAAAGTCAGATGAAATATCTGGATGATAACGGTTACAAGGTAATCCCTCTTAGGCAGCTTGTGGATTGGTACAGGGGAAAAGGCCAGCCACCTGCGCCCAAATCTGTTGTGATTGTGGAAGATGATGCCCATATATCTGTCTATAACTACATGCTGCCTGTTATTAAAAAATATCGCTATCCTGTTACTGTATTTGTTTATCCATCAGCTATATCAAACGCCAGATATGCAATGTCATGGGAACAGTTGAAAGAACTTAAAAAAACAGGTCTTTTTGATATACAGTCACACACCTATTGGCATCCAAACTTCAAGCGTGAAAAACGAAAACTGACTCCGGCTGCCTATAACAAACTGGTGACAGAGCAGTTATCAAAATCAAAAAGTAAATTGGAGAAAGAGATTGGCGGAACTGTAAATCTGCTTGCCTGGCCATTCGGAATTTATGATGATTATCTGCTGAAAAAAGCTGAGGAGGCAGGTTATATTGGCACATTTTCTATTGAGCGCCGTCATGCCACTGCAAAAGATAATTTAATCATTTTACCACGTTACCTGCTGATAAACTCGGACAAGGAAAGGGCTTTTGCACAGCTATTGAACGGTAATGCAGTAAAACGAAACCTGGCATACTGAAGATGCCTGAAGGAAAAACTGACAAGAAACACCCCTGTCCTGATTGCAGATTCTGTCAATGGTGCTCGGACGAACGTTGCCGCCTCTGCCTTTGTAAAAATGGAAGCCATATTCAGTTGTCAATTAAAGAGCAGATTGCATTGTATGAGCAATTAAATAAAGAAACGGGTACAGAAGAGAGATAAATCAACTGGCGGAAGCACACAGGAATCGAACCTGCCAGAGGAGTTTCTCACCCCTCTCAACGGTTTTGAAGACCGCGCGAGCCACCAGTGCTCGACGTGCTTCCTTATCTGTTTTATAAAGTTAAGGGTCAGATATAAATCTGACCCTTAAGATGGCGCGCTTGGAGAGATTCGAACTCCCGACACCCAGATTCGTAGTCTGGTACTCTATCCAGCTGAGCTACAAGCGCAAATAAATATTTTAAATTTACTGTTTAACTTAAAGCAGGGTCGTCTTAATACCACATAGTTTTATTTATGTCAAATTTTACTCAGCCGCTTCAAGCTAAAAAACTTAAGTTAAAAGATTGAGTGACAGAAACAGATGAGCTTACACATAACTCATAAATCAGGCCAGACAGGCTGGCTGCGTGCTGCAGTTCTTGGGGCAAATGACGGAATTGTCTCTACCGCAAGCCTCGTTATCGGGGTCGCAGCTGCAAAGAGTTCATTTGAGGCTGTACTGCTTTCCGGTGTTGCAGGCCTTGTGGCAGGAGCCATGTCAATGGCGGCCGGTGAATATGTATCTGTAAGTTCACAGTCTGACACTGAAAGGGCGGACTTGGCCGCTGAGGAGAAGTCCCTGAACGAGAACTTTGAATATGAATTGGATGAACTGGCAAAGATCTATGAGACCAGAGGGCTTGACGCTGCGCTTTCACTGCAGGTGGCAGAACAGCTTATGAAACATGATGCGCTCGGTGCGCACGCGAGGGATGAAATAGGAATATCCGATACAATAAGAGCCAAACCTGTTGAAGCGGCTCTCTATTCTGCTGCCGCGTTCACGGTAGGCGCGTTACTGCCATTAGTTACCGCATGGTTGGTTCCTTTTAATATACTTATTCAGGTGGTGGCGGTTTGTTCACTTGCGTTTCTAGCCTGTTTGGGCGGGTTTGCTGCTTACATGGGGGGAGCCTCAGTTATTACCGGTAGCGCCAGGGTTACATTCTGGGGAGCGCTTGCAATGGCTCTTACCGCTGTGGTTGGAGTTTTCTTCGGTATAAGCGGATAGAAAGTTGTGCCAAATTGGCGGAAACTCATGCCACCTTTTTTAAAATCCGCTTTTTTTGCACTGCGTGCAGTTCAGTGTTTTCACGATGTGAATGCAAGTCATTACGAACTTCAGTAATCTCAGCGCTCAACCTTTTTTCAACCGAATCAATTTTATCGTTCAGATTCTTTTCAACCGAATCAATTTTATCGTTCAGATTCTTTTCAACCGTATCTACCCGCTTGGACAACCCCATCAGCTTGGCGTCAACGATTTCAATTTTATCAGTAAGCCGCTCTTCTACATTATCTATCTTGGAGTCAAGTGTGCTAAAGCATTCCAGCACTTGCTGAAACTTGTCATTCATCGTCTCAAGAACCGTCATCAACTGATTTGTTGTAACTAGATCACTCATGCTTTTACCTCCATGAATCTGTTCGTCAGTATGCCACATACCTGCTGCTGTCTCAATAAAAAAGGCGACACAGAAAGCGTGTCGCCTTTTGAACTGTCAAATGTCTGAAATTCTATTCTACCTTCTTAATCTGAAGCGCGGTTGCGCCTTTATGCCGCACCAGGATATCCTCTCTCTGGGTTAGTTGCAGAAGCAGCAATTCACTCTTGGCTTCATCAAATGCAAAATCAGGCATGTAGTTCTGGGTATCCTTGGTGCGCCAGACCTCTTCAAGTGCAGCACCGTTCCAGTAGAGGCTGTACACCGCCCCGCGCTTGTACATGCGGGCATTGCCAATCACGAAAAATCCGTCGTTCTTACCAACAAGTATCTCTTGCTGAGATGTAACAATTATCCTCTGGTTCATAAAGAACCAACGGTACTTATCCGTTGTAGGGTTTATCATCGCATCATCTTCAACCTTGTAAAAAAGCTCCGAGCCGCCAAAGGCATCATTACTGCGCCATAATTCCTTTAGTTCCTTGTCGTAAACAACCAGATAATTGTTTTCATGGTAGACTACGGTAAGCAGTTCACCACTTGGATGTTTAAACTGGTTGAAGCTGTATATATCACCATAGCGAGGCAGGGCTATTTTAGCCTTCTTTATAATCTTGTTGCCCTTACGCTCCACCTGATAAAGGTCACCGTAATATCTGTCAGCCTTACGACCCTGTTCCTGGGCGTAAAGCTTTGACTGACCACCTGCCAGTGCGATGGAGCGGAAAAAGTACTCAATATTATCGGCTACTTTCTTAAGTTTCTTGTTTTTAAGCTCCCATATCTGCGAGGCAACCTCACCACCCCTTACCACTGTAACATAAAGCTCCGGAGTCCCCGAATTGTCCGCATCAACATAATCAATGGCAAGGATTGTATCATCAACACCAAGCGTAAAGCCTGTTATAGGCCTGGACTCACCCTCTCTTATCATCTGTACGGATCTGTTCTGAGCCATAAAAAGAAGGCGTTTCCCATCGGTATCAGTGCCGGCCATAGCCAGCAGGTTGAACATTCCGTCAAGACGCTTTATTTCACCCTGCTTTGGCGCTCCGCGATAAAATGCCTGTGGACGGATAATATCACCCTGCGGTACCCGCTGGATATTGGCTCCCTCTGTCACCGCAGTTGAGCGGATAATATCAGCAGAACCTGCCTTGGGCGCTGCTACAGGCAGGGCAGCTACTACCGGCGCGATTCTGGGGATGCTGTTGGATGCCAGCTTACCCTCAATATCAGCAGACAACTTCTGAGCCAGGTTACCTACGGCTGAAAACAGAGCCTCCTGTCCCCCTTCACCCTGCACAAAGGTGCGAGTAACGGTCTGACCATTAGCTGATTTGGCTACCGCATCAACATTATACTGCTTACCGATGCTGATGTAGGTACCGTTTACCAGCAGTTCTGCCTCGGCAGCGGTAGCAACCGAGAGCAGCTTATCGTTTGAAAGGCGTGATGCCAGCAGGGACTGCAGGGCTGCCTTGAGATCATCTTTCCCCTGTACCCCAACGGCATTGAATTCACCCACATAGACCCGCAACGGTCCGGCGCCAAAGGCTGATACGGTTGTCATCACTAGCATCAGCGCCACCAACAGATATTGCTTCATAGTTCCTCCATTAAATCTTGTATACGCAAAGGCCGGAGGAGTATGCCACATCCACCGGCCAGTGTCAAAAAACATTCGGTTTTGGTACTCAAGCAACTTTTTTCAGGGTTCTCCGCTTGGGTGCTGCCCGGTGCATCTCACTGTTCTCTCTGTGCTCGACCAGTTCTGCCCGCACTCCTTCAAGTTTACGGCTCAGGCGTTCTTCCACATGATCAATCCGTTCGGAGAGACTTGCCTCCACCTGATCAACCCGCCTGGCAAGCCCCATCACCTTGGTATCGACCAGTGCAATATCTTCTTTCAACTCTGTTCGAAGATCAACGATCTGCTGAGATAGAGCCGTGTGACCCTCGTAGACCGCCTTGATGTCGGAGTGCATAGCTTCAAGCACAGTCATAAGCTGATTTGTTGTTACCTGATCCCCCATGGCATTACCCCCCCACACAAATTCTGACTGGCTGTCACTATGCCATATCCCCCAGCACGCCTCAACTAAAAAAGGCGGCATGGTTTCCCATGCCGCTCGAACAACGTTGGCTGCGACAGCAGATTAGAAGCTGTAATTACGAAATCTTTATTTGATCAACTTCAAGAGCAAGGCTGCAATTAAAACCGTCTGTAGAAAACCGGCGGCAATGATCCAGCGAACCAGATTTGACTCAAGAGTTCTTACTGCAACTTCTAAATCCTGACGCGTTGCTAAATCAGCCTCGCTCTGCGCATCACGAAATGCGTCAGCAATAGCCTCTGCCTGCTGCTCCGGTAGACCTGACTCTTTTAACCTACGGGTAAATTTCAGTGTGTCAAATGTTATTGTAGCCATAGTTGCCTCCAGTCCATCCTTGTTGACTATGCCACATTCAACCCGCCTGCCTCAACTAAAAAAGGCGGCATGGTTTCCCATGCCGCCTGGCTCTGCTTTGTTTGTTACGTCAACAAATTAGAAGCTGTAACGTGCCTGAAGACGCATTGTGTATGGGTTTTCTGGGTCAGCAACAGCAGTTAAACTGGTATTTGATGTTGTTTTAGCATAATAGCCACCAAGGATCATATAAGCAGCCTGTGCCTGGAGCTTCAGGTTTTTGTAAAGCTGATATCCAGCTTCAACGTTGATTTCAGTACCCATGAAGTCGCTAGAATTAGTACCACCAGTATTCAAATCAACGTGTGGTTCCTGATGGTTTGAGGATGGTGCCCAGGCAAAGCCAACATTACCGTTAAGGTTAAACTTTTCGGTCAGCTTTGAGTCATAGCCCATTGTCAGCAATGCGATATTAGTGACATCACGACGGATGTAAGCATCAGTTGAGGTAGGGCTGTTATAGGTATTACGGGCAAGGATCATCATGCCGGACTCGTTGTAAGAGTTAACTGAAGTGCTGACCCATCCCTTGTACTGTGCATCATTTGTGCTGTTGTTACCTGATGTAAAGAGGAAGGCTGTCTTGGCTGTGCCGGGACCAACCTTCATATCGGCTGCTACGTTTGCTGCCCAACCGTGGAAGTTACGGCTGGTATTTCCAGCAGTCCAAACCTTTTGGTGACCAGCCTGCATGGCTGCAAAACCGGAAAGGTTAATGCCAGCAATCTTTGTTTGGCCGTTCAGGCCTAATGTATGGAGCAGGATTGCCTCATCTCTGGTATGACCGTACAGCACGTTGTATGGCACACCTGTATAGCCTGTGGTAGGTGACGAATTTGCGTAGTCTGCAAGGAAGTAATATGAAAGACCAAACTTGGTATCCTTGCTGAAGGCATATGTATTATCCATAACAAAGAGGTCTTTATTGAACTCACCAGCACGGGTTACAGCAGGTGCGGTGCCATTCGCCTGGTCGTCAGCAAAACGTCCAAATCCCAAGCCGAGGGTATATGCACCCATCTTGGTAGTAGTCATAATAATCGGCAGGTCAGCATCAATAAAGATACCCTTCAAAGAATCTTTATAGGCTTGAAGACCAATCTTTGTGTTGAATGACTTGCCAATATTAAAATCAAGGTAGGCATGCTTTACAACCAGTGTGTTTGTACCACCATCGGTATCAAGGTCACCACCTACTGATCCGTTACCCCAACGGGTATTTGTTTCCAACTGTGTGTACAACTTAAGGTCATCGCTTGCCTTCGCAATATACTGGATGCGGGCACGCTGCTCCATGTAGTTATTCATCTTCCTTTTATCGGTCCATGTCCATGCACCTGGATTTACATCACCACCGCCGCCGTTGTTGTAGTTTGAAAATACGGTGTTGAAGTTGAACATACCGTGGAACTCGTTCTCAAACGCCATTGCGGGAAGTGCAGTTACGGCGGTCAGGGCACCGGCTGCTGCGATTGTCAACATTTGCTTTTGAAACTTTGTCATGAAACTTTCCTCCTTCATGTTGGTTGTATTTACATCCTAAAATAAATTTTAAACTTTCTTAAGGTAATTCTTTAATGGGCAATCTTTAGGGAATCCCACCACCTTTCATTTAAAATTATTAATCATTTTAGTTTGTTGCAGCCACACTTCCAAATATTCAACTATTTGTATGTTCTAGTAATTGTTGGAGATAATACAATAAATCAAACGACTGTCAAGAAAAAAAATATGATTTTTTGTCTAACTGGCTGATTTTTATAGCTAGGGTCAGATTGTTAGCGGTTTTTAATCAAAAATAGAGCTGGTTTTAAATCAATTAAACCTTAAACCTGGCTGATAGGAACAATATTTTCAACTCTGCGACGAGTTACAATTAGTGTTTTATGGTCACCACAAACCCGACCCATGACTGATTTAAGATTTTAACCTGGAAAAAGCATTTGAAACACGGAGCAACGGAGCAACTGGCTCAAACTAAGAAAAAAATCATGGGAAAAGCTTGTTTAAAAAATCACCACTTTGGTTCTGCTGTCTGCTTTACTAACATCTTAATTACTCCGTTGCTCCGTTGCTCTGTGTTTCGTGAACTGCCGTTTTAGGCTCAATGGTCACACTGGTATAAATTGTTTGATCCAGTATCAAGGTCTGTTTCAGGGAAGCAAAATAGACCCCTACCATCAGTTGCCCTGCAGTGCCGTGCGTTCTGCCCGTAAACGTTCTGACATCCGAACCAGTGCTGACCACTCCATAAAATTCATATCGTCACCGGCTTTGCCAGACAGAAACTCTTTAATAAAATCATCCGATGTTTTGCCATATATATGTTCAAAACGAAGCAATGCACCTTGAACTCGTTTCAATTCCTTTTGCAACATCGTCAACCGCGTCGATACCATCTTTGAGATAGTCTTTGAAATAAATGGATCATCTCCATAATGTATGACAAATTGCTCATATTTTTGGGCTACGGCCACTGCGTTATGCATAAATCACCTATTTCCCTCTGTTGCTCCGTTGCTCTGTGTTTCAATGAGCCTCTGAATCGCACTGGCACAGCTCAATAATGATGCCGACAACCGATCACCAGTATTTCTTGATCTGCCACCTGATACACAAGGCGATGTTCACGATCAATCCGGCGTGACCAGCATCCGGTTAGCTGGTGTTTAAGCGGCTCTGGCTTACCGGTGCCATCAAAAGGAGTTCCGACTATCTCTGCTATCAGTGCCAGTACGCGATCCGCACGCTTGCGATCATTTGCAAGCCACCAACGTAGATCATCCAACGCATTGGGTGTTAAAGAAACCTTCACTTCAGGGCATCTTCAAGTGAGATGAGCTCTCCTCTCCTGGCTTGCGCCAGCGATTCGAGCAGGTGAGCAGCATTAGCACGAGAAGAAAGAAGATAATCCGTTTCTATAAACGATTCATAATCTTCCTGACTAATAAGAACAATATTTTCACCATGCCGACGGGTTACTACAAGCGGCTCATGGTCATTGCAAACCTGATCCATAACTGATTTAAGATTTTCACGTGTTTCACTGAAATTCAGAGCTCTCATTCAGCACCCCTTATTTGTACTTGCATTTGTACAATAGGCTTTCCGAGGTAGCAATGTCAAGTTACTTACTTTGTTGCTCTGTGTTTCAATGAGCCCCTGAGCTACACTGGCACAGCTCTGTCAGCACGCCGTTACTGCTTTTGGGGTGGACAAAGGCTATCCGTGTGCCATGGGCGCCGTTACGGGGAATCTCATCTATCATCCGGGCACCCTGCTGTTTAAGGGTGGCTATGGTGGACTCAATATCTTCTACCTGATAGGCTATATGGTGTATGCCGGAGCCGTTTTTTTCAATAAATTTTGCAATCGGGCTGTCATCGCTGGTGGGTTCAAGCAGCTCTATCTTTGCTTCGCCGATTCCGAGCATGGCCACACGCACCTTTTGCTCAGGAACCTCTTCAAGACCATGAAAAGGCATGCCAAGGGTGTCGCGATAAAAAGGGAGGATGGCATCAAGGGATTGTACGGCTATACCGATATGGTTAATTTTCTGGAGCATTTTCAGAATCCTTTCTTTTAAGTCGTTTGATAGGCACTATACTTGACTAAACACGGAGCAACTGAGCAACGAAGAGAATCAACAAACAACTCTTTGGATTCCATCTTTCAGAAGTTTAGTAAGGAAGTTTATGAGAAGTCCTGTTCTTTTTCCGGAAAGTTTCAAATAGGTGTAAAGTTGTGCCTCATGAATTGGAAGTAACCTTTCAACATATTTAAGTTCAACCACGACAGAATTGTTTACCAAAAGGTCAAGCCTGAATCCTTCATTTATATCCAAACCTTTATAAGCTACAGGGAGCTTCTTCTGGCGCTCAACATGGCAGCCTGCTTTCTGGAGTTCAAATGCAAGACAAGACTCGTACACAGATTCCAACAATCCAGGCCCCAATGTGCGGTGTACTTCGATAGCGGAACCCAAAATCAGCTCGGTTAAGTCGCTTTCAAAAAGAGTTTTCTCCGTTGCTCTGTTGCTCCGTGTTTCCATTTAGATAGACCTTCTGTCTGGCCTACCCTGCCAGTTTCTGCTTCAGCAGGTCGTTGACAACTGCTGGATTTGCCTTGCCTTTCATCGCTTTCATTACCTGGCCCACAAAGAATCCAAAGACCTTTTCCTTTCCGCTTCGGTATTCTTCAACCTGACCTATATTGGCTGCCATTATCTGATCAATGGCAGACTCTATTGCGCTGGTGTCGGACACCTGCGCCAAGCCTAGTTTATCAACGATATATGGAGCCTCACCGCCATTTTTCCAGATCTCCTCAAAGACCTTCTTCGCTATTGTGCCGGATATGGTTCCGGCATCAATAAGCTTTATGATTCCGGCAAGCTGACTTGGTGATACAGGAGATGCCTCTATCGCTGTTGTACTGTCGTTGAGTGAACGGGTAAGCTCACCCATTATCCAGTTGGCAGAGGATTTGGGATTGTTGCAGAGGGTCGTGCATTGTTCAAAATAATCTGCCAGAGGGCGGGAGGAGGTAATCACGTCTGCATCGTACTCAGGCAGGCTGTATTCAGAAAGGAATCGGCTGAATTTGGCTTCCGGCAGTTCCGGCAG
>DCVL01000002.1 GCA_002328035.1 Geobacter sp. UBA2189
GTCCCTTAGATTAAAATTTTCTTGTCTAGCAAATTACTATCTGTTATTTAGGAACACTTTCATTATTGAACTGTTATGCAAAGGAGCAACAGTATGGCACTGGTGGTTCAAAAATACGGGGGCACATCGGTCGGCACAACAGATCGCATTAAAAACGTAGCCCGTCGGATCCTCAAAACATATGAGGCTGGCAATGAAGTTGTAGTAGTCGTATCAGCTATGTCCGGCGAGACAAACAAGCTGGTCGCTCTGGCAAACGATATGGTTGATATTCCTGATAACCGTGAGTACGACGTAGTTGTTGCCACAGGTGAACAGGTAACCATCGGCCTTTTATCCATGTATATTAAATCACTTGGTTACAAGGCAAAATCATATATGGGCTGGCAAGTGCCTATTATTACTGATAGCACTTTTGCAAAAGCCAGGATTGAAAGCATTGACGACGCCAGGATACGCGCAGATCTGAAGGCAGGCAATATCGTTGTAGTAGCCGGTTTTCAGGGAATGGACAAGGATGGCAACCTTACAACTCTTGGGCGCGGCGGTTCAGACACTTCTGCTGTTGCCCTGGCTGCAGCCCTTAAGGCTGATGTCTGCGAGATATATACGGATGTAGACGGCGTCTACACAACGGATCCAAACGTATGCAGGGAAGCTCGCAAGGTTGAAAAGGTTTCATATGACGAGATGCTTGAACTTGCAAGCCTCGGAGCAAAAGTTCTTCAGATCAGATCTGTTGAATTTGCCAAAAAATTTAACGTGGACATCCATGTCCGCTCCAGCCTTAATGAAAACACCGGTACCATGGTTACCAGGGAGGATAAAGAAATGGAAGGGATTCTCGTTTCCGGCGTTGCATATGACAAAAATGAGGCAAAGATAGCAGTTCTTGGAGTGCCTGACAAACCTGGTATAGCAGCCAGGATTCTTACCCCCCTGTCAGATTCTGCTATTTCAGTCGATATGATCGTTCAGAACGTAAGCCATGACGGCACAACCGACTTCACCTTCACAGTCACCAAGGCTGACCTCAAAAAGGCCTTGATGATAACTAATGAAGCGGCAAAAGAGGTTCAGGCCAGAGAGGTGCAATCCGATGAGAACATCAGTAAGATCTCCATTGTAGGTCTCGGGATGCGCAGCCATGCAGGTGTGGCGACAAGAATGTTCGCAGTGCTTGCAAAGAACAACATCAACATTCAGATGATCTCCACCTCAGAGATCAAGATATCAGTTATTGTTGATGAAAAGTACACCGAACTGGCTGTTAGGGTACTGCATGAGGAGTTTGGTCTACAGGATTAGTCATTAAGATGCTTATATCGCTTTACTCGAGAGGGATTCCTGACCGGTATCCCTCTTTTTATTTTAATCATAGCTTGATCGCTACTTCATAAGCAGCAGACTTAAAGCCATAACCATCATACCTCCCATAAGCCCGAAAAGGCTGTCATGCCCCTTTCCATATGCCCTGCTCGTTGGAAGCAGTTCATCAAGACTGATATAAACCATTATTCCAGCCACACCACCAAAAAGGATCCCCATTAATTGCGGCGGAACACCTGGCATATCCCCACCGATAAACAGACGCAGGATAAGATAGGCCACACCTGCTCCAACAGGTTCAGCCAAACCGCTTGAAACTGAATATAAAAACGCCTTTTTTCTATCTCCGGTAGCATAAAATATCGGTACAGATACGCTTATCCCCTCAGGTATGTTATGCAGCGCTATGGCTATGGCAATGGCAACCCCAAGCGATGGATCATCCAAAGCCGCAAGAAATGTTGCAAGTCCCTCAGGAAAATTGTGAATCCCTATTGCTATGGCAGTAAAAATCCCCATACGCATAAGTTTTCTATGTTCAGGAGATTGATTGTGCTCACTTTCGGGATAGAGTTTAGTTTCAGAGAAATTTGGTATAGGCGCCAAAGGGTCATGCAATGGCGCAGTCTCAGCTTCAGAGTGCGTTTCATGTGGGTTTTCAGCGGATGGCACCAGATTATCAATAATTCCAATCAGGAAAACTCCACCAAAGAAAGAGGCAACATTAACCCAATGTCCCCAATAGTTGCCGTAAGTTGCAGTTAAGGCATCGGTGCCTTTGACGAATATCTCAACAAACGAGACATAAAGCATAACACCGGCCGAGAAACCGGTAGCAACGGATAGAAAGCGGTAGTTAGTCCTTTTGGCTGTAAAAGCAATTGCGCTGCCTATACCGGTTGCCATACCGGCAAACAGGGTTAGTCCCATTGCAAACCAGACTCCGCTCATAACGCTCTCCAAAACCTGAGCTTCAGAGAATTAGCCTCAAAAGTGAAGATCATCTGGTAAAAAACCTGATCGCCTTGTAGATAATCTGAAACAGATCAGGATCAGAATGTCTAAGGGAATCGCTGTAGCTCCCGAATAAGGAGGGTTCCTCCTCAAAATCGGAGTTTTTAAGCCTCTGTTCCTTTTCTCTCTGTTCAGCCTCTTTTCTTTTCTGTTCCTGACGTTCCTGTTCCAGAAGTTGGCCACCTAGCTTCATCCATTCAAACAGCTGACGGAGTTCACCACCATCAAGCCAGATGCCATGCTCCTTGCAACGGTCAACAATAACGCCGCTCTTTACGCCAAAATTAACCCTGTGCATCAGCTTTTCACATACCGGACATTTGATATAAGAGACAGGATACTGATTTGGCTCCCTCTTCTCGTTTATAGCCTCAAGTCCGGCTCTATCAATACCTGAAACATTATTTACCGTTGCCTCCAGCAAGAAATCGAGCTCGCCAGGGTCAAAGAACAGTCCCAAGCAGTTTTCACAACGTTCTATAAGAAAACGCCCCTCCAGCTTAAGATCAACTGTCTTCAGCTTGATGTTGCAACGAGGGCAGATTCTCGGAGTATCGCTTTCATGGGTTGTATAGTAGTGTATCCCCTTAAGATCCACATCCGTACGGTTTCCACAATAATTGCAAAGCAGAGACCCCGGGGGTAGCGGCGCATTGCAGTTTGAACATCTAGCCATGAAACATAACCTTCCTAAACTGGAATTTTTAATTTGTATGATACAGTATACTAAAAATCAAACAACAAGGAAATGCGACAAAATTCAGATGAAAATTACACTGTTAACCCATTCCAAGGAAGTACATAAAAAATCAAATACTGGTCGTCTGGTTCTTGAACTACTTGGAAAAGCGGCAGAGCAGATTATCTGGAACAGGCAAGAAGCATCTCAAAAACTTCTTGATGAGATAGCAATTGGCAAAACAGCATTGGTTTATCCTGGAACTTCAGATGAAGATAGCTATGATCTTGGCAATATAAATCACTTTATACTGATTGACAGCACCTGGCATGAGGCCAGAAAGATTCATCAGCGTTCTCCATATCTCCAACAGGTAAGACGAATAAGCCTTAAACCAACAGGAAAATCCCGTTACAACTTGAGGAAGAATCAGAGAGAATCAGGTCTTTGCACAGCTGAATGTGTAATAGAGATACTACGCTCAACCGGAAATACTGATATTGCTGTTCAGTTGGAGGAACAATTCCTTAACTACATGCGACCGGCTACAGCGGTACGCCCAAAAACTGTAAATAGCCTGAGCCTGTAAATCAGCAAAATATAAGAGCCTCTTGCAAAATGATTGTA
>DCVL01000060.1 GCA_002328035.1 Geobacter sp. UBA2189
TACAATCATTTTGCAAGAGGCTCATCATTCTCTGAGTTTTTAAAGTGAGGAATCAAAATGTTCCAAAACAAAAAACGGGTTCTTTTTTTGTGCACCCACAACTCATGTCGTTCTCAGATGGCTGAGGCATTGACCAATCATTTTCTGGGTGAGGTTTGGCAGGCATTTTCTGCAGGAACTGAGGCTACACAGGTCAATCGTATCACCATCCTTGTTTTGCAAGAGCTTGGTATTGACACCTCAGTTCTTTATTCAAAAACAATGGAGGAATATGCCGGACAGACCTTTGACCATGTTGTCACCCTTTGCGGTGACGCAAACGAAAAATGTCCGCTCTTTTTTGGGGGAGTCCAACGAGCTCATCATGGTTTTGAGGATCCTTCACGGCTAAAGGGCGGCGAAGAAGAGGTTCTACTTGAATTCAAACGGGTAAGGGATGAGATGCGAAGCTGGCTCACAGAATATCTTGGAAGTGCTAAATGAATGACTACCTTATAGTGGCAAGTACCAGTTTGTGAAGACAGTTTCATATGTCGCGGTACAACACGAAGTAGGCAGTAATCGGTTGCACCCCCGCTGGCGATTGTTTCAGCGGGGGTGCATTCAGATGGCTGTGGCTGAGAGTTCAAGGGCAGAGATGCATGGAATAAAGTAGGACAGGAGAAGGTATGTGCGCCTCGGTTGATACCCAACTAACAGGTAAGTTCAAGATAGCTATCGCCCTGACCGCTGTAACACTGGTTGCAGAGGTTGCGGGTGGTTTATGGACTAACTCACTGGCGCTGTTGTCAGATGCAGCTCATCTCTTTCTGGATCTGTTTGCCCTCATACTCTCACTTGCAGCAATCAAACTGGCCTCTTTACCAACTTCGGAAAAACATACTTTTGGTTTTCACCGCTCCGAGGTGTTTGCCTCCTTTATCAATGGTCTGACCGTATTCCTGATGGGAGCGTGGATTCTGTACGAATCATGGATCCGTTTTTCCGCTCCGCAAGAAGTGAAAAGCCTGCCGATGCTACTGATAGCGGTGATCGGGCTGGTGATGAATCTGTTAGCTGCCAAGACCCTGCACACTCACAGTCATGATGATCTGAACGTAAGAAGCGCCTTCCTGCATGTTCTGGGGGATGCTGCTGCTTCGGCAGGTGTAATTGTTGGGGGTATAATCATGTACTACACTGGCTGGTTCCTGCTGGATGTACTGATCTCGGCCGGTATCGGCCTGTTGATCCTGGTGGGTGCCTGGCGTGTGCTGCGGGATGCAATCCATATCCTGATGGAGGGTTCACCGAGGGGAATGAACGTGTCAGATGTTGCAACCGTCATACGTGATGTTGAAGGGGTGCAGAATATCCACCACCTGAATATCTGGTCGGTCTGTTCCCACATCACGGCTCTGTCGGTGCATGTTGAGGTTGAACAGGGATACGAAGGGGAGCGGAGCGGGCTGGTGCACCGGATAGAACATGAACTTGAGCATCGGTTTCATATAACCCATACTACCATTCAGCTTGAGTGTAGCGACTGTAACGGTGGGGCGCTGATTAAGCCACTCACGCATAACGAAAGGCAGGAGTCTTGCTGTGGTCATCAGCACTAAGCAGGCTTTATAAAAATAACAAAGGAGCATAGAACCATGAAACTGGAAGTGTTGGGCACCGGCTGTGCCAAGTGCAAGACCCTGTATGAAAATTTAAAGAAGGCGGTGGAGTTGTCCGGCAAAGTGGCGGAGATAGTAAAGGTAGAGGATATTCCATCCATCATGAAGTACGGGGTTATGAGTACACCAGCACTGGTTAAGGATGGCAAGGTGCTGTTTTCCGGCAGGCTGGCTACGGCAGAAGAGATTGCGGGGATGCTCTGATACTGTTTGCCTGTAAAATTGAATCTTTTGTCTAATAAAGGAAGATTCTGGATTTTTTTAACGCAGGTAAAAGGGGGTAGAAATGCTCCCGCACAACAAAGGAGAATTACTATATGAAACGAATCATTCTACTGTCTATGGCGCTACTGTTTGCTGTGGTTCCATCTGGCCAGGCTGCCGGGGAAGAAGCAACAGCTTTTGATACCTTGCTGAGCAACTTTGACTACGAAACCCGTGCCGATATGAAGGCCAGCAGCAAGCAGTTGATAAAAATGATTGAAGAGAAAAAGGCCGTTCTGCTCGACATCCGCTTCCCTGAAGAGGTAAAGGTCTGGAAGATGGGCTTTGGGCTGCAGATACCACTTAACGAGCTTCCCAAACGATATAAGGAGCTTCCCAAGGATAAGATCATTGTGACTGCCTGCCCACACAAGGATCGTTCATCACTGGCTATGGCCTATCTGCGAACGAAAGGTTATAATGCACGCTATCTGACCGACGGACTAACCGGTCTGGCCGAGGCGCTGCGCGGTGATGAAGCTAAGGATTTTCGCGAGGATACCGGATGCTGCCCCTAGAAAAGAATCAGGTACTGGATACCCTGGAGTATAGTGCAGAGGTGCTTAAAGCAATAGCCCAACCAACGCGGCTGAGGATCATAGAGTTGCTGCAGGATGGCGAACATTGTGTCTGCGAGATTTTCCCTGCAATCGGCCATGAGCAGTCCAATACCTCACGCCATCTGCAGATGATGCTGAAGAGTGGCATCCTTCGACAGCGCAAGGATGGGCTGAAGATATTCTATTCAGTCCGCCATCCTGAAGTGTTTGAGATGCTGAGACTGGCCGAGCTTGTTGCAGCACGTGAAGCGGCCATGCGAGCCGAACTCTTTAGCCGGAAGGATGCACTATAATAGCTGATGGTGAGCTATTCTGCTTTTATCACGGCTGGCCTGCCAAGATTGGAATCATAAGCCATGACACAAAAACTACATCCAGATAAAACTGTTGAACTGATTGAGGTATCAGATCTGACCAAGCGGTTTGGTGAAGTATTGGCCGTTAACGGTATCTCCTTTAACGTCCACAAGGGTGAACTGTTCGGTTTTTTGGGGTCAAATGGCGCTGGCAAGACTACTACCATCAACATGCT
>DCVL01000004.1:0-32309 GCA_002328035.1 Geobacter sp. UBA2189
TGAATAAGGTTTTGCAAGAGGCTCATAAACTATAACTTATAGGCTATGATTTCAGACAGTTATTACAAATACCATACATAACGATATTTTTTGTATCAATCTGCCCCCATTCGGTTACAGCTAAAGGAAGTTCAATATCATCAACCTCAGGCCATTCAAAATCCAGGACTTGTTTGCAGTTTTTACAGATGAGATGATGGTGGGATTTGCAAACGGCTTCAAAGCGAGCCTGGCTTTCAGCCGTCTGGATACGTGCTACAAGACCGTTCTGCTCAAGAGTAGCCAGGGTTCGATACACTGTATCAAGTGAAATAGTAGGCAATGAAGGCAAAAGGCGTTTATGAAGAGTCTCTGCCGTTGGATGATCGGGTCTCAACAGGAGTTGACGGTATATTTCAGTACGCTGATGGGTTACCTTCAGCCCTGACTTGCGACAGGCTTCAGAAAACTGCTCAATAAGAATCTGTTGCTGCTCTTTGTCGTGCTCTGTCATGGCAGCGCTCCATTCAAGTCATTACTTAATAATAATAATTACTATTGTTCTATTTTTTGTCAATAAAAACCGTCTTAAAATGCTAAAAATTTTCAAAACCAACAAGCAACAAGAGCCGGATAGAAATCACTTCTACCCGACCCTTGGTTGTTCATCTCTAAAAATAAACTCTATTCTATGTATCAGCTCATAATCTCTTCAATGGTTACGTAGTCACCTACACGACCGGTCATCTTCTCTACATCGGTATTTACCGGAAGTGTTTTCTTGCCAGGTCTCCAACCGGCAGGGCAGACTTCACCTGTTGCAGTTGCATGCTGCCATGCCTCAATCTGACGAAGGAATTCATGTACGTTTCTGCCTACTGAAGGAGCCTGAACTTCCTGTGCAACGCAAATCCCGTCCGGATTGAACAGAAAACGCCCGCGAAGCGCCAACCCCTGTTCTTCAATCAATACACCAAATGCCCTGCTCACCTCTGTAGTGGTATCTGCACCGATAGTCAGCTTCAAGCCTGCAAGTAATGGCTCTGTTTCAACAAAACGTTTGTGAGAAAATTTTGTATCGGTTGATACAGCCAATATTTCAACCCCTTTGGCCTGAAACTCATCATATTTTGCATTCATTGCAGCAATCTCGGTTGGGCATACAAAGGTAAAATCTGCAGGGTAAAAGCATACAACAGTCCATTTACCTTTATAATCATCTGATCTTACTACCGCATAGTGACCAGTTTTGGCATTATATGCATCCATTTGAAACTCCGGCATTACTTGTTGAACCATTGTTGAATTCATTCTTTTATTCTCCTTTTCTGTTTTTGTTATCGTAGTAGTTTCCTCAGTATTCTGAGTTTTTCTTGCCTTGACTCCGGTATCACATCCCATAAAAATCTCCTTGAAGTGACTATATGAATATTTTTCCTAATCACAAATGGTAGGCCACCAACCCAAACCTCCTTTCCCAAGCCCAAACAAATCAAGTGAAATTCAAAACAAAAAGCAAATTACAACAACTAAATAATAATATTTTGTTACTAATAATAATTTTTATTAGTAATAATACCTAACAAATAATTTGTCAACTATTTTTATAACAAAAAGGGTGACTCCATTAAATTGAAATCACCCTCGAAATAACTGTCTGAATTAACAAGTCAAAGTTATATTCTACGAATCTCCTGCAATATCAGTTCTTCTCCCCAACCCTGAACAAGCTCAATCATAATTTGCAACCGTCCATCTTCCAGCAGAAAAGGATCCACCGTTGTGCGAAACTGGTGAGGAACATTACTCTGAATCAACAGTTCTGCGCTTTTATGCGCTGTTTTGGCACTTCCCGAAACCCTGGTTATACGTTCATAGAGTTCAAAAGGAGCCTTTATATCCATACCAACCCAGTCAAGATAAGGCAAACAATCGATTAATAGATCAGGATATGCCCCGCCGGTATGCAAGCCTGTCAAAAACCCCATCCCCTTAACAAAAACCAGCGCATCAGGCAACCCTTGCTGCATCGTTGGCTCACCACCGCTAAAAACAACAGCCTCAAGAAGTCCTCTCCGCTTTTCCAGAAAATAGATTATATCTTCCCAACTGTGAACTACAGGCTGTTTCATCTCCAGAAGATGTTTGTTGTGACAGTATTCACAACGCCAGGGACAACCCTGGCAAAATAGTACAGCAGCCAGCTTGCCTGGATAATCTATAGTGGTAAATGGCGTTATTCCCCCGATAGAGAGCATATATTTATTCCTTGCACACGATCCCCCGACCACAAATACAATCAGAGGCAGTCTTCCAGTACCCTTTGAACCAATTCAGGCGTGACATCAGAATGCTCACCCAACGCCACCATGCCGTGTGCCCTGAGCTGTTCCAGCACCACCGGAATGCAGTCTGCCGCAAGTCTATATGCTTTGAGGCGAGTGGGCACCTGCATGCTCTCAAAGAAACGGCGTGTCTTTTCGATGGCTGCATCAATCCGCTGAGACTCGTCGCCACTGTTTATGCCCCACACCCGCTCCCCATACTGTAATAGTTTCTCGCGTTTATCTCTTACACGTACCCTGAGCATTCCAGGCAAGACTATGGCCAGGGTTTTTGCGTGATCCAGCCCATAGAGTGCGGTCAGTTCATGCCCCACCATATGAGTGGCCCAGTCTTGCGGAACACCGGCACCGATCAGACCGTTAAGCCCCAGTGTGGCGCACCACATAAGATTTGCCCGCACATCATAATTATCCGGTTCAGCCAGCGCCCTGGGACCCTCTTCGATCAAAGTCAGTAGCAGCCCTTCGGCAAAACGATCCTGAACCTTGCCGTCTACCGGATAGGTAAGATACTGTTCCATGATATGCACATATGTATCCACTACACCGTTAGCCACCTGAGCGGGTGGCAGACTCAAGGTAGTTGTTGGATCCAGCACCGAGAATTGCGGAAAAACCAGTGAGTTTGAAAAAGGGAGCTTGGCCTTGATGGAGCTGCGGGTAATAACACTACCGCTGTTCATTTCCGACCCGGTACCAGGCAGGGTCAAGACGCAACCGAACGGCAAAGCCTGCTTGATAGATTTACCAAAGGAGGTCAGAATTTCTACAGGGTCACCTTGATACAACATGGCCGCAGCCATAAATTTCACGCCATCTGCTACTGAGCCACCACCTACAGCCAACAGGTAATCAACCCCCTCAGCCCTGGCCTGTTCTACACCTTGCATTAATGTTTCAAAACTTGGGTTTGGTTCGACACCGCCAAACTCGGTGAGCCGGTAGCCTTCCAGAGCCTGCTTAACCTGATCATACACACCATTACGTTTGATACTGCCACCGCCGTAAACCATCAGGACATTGGCATTTTTCGGAATTTCTTTAGTAACAGCCTTAATACAGTCTTTGCCAAAATAAATACGGGTTGGGTTATGCACTACGAAGTTTTTCACCGATTATGTTCTCCTTTCTACCTGTTGGGAGATCCTTGTCTTTTAAGCTCTATATCCAGTACAGATATTGATGTCAATATTTCAGTGAGCGCAGCAAAGTAATGATACAATCGCCCTTGAGGGAAAAGGTGGACGAAAGGCGAATGAGGAGATAGCAGAACCAACAACATCAAGCATTTCTACCACACCCTCGCCCTCTCCAACAGAGGAGAGGACAAGGAATGATACTAACTTGCGGAAGATTAACGCTACTCATGTTAAGTTATAACGTGGGTACCCGTTGGAGTTTGCCCTGTTTCTGATTCTGAAACAGCAGACAACTCCCCTGCCTTTACCCCAATTATCAGCTCCGCCCGTATCCGGTTGGCTGCATCAACCATGTTACGCAGTGATGCAATGGTTTCAGGCCATTGTCTGGTCTTCAGGCCGCAGTCAGGGTTGATCCAGAGCCGCTCCGGCGGGATAACTTTTAGAGCCAACCGGATCATGGAACACAACTCATCCACTTCTGGCACACGGGGGCTGTGAATGTCGTAGATGCCCGGACCTATTTCGTTGGGATAATGATGCTGGCGAAAGGCACTCAGCAGCTCCATCTTGCTGCGGCTGGCTTCAATACTGATCACATCGGCGTCCATCTCAATGATGCTGGGCATAATGGCGTTAAATTTACTGTAGCACATATGGGTATGGATCTGGGTACTGTCGGCAGCACCGCCAACGGTCAGACGGAAGCTGTCAACCGCCCAGCGCAGATAGCGTTCTGCGTCCTTTTGGCGCAGCGGCATCCCTTCCCGCATGGCAGCCTCATCGACCTGAATGATACCGATCCCGGCCTTTTCAAGATCAGCAACCTCATCACTGATAGCCAAGGCTATCTGTTTGCAGACCTCGGCACGGGGCAAGTCGTTACGCACAAAGCTCCAGTTCAGGATGGTAACAGGGCCAGTCAGCATTCCTTTCACCGGTTTTGCGGTCAAGGACTGGGCGTAGTTGATCCAGTCCACGGTCATCGGAGCCGGACGGGCAACGTCGCCATAGATCACCGGCGGCTTGACGCAGCGGCTGCCGTAACTCTGCACCCAGCCGTTTTCCGTGAAGCAGAAACCATCGAGCTGTTGCCCGAAATACTCAACCATATCATTGCGTTCAGCCTCGCCATGCACCAGCACATCCAGGCCTATCCGTTCCTGTTGTTCAACTGTAGAGCGGATCTCTGACTGCATGAAGGAGCGATAGGCCGCTTCAGCCAGGGTGCCTTTATGATAGCTGTTGCGGATGGAGCGGATGGTTGCAGTCTGGGGAAACGACCCTATGGTGGTTGTAGGCAGCAGCGGCAGTTGCAGCCAGGCATCATGGTGCTGTTTGCGCACCGGATAAGGGCTTGACCGGGTCAACATTGATTCGTTGACCACAGCCACACGTTCACGCACCTCCCGGCGCAAGGTATTTGTATCGTTACGCTGCTCTGTAAACAGCGCATCGTTTTCACGCAACAGCGGTTCATGTTCACCATCGGCAATCGCTGCCAGGACGGCAACTTCACGGCACTTCTGTACGGCAAAGGCCATCCGGTTCTTGATCTCAGGCGCAAGATTACGTTCCTGTAGCAGGTCAACCGGCACATGCAGCAACGAGCAACTTGAAGCCACCATAATCCGGTCGCTGCCGATACGCCTGGTCAGTTGTTCGATAATCTCTTTGGATTGACGCAGGTTATTCTTCCAGATATTCCTGCCGTCCACCAACCCGACAGACAGGACGGTGGTTGCTGGCAGGAGATCAAGCAGTTGATCAAGTTGTCTGCGGTTCCCTCGAACCAGATCAAGATGCAATCCGTCGCAGCCAGTTTCCAGTGCTGTAGTCAGGTTTTCGTCAAGGGAGCCGAAATAGGTTGCCAGCAACAGTTTTGCGTTGCCCGCCGCCTGTTTCAGCTTACGATAAACCGGTGCAAACAGGTCGCGTACCTGCTGCGACAGGTCGGTGCAGAGGATCGGTTCATCAAGCTGTATCCAGTTACACAGGGGCGCCAGCTCGGCCAACACAGAACAATATACATCAACAATAGCGTCCAAATACTGCCAGCGATCAGCCCCGTTATATTCCATCCCCAGGCTGATATAGGTCAACGGCCCGATCAATACCGGCTTGGGGCGAAACTCACGTGACAGGGCATGTACCGTATCACGAACCAGTTTGTCCGAGGAACGGCGTATGGTCATACTGGGGGTGAACTCCGGCACCAGATAGTGATAGTTGCTGTCAAACCACTTGGTCATTTCCATGGCCGGGATATTGGCAGCGGCATCCCCCCGCGCCATTTGGAAATAGCGGTCAATCTCCGGTTCGTCCGTAACCGTTTGAAACCGTTGCGGGATCATGCCCAGCAGGCAGGTGGTATCCAGCATCTGATCATAGAATGAAAAATCACCTACCGTAACCATAGATAACCCCTGCTCACGCTGAAACCACCAATGCCGTTCCTTCAGCGCATTTTCGCAGGCAAACAGATCCTCTTTTTTACTGGTGCCTTTCCAGTAGCTTTCAAGCGCCTTCTTTAGTTCGCGGTTGGCGCCTATCCGCGGAAATCCCAATACGTGTGTTTCCATCTGTAATCATCCTTTCTTTGTCTAAACGCGAGACCAAACTACAACCATGAACAGGACGTCTTCTGGCTCCCAGACCCATAGTTCCATGCCTTCCCGTTTCATACGAAACAGTGGCGCTGGATGGGACAACTTCCGGTTACAGCGGCGCGTCCGCGACGGCTTTTCACCGTCTTCCGTTTCCTGCTCATTCCTCTTTGCCAACAGATCTTGTCTCTTATTTCGATATGACCCATCTTGTAATGCAGGGTCTGCACCACCTCCTTCAACAGTGAAATCAGCGTAGACTAACGACCGACAACCTTGAGCAGAATGGTTTCATCCTGATTTTTAACTGCTAGCCGGTGGTTGAGGGTGGCATCAAAATAGATGCTGTCTCCAGCCTCCAACAGCACCGTGCGCTCTCCAAATGCCAACTCTGCGCTCCCCTTGATAATAAAGATGAACTCGTCTCCTTCGTGATTGTGCGGAGCACCGTCCAGATGCCCCCCTGTAGCTGAAACAATAAAGGCCTCCATCTTTTTTCGCTGTTTCTGCGGCGATAACGCATATGATCGGGCATCAACGGCCTCTTCCAGATGGACAGGCCGACGCTGGTTGGTGCGGATCAACTCAAAGCGCCGTTCATGCTCATCTTCAAAAAAATATGCCATTTTAACATCAAGAAACCTTGCTATCCTTGCGAGTGTCACAATGGGAGGAGATACGTTGTTGTTTTCTATCTGCGATATCAGGGCTGGCGAAAAACCGGTTTCCTTGGCTACCATCTGAAGGGTAAAGTTCTTTGAATGACGGAGTTTTCGTATTTTTGCGCCTATATTGTAACCGTTCATCCCAACTTCCGACATTTCCCTCTCCTCGTTTCAGCAATAAAAAGCCCGCCTGTGCCGAGGCAACAGACGGGCTTTCCGTATTCAAAGCCAGATGTTAACGTTTTCACTCTTCCCAGACCACGGGGAACCATCGAGTGCTGAGATCAAGTCAGGTATTCTGGCTCGCGATTCATCCTCCAGGCGTCTTCCCGGCCTTTCGACCAGTGACATACTGCCCTTTGTCATCGCTTACAGCGGCGGGTCCGCGGGGGATTCTTTCCATATGGAAATACACCCCTCTTCCCTATCAAGCCCTTGCGGGCACCATGATCCGGTATTCAGTTTTATGTCTAAGTAGCAGAGTTATACTATAAACTCAACTGGTAACAAATATACTTCATCCTCTTTTCAAGGAGATAATACGACATGAACAGCTCTTGCCTATGGTGTATTTTCCATCAAAAGTATATTCTACAGCCATCTGATTGAGAAACATTACTCACTGAGGTAGAGCCATGAATATCGTGATCTCAGGCGCTTCAAGTGGTATCGGCCTTTCGCTTGCGCGTCACTACCTTCAAAACGGGGCTACTGTTGCCGCATTTGCCCGCCGTGGCGAACTGCTGGAGGAACTTGCTGCGGATTACCCCGGCAGGGTCATTCCATACACGCTTGATGTTCGTGATGAAGTGGCAATCAATGCTGCTGCAGACGACTTTATCGCACGAGCCGGAGTTCCGGAGATCGTAATAGCAAATGCCGGAGTAAGCCGCGGCACACTCACCGAGTACGCCGAAGACCTGGATATCTTCCAGCAGGTGATGGACATTAACCTGCTTGGCATGGCAAGGACCTTCCAGCCATTTATCGCGCCGCTGAGGAGAGCCGGCAAGGGTAGACTGGTTGGGATAGCCAGTGTTGCCGGTTTCCGCGGGCTTCCTGGCTCCGAGGCCTACTCGGCTTCAAAGTCGGCGGCAATCTCATATCTGGAAAGTCTTCGCGTTGAGTTGTACGGCAGCGGCGTCAGAGTGGTAACTATCGCCCCAGGATATATCAAATCACCAATGACGGATATCAACACCTACCCGATGCCATTCATTATAGGATCTGATGATGCCGCAGCCCGAATGTCTCGAATCATAAAACGGGGCAGCTCGTTTGCCGTAGTCCCCTGGCAGATGGGGGTAGTTGGCTGGCTGCTCAAACGGATGCCAAACTGTCTGTATGACCTGATCTTCAGCAAAGCACCACGCAAATCACGCGAGGCCAGCATATAACCGGCCAGATGCCTTGCATCAGTCCCCCAATATTTGACTCGATTCTTCCCTGAAAAAGGTTCGCTCGGCATACTCTGACTTCTTACCGGTGTTAAATGATGCTACTGGACGGTGGTAGCCCATTACGCGGGTCCAAACCTCACAAGGCTGGCGTTGTTCCTGGGGGATAGCTGTCTTTTGCTGATTCTGATTTTTCATCCGTTACTCCTTTCGTTTTTTGCCTGTTGGCGTAGAAGCTCCTCATCACAAAGGGGGCAGAACTGATGCTCACCACTCAAGTAGCCATGTATCGGGCAGATGGAAAAGGTTGGAGTAATTGTTATATATGGCAGCCTGAACCTCTCAAGTGAACGTCTGACCAGATTCTTGCAGGCTTCGGTGCTTGAAACCTGCTCTCCCAGATAAAGGTGCAGGACTGTACCTCCGGTATATCTGCGTTGAAGCTCTTCCTGACGTTGCAGTGCCTCAAACGGGTCATCTGTAAATCCAACAGGCAGCTGTGTTGAATTGGTGTAGTACGGGGCTTCATCAGAACCCGCCTGAAGAATATCGTGAAAACGCTTTTTATCCTCCCGCGCAAAACGGTAGGTAGTACCCTCTGCCGGTGTTGCCTCAAGATTGTAAAGATGGCCGGTCTCTTCCTGAAACTGTACCATCATATCTCTTAGATGTTCCATCAACCGTATTGCCATTTCATGACCAAGAGGGGTGCTGATATCATCTTGATCAGCAGTGAAGTTGCGTATCATCTCGTTTACACCATTAATACCTATGGTAGAAAAATGATTACGCAACGTTCCAAGATAGCGCTTTGTGTACGGGAACAGGCCGTTATCCATATGGCGCTGGATCACCTTGCGTTTCAACTCCAGACTGGTACGGCTGATCTCCAGCAACTGATCCAGCCGTTGCAGCAGCCCTGCCTCATCTCCCCGATGCTGATACCCCAGGCGGGCACAGTTGATGGTGACAACTCCAAGCGAACCGGTCTGCTCGGCTGAACCGAACAGGCCGTTGCCCCGCTTCAGCAGTTCCCTCAGATCAAGCTGCAGGCGGCAGCACATGGAGCGAACCATGTTGGGGGACAGCTCGGAGTTGATGAAGTTCTGGAAGTACGGCAGGCCGTAGCGGGCGGTCATTGCAAACAACAGCTCGGCATTCTCGCTCTCCCAGGGGAAGTCCGGGGTTATGTTGTAGGTGGGGATCGGAAAGGTGAAGATTCTGCCCTTGGCATCGCCAGCAGTCATCACCTCGATATAGACCTTGTTGATCAGGTCCATCTCGGCCTGCAGCTCGCCGTAGGTAAACGGCATCTCTTCTCCAGCAATCACCGGCACCTGCTGTTTCAGGTCTTCCGGGCAGGCCCAGTCAAAGGTCAGGTTGGTAAAGGGGGTCTGGGTACCCCAGCGGGACGGCACATTCAGGTTAAAGATCAGCTCCTGTATCTGCTGCCTGACATCCTCGTAGTTCAGTGAATCCTTACGGATGAACGGCGCCAGATAGGTATCAAAGGAGCTGAAGGCCTGAGCCCCGGCCCATTCATTCTGCAACGTCCCCAGGAAGTTGACGATCTGCCCCACCGCGCTGGAGAGGTGCTTGGGGGGTGCAGCCTCCACCTTGCCCGGCACGCCGTTAAAACCCTCGGCCAGCAACATCCGCAACGACCAGCCGGCACAGTAACCGGACAGCATATCCAGGTCATGGATATGTATACTGCCGTCACGGTGAGCCTCACCTACCTCCGGTGGGTAGACCTGACTCAGCCAGTAGTTGGCAATCACCTTGCCGGACAGGTTTAGAATCAGACCTCCCAATGAGTAACCCTGGTTGGCGTTGGCACTGACCCGCCAATCACTCTGATCCAGATACTCATTAACCGAGGCGGTCACATCCACAACAGTCTTGCGATCCTGCCGCAGACGGCTGCGCTGTTCGCGGTAGACCGCATACGCACGGAGGGTGGCGAAATGATTCGCCGATATCAGAGCCTGTTCAACCACATCCTGGATTTGTTCAATGCTGGGCGGTTCCTGCGGAAAGCGGTGGCGCAGCACCTTCAACACCTGGCTGGTGAGCAGCATGGCTTCATCATCGCCAAACTCAGCGGTGGCCTTGCCTGCCCGCTGGATAGCGGACTGGATGCGGGGTGCCTCAAAGGGTACGCGGGTTCCGTCACGTTTGATGACGAAAACGGGGGCTGCAACAACAGGTTGGTTCATGCTGTAGACTCCTTTGCAGTGGAGTCCGGGGATCTCAGATTAATCGCAAGGGTAATAAAAAAGTCCGCATCTGCCATCGCAGAGTGCGGACTTTCCGTATTTAAAGTCACCCGATTTCGATCCACACTCCCAGTCCCCGGAGAGTTTAGTGGTTTGGATCATCAGCAGGTCTTCTGGCTCGCGAGTCATCCTGGGGGCACCTTCCCGGTTCTTATACCAGTGGCCTTTGCCCTTTGTCATCGCTTACAGCGGCGGGTCCGCGTGGGCATTTAACCCCTCTTCCCTATTAAGCCCTTACAGGCACCGTTGATCCGTTATTTTACTTCTGCTTCAAAATAGCAGAATATGTTGTGCCAACTTCATTACCACAGCACAACATATAGTGTCAACAATCTACGGCATAAAAACTTTGCTCTCCTACATTACTGCAAATTTCCAACAGCTCATCCGCTTCCGGATAACGCCGTTGCTCCATTCTGGAAAATATCGGCAGATCATTCAGAAATACAGCAAATTCACTTTTATTTGGTCCTACCTCAAGCATTACATCAACCACCTTTGCATCCTTTTTCAATTGATCAGCGAGACTCGCTGCACGAGGGTGCTGCCCTCAAGACGCACAATACTGAATTTTAAGCCTCATACCTTACCTCTCCTTTTTTGTTTGATAGGTTCACCTCTGCTGCAAACCCTCCAGATAACGTTCCGCATCCAATGCAGCCATACAACCTGTACCTGCTGATGTAATCGCCTGACGATATATATGATCCTGCACATCCCCTGCGGCAAAAACACCGGCAATACTTGTCTGGGTAGCAAATCCATCAGAACCGCTTCTGGTTTTTATGTATCCGTTGTGCATATCAAGCTGACCTTCAAATATGCCTGTATTTGGAGAGTGCCCGATAGCAATGAATACTCCCTCTACAGGTATCTCTTTAACCGAGTTATCTTTCAGGCTCCTTATCCATATGGCTTTAACCATATTCTCATCCCCAATAACCTCATCAAGAACATGGAACCATTCAATGGTAACATTACCTTCATCTGCTTTTTTTCTTATCTTGTCAGAAAGGATCTTTTCGGATCTGAACTGGTCACGGCGATGAACCACAGTAACCTGACTGGCAATATTTGAAAGATAAAGCGCATCTTCAACCGCAGTGTTCCCTCCGCCAATAACCGCCACAGGGAGATCACGATAGAAAAAACCATCGCATGTGGCGCATGCCGACACACCTTTGCCTTTGTATTTTTCTTCTGAATCCATACCCAGGTACTGCGCTGATGCTCCAGTTGCAATTATAAGGGCGTCACAGCTGTATGAATCAAGATCCCCTTTAAGAACAAAAGGACGCTGCTGCAGATCCGCTGAGACAATCTGATCATAAATTATTCTTGTATTAAAACGTTCAGCATGCTGACGCATCCGCTCCATAAGTTCCGGCCCCTCTACACCTGCATGATCGCCAGGCCAGTTATCTACTTCCGTAGTGCTGGTTAGCTGTCCGCCAGGCTGTAATCCGGCAATTATGACAGGTTCAAGATTGGCTCGCGCGGCATAAATTGCCGCTGTATAACCAGCAGGTCCAGAACCAAGAATAATAAGACGGTTGTGTTGATGTGCGCCCATTTCAGAATCCCTTCCATCAAGAGTTTTTTTATTCTGCCCCATCTTCACGATTACGAAGACAACATTGGGCTTTCTTCTGCACTATTTCAGGCTGTTCGTTTCTTAGAAGATTTAACAGTCCTTCAATAAGTTCAGGACGGCATACATAGTAACAGCGCTGTGCGCCATCCTGTGCAAAATCAACTATCCTGGCATTACGGAGCACAGTTAAGTGCTGAGAGATGTTGGCTTGTGAACTTGGCAATATCTCATGGATATCCGTTACACATTTAGTGCCGTTCAACAGCTCAATAACAATCTGTAAACGGGTTGGATGGGCAAGAGATTTTAAAATAGTGATCCAATAATTTTCAATTATAGCTGTCATATCAATGCCTTAAATCATATTCGAATATTCTTATATCAAATGACAAAAAAAATGTCAACAACTACAGACAGCAACTCTTGACACCTACTTATAACCTGTGCCCCTACCCGTCCCATGAACTCTTTCTACCGTTTTACATCCTTTTTCGGGTTTTTCTGGTACGGCTTTTATTTTACGCCGTCTGCCCGGGCGAGGCTGTACGCGGTTTAAGGAAGAAAAAAACCGATTACACAACCAAAAGCCGGGGCAGACGGAATGAGTCTCCCGGCTTTTTTCGTTCTCGCTCAGAGAAAAATGACACAAGGCCGGGGCTCCTCCAGGCCTTTTTGCTTTTGGGAAAAAGGAGCTGAAGATGATTATCGTAATGAAGGCAGGCCCAGGCAAGAAAGACAGGGATGAAGTGGTAAAACGGATTAAAGAGCTGGGCTACAAGCCTCATGTAATCCACGGCACAACCAGGGATGTTATCGGAGCCGATAGTGTAAATTAAAACTGAAACGTTGCAAATTGAGCTGACCATAGTAAAATCGCCTAGAGTCACAGATACGGACACAGTTTGAATATTGAGGCTGTCCCCCGTTTATTCTTCTATGGAGGTCTCGTTAGGCCGATGCTCTTTGGCGCATACCGTATTTCTTCCGTACTTCTTGATGACGCAATTCTTCCCACCTACAAAGGCTCAACCTTCAGAGGTGCATTCGGGGGATGCCTTAAGCGTGCTGTCTGTGCGGTCAAAAAAAGTAACTGTTCCGACTGCCTGCTCTTTAGTCGCTGCATCTACGCCCAGTTGTTTGAGCAAAAGGATTGGCGTGACCAAGGGGCAGGCAGAACCGTTGCCCCGCCCCACCCATACATGATTGAGCCGGACAACGACCAGAGGACACGCCTCAGGGCTAGTGACGAATTCAATTTCAATCTGCTGCTTTTCGGAGAAATAAACGCTTCACTTCCCTATTTTGTGTACGCTTTTGAACTGATGGGAGAACAGGGGATAGGCAAGAAAACAGGAGAACATAGGGCACGGTTTTCTCTTCGTCATGTCAGAAATCAGGGAATAGAGCTTTTTGACCCACAAAAGGGGAGACTGGAGGCTCCACCCCGACAGGAAACCCTCTTACTCCCGCCGTTAGAAACCTCAAAAGAAACAGCTTCTGTCAGCATTACGCTCAATACACCCCTAAGGCTTAAAAGTGACAATCATCTCCAGGACAGAGTTGAATTCCCTTTACTGGTGCGCACAATGCTCAGGCGGGTATCCTCCCTGTTTAACGCATGGGGAGAGGGCGAGCCGCAGCTTGATTACAAAGGCATGATAAAACGCGCAGAGCAGATTGTCGTAGTTGACGGCCACCTTTACTGGCATGACTGGGAGCGCTACTCCAACCGCCAGGAGCAGGCCATGAGTTTTGGCGGCATGCTGGGCAGCATCACTTACCGAGGCCCACTGGCCGAATACCTGCCGCTTATCAGGCTTTGTCAACGCCTGCATATCGGCAAACAGACCACCTTCGGCCTCGGAAAATTCACGGCGGAGTTCACAAAGTGAAACGGGTACTGATAGCCGTGTGCGGCCTGACCCCGCAGGTAATAACCGAGACCCTGTATGCAATGCTCCAGCAGGGAAAAATGCCGGACGCAATCAGGATACTGACCACTTGCAAAGGAAAAGAGATCTGCAATGCGCTACTGCTGAGTCCGGTAGACGGCGCCTACTATCGTCTGCTGGATGAATACGGAATCAGGCCTGATCTGATTGATTTCAGTACGCGCCATATCCTTACTCCGGTAGATGAAGCAGGAAACCCGCCCGACGACATCAACGGAGAAGATGAAAATGAACAGTTTCTGCGCCTATGCATGGAACAGCTTTTTGATGCCACGTGCCATGAAGACTGGCAGCTGTTCTGTTCCATTGCCGGTGGCCGGAAGACAATGGGCGCCTGCCTAACACTGGCAGCCCAGTGTTACGGCAGACCTCAGGATAGGCTCTATCACGTACTGGTCTCGCCCGAATTTGAAAGCAGTCGGGAATTTTTCTATCCGCCGCGCCAGTCACGGGAGATTACCCTGAAAGATGCCAAAGATCAGCCGTATCGCAAAGAAACCCGATACGCAAAGGTCAGCCTCGTGGCTATGCCGTTCTTCTCCATCCGCGATCGGCTGACCGAAAGACACCTTAAACAGCCTGAGTCACCGGCAAGCCTTATGCTTTCGCTGGTACGGGAAAAACAGCCGGAGCTGCTGATTGACCTTGCCGCAGGAAAGCTGATCTGGAAGGGGGTAGAATGCGACCTTATGCCGGCCCGGCTGGCGCTGTACGCCTTCTTTGCCATACTCAAAAAAGAGGCCGGATGCACCAGAAAAAGCTGCAAGGGGTGCGATGACTGCTTTGTGCCGATAACCGGCATCTTTGAGCGAGACGGTCTGATAGCCGACCTGTACCGCCGGATCGTGCCTGGCAAGGATCATGATGCAATGAGTAGCACTGGCATAACGGCGCTCTCGGCAGAGAACTTCAACGCCTACAGATCCAAACTGCGGCGTGACCTGGAAAAGGCCTTTGGCCCCATAGAGGCCGACCGACTGGAGATAGGCAGACGGGGACGCCGTCCCAAAACCCGTTACGGCCTGGCGCTTGAGCGGGAGCAGATAAAGATTGTGCTGTAAGGAGACAGAGGAGAGATCATGGAGAAAACAACAGTAACCATCGCCCTTGCCGGGCTTTTGCATGATGTGGGGAAATTCATGCAGCGGGCAGAGGTGCCGTTATCAGCCGCATCAAAGCAGATGGAAAACACCATCTGTCCGGTATATGAAGGGCGCTATTCCCACAAGCATGTTCTTTGGACCAGCGAATTCTTTGACAAGTTTGACGGACATCCGGTGCTTGCTGCCAAGGCAGGAGATGATTCTCTATCAAGCCTGGCCTGCTATCACCATAATCCGTCGTCACAGCTCCAAAAACTTTTGCAGCTTGCAGACTGCCTTTCATCGGCAAATGATCGGATGCACGACAGTGAAGATCATGGCCGCGATGCCTATAAAAAAGAGCGACTGCACAGTATCTTTGAATACCTGAAGATCAGTAATGAGAATAAGCTGAAGGCAGCCCACCGTTATGAGCTGGATTCTCTGGACAGCGGGGCAGAAAACCTGTTTCCCAGCCGGATGGAAAACCTCTCGCCGCCGGACGGTAAACCGATTGTGGCAAACTATGCCGACCTGTGGGCCGATTTCATCCAGAAGTTGCAATCGATCAAAACGTCTGAGCCTGAGCAGTTCATCGCCCCGCTGCTTTCATTGCTGGAGAAATACACCTGGTGCATCCCCAGCTCCACGGTTGATCGCCCGGATATCTCGCTCTATGACCATGCCCGTACCACCGCCGCCATTGCCGCAGCCCTGTACCGCTGGCAGCAAGAGGGCAACAACGCCGCTATACTCTCGACCACCAGCGATCAGCAGCCATTCGTGCTGGTGTCCGGCGATCTTTCCGGCATCCAGAGTTATCTGTTCAACATCAAAAACGTTGGTGTGGGTGGGGCTGCCAAGCGGCTGCGGGCACGGTCGTTCATGATCAGCGCACTGGTTGAGGCGGCAAGCCATATCCTGCTTAAAGAATTTGGTATGCCGCTCACCAACCTGATCATCAGCTCAGGAGGTAAATTCTACCTGCTGCTACCTGCCCTACAGGATGCTGATCAGCGGATAGATGCCAAACGGCGGGAGTTGAACAAATGGCTGCTGGATCACCGCAACGGAGAATTGACCCTGAACCTTGCGGCTGTAAGGTTCAGCTGCCGAGAATTTCAGACGTTTAACACCGTCCTGAAGCGGGTCAACGATGCCCTACAGCAGGAAAAGAGCAGACAGTTTCATGGGGTGCTTACCAATGCCGATGGTTGGGATGAGGCTCGTTTTATGGTGCAGAATGTACCCTTTAGCAATGACGAAACTCTTTGTCAGGCCTGCGGTCACTTCCCCGGTATTCGGTTGGAGGACGAAGGGACAGTAATCTGCGGCTACTGTGCCGATGATGCCAAGCTGGGGCGTGAACTTGCCAATGCCGCTGCCATCAGCTTTATGTCGGACACCGGCGGTAGCTATCCACTCTTTGGCCACTCCTTCAGCGTACACAAAAGGGGACAGACGCCACGAGCTAACGCCTATCTGGTGGCATTGCTGAACGACTGGGACTTGACCGGCTGTAGCGGCCCGGTACGCAGCCGTTATGTTGCCAACCATATCCCACGTTTTGATGACGACCTCTGCCAAGGCTGCGAAGCGCGTGATTGCAAAGAGCAGCCGAATGCGGTTGTCGGACAGCCAAAGTTCTTCAACTGCTTGGCTGAGGCTAATAAGAAAGGCCACAAGGTTCTGGGCGTCTTGAAGGCCGATGTTGACAATCTGGGGTTGATCTTTATCAACGGTTTCTTGAGCGACAAGGAAAAATCCATCTCCCGCATCGCTACCTTAAGCCGGATGCTGGATGCCTTCTTTACCGGCAGGATAGATGCCCTGCTGCGGGATGAATTTACGGAGCTGTACACCGTCTATGCCGGTGGTGACGACCTGCTGCTTTTAGGCCCCTGGAGCATGATGCTGAAGTTTGCCCACCGGCTGCGGGAAGAGTTCAGCCAGTACACCTGCGGCAACCCGGACTTTACCCTCTCAGCCGGAATGGCACTGGCCAAACCCGGATTGCCGCTATTAAACATTGTACAGCAGGCCGATGACCTGCTTGAGCAAGCCAAGCAAGAAAAAGCGCATGGAGAGCAGCAGCCCAAGAATCAGTTGGCTGCACTGGGCGATTGCTTCAAGTGGGACAAGGCTGAAAGGTTGCAGGTGGAGGCAGAGCGTCTTGCAGCGTGGTATGAAGAAAAGCGGGTTTCTACCGGTTTTGTACGGCTGCTTCTGGACAGTTCTCGTCAATTCAATGCTTTTATTAGCACTGGTGAAACCAGACATCTACGTTTTGTTCCGATGCTTGCGTATGCCATAGCCCGTAATCTTCCGGCAAAGGAGCATGAAATTGTCAAATGGGCACAGGGACTGACCGACCTTAACGACACAAAGCTCAGTGGTTTATCATATATAGCTAATTACTCCATCAACATGAACAGGAGCTGACAATGCCAGATATTCGATCTCAAATGCAAAACCGTGGGTACAGGGAATCAACGCCACAGCAGCAGAACAATCAAAATCAAAACAGAGGAAACTATCAGCAGGACCGTCCCCAATACCGCTTGCCTGAGGATTACCTGAAAGGTGGTTACTTTGATGAGAAGGCGAATCTCAAAGAACGCTATATTGCCAAAAATGGTGACTCCGATGCCATTGCAAAACAACTTGGGAGCGAGCGACCAGCAATGACCAATCACCAGTTGCGTCGTTTCTACGGTCATGTGCGTGCTGCTGAAAACCGTCTGAAAATGACGGGCAATTGGCCTGCTGTGTATGTGGATCTGAAAAAATTGGAACCTTTTGTTTCAGAAGCAAAAGGCAAAGGCAAGATTCCCGACCTGTTTTATACCTTCATGATTCGCAATCTGGCAGTCGTCAAGACAAAGGAAGACTTTATGAACGGCTTTCTTGAACACTTTCAGGCCGTTGTTGCTTTCTTTACCTATCATTATCCCAAAAAATAACGAAAAACGAGGAGTATCCAATGAAGATCAAAAACTACAAAGTCATCACAGGCCAGATTGAGTGTGTCACCGGTTTACATATTGGAGGTTCTGCCGACCAAATCGATATCGGCGGAGTTGATCTGCCAATCATAAAACATCCGATTAACGGCGAACCGTACATTCCCGGCTCATCGCTCAAAGGCAAGATACGGTCTCAACTTGAAAAACGAAGCATGGACGAATTGCTAAATCGTATTGAAACAGAACTTGCCAAGTCTACAGACGTCAAAAAGAAAAAAGACTTATCTCAAGCAAAATCCCAATTAAACAGTGGTGAGCCGTGTGGATGTGGAATTAAGGGGTGCTTGATTTGTGCCGTTTTTGGAGCGCACAAAAATACAAATCATCAACTCGGTTCAACCAGGATTCTTGTACGGGACGCAAAACTGTCAGACGAAACCAAGAAGGAATATAGCGACATGATGGCATCAAGCGGTGCTTCATATATTGAGAAAAAAGTTGAAAACATTGTTAATCGCAAAACCGGAACAGCTGAGCATCCTCGCTCACAGGAACGGGTACCCTCAGGTGCACGATTTGACTTTGAGATTGTTCTGCAAATTGCTGATAACGACAACGAGTCAGCATTGATAGATTTTGTTAAAAAGGGGCTTAAAGAGGTAGAAATGACCTACCTTGGCGGCTACGGCAGCCGAGGCAGCGGACAGGTAAAATTTGACAGGCTGAAACTCGACAACCAGCCCTTCACCCTGTAGGCGCCACCATGAAAACCTGGCGCATACAACTACGCATTCCATCTGGCTATATCACTCCCTGGCATGCCGACACCCTTTTCGGCCACCTCTGCTGGGTGGCAGAGCGGCATGACGGTTTCAGCGGCTTCAAAGGGGCTGCCGATTTGATTGGGCTGTACCGCAATGGTACGCCGCCCTTCATCCTGTCCGACGGGTTTCCCGGTAATTGGCTGCCAGCCCCGAAGACCCTGCGGACGATGTTTGAACCGCCAGAGACGGAGAGGTTGAACAAGGATACCTACAAAACAACCAAGCAGGCCAAAAAACGTGAGTTTCTCACACACGAACAGTTTCAACAGTTCTGCTGCGGCAAGCGGTTTGATCTGCACACTACTGAAAAACCGCTGGCCAACACTGTTACCTTGCATAACCAGATTGACCGGATTAGCAACACCACCGGTGGCGAAGGCGGTGGTCTGTTTGAACTGCCGGAGCAGTTTGTGTCAGGCGGCAGCATCAGCATCTACGCCCATGTAGCTGAAGGGTATGAGCAGGATCTGCAACGTCTTTTTGAACTGCTGGCTCAAGGAGGCTACGGTAAGAAACGAACCACCGGCAAAGGCGCCTTCAATGTTATCAACTTTGAACGGTTCAACGGATTCGATCTGCCGGAAGGAACGAGCCCCAACGGCTTTGTCACGCTTTCACACTTTGTGCCTGCTGCTACAGACCCCACCGATGGCGCCTGGAAGGTACGGGTTAAATACGGCAAGCTGGGTGATGAAAAGACCTTCTGCGGTAATCCGTTCAAAAAGCCGTTGATCATGCTTCAGCCGGGAGCGGTATTCAGGACAGAAAACCCCAAACCCTGGTACGGCAGGCTGGTTGAGCATATTGCTTTCACTGACCCTGATGTTGTGCAGTACGGATTTGGTTTTGCCGTGCCGCTTGTCTGCCGGCAAAACTGATTGCAGGCTTACTCTGATTTTGGTAGCATAAGTTAATACTACCAACTGGAGGTATATATGCATCTTGTCAAAACATCCATAACCCTGCCCGATGATTTGCTGGCTGAGGCCAAGACCCTGTCCAAAAACCTGAGCGCGCTGGTGGCTGAGTCATTGCGTGAATATCTGCGGCAACAGAAGGTTAAAAAGGCAATGGAAAGCTTTGGAGCCTGGCAGGAAGAGCAGGAAGACGGCGTCAGCATGGTTAACCGCCTGCGCAGTGAAGGGGGACGTGACTATGCCGGTCGTGCTGATTGACACCGATATTGCCATTGACTACCTGCGGGGTGAGGCAGCCGTTGCTCCCTTATTGCACCGGCTCTGGCAGCAGGGAGAAGCTGCGCTCAGTGTACTGAGCGTGTATGAGCTGACTGCAGGCATGCGAGATAAGGAAGCCGCTGCCACCAGATATTTTATAGATGCCTGCTCGGTTATCGATGTAACGCACCAGGTAGCAGTAAAAGGCTCTGAACTGTATCGAAAATACCGTGCCAAAGGGATTACGCTGGCGCCAATTGACTGCCTGATTGCTGCAACAGCCCTGGTGCATGGCTGCAAGGTTGCTACACGGAATCTCAAACACTACCCGGAGCCGGGGATTATATATCCTCTGGAGCCTCAAGGAACCACCCCATGAACCATATCCACGTCTGCCTGGTCTCTGACCATGTTATTCCGAACATCCTGCCTGTCGCAGAACAACAACCCGACGAACTTGTGCTGATAAGCACTGCGGAAATGGAAAGAAAACACAAATCCGCTCACATCATCGCCAGCCTGCAAAGCATGGGGCTTGATTATGGTTCCCGGCATCACAAAATTGAGGTCGTTGAAGATTCCATTACCGATTGTCAGCGCAAGCTGTCTGCCTGGATGTCAGGTCGTGAAGATGCTGACTTTGTCGTCAACCTGACCGGTGGCACCAAGATCATGTCCATAGCAGCCTTTGAACAGTTTAAGGATTACGGCAGCAAAATGTTCTATATCCCGATTGGCAAAAACGAGATGGTCAATATTTTTCCCAAGCGCTCTTCCAACCAGATACTGCCCCTAATACAACGCCTGAAGGTTGACGATTACCTTGCAGCTTATGGGCTGACCTCGCTGAATCACGCCAGGTTGCTCATGATGAAACAAGATGCGTTGAACCGTAAAGAGACTGCTGAGTGGATGGTGGCAGAGTATTCTAAATTAAAGAGTCTGTTGACCTGGCTGGGTGGCGCCTTGCGCAACCATCGCAAGAAGAAAAAGTATCTGTTGCAGGAGACATTTAGTGGCACAAATCACTCTGGGCAACAATTTTTACAACGCTTGGGTTTTAGTGTGCATGGAGACCAGATTGAAAAAGAACTAACAAAATCTGAGATCCAGTTTCTTACGGGCGGTTGGCTGGAAGAGTTTTGTTTTAATGAGGTTTGCACATTGCTTGGAAGCGGAATTGATGATGTTGTCATCGGTATATCTATAGAAAACAGCAAGGGAACCAGCAACGAATTTGATGTCATGTTTACCCTTGGTAATGCTTTGTACACCGTTGAATGTAAATCCGGTGATCAGCATACAGACGAAAAAACCGATGCTTTGTACAAGGTTGCTGCTCTACAAAAGGAGTTTGGTTTGCGGGTGGGAAGTTTTTTTGTCAGTACCTCCCCCTACATCCTCAAAGACGGCGTGATCAAACCATGGCTTGCGGCGCGGGCAGAGCAGTTCAGCACCACGGTAGTTACCCCTGATAATGTAGCTGGTTTTTCAAAAATACTTAAAGAAACGTTGAAAATCAGCTGAACGGAGAGTTGAAATAATGCACCAGATAACCATAGACGTAGAGACCCTGTATGAAGCAACCGGCGCAGCCAAATTGGCCCGGCTTGAAGAATATGAACAGCGTGCAAAAGAACTGGCCGGTATCGGCAACGAGATCACCCTTACCGGCCAGGGACCGGTCTGGCTGTACCTGCGGCTGGCTCACACCCTGCATGGCAAGGCCGTCAAGCTTTGTTATGACTCACCTGTAACCGGTGAAGTGCTGATCTTTGATCATTCTCCCTTTTGACGCCCTCTGAAACACCAGCTCCTTGACAACCAAAAAACGTGCCCCATGCTTTACTGACCTGAATCGAAGGGATTGGCTGCCACACTGCAACGTTGCAATTACCGCTGAAACAAAACCGTTATGGCATGCTCTCCTTAAAGGAGAAAAACGCCATGGTCGTCCATGTTACCACCCAGGGATCCCGCGTGATCCGCGAAGGCCGTCATCTGCTGGTAAAAAAGGAAGATGCCACATACCACACCCTCTTTCCGTACAAGCTTGAGCAACTGGTTCTGTTTGGCAACGTCCAGCTTACCCCGCAGGCTCTGAAACTTCTGCTGAGGGAAAATATCGACACCGTATTCATGCGGCTTGATGGCCGGTATCAGGGTCGTCTGGCCTCTGTTGAGCAAAAGAATGTCTTCTTACGCAAACGCCAGTTTCTGCTGACCGATGATGCCCCGTTTTGTCTGAAAACCGCAAAGGCACTGATCCATGGCAAGGTTGCAAACATGGCTACCGTGGCCCAGCGGATAGCCAGAACCAGGAACAATCAGGAAGCCTCACGGCTTGCATCCACCATAAAAGAAGCGGACAGGATGATTGAAACCGTGGAAACCATTGCGACGCTGCGGGGCGTTGAAGGCAACGCCACCGCACAGTATTTCAGCGCCTTCAGAATCGGGCTTGACCGTGATTACGACTTCACCCGGCGGGTACGACGTCCCCCCACTGACCCAGTAAACTCAGTCCTTTCGCTGATGTACACCTTTTTAATCAACCGGGTTTATGCCGCCGTACGTCTGGCCGGGCTTGATCCCTACCCCGGCGTACTGCATGCGCTGGATTACGGACGCCACTCCCTACCACTTGATCTTGTGGAAGAATTCCGACCCATTATTGCCGACACCCTGACCCTTTCACTCTTCAATCTGGGAGTTCTTAAAAAAGGCGACTTCTATCTCCAGAGCATTGTAGCGGAGCAGTACACCCAACCGGATGGCTCCGATCCGATCTCATCAGCCTTAAACGACCCGCTGGGGCGGATGAACCTGACCGAAGATGGAGATGAGCTGTTTGATCTGCCGGAACAGAGCCTTGAAGACAGCCTGACTGAAGAAGTAAGGAACGATGGTGGAAAACTGCCGGTAAAAGTGTATCCCGACGCCTTTAAAAGGATCTTACAAGCCTTTGAACGTAAAATGACCACAGAGTTTTATCATCCCATTGCAGAACAGAAGATGACCTACGCTGAGGCTTTGGTTTTTCAGGCCAGGCTTTACCGGAGGGTTGTAGAGGGAGAGGCGGCGCAGTACCGCCCTCTTTTGATCAAGTAGCCATGCATGTACTCATTTCCTACGACATATCCAAAAATCGCACAAGAACCAGATTTCACAAGTTTTTAAAAGAGTTTGGGCTTAACACCCAGAAATCTGTATTTGAATGCGACCTCGATGAGCAGGGTATTGCAATCGTTCTTTCTCAGGCTCGCACCTGCCTTGATCCCCGCACCGATACCCTTCGGATGTACCGTATCTGTGCCGCTTGCCAGCGCAAGGTTATATTGTCAGGTCTTGGGTTAAAGGTAGTGCAGCTTGATTTTATGATACTTTAACAGTGGAGTGTAACCGGCCATGAACATGATAGCGGCCTACGATATAGCAAACCCGAAGCGACTACAGCGGATAGCCAAAATAATGAAAGACTATGGACTTAGGGTGCAAAAATCGATCTTCGAAGTAGATGTTGACGAACGGATGTTCGCCGTTATGAAATGGCGGGTAGAGGCGGAAATGGATCTGTCAAAGGACGGAGTAAAGTATTTCCCGCTCTGCGGACGCTGCTGCGACACGGTGATCACCTTCGGGCGGGGGATGAAAACTGAAGAGCAGGGCAGCTTTCTGATTGTCTGACAACCGGAGATTGTCATGCAGTTGTTTTGTGGTATAGAGGTTAAGCATCCCCCGCCGACCTGCCCTTACTGCGTATCTGCCCATTTTTTCGCCGAGGTCTGCGGAGAGGGGAAAAACTATGTATTTCAAGAGGTTTCAGTCATCACAACAAACCGGTTCCGACCGCCTACAGCTTTTGGCAGGCTTACTCTTTGGAGGTATGCGGAAACAGGCATGCAACCAACCGGAATTTATGGGAGAAAAGGAGGTGCTACAGTAATTGACCTGACTTACGAAGGGATTGAGACCTTGGCCGTTCAGCTTGTTGTACAGGGCGGTCAGTACAGTAATTGACCTGACTTACGAAGGGATTGAGACCGAACGGCTTGTTCCTTGTTAGTAAACTTAGATATCACAGTAATTGACCTGACTTACGAAGGGATTGAGACGCTGGGATTATTGTTAAGCTGGCAAAAACGCGTCACAACAGTAATTGACCTGACTTACGAAGGGATTGAGACCCTACCGAGTAGTTTGGATAACCTACTAAATTCTTGTCGAACAGTAATTGACCTGACTTACGAAGGGATTGAGACTTAGGCTCATGGTTGTTAATTGGTCTTTGGAATAGTTCACACAGTAATTGACCTGACTTACGAAGGGATTGAGACCGGAACGGACTCTTAGCATTACCATTTGAAGTCTTAGGTACAGTAATTGACCTGACTTACGAAGGGATTGAGACGCATCTTCATCCATACAGTACCAATTAGAACCAACAAACAGTAATTGACCTGACTTACGAAGGGATTGAGACCAGCGCGTAACTGGGGTGGTTGGGTGCCGTCTTTTGGGTGACAGTAATTGACCTGACTTACGAAGGGATTGAGACGTAGGAGCATTGTGCTCATTAGGTTCTGTGATAGGGACAGTAATTGACCTGACTTACGAAGGGATTGAGACCATCCGGACCGTATTGAGCGATTAACTCTCGGCGTTCTTGGAACAGTAATTGACCTGACTTACGAAGGGATTGAGACCAACTTCCCAGCAACCGATGAACGTGCCTTAACAACACAGTAATTGACCTGACTTACGAAGGGATTGAGACCTGTATGATTCTTCATATCATTATATGCAGCAGTTCGTACAGTAATTGACCTGACTTACGAAGGGATTGAGACTAGCCTTGCTGAATGCTGGTAAAGAGCAGTCCGTACCACACAGTAATTGACCTGACTTACGAAGGGATTGAGACGCTACAGGGTAGGTTTTGATGATTTATGGCTGGCGGTATCAAAGCGATAAAGAAACGACCAGTTGAGAAGGTAATAAGAGAAGATGCCCTTATTTAAATTTCAACATATTACTAACTGACTACAATCACTAAAATACTTCTTGCGAATTTGAAAATAAATATATACTTTTAATATATATTATATGGAGGCGGTCATGAAAACTGCAAAATTATTCCAAAATGGGCAAAGCCAAGCTGTCAGATTGCCTAAAGAGTTTCGTTTTGCCGACAGTGAAGTGTTCATTAAAAAGACCGGCAATATTGTTCAGCTGATTCCGCGCAGCGATTCTTGGAATTCCCTGTTTGGGAGCCTTAAAAAGTTTTCCCGTGATTTCATGGTTGAACGTNNTGTATTTACATTATCAAGCAACAGCCAGTTGCCGTGCTGAAACGTTTTCTTGAGTATCAGATTGGCGATATATGCATTTCTTCAATTACACTTTCTGAATTACGTTACGGAGTTGCCAAGAGTACGCACCAAGAGAAAAATGCCAAAGCCCTTGATGAGTTTATTACTACTTTAGAAGTTGTCTCTTTTGATGAAGAGGCTGCTCATGTTTATGGCAAAATTCGAGCAACTCTTGAAAAGGCTGGCACGCCAATTGGCGCTATGGATATGCTGATTGCAGCTCATACCGTTTCATTAGGAATTCCTCTGGTTACCAACAACACTCGCGAATTTGAACGCATAACATCCCTTAAAGTTGTTGATTGGACAAAATAGTTTCTTTCTCTCTTGACCAACGGCTGAGAGCACACCGGCTTGACCGGTGTTGCGCTTTGTTATCTGTTGTTCAACATTCAAACAGGTGCGAAGCAAAGACAAGCTGGCTCGGTTTTCCAAGAACAAGAACAATATCATCCGGCTCGAACTGCCAGACGGGATCGGGATTTGAGTTAATCTCTTCTCCGCGTTTGACTACCAGCACCGTAACTCCGGAACGATCACGCAATAGTCCATCCTTAAGCTGGCTCCCCTCAATCCTTGAACCTGGCTGAACCCTAAATGTCGCCAGCTCTACACCGGAAAGGTAGCCTGAAATACCGGTGGCATGGCTGTGACGTCTACTTACGGTTCTGAACATCTGATAGGAATCCCGCCTTATCTCGGCAATGCAGTGGTCTATCTGTTCATTTGGGATCATATAGGTACGAAGCACCCTCGTAAAGATCTCTACGGATGTTTCAAACTCTTCAGGAACGACATCATTGGCGCCAAGTTTGTAGAGCGGCTCCATTTCGGCAATATATCTTGTGCGAACTATAATATGTATGTTTGGACGGAGTTGCCTGACCTGAGCTGCCACTCGGCGACTTGCCGTTGCGTCGGATATTGCTATGACGATAATACGCGCCTTTTCAATCAGCGCGTGCGAAAGTATTTCTGGCCTGGAAGCATCCCCGAATATGATTCTGACACCTTTTTTACGTTCAGTCTTTACCGTGTGGTGATTGCTTTCAATGGCAATATACCTGATGCCATTACCGTTTAGCACCCTGGCCAGATTTTTTCCATTAACTCCAAATCCAACAATAATTACATGATCCTCCATAGGAAAACGGTCGTGAGAAGTACCGGTCACCCGCGATCCCCTCTTGAGAATCGCAGGAAGACGCAAGGATATACTGTTGGCAAAAGGCTCGGCATATTTGAGAGAAAAGGGGGTCAGAGCCATAGTGGCTACCGAAGCAGCCAAAAAAAGCTGGTACTGCCCATCATCAAGCAGGCCAAACTGTTTTCCGCTGTAGGAAAGGACAAAGGCAAATTCACCTATCTGCGCCAACAGAAGACCGCTTATAAGTGCGGGTTTAGGCGGAAATTTAAGAGCAAGCGATGCCCCTGTTGCCACAAACCATTTGATAGCTACAATGGCAAGAACAATAAGCAAAACTGTAAATGGTTGACGGATAACAGCTGAAGGGTCAAGCAACATACCTACAGAGATAAAGAACAGGCTCATAAATGCATCGCGAAACGGTATTATATCTCCCATTACCTGATGGCTGTATTCAGATTCCGATATAGCCAGACCTGCTATAAAGGCACCAAGCGCAAGGGAGAGGCCAACCTGAGCAGTTAAAAAGGCTGTGCCAAAACCTACAAAGATTATGGTCAGTATGAACAGTTCCCTGCTCTTTGTCCTGACCACCTGATTGAATATCCATGGAACGGCATAACGTGCAGCAAAGTGGGATACGACTACAACCACCACAGCCTTTAACGAGACCAGCAGAATGCCAAGTATTCCATCACCTGCACCACCAAGAAACGGTGTAAACAACATCAGTGGAACTACACAGAGATCCTGAAAGATTAGAATACCAAGACAGGCCTTGCCATGCGGGGCATCCATCTCGCCGGCATCCATCAAGAGTTTCATCAGGATAGCGGTACTGGAGAGAGACACAAGAAATCCGAAGAATGTAGACTGCTGCCAGGAAAAACCAAACATCAGCCCCAAAAGCGTAACTATGAGGATTGTAACACCTACCTGAAGCCCGCCTCCCCACAAGACGAGGTGCTTGATCCTGAGCAGCTCCTTTAGTGAAAATTCAATCCCGATAGTAAACAGAAGCAGAACCACACCTATCTCGGCCATCTGCTCAACCTGGTGTGTATTCTGTATGAGCCCAAGCGTATATGGGCCGGCAACTATTCCGGTGCAGAGAAAACCGATGATGGAAGGAAGCTTAAACTGCCTGAAGAGGACAACCGTTACCAAAGCAAGACCAAACAGTAGCACAAGATCTTTTAATATATTGAATTCCATACCTTTAATTACCTGTCATGGTTAATAGGATTGCTTTAAAAAGAGATGGCTTAACGTATCTTAAAGACAAGGCGTTTGAGCAAGATACTGCCAAACCAGCTTCCGGGGATCATTCCTGCAAGAAAAAGTATGCTTTGAAGGCCAAGTATAGGTAATCCACCGTATAGATGCCATAGATTGCACGACGGAGCAATTCTTGAGGCATAACCCATTATAATTCCGCCTGTTACTGCCGAGACCACCTGTCTTCCCGGAAGATTAAATCTCGGATGCCACTCTCCAAGTCTTATAGCAGACCAGGCAGCACCCCCAATTATACCAATAATAAGAGGGAACTGAACCAGGGCTATGCCATCAAATGAGGCTCCAGCTCCGCCCCTAATCAGTTTTTTCCCTAAAGGTGGCAGGTACTCGAAAGAGATCTTCTGAAAAAACGAAAACGACATATACTGTTCAGGCGCTAGAAGGTTAAGCAGCATCGCTCCAAATTTTGAATTTGATGTGGTTATCCCCATAGGCAAGCCCATTACCAACAGAAACAGTACTGCCAGAAGCCCCAAAGCAACAGCCGCCTTCCAGGGTTGCAGATACCCGTCAACAACCGACCCTTTTTTGATTGATCCGTTACGTAACCATCTGATTGATATCGGTATTATAACAAGTAACGCAAAAAGTGCTGCAAGCCATGAAGGTATACCAACAAGTTCCGGCAAGGTTATAGCTGTAGTTGGAAGTTTAAACAAATCAGCCAGCAGAGCCCATTCAGGATAATATATTGCAAATATCATACTTCCTGTGATCATACCGATAAAGGCAAGCATGCTTGGAAAGCTGCCTGCCCCCATCTTGTAGAGGGTTCCAACAGCACAGCCACCGGCCAGAACCATCCCTGTACCAAAAAGAAAACCGCCAAACAGGTTGCCCAGACTTGGAGGACCATATTTCGGAAATGGAAACGCAACCAGACCAGTTAAGCGAATCAGCTCAAAAAGAGGTATGGTAACAAGCAGAAAAAGTAGAAAGGTCTTTACCATGGTAGTTGAACGAAACATGAAAATATCCCGAAACATTCCAGCCATGCAGTAATCAGAGCGATGCATGATAAATCCCACGCAAATACCGATCAGAAAACCTGTCGCTATCATAATAAATTCTGCTGTCACCATTATACTCCTGATTTAACAGCTCTTTTTAACATAATTCACTAAAGATATCAGAGGACTGCCTGTTTCCAGATTTGGCAATAACGATTCAGATCAAATTTCTTTTTGCAACCATCATAACTCATATAGCGGATACTGCCAAATATTGGACGTTCTCCCCAAGCTCTATCATGTACCCCGCATATTGACCATGCTATTCCGGCATATCCGTTTGGATCCCGCCCATCAATGGAATATCGGTCATTAAGGTATATTGCCGTTTCTATTGCCTCTTCAGGGGATTCTGTCCATTCCAGTATTTTTTTTGACCAGTACATCCGAAGATAACCATGCATCTTGCCTGTAATAAGCATTTCCCGCTGCGCTGAGTTCCATAGAGGATCATCGGTCTCCGCCTTCTCAAACTCAACCCTGCTGTAGCAAAAACGACGGGGATCATGGCGATGCTTTTCAAGGGTTCTGCGAGCCCAGTCAGGAGCGGCCTCAATACTGTCATAACCGCTGCAATGCAGGCAGAAATTATCAGAGAGTTCCCGCCTTACAACCAACTCTTCCAAGAAGGCGGCAACATCCTGAGTATCACCCATATGAGCAACAGAGTATGCAACTCTCTGTGCTGACAACTGCCCGAAGTGCAACCACGGAGACAGGCCAGACTGACCATCCGCTAACGGATCGTTTCGCCCTACTGAATATCCATTAAGTCGATTTTCAATGAAATCCGCCAGTGCTGCGGAAGCTCCGGCTTCACCGGAGAAAACTGCCTCAACCTCCCCTACCCTCTCGTCAGCCTTAAGCTCTCTGATTAACAGTTCTGCATCAAACGCCTCTGCTACGCCATGCCATAAAAATGGATGTCTGATTATCTGTGGAATGTCATAAAGGAACTCCGGAAGCAGCCGGTTAAGCTTGGGGCGGAGGGTATAAGCTCCATATTCCCTCTTGGGCGAGGTAATCCGGCACGGCACTATGTTATGGCCATCTACCTCAATAAATCGGACTCTTGCTTCTTTTGCCGCATTATCAAACCAGTGACGCTTGATTCTAAGCGGATCAAAATCACAGACAACGCAGCCTGCCTCTTCCTTTTCGATAAAACGGAGGATAGAATGAGTCGGCTCGCCACGCAGCAGAATAAAAGGGATATTCAGCTTGGCAGCTCTTTCTTCAACCTGCATAAGGCCGCGCAGCATAAATCCGTAATGCCGCCTCGTTGCACCTATAAAACTGTCAGCCAGTGTAAAAACCACCAAAAGTGGAACCTTACTTTCCAAAGCCATCTGTTGGGCATAGTAAAGCCCCCAGTTATCTCCTATCCGCTGTTCACGACTCATCCAGTAGATAATTGTTCCTTTGCTGATTTCAGCGCTATTAAGGTTATGAACCCTTCGTTTATCGGTCATAACATCCTATCCCTATTCTGAATCAGATTAATTGGTCTACAGACTGGCAGTTTAAACAAAGTATGCTAAATAGATTATAAGGCAGGCTGGTTCTTAATCAAGCATTAGAGAGTCGAAAAGCAGACAAGGGGGATTTTGGGATTAATTTTAGAGCATTTATGACAGGAACGGTAATTTGATTTTCAGGTACAAATTGATCTCTCGCACTTGTTCGGATGGTAAAGCCAAATACAGAGGTCTTTCCACTGTTGTTCAAATTCAAGCTTTATCTGTTTTTGCCAGGCGGTTCTGGCAAATCAACAGGAGGCAGAAATAGAATAATCGTTTCAACGATGTTTCTCCTGGCTATGAGGATGGGAAGTCAGGTTGGTGTACAGCTGCATGCCGTCCGAAACAGCCCCGAAGCATCCGAGCGTATTTCCCCAGCGATCAGTGACTCTCACATTTTCATCGTAGACCCCGTAACGAGCCAGAACCGCATGCCACACTGTCATACCAGGAAATAGCTCTACTTCCATACCATCAACTAACACGCGCATCTAGTTGCCCCTGGTTATCCGTCCCTCGGTCACCGGTCTGATATTCTTTCCGCGCCCTAAATTCTCAAGAACCACATCTCTCAGAAAACGACCCGGATCATTATAGATCAGGCGACTACTCTTCATAGCGCCAGCTACTTCGGAAAAATCACCGGAACTGCGAATAGCCTTACCAAAGGCGGTGTACCCGTCACCACCGGCTGCAATAAAATCAACGGTTGCCACCGTGTACTCCTGTGTCGGATCCAGCGGTTTGCCAGCAACTACAACAGAATTAACCCGTTTGCCAATTGGTCTGGATGGATCAAAAGCAAAACGGATGCCGGAAACCTGGGGAAAGCGCCCTTCACCATTTTCAATACCGGAAACACCATGTTCCAAAGTCTCAAGCAGTTGGGCGCCGGTCATTTTAACTGCGACCAAATAGCTGTTAAACGGCAATGCTGCGTAAATCTGCCGGGCAGTGATGACCCCCTTGGGGATACCGGTACGGATACTGCCACCATTAATCAGGGCAGCCTGAGCGCCGGTCTCGTTACGGATGATATCAGCAACCAGATCACCGAAGTTGGTCTCTTGCTGGCGCACACCCTGCTGGACAAGATCGACCTCCGAACTGCCAACCTGTCTGCCCAGTACGGCAGTTACCTCACTGTTGTAGCGATCCACCAGAGCCTGAACCTCGAGGATACCCTGCCCCTGTTCAGGATGTATCTCCAGTAGCCGTCCTTCAATACTGACCAGTTTCTTGTTGTCAACCGTAACATCAGCCAGCCCCAGCACCTTACCATGCTCCCAGGCCTGCAACACGGCACAGGCGCCGATCCGTACCGGTTTTTCGACTTTGGTGTGAGAGTGTCCCCCCACGATCACCAGCGGTAGCGCCACCGGTGAGGAACCGGTACAGAGCGATTCGGCAAGTTTACGGTCAACCTCGTGGCCCAGATGGGTAAGCAGCACCACCAGATCGGTATCAGGACTGGTTGCGGCCAGCTGCTTCCGCGCAGTCTCAATCGGCGGTGCAAAGGTCAGCCCCACAGTATTGCGGGGATGGGAACTCTGGGGGGTATCATCGGTAACAAGACCTATAACGGTAATCTTGAGGCCGTTGCGCACAAACTGCTTGCTGGCTAACACCTCCGGCATGCCAGACAGATTTGCTGCCAGCATCGGAAACCTTGCTTCGCTGATCCGCTGTTTAAGAACAGCCTGGCCAAAATCAAATTCATGGTTGCCAAGACAGGCAACATCAATCCCCAACAGATTCATTAACTCAATGGATGCGCGTCCCTGCGAAAAATTGCCCCAGGAATCCCCCTGTATCAGATCTCCTGCAGCCATAAACAAGGTATTGCCGTCAGCCCGAAGCTCTGCCGCTTTTGCGGCCAGAAAGGCCGCTCCACCAATGCTAGGTGCGCCAGACGATGCTACAATCGGGTTGGCAAACCCATGGAAATCATTAATGTG
>DCVL01000004.1:32374-53314 GCA_002328035.1 Geobacter sp. UBA2189
AGTTGGTCAATTCCCACCTTTGCAAAGGGGGGTTAGGGGGGATTTGGTTTGTAACGTCAACGACAAATCCCCCTAAATCCCCCTTTTTCAAGGGGGACTTTATATTACAAAGACTATGTGTCTGAGTAGGATTAATCCTGTTTTAAATTGTAATAACTGTAGCAAACCCTCTGAAGCGTCAATAGCGCTATTTATTGCAGCTCTGGAAACGGATTTCGTCAATGGTCAAACCGCTTGTTTTAGCGTAGGCACCGTTACCTTTGTATTCTTCACGAGCTCCGTAGAAACGGAACTGGCACCAGGGTTCACCCGGTACCTGATAGACAATACCACCGTAGATCCTCCGGGCAACCGGCACTCCCAGAGCATTGCGGTCAATATGATACCCACCGTTATCCATAAAATTCTTTATAACCTTGGCATTAGGATGCCATTTTTTGATAACGTTGTTTGCCAGCCCCTGGGCATAGTGCTTGTTGCTGGTTACCCCTTTAACAGACCAGGTGGGCGCCAGTTCATCGACCTTTTTCTTCATGACTTCCCGTGACTTGGCAATAGCCTCATAAACCCCGTTCATCTGGCTGGGGTCACCTATCGCCTCAATCGGCTTGGCAAGTTCTTTGGTCAATTGCTGCTTTTCAGCATCACTCACCGAAGACAGATTCTTGTATTCAAACTTGTCGTTAACCCTCAGGAAACCTTCGTTAGAAACCAGCTTGTCAGGGCCGCCCCCCAGTCCTTTATCTGCAAGGATCTGCCTTGCGTAAGTCTGTAACAGCTTACCCAGCAGTTCCTGGTTTTTTTCTGCTGCCGCACACCAGTCCGCCCCCGAATATTGTGAACGAAACATGGGGCAGGAACGATTTCCCAACTGAGCCAATGCAGGGTTTTCCTTGCAGATCCTGGAAACCTCTACTGCTGCTTCTTTGGCTTTGGGAAAATTTTCCGGCATAATATACATGGTTTCATCCTGCTGACGCTGTAGAAGGTTTTCAACCCGCTTTGTCTTGGGATCATTAATCATATTTCCAAACTGCATGCAGACATTCTGACTGGCCTGGGCACTGGCTGCCGCAACCTGCTGATTACCCTGGGCTGCCTTGGCAAATTTTTGATAACTGTCAAGGCGCCCCTTTATATCCTTTGCAAGGACAGTGGGGCTCATCCGTTCCATCATCCCAAGACTGTTGTAATAGCCTATTGCCCTGTTAAGGTTAGCTTGACAGCTCTGAAGCCAGCCGTTTGTAGCTTCAGCAGGCACCCCCGGCTTGATGGCGTTACCATCCCAATACTGATCAATGCTGCAGTTGTTCAGTGTCATCTCAATGTTACGGACTGTCCGGTCTACCTTTGGGCTGGCTGTAGCTTCAGATGTCATAAAGACACCAAACGCAAGCGCAGACACTGTCATCAGTGTAATCTGTCTTTTGTGCATAACTCCCCTCCATTTTGTAAAAAAAATTTAATTTTATCCGGTATATATCAGAATCCATATTTGTCAAGCTTCCAATAAAAAAGGGGCTAAACAGCTTAAATCTGTCTAGCCCCTTAAAAGTCAAAAAAACAACATCCGTTCAGTTCATATCGCCATCACCACCGCTATAGGTATCAAGCCACTGCTGCTGAGGGCTTCGACTATCGCCATACTGTACAATCACACCATCCTCGCGCTGATATGAACATGACCAGCCTGGCCAGTCAGCCTTGTAAAAGGTTGGATATTCATTTGGATGTTCCAGCGGTTCGTAAGGTTCGGAATATTTTGACCAATCCTTTGGCAACGGGCAGCGCTCATCACCACGATAATCACCTGCGGCATACAGTTGTGTACAGAAGATACAAACAAAAACAGAAGCAATTATAGATATCTTTGGTATCATTCCAAACCTCACACAACTCTAATGTGGATCAACTATTCTCACCCAGCCATATCTGTCTTCAATCTTGCCTGTCTGAATGCCGGTAAGGGTATCGTAAAGCTTTTGTGTGATATTTCCAACAGCACCGCCACCAATCTGAACCGAATCTTCCTTGTAACCAAGCTTGCCAACCGGAGTTATCACTGCGGCTGTGCCACTTCCAAATGCCTCGGTCACCTTGCCTGCTTTCAGGTCACTGAAAAGTTCATTGACATCAATCAGTCGTTCTTCCACGGTGCAGCCCAGCTCAATAGCGAGACGGAGCACTGATTCACGGGTGATGCCGGAAAGTATGGAACCGGTAAGCGGAGCAGTCACAATATGGTTGCCGTAAGCAAAAAACATATTCATGGCGCCAACCTCTTCTATGTAGCGACGCTCCCTGCCATCCAGCCACAACACCTGATCATAACCGTTTTTCTTGGCTTCAAGACCAGCCTTCAAAGATGACGCATAGTTGCCGCCTGTCTTGGCATCTCCGGTTCCGCCAGCCACTGAACGGACAAAAACATCTTCAACAAGTATGCTTACCGGGTTGAAACCAGCCGCATAGTACGCGCCAACCGGTGAAAGGATAACAAAGAAGTAATAATGGTCCGAAGGTTTTACTCCAAGCACAGGATCCATAGCAATCATTGCAGGGCGTATATACAGAGACGTTTCAGGGGCTGTAGGTATCCAGTCCTTTTCAAGATCAACCAGCATATCTATCCCGTCCAGAAACAGCTCTTCCGGCACTTCCGGCATGCAGAGACGTGCGGCGGACTGATTAAAACGACGTGCATTCATCTCCGGACGAAAAAGGGCGATACGTCCATCTTCCCATTTGTAGGCCTTAAGCCCCTCAAAGATCTCCTGAGCGTAATGAAGAACAGCAGTCGCCGGATCCATAACAAAAGGTTCGTAAGGCTTGATCCTGGCACTATGCCAACCTTTACCAGCTGTCCACTCCACCAGAAGCATACGATCGGTAAACAGCTTGCCAAATCCAAGCTGGGATTCATCCGTAACCTTCTTCTTCATCTGTTTGTTAGACAATGGAAGCACTTCTATCTGCATTTGCCACCTCCTGCGGTTAATAATCAGAAAAAATAAGCGGCATTAAGCCGCCAACGCTGCTTTAATTCTTACTGCCAGTAATGACAGACTGTCAACAATTTCTTGGCTGTTTTTTATCGGGATTAAAAATCTGTTCATCTTTCGGAGTACAGAGCAAAAATTGACGCTACAGGTTCTCTATGGTAGCCTTAAAAACAGTTCAAGCACCAAAATGGAGGGCAGCCTGGCAATGTTAAGACAGATGCGTGACGATATCAACTCGGTTTTTGACAGGGATCCGGCAGCCCGCAGCTCTCTTGAGATACTTTTCTGCTATCCTGGTCTTCATGCAGTATGGCTACATCGGATTGCCCACTGGTTATGGATACACAACTGGTTCTTTCTTGGCCGTTTTGTCTCACAGTCCTCAAGATTTCTGACTGGAATAGAGATCCATCCTGGCGCCAAGATAGGGAACCGTTTTTTTATAGATCACGGGATGGGGGTAGTTATCGGTGAAACTGCAGAGATTGGAGATGATGTTACCCTTTATCACGGAGTAACACTTGGGGGTGTTACCTGGGACAAGGTAAAACGCCATCCTACCCTTGAAGACAAGGTAGTAATCGGTTCCGGAGCCAAGATTCTTGGTCCTTTCACCGTTGGCCGTGGCGCGAAGATAGGTTCAAATTCGGTAGTTGTCAGGGAGGTTCCACCAAACGCAACTGTTGTTGGAATCCCTGGAAAGATAGTCCTGATGTCTGAGGAGGCTAAAGAAGGACGTCCGGATCTGGAGCATGGCAAGCTGCCGGATCCATCCGCCTCCGCCTTTGCCGCTATGACTGAACAGCTTAAAGCACTTGAAGAAAAGTACAATAATCTGCAGATAGAGTATGAATCATTAAGAAAAGAACTGAATCTCAAAAGACAGTTTTAAGTCAGAGGATGCCATCAAGCTTCAACAGATAGACAAGATCTTGAAGCTGTGATACAGGAAACCCATGAAAAAGGTAGCTATCTTTGCAAAGGTACATGATCCCCGATGCCAGGGAGTAGCGAGTGAGCTGGTAACCTGGCTTGAGGCTCGCAACTGCATCCCACTGGTTGATACCCATCTGGCACGCCACGTTGGTTACTCCAGAGGCCATACCAATGAAGATATTCGTGATCAGGCAGAGCTGGTTGTTGTGCTTGGAGGCGATGGCACCCTGATATCTGTAGCGCGTCTGTTCAGTAACCGCCAGGTTCCGATCGTAGGAGTGAACCTGGGTAGCCTCGGTTTCTTGACTGAAATCACGGTTGAACAGCTATATCCGGTGCTTGAGCAATGTCTGGCAGACAGCCACAAGATTACAGAAAGGATGATGCTTGATGTTGTGGTAACCAGAGGGGAAGAAGAGATATCACGCTGTCAGGTTCTTAACGACGCCGTTATAAACAAGGGAGCACTAGCACGGATTATTGAACTTGAGGCAAGGGTTAACGACAACTTCCTTACAACCTTCAAGGCTGATGGCCTGATAATATCCACCCCGACAGGTTCAACAGGTTATTCGCTCTCCGCCGGCGGCCCTATTGTCCAGCCATTGATGAAATGTGTGCTGATAACACCTATCTGCCCACATACACTTACAAATCGCCCAATTGTAATTTCCTATCAGTCCACCGTTAGAATTACCGTAAAATCATCATTCGATGAGATGGTATACCTGACACTTGATGGCCAGGTAGGGGTTGAACTGCAGGAGGGGGACTGCATTGAGGTCAGCAAGGCAGCAACAACCACTGCGCTGGTTATGTCTCCTGAAAAGGATTATTTCGCAATCCTCCGAGCCAAACTGAAATGGGGGGAGCGTTAGCCCTTCATGCTTACCGAACTTTCGATCCGCAACGTTGCCATCATTGATCGTCTTCAACTCTCCTTCAAAACAGGGCTTAACATACTTAGCGGTGAAACAGGCGCAGGTAAGTCTATCATCATTGATGCACTTACCCTGGTCTGTGGCGGGAGGGCATCCGCAGATCTGATCCGCTCAGGAGAGGATGAGGCCACAGTTGAAGCGATCTTTGATATCACCGGATTGACAAACATAAAAACGGCTCTTGAAATGGCAGGCTTTGAAACGGGTACTGAACTTCTTGTAAAGCGCTGCCTTAGCCGTGCTGGTAAAAACCGTGTTTACATCAACGGTTCCCTTGCCACACTGTCACAGCTGGCAGAGCTGGGGCGTCAACTGGTTACAATACATGGTCAGCACGAATCTCAAGGACTTCTGAAACCTGAATACCACCTTACACTGCTTGATTCATTCGCAGGGGCTCTGGAACTAAGGAAAAATCTGGCAACAGCTTTTGAAGAGTGGCAACAAACTGCAAAAAGGCTTGTCCATTTTGATGAACTGGAAAGAGAGGCTTCCAGAAGGATTGATCTGCTATCATATCAGCTTGAAGAGATAAGCTCTGCAAACCTTAAAACCGGTGAGGAAGAGGAACTTGAAGAGCGACAGCGTATCCTTGCAAATGCAGAACGCCTTAATTTTATAACCGGTTCAGGTTATGAACTTCTATACGGTGGCGATCTGGCTCTGCTTGGAGAGCTTAAGAGGTTGGTCACAGGGATGAAAGAGGCTGTATCTATTGATCATTCGCTTCATTCTTTGCAAACCATGCTTGATGAAAGCTATCTACAACTTGAGGATGCGGCTCTGCAGCTGCGTGACTATGCAAACCGGATAGAGTCAAACCCTGAAGAACTGAAACAGATTCAAGACAGACTTGATCTGCTGCTTCGCCTCAAACGCAAATACGCCCCTACAGTAGGAGAGCTAATGGCAATGGGGAAGTCAATGGCAGAAGAGCTTGATGAGCTGAAGAACCGCTCTCTATCCCGCGAACAGTTACAGCAGGAGCTGAACGAAAAGCGAGCCCTGTTTGAAAGGATTGCACTGGAACTAGGCCAAAAGCGTCGAACTGCCGCTTTAAAACTTGAAGAACAACTCGCTGACGAAATACACCAGCTCGCCATGCCTCACGCCGTGGTCAAGGTAACATTTGAGACTCTTGCAGAACCAAGAAACAGTGGATTTGAAAAGGCTGAATTCCTCTTCTCCTCCAATCAGGGGGAAACAGCACGTCCATTGGGGAAGGTCGCATCAGGTGGCGAGCTTTCCAGATTGATGCTTGCGTTCAAGCAGGTTCTGCCTGAGGGAGAAGCCCCAACCCTGGTGTTTGATGAAGTTGACACCGGAGTTGGAGGCGCTGTTGCCGCTGTTGTGGGACGAAAGCTGCGAAACCTTGCAACCGGACAGCAGGTTTTCTGTGTAACCCACCTGCCACAGGTTGCTGCTTGGGCTTCACAACATATAAAGGTTCAGAAAGAAGTAGAAAATGGAAGGACCGCCACTTCAGTAAAAGAGCTGGACAGAAAGAGCCAGACAGAAGAGATAGCCCGTATGCTGGCAGGTGAACAGATTACAGCTGCAGCGCTTAAGCATGCCGAAGAGATGCTGAAACAGGCTGTTCTTTGAAAGGTATTACCCCCCTCCACAACCCAAAATTGTTTTTTTGAAATTCCTGTTATGCTCGTGCAAAATTTTCCCTTGTTTCTATTGGTGTTCAATTGATGATTAAGGAGGATCATATGCTCAAGAATCTGAAGCTCAGGACAAAGCTGATTGGTGGCTTTCTGCTTGTAGCTGTCATTGCTCTGATTATTGGTGTATTTGGTTACATCCAGTTACACAGGCTTGATGCAGCAGATATAAGGATGTACAGGGAGATAACAGAACCCCTTAAAAATCTTTCCGAAATATCCACCATTTTTCAGAGGGTTCAGGTCAACTCCCGCGATCTGCTGCTTGCCGAAAAAGAGGATCAGGAAGAGTTTATTGACCGTATAGCGGAACTTCTAAAGAATATCGATAAAGAGGCTGTTCTGTATGAGAAAACTATTTTTTCCGAGCGTGGAAGGAAGCTATACAATGATTTTAAGGATGGAATGGCTGAATACTCAAAGGTCTTGCCAAAATTTACATCTTTAGTTGAAGAGGGTAAAAAAGATGAAGCTGTGGCTGTGCTCAAGGAAGGGTTGTTTCCTGCCTCAAAAAAGATGCAGGGCAGTATTGCCAGTATGTTGGAAGGAAAGGTAAAACAGGGGAAACTTCTGGCAGATGAAAATGCCGCTCTTGCGGATAAATCAGGATGGATTATGCTTGGATTGGCTATTGCCGGTTCAATCCTTGCCTTTATACTGGGAAGCATCATTACCGCTTCCATTGCAACTCCGGTTGCTGCTCTGTCAGCAGATGCAAAACGTATGGCAGAGGGGGATCTGCAGGTATCAATTACTGTTCATTCCTCAGATGAAATCGGTCTGCTTGCCGATAATTTTCGGATTATGGCTGAAACTCTGAAAGAAACCATTCGGAAGGTTGCGGAAACTGCAACTACTTTAGCCTCAGCATCGCAAGAGCTGACAGCCACTGCCAGCCAGTTGGCCACCGGTACAGAAGAGATGTCGGCACAGGCAGGTACTGTTGCAACAGCTTCGGAAGAGATGTCGGCAACCAGTTCATCCATTGCGCAGAGCTGTCACCAGGCTGCTGAAAGCTCCAGTCATGCAAGCGATGCTGCCACCTCAGGTTCAGCAGTGGTTTCAAGTTCAATAAACATCATGGAGCAGATAGCAAACAGGGTTCAGTCAACAGCCGAGACTATAAGGCTTTTGGGTGAACGTTCCGATCAGATAGGGGCAATAGTTGCTACTATTGAGGATATTGCCGATCAGACAAACCTTCTTGCACTTAACGCAGCCATTGAAGCAGCTCGTGCAGGTGAGCAGGGACGTGGCTTTGCTGTTGTTGCTGATGAAGTCAGGGCACTGGCCGAGAGAACTACCCGTGCCACTCACGAGATCAGCACAATGATCAAGAATATACAGTCCGAGACCAAAACGGCGGTTACGACTATGCAACAGGGGGTTGTTGAGGTAGAGCGGGGGAGTTCTGAAGCAGGTAAATCAGGTCAGGCTCTGCAAGAGATACTATCACAGATAAATGATGTCACCTCACAGGTGAACCAGATTGCCACTGCAGCTGAAGAACAGACTGCCACCACAAATGAGATCACCAACAACATACTCCAGATCTCAATGGTTGTTCAGGAATCGACCAGAGCTGCACACGAATCTGCCTCTGCTGCAAATGACCTGTCAACCGTTGCCGAGGAGTTGCAGACACTTGTCAGGCGTTTTAGGGTCTAACCATGGATTGTGAACTTGTTCCGTCTTACTTGCAATATGCTCAAGAAGCCTTGAAGCAGAAAGAGTAGTATATGGGTTTTGTTAGAGAAGAAAAATACCAAGCCGGTCTACTGCGAAACCCTTATTGAGGTATTGAGCCGCTGGCTTAACTGTAAGGAAGTCTGATTCTGCTCAAAAGTTTTACCCACGTTGAGGTGCAATCTGTATATGAAAGCTGACACTGCTTCAATGATGAGGGCTGCCGAGGTTGTTCGCTCTGCCGAGGTTTTTGTAATAACAGCCGGCGCAGGTATGGGGGTGGATTCTGGTCTGCCTGATTTCAGGGGCAATCAGGGGTTCTGGCAGGCATATCCTCCATATTCAAGGCTTGGAATATCGTTTGTGGAGTGTGCTAATCCTGAGCATTTTGACCGTGACCCCGCCTTCGGCTGGGGCTTTTACGGGCATCGGACGAATCTGTACAGGAATACAGTTCCACATGAAGGCTTCATAATCATAAAGAGATGGATTGAAGAAAGGAGCGCTCCATATTTTATAGTCACATCCAATGTAGATGGCCAGTTTCAGAAGGCAGGTTTTGAAGAAGGACATCTGCTTGAGGTGCATGGTTCTATACACTGGCTGCAATGCAGCTCCCCCTGCAATGAGGCAATATGGCCGAATAATGAAGTTATAACCGTTGATGAGAAAACCATGAGAGCCGATCATATCCCGCATTGCCCTTCATGCGGGAAGGTCAGCCGTCCCAATATACTCATGTTTGGCGACTGGTCATGGCTGCCCGGGCGAACCCATTGTCAGGAAGCAGGTTTTCAGGATTTTCTGGATGAACATTCAGCTAAAAAAATGGCGGTAATCGAGATGGGAGCAGGGACAGCCATCCCCACCATAAGGGCAACATCAGAGAGGCTAGGCTGGAAATACCCTAGTGCAACTGTAATCCGCATCAACATCAGAGAACCGGAAATTGAAAGACCTCATATAAGCCTTGCCTGTGGTGCGCTTGACGGATTGAAAGGTATTGATTCCTTGCTGTAGCAGTCTTTGAATAATTCAGATATACGCTGTTTCCTGTCTGTCTTTAAGCCACCTTTCAAGCATAATCTTCAACTGATCAAAGGTTATTGGCTTAGACATATAATCGTTCATCCCTGCAGACAGGCAGGCATCTTTTGCCCCTGCACATACATTTGCGGTCAAGGCTATTATTGGTATATTGGGGTTGAGTACCTCTGAAGTATTTTTCCTGATTATCTCTGTTGCTTCAATACCGTCGAGCTCCGGCATCTGACAGTCCATCAAAACCAGATTGTATTTTTTCTCTTTAAGAGCCTCTATAGCCTCACGTCCGTTTACAACCGAATCAATCTCGCATCCAAAGTTTCTTACCATATTTTCAACAAGGATCCTGTTTATCTGATTGTCCTCTGCCAGCAGTATGTGACATCTAAGAAGTTCATGGTTTTCTTGGGGAATATTGTCAAACTCTGCATTTACCGATGCCGGTAAGGTGACAATCTCGGGAGTTTTTTTGAATCGGGCTGTGAACCAGAAGGTTGAGCCGCGCCCTTCCTCGCTTTCAAGACCAATCTCTCCACCCATCATGTTAACAAGCTGCCTGGATATAGTAAGTCCGAGCCCTGTGCCTCCGAATCTTCTTGTGGTGGAGCTGTCTGCCTGGGTAAAAGGTCTGAACAGTTTTTCCTGAATATGAAGCGGTATTCCGATGCCAGTGTCTGACACCGAGAACTGGAATTTGACATGCTCAGGCTCGTCATCAATAGTTTTAAGATTAAAGCTTACCTGACCACTAGAGGTAAATTTTATAGCGTTGCCGAGCAGGTTAAGGAGAACCTGCCGGAGCCGTGTTGCATCACCGATAATAGCAGACGGAACACCTGGTTCAATTGTATAGGTAAGGCTAATCTCCTTCTCTTTTGAAAGAACCGAGAAGAGTCTTATAGTCTCATTTACAAGCTCTTCAAGATTAAACTGGGATGATTCCAGCTCAAGCTTTAAGGCCTCTATCTTTGAAAAATCGAGGATGTTGTTTATAAGCGACAAAAGGTTATGCCCGCTCGCACAGACCATTTCGGCATATTCGCGCTGTTTTTGTGTAAGTTCTGTGTGGAGCAGCAGTTCAGTCATACCAAGGACTCCGTTCATCGGTGTCCTTATCTCATGGCTCATTGTTGCAAGAAAATCGCTCTTGGCACGGTTAGCGGCCTCTGCCTCAATACGGGCATTTTTAAGATCCTCAATCATTATCTGCATCATTTTGAAGAGTTGAATGGTCTCATCATGGCAATGTTCCGGTATTTTTGTGCCATCTCCTTCATTCCTGACGATTGAGGAGGTCATCTCAAGAGTAGCTTTGAGTGGCCTGTTGATATGCCTTGCAATGAAGATTGAGAAGAGGAGGAGCATAGCTGAAAGAAGAAAACTGATAAATATGACAATCTGCTGTTTGGCTGCTGTGTCGGTGTAGACATCTTCAACGTAGATGCCTGTCCCGATTACCCATCCCCAGGGATTGAAAAGCCTTATGTATGATAGTTTTGGAACAGCCGATGTCGTTCCGGGACGTGGCCACTGATATTCCAGAAAACCTTTGCCGCTTGTGGATATTAATCTGTTCATCTCGACAAAGAGAGGTTTACCGGTTGGATCGCGGTACTCTGACAGGTCTTTCCCGTCAAGCTCAGGCTGAACAGGGTGCATCAGCATCTTGAGGTTAAGGTCATGAACCCATAAATAGTGGCCTTTTTCAGAACGAAAGCCTTTAAGCTCTTTCAATGCGGCTGTTTTAGCTACAGCCTCCGGAACAGCTCCCAGTTTTGTATCTGCCTCATGCTGTTCAAGTATTGATTGGGCAAAAGAGATAAGGAGCTGGCTTTCTTCTTTTCTTTCATCAAGGAGTGTCTGTTTGTAGTCAGGTATAAGGTAGAGGCAGATGAAGAGGGTGAATGTCAGTACGCAAATCAGTCCGATGGAAAATATTTTTGTGAAAACGCTTATATTGTTTTTTCTTACCGCATTACGAATATCCATCTCGATCTCTATATCCCCGTAAACTCCAGGCAGTAGATAAATTAATAATATTTAATAACTGTCTTTGTAATAACAGTATGTTATGTTTCATCCGAATATATGCTTAGAATAATGATTGTCAAGACGTTTAATGTAAACTAAAGAGTTTGGAATGCAAGTGACTGGATGGTTTTATGTTAGAAGCAGGGGGATTACATCGTATATGATTGCATAAAGGTTATTGGACTTCCATTTTTCAGTTCAGCTTGAAGCGGATCGGCAGAAGAGCTCTTGCAGAAACCGGCTTGCCGTTGTCTCTTGCCGGAGTAAATTGAGATGAACGGACAGCTTCAACTGCAGCCTCGACAAAGCCAAATCCTGGGTCTTCCAGAACCTCAATATGCTTTAAATGGCCGCTTTCATTTATGCTTAGACGCAATACAACCAATCCTTCCCTGTTACGTCTTTTGGCCAAAGAGGGATAGACCGGCTTTACCTGTCTGCTGAATCCCGGGCCATTGGCGCTGCCAAACGCTATCTCTTCAGCCCTGGTTTTTCCAGTATCGACAGTTTTTGTTCCTGAAGGATGCCCTGAAATATTTTGATGTTCAGTCCTCTGACTGTTTAACCCATTGGTATCAATAATAATACTGCCTTTATCCATGCTTTGCCTGGCATCTGGCAGTTCCTCTTTTTTTACCGGTTGGCTTGCCTGTTCTGGTTGCGGTTGGTTCTGCCGGGGGTGCGAAGATTCAGAAAATAGATTTGATGGACTAATTACTGCCTGATAGGGGGTTGATGGAGAGTTTAAACTATACGCTTTTTCTGAGCCTTTTTGCCTTCCGGTAGTTGCAAGGTCTACCATCACGACATCTGGAGGCTCTTGTAACTTTTTTGGAGTTATAGAAGTAATCAAGATGGCCAGAATACTGATAACAGCATGCAGCAGCAGCGAGGCCAACAACAATAGCCGGAAATTTCCGGCTATTTGCTGTTGAAAGAACATCTTAAAAGCATCTGGCTGCTTCTGTTTACTTTGTCCGCGCCATAGCATCATCCATTACCTTGCAGGCACAAAATTCTCCACACATGGTGCAGGCTCCATGGTCGGCAACCGGTGAATTTGCGCGATATTCCCTTGCCTTATCAGGATCCATTGCCATTGCGAACTGCCCCTCCCAATCAAGCTTCTTACGGGCGTATGCCATAGCTATATCCTTTTCAATTGCACCTGGCACCCCTTTGGCTATGTCAGCCGCATGAGCTGCAATTTTAGAGGCAATAACTCCGTTTCGAACATCTTCAAGATCCGGAAGAGAGAGGTGTTCCGAAGGGGTTACGTAGCAGAGGAAATCTGCACCCGCAGCGCCGGCAATGGCACCTCCTATGGCGCAGGTTATATGGTCATAGCCTGGCGCAATGTCTGTAACCAGAGGCCCCAGAACATAAAAAGGAGCACCGTGGCAGAGCCGTTTCTGTAACTGTATGTTTGCCTGAATCTGGTTTAGTGGAACGTGACCAGGACCTTCAATCATAACCTGTACACCGGCATCCCATGCTCTCTGGGTCAGTTCTCCAAGAATGATCAGTTCCTGAATCTGGGCGCGGTCGGTGGCATCAGCCAGACAGCCGGGGCGGAAACCATCGCCAAGCGACAACGTGGCATCGTACTCTTTGGCAATCTCAAGCAGGTGATCAAAATTTTCAAACAGTGGATTTTCCTTGTTGTTATAGGTCATCCATTCAATCGTGAATGCTCCGCCACGGGAGACTACATCCATGATCCGCCCTTCATTTTTCATCCTGTCAACGGTTGCTCTGGTTACTCCGCAATGGACGGTAATAAAGTCCACTCCGTCATCCAAATGCTTGATTATCCCTTTAAAGATGTCATCAACAGTCATCTCCACCAGCGACTTTTTCTTCATTCTTACCGTATCAACCGCTGCCTGGTAAAGTGGCACCGAACCGATACATGAGGTTGTTTCGGCAACTATTGCCCTGCGGATCTCGTCAACAGGGCCGCCTGTTGAAAGATCCATTATGGCGTCAGCGCCGTATTTTACAGCAGCGCGAGCCTTGGCAAGCTCTTTGGTGATATCAGTGTCGTCATCTGAAGTGCCGATATTGGCATTTACCTTGGTACGAAGCCCTGTACCCACAGGCAGCGGAATGCCATGTTTGTGGGTCTTGTCGTTGTGGCTTATGACGATGCTTCCTTTGGCAATCCCGTCACGAATAAACTCAGGGGTTACATTTTCTGATGCGGCTGCGGTCTTCATCTTTTCGGTGATAATCCCTTTACGGGCTGATTCAAGTTGGGTCACTTTCTGACTCCTTTGCTGCGAGATAGTGGTTGATAGGGCCATGCCCTTTGCCAATTGGGCGAGCCATGCTTATGGCATTTGTAATAAATTCTTTTGCATTGCCTACAGCCTCTTTAAGTGGCTCTCCCTGGGCAAGGAATGCTGCGATAGCCGATGCAAAGCTGCAACCTGTGCCGTGTGTGGCACTAGTGAACAATCGCTCGGTTCTGAATCTGTAAAAATTGTTCCCGTCGAAGAGAATATCAACAGCATCACCACCACTTAAATGCCCTCCCTTGACAAGCACGTTGGCGGCTCCCATATCGTGCAACTGTCTTGCAGCGTCTTCCATCTCTGCCTCGTTATGGATCCGGCAGTTAAGAAGACGCTCCGCCTCCGGCAGATTAGGGGTCAAAAGGTAGGCATGCGGAAGAAGTTGCTGCTGAAAAACCGATATGGCATCCAGCTTAAGCAGAGAGGCTCCGCCTTTGGCCACCATTACCGGATCAATAACAACAGGATAGTGTCTTGACTGTTCTGAAAGATACTCAGCTAACATTGAAATGATGGCCGGTGTATGAAGCATTCCGGTCTTGATGACATCAATAGGGAGATCTGTAAGTACGGTATCTATCTGGTCATGGACAAAAGATGGAGGAATACCGTGAATTGATTTTACTCCCTTTGTATTCTGTGCTGTAAGAGCTGTAAGAGCTGATGCAGCGTAACTGCCAAGTAGTGTAATAACCTTCAGATCGGCCTGGATACCGGCTCCACCGCTCGAATCGCTGCCAGCAACAGTGAGAACAGCTCCACGCGGAAAAGGAGCGCGACGGTTAAACAGCAAACGGAGTTCTGTGGTTGCAATATCAGGACGTGGTACCGAGAGCACGGAAGATATAACCGCTACGGCGTCAGCACCTGCATCAAGTACCCTACAGGCATTGGCTGTGCTGATACCGCCTATCGCTACAATAGGCAGATTAACCTTGTCACGGATCTCTGATAAACCGGCAGTGCCAGGTATATGGGTTACTGTTTTACTGTCGGTAGGATACATGGCTCCGAAACCAAGATAGTCAGCCCCTTCAACCTCTGCTTTAAGGGCTTCATCAAGATTATGGGTTGATACCCCTATGATTTTGTCAGGTCCCAGCAGTTGACGCGCTTCACCCGGCTTGCCGTCATCCTGCCCCAGGTGAACACCATCTGCATCCAGGTCAGCGGCAAGCTTGATATTGTCATTGACTATAAAGAGAGTCCCATATCTGCTGCAGAGCTGTTTCAGTCTGTTTCCTTCATCAAGGCAGAGCTGATATGGTTTTTCTTTGGGACGATACTGAAGAGCCGTTACACCACCACGAAGTGACTGTTCAACTCTTTCGAACAGCCCATCCTGTTGATCGGTAATCAGATAAACCCCTGCGATCGAATTACTACGAACAGCCTTCGTAGGTTTTGTCACCAAACGCAATGATGATGTTTTTTCAGACATTTCTACTACCTTGATAGTGCAAAAAAGCCGCACCGATTAAGATCAGGCGGCTCGAAAACATGATAGCTTCAAAGGGAGCCGCTTTCCTCCGCCGGCATTACCCGGTTCAGGTTCAAGGGGTTCGGCAAGTCGCCGTCTCAGCCTTACTTAGCATCAAAAAGGCTCCCCCAGGGCAGAGTCACCATACGATAAATTGTTCTTGGCGTCAACCGATCTGAGTGTATGAGGAGATTGTTGTTTTCAGATTGCCCCTGCTGTCTGGTCGTGTTAAAAACAGGCATGTTTGATAGCCGCCCAACCTTTGCAGAGATAGATCTCGGCGCATTGCGTGAAAACTACTCCCTTGTCCGCAAATCTGTACCATCGAGAGTTGCAGTCCTTGCTGTTGTAAAGGCTGATGCCTACGGTCATGGTTTCCTTGAGATCAGCAAGGAGCTTGAGCGGCAGGGAGTTGATGCCTTTGGCGTTGCGTTTCTTGCTGAGGCTATACAGCTAAGGAAAGCCGGAATTGACAAACCGATCCTGCTGCTTGGAGGTTTTTATCCGGGTCAGGAGAGAAAATGCGTCGGTTTTGGAATATCCACTGTAGTATTCTCCCTTGAACAGCTTAAAACTCTTGATCTGGCCGCAGGAAAGCTGTACCGGAAAGCCCTGGTGCATCTTAAGGTTGATACCGGAATGGGTCGCCTCGGGGTTCCTTACGAACAGGTTCCGGCTCTCCTGGATGCGCTAAAACTGTTGCCGAATATATACCTTGAAGGAGTTATCTCACACTTTGCATCGGCAGATGAGCTTGATGAATCAGGACAGTATTTTACACGGCTCCAGTCGGAACGTTTCGCCTGGGCGGTTGACAAGGTTAAGAGAGCCGGTTTTTCTCCCAGATACGTACATCTTGCCAATAGCGCAGGTACCCTTTTAAACGATTATCCGTTCTGCAACATGGTTCGTCCCGGAATTATACTTTACGGAGCATTGCCATCCTCCGATTTTCAGGGACATCTCAAGATGCGTCCTGTAATGCGTCTTAAGAGCAAGATAGCCATGCTAAAGTGGGTAGAACCCTCAACCACCATAAGTTACGGGCGTCGCTTTACTGCAGAACATCGCACCCTGATAGCCAGTGTACCAGTAGGTTATGCCGATGGATATCCCCGCTCCCTCACAAACAAGGGGAAGGCTCTGGTAAGGGGGCAGTTGGCACAGGTCTCTGGCACTGTATGTATGGATTGGCTGATGCTGGATGTCACAGACATAGAAGGGGTTGCCGTTGGTGATGATGTTACCCTTATGGGGGAAGACCGCAAGGGTAATCAGGTATATGCTGAAGAGATTGCCACCATTGCAGGCACTATTCCATATGAGCTGTTTTGCGGAATAAGCAAACGGGTGCCCAGAGTGTACCTCAAATAGCAGCTTTCCGGCCATGTTCGTTAATTTGCCAATCTTTATAGCTTATCCCCTAATCAATCATTGAGAAACAGGTATGATCCAATCCCAAAAAACCGTGGAAATTCCGCATCTGCTCCGTCTGCTTCAAGAACGTCCCCCGGGTGAGATATATCTGCTTTCTATCAAGCAGATTGTAATGGATGGCCTAAAGGCAGCAGAAGATCCTATAATTACTGATATCTCATGGAATGACGACAAAAGCATTATTACAGTCGAAGTTAACGGCTTCCATGCCAGATTCGGTTCTGATGGAAACCGTCTGCTTTTTTCCTGTTCCTGCAAAAATCCTTACCAGCGTAGTCATTGTTCCCACATTATAACCGCCTGGGCATGCCTGAAACGTCTTGTTTCGCCAAACAGTTTTCCCACTACCCGTTTCAGTCAACATAATATGCAGCAGGTGGCAAGAATTACCGGAGAACAGAACTTTATTCCCGAACCGACTCCAGGTAACCTTAAGCCGAAGATTGCACACTATCTCAATATGCTTAAAAAATCTGTAAGGACTCCAACTATTCCTGGCTTTTCTGATATTCCTTGCCGCCTTGTGCTAAGCGCAGACGAATACGACGAACTTACCGGACATATCTGCAGAGGCAACGAAAGACTTAACAGCTGGAGTTCAGATAATCTCCCCTCAGATGTTCGTTCCTTCTTGATAAAGCACCCACGGTTTGATTCAAGCAAGCGGTACATGGATGACTTTCAAAAACATTTCAATTCCAGAATACCTTTAATATTCAAGGGAAATAACGGTTCAGAGATAACAGTTTCCTATTTGCAGAAAGAGCCTTTGGCTGCCTCGGTCTGCTTTGATCATGACGGTGACAAGGTTAACATACTGCCACGCCTTAACAATAATCTGCCACTGCCTGAAGAACTTCTGCTGGGAGAAGAGCTGCTTCTGGATGTAGGAAAGGCCAGGATTTATCCACTGCATGATAGGGAGCTATGGGAGATCTGTTACAAACTTTCAGAAGATGAAGAGCCGGAAGACCTGGATGATGATGAATACTGGGATGAAGATGATGAAGATGATGAGGATAATGAGGATATATATGTTTCGTTAGACGATTACTTTGACGGTGAAGAGTTGACCGGTGATATTCTTAAGGACGGTGTTACCATTTCTTCGGATGAATTCAATAAAACCGGAGTGTTACTAAAAACAGTTAATAACAAGGAACCTCTTAAGGGTCTGTTTTTTTTGCATGAAAAAAAAATGAATAAGCCGATAACAAGCAGTCCGTCATACCGCCTGTTTACACCTGAATTGAGACCTGACAAGCTTGTAAGGCTCTCTCCCCAATTACTCTGCGATAATATTATTCTTCCTTTTTCAGGTCATACTTTCCGCTTTTTGGGCAACAGATACCATCCAGCTCTTAACGGCGCAATCCGTACAAAAAAACGATTCCGGGCTCTGCTTGAAATCGCCTTTCAACTGTCGGATGAACCGGATAAAACCGCTCGTACCAGATTTATCCGTACAGCACTCACAAACAAGGAGTTTGCCAAACGGGAAATACGTTCCAGAGCGACCTCTTTTCTTCAGCAGTTCGCCATGCAGTGCCAGGAAAAACATGCTCTGCTGACTGTACATACTGATGGTTGGCATATCACGGAGGAAGACCGTCTGGAACAGGTCAGATTCCTGCAGATACTACTTCACCTTTACGGTTCGGATCTTTTTACAGATGCTCTTTTCCCCGGTACCGTTGAGGTACCGTACAAGAGATTCATGGAGAGTCTGCCAGAGCTTGTCTCAAGGCTGGCAGCGCTTGGTACGCAGCTTGAATTTGGCTCAAATCCGGTTCTAACAACAAGCCTTCAATTCTCCCTTGATGCAAGGGTCAGCAGTATTGACTGGTTTGAGCTGAAGCCGGAGGTAAGGATAAATGGAGAACTGTTGACAGAGTCTGAGATTAAAGGACTGCTCGACGGAAATCCTTTATTGCAAAGGGATGGAAAGCTGTTGCTCCTGGATCAGCTTTCTTCAGAGATATTGGCAATGTTCAGTAACGCCATGCCTGTAAAAAAAGGTAAAAAGGGGAAGCCCCAGATAGTAAGGGTTCCCCGTCTTCAGATCCTTGATTGGCTGCAGTTACGTAAACATGGAGTAGATGTACAGCTTACCCCGGAGGACGCTGATGTTCTTGAGAGTCTGCTGAATTTTGAACAACTGCCCAGACTGGCTCTGCCTGAAGGGGTTGTAGCTGAACTCCGCCACTACCAGGAAGATGCCTGGCACTGGCTGGCCTTTCTCTACCAGCATCGTTTCGGGGCATGCCTGGCAGATGATATGGGGCTGGGCAAGACACTGCAGGGTATTACCCTTATGGCTGGGATAATGGCTGGAGCCGTTCAATCGGCAGCACCAGGTTCCCCACATCTTGTGGTTGCTCCTCCATCACTCCTCTTTAACTGGGAGGCGGAGATAAGCCGCTTCCTTCCCTCTGCAAAGGTCTTGCTCTTTACAGGCAGTGGAAGGAAAACGGATCTTTTTGGTAATTACGACATTATTATAACCAGTTATGGAATTGTCCAGCGTGATCACAAAAAACTGGAAGATATAAGGTTTGATGTTGTCATATTTGATGAGACGCAGGTGGTGAAAAATCTTCAGGCCGCAACCACCAATGCGGTGCGAAGACTGAAAGGCTCCTTTGTTCTGGCACTTACAGGGACACCTGTTGAAAATCATCTTGGCGAATATTATGCCATCATGGATCTTTGTCTGCCAGGCCTGCTGGGCAACTACGATGAATTCAACCGTCGTATAAACAAGGATGGCAGACCGGCAATACAGCGTCTTATACAGCGTACAAGGCCATTCATACTACGACGCACAAAGCAGATGATAGCTTCTGAGCTGCCCCCCAAGATAGAGAGCGATATCCATCTTGAACTCTCTCCAAAGCAGAAACTGCTCTACCAGCGTACGGTTGAAGAGGTAAAGGGGCAGGTTCAGGATGCCTATAAAAACCATGCTATGGCACAAGCCAGAATTATTGCGCTAACTGCCATACTGCGCCTGCGTCAGATCTGTCTCGCTCCATCACTTGCAGTGCCATCAGCTACAGACAGTTCTCCCAAACTCGATTTTCTGGCTGAACAGCTCCTCGAACTCCGCGATGAAGGTCATAGCGTCCTTGTCTTTTCCCAGTTTACCAGTTTTCTGGATATAATTGAGAAAGGTCTAAAAAAACATGGTATTGCATGCCTGAGGCTTGACGGAAAAACAGCTGTTCCGAATAGAAAAAAGTTGGTGCAGACCTTTCAAAATTCCACTGAACAGATGGTCTTCCTGATAAGCCTGAAAGCTGGAGGCAAAGGGCTTAACCTTACCAGAGCAACCTACGTCTACCATCTGGATCCCTGGTGGAACCCTGCGGTTGAAAACCAGGCTTCAGACCGTGCCCACCGGATAGGGCAGACAGAACAGGTAACCATTACAAGGCTTATAATGCGACATACAATCGAAGAGAAGATGATGCAGCTTAAGGCTCGAAAACTTGAACTGTACAAGGCTCTGCTTGAAGATGGCAGCGGTAGCGCCAGTGCAGGACTTACCAGGGAGGATTTTGATTTTCTACTTGGCTGATTTACAGGAATTTGCACAATCCGTTTATTTTCTTTGCAAGTCACACTGCCACCTTAAACCGGGGCAAAATGGAACAAAGCGGCTCGTTGAACAGTATGGCGAATCGCTACTCTGCGTCCGCGCTATCGCTATGACAAAATACGCGGTGTACGCCTGAAAACTGTAGAAATTGTAGTTGAAAAAAAGCTCTGGCTACCGCCATTCAGCTTTAAAGATGGCGATATTGCACCAATAGTGGTTGCTTTTGAAGAAACCGCGCTGAGGGCTAAATTACACAAAATGCGAGCAAAATGGGATCCAAATTTAAAAGTGAGGCTGATACCGTACAACCTTATACGCGGAACCGAGCTTGAAACCAGAATACCAGAAGACTACTTGAACGGCAGTAAAAGAATATAAAGCTTCTTATATAGGAAACCAATTGGTTTTCTTACACAAGAAACAAGCATCCTATATAGGAGACAAGTTTCCTATATAGGGAAACCGTAGATTAAAGAGTTAGGACAATATAGGAGGAATACATGGAAGAATGGGATTCTGCTATCGAAGAGGCTATCAGCGTTGTCGGTGCCACGTTTGACTCACATAGGCTAATTCAGGAAATCGCTCATCGAAACCAACGTAGGTATGTTCAGGCTCTAGCGGCCATCAACAGTGATGTCCCGTTTCAAGTGCTGCACTCGCGGCTAGGGCGTCGAATCAAGGTCATAGCCGATAGGCTAGGCTTCGTCGGAGAGGAATCACGGAGTGCTGACATGTTCGCGCAGAATAGCGAGTGCATGAAATATTCGAGGCGGTAACAAAAGGAGTGAGTCATGACCACCCGCAGAGCGGGT
>DCVL01000020.1 GCA_002328035.1 Geobacter sp. UBA2189
GGAGCGGGAAACGGGGTTCGAACCCGCGACCTTCAACTTGGAAGGCTGACGCTCTAGCCAACTGAGCTACTCCCGCACAATGGTATGCACTGCCTGGACTGCTTTAACCGGCTTAATACCAGTTAGATGGCCAAAGGCCTCCTGGACTATAAGCTAATTGAGCAATCGGTGAACTATATGGTGGAGGGGGGAGGATTCGAACCTCCGAAGTCGTACGACGACAGATTTACAGTCTGTTCCCTTTGGCCACTCGGGAACCCCTCCGGGGATACACTAAGCCTTCCTAAGCTTTAAAATGGAGCTGGCGATGGGACTCGAACCCGCGACCTGCTGATTACAAGTCAGCTGCTCTACCAATTGAGCTACGCCAGCTGATTTTAGCAAAGCATGGAATTTGGATTTTTACTGTAGCTGGCAAATAAAGTCAATATTTTTTTATCAGCTAATTTTTATGCCGTTACGTGATCCATTTCTGAAGCCAGGTATGTTTTCATTTTTCTGATGGCATTTTCTTCAATCTGTCTCACCCTCTCGCGAGAAATTGAAAAATAATCTGCAATTTGTTGAAGTGTCATCGGTTCATCGGCTTTAATACGTTGTTCAACTACATACCTTTCCTTATCTCCTAATTTAGAAACCGCTTCCCCAACTGTACTGCGAAGCCTCTGTTGTTCCTGAAGTTCAATCAGCAGGGATTCCTGATTCGGACTTTCATCCACAAGCGACTCAAGGAGTGTCCCTGATTCGCCTTCCACCAGTTCCGCATCAAGTGATAACTCCCCCATCAAGCGAAGTTCCATCTCCTCAACATCTGCCTCACTTACATCCAGTGATAACGCCGTGGCAGGAAGATCTTTAGAACCACCTGTCATACGGCTAATTGCATTTTTGGCTTCTTTAAGCTTAAAGAACAGCTTTCTCTGAGCCTGAGTTGTTCCTATCTTTAACAAGCTCCATGAGGAAACGATAAAACTCTGAATCTGAGCCCTTATCCACCAGACAGCATATGTAATCAAACGAAATCCGCGGTAGGGATTAAACTTTCTTACAGCCAGCATAAGACCAATATTGCCTTCCTGAATCAGATCGAGCATCTTCAATCCGTAATTTCTGTACTCTGATGCTATCTTGACAACGAATCTAAGATTGGCTGTAACTAAAGTCTGAGCGGCTTCAAGATCGTTGTTTTCAAAAAGGCTAACAGCAAGGCGATGCTCTTCCTTTTCATCAAGAAGAGGGAAAGATCTTATTTCAAATAGGTATCTTGAAAAGCTATCCGCTGTAACCGTAATTGCCGTGTACATATAGTCACACCTCTCAAAAGTTTTTAGCACTCCAAGAAAGAGAGTGCTAAAAATATAGCAATCCATGCAGTAAAAATCAATACTTAAATTCTTAACATCTTTTTATATCCCTAAATGGCGCAGTCCAGACTCAGCAAGTGCTCTCATCCCTTTTAATGTCCTCTGGTACAATCTACTCACCGGTAAGCGGTTCAGGGTAATACCGGCACCATCTCGTTCCAGTAACAGTTCATCGCCCGCGCAAAGCCCATTAAGTGCTGATGCATAGCTCCCGTCAAGGCCGAAAAGAAAGCGATACTTTCTTCCTTTAAAACGACAAGCTACCAGCAAAAGCAATGTCTCTGGCCGACCACTTTTGTAATTATACCGTGTAGTAGAAATGACAAACTCTCCAACACACCTTCCTGAATCAGCAAGGAGAGCCTCAACCGATACGCCTTTTGGTTTAGGCGTTCCCAGTGACGGCATTCCCCAAGGACGGTATGGTTCATGGGAACGCTTTTTATAATGTTCGGTCTGTTCAAGCAGTATCACCACATTATTATTGATTGGACCTCCAATAGAGTGGGAAAGCCCGGCTTTAAATCCTGATGTCCTGATCATTCTATGATTTTCAACAACCTGAACCATACCTGTTGCTCCAAGCGGATGGCCGCGCCCCTTAAGACCACCTGTCAAATTTGTAGGAAATTTCCCGGTCAAACCGGTCAAACGGTCATCAAGCAGGGCATCAAACAGATGATTACGACTAAAAAGACCAAGATCAACAAGGTTGATAGAACCAAAACCGTTAAATGGATCATGCATATTTACATGAAGCTTCCCCTCCAGTGTTTTTATATCATGCAAGCCAGCCATGCTATATGCATATCCAGCTGCAATGACAGTGGCAGGAAAGGAATGGAAGTAGTTACGATCTGCTATAGTAGGTATATCTGTCGCACTTCCAACACCACTCACCTGAACATCCTGTGGTGTTGATGTCAGTATAACAGCAGCCATACCATCAGACATGGGACAAAAATCGTGATAATGCATCGGAGACCAGTAAAGATAATTTTCGCCTGTAACAATTTGCCTGTAATACTCTTCAACAGGCAGTTCTTTACGAAGGTGAGCATTATTGTTTTTACTCGAATAACTGTGACTTCGCTGCGTTAATAATGCAGAATAGGCAGACCATTCCTGATCTGAAAGGCCAAGATAATTTTGCAGTGAACTGGCAACAAAAGCCCCGCATGCCGGCATCGTCAAACCAAATTCGGCCTCATCACGATCAATTACACCGGCAATAATACGTGTTGCCTCCAATGTTGAGGCATCACTCATTCTTTGTATACCTATGGCCAGTACATGATCATGACGGCCAGAAGCCACCTCAAGATATGCATTTTCCAGAGCTGATGCACCAGAAGAGGAAGCGGTGTCTATCAACACCGATTTAGCCCCTGAAATCCCCAATATACCTGTTATCTTTGCCGCAGTATTATCAACCCCTGAAAAAGCAGATGGATTCTGACTCCCCACCACAACCGCCTCAATCTGTCTACGCCTTACAGGGCTTTCCAAAAAAACCTGGCCGCATTTCTCAGCCATATCCAAAAACGACAGTTCTCCCCTGTCCTTATCGGTATATCGCCCAATCGGAGCCATCCATGATGCCGCGATATAGACCGGCCTTGGCCTGAAAACGGTTTTCATCTTGACTCTCTCCTTCCTAAAGAGAAAAGGCGTTCAGAAGAACGCCCTTTACTGATAAAAAGGTGCAAAGGATTTAACTATTTTTTCAAGACCTTGATAACCGCTGAGAAATCCTCCTCGCCATAACCAGCCTCAACACCTTTCTCATACATCTTACTGGCTGCTTCTGCAGCCGGCAACTGTAACCCCACTAACCTTGCCGCATTCATAACCAGATGCATACCATCGTTTACATATTTTAAAGCAAGGCTACGGGTAAATTCATTCCTGGACATAGCTCTGCCTTTTAGATGGAAAATTGGAGAAGCAACTCCACGGGTATCTAGAACCTCAAGGATTTTATCCCCACTAAAGCCCATCTTATCACCAAATACAAGTCCTTCTGCCAAAACCTGAACCAGAGTTCCCTGAACCATATTTACGATAAATTTCATCTTGGTAGCATCACCGATCTCACCAACATTTATAGTGTTTAAACCAAAGATACTGAATGGTTCCCGACACTTACCAATGACGGCAGGGTCACCGCCTACAATAATAGTCAACAGACCATTTGCAGCATGATCCTTATTGCCCCAGACAGGAGCATCCAGATAATAACAACGCTTTTTAGCAGTTTCTTCTGCCATCTTCAGGGTAGTTTCAAGTGATGTGGTACCCATATCAGCAAATATTGTGCCAGGCTCTATGCCAGCCATTATGCCTGTTTCACCACAGAAAAGAGGTCCCTGTTCGTCACCTTCAGATACAATTGATATAACCAGATCTCTCCCCTTTGCAGCCTCTGCTGCTGTAGCCGCACCTTTTGCTCCGTTTACCACCAGATCAGCAATCTTTTCCGGATCGGTATCAAAGACAGTAAGTTCATACCCCCCTTTAATGAGATTGGCTGCCATATGTCTTCCTACTGTCCCCAAACCAATAAAACCGATCTTGCGTAGCATCCTTAAGTCCTCCAATTATAAAAATAAAATAATGTTATCTAGTTCTAACTACTCTTTTATTACACCTAAACCGTTAATTGTGGCAACAATGATTTTTATATAGAACCAGTGGTATAAAACAATTTAATCTCATCTGGAGCGTTCAACTCCGTTTCTCGCACAGTAGGGAGTTAAAGGGCAAAGAGAGCAATGCGGCGAAACCGGATGGCAGAGATTCTGGCCATAGCAGACCAGAAGATCATTTATTGCGTGCCAATACTCTCTAGGTAAATTTGCACGCAGAGCCTCTTCTGTCTGATCGGCTGTTTTTGTACAAATATACCCCCAGCGGTTTGTAATTCGATGAACATGTGTATCAACACAGATCCCCTCTTTACCATAGCCCAGGGTAACAACAAGATTTGCCGTCTTCCTACCCACCCCTTTAAAAATCAGAAGCTGCTCTATGGTATCTGGAACCTCTGCATTAAACTCAGCGACGAGCCGCTTGCATATCTCAGAAATCTGTTCCGCTTTCGTACGATAAAAACCGGCAGGGTAGATTAATTCGGCAATCTCTGAAGGGGTCAAGGATGCCATTTTCTGAACTGTTCCGGCACGATTAAAGAGACGAACAGAAGCGGCCATAGTAACGGCATCTTTTGTACGCAAAGAAATAATGCACGATATCAACACATGAAAAGCAGTTCGATGGTGTTCGGCAAGTATTGTAACAGAAGGGGTCTGCCACTTTTTACACTCTTCAGCAAGAAGGGACATTACCTGATTAATTGGAAAATCACTCATATTTGATCTTTTACATCAATAACCGGCTGCTGGCAACTGAACGGCTTGTTTTTTGGTTCAAATAGATAGATGATGTAGCCAGAAAGGGATAACATGATAGACCTGCATCTACATTCAAGCTGTTCAGATGGTGTTCTAACACCTTCACTTTTGGTTGCCGAGGCCAGCAAGGCTGGGCTCTCAAGCATTTCAATCAGTGATCATGATACGATTGCCGGTGTTGAAGAGGCCATTCAAGCCGGTCAAAGGCTTGGAGTTGAGGTTATTCCTGGAGTTGAGCTTTCCGTTTCCTATAGAGGCTTCAACGATGTCCATTTACTTGGCTATTGGATAGACATACATGCCCCTGAACTAACTGAACAACTGGACAAATTTGCCATGCACCGTTCTAACAGAAACGGAGAAATAGTTTTGCTGGTAAATAAACTTCTGCAAGATGAAGGAAAGGAACCGTTGACCCTCGAAGAGGTTACATCTCTTGCTGACGGGGTTATGGGGCGCCCACACATTGCCAGAGCCCTAATCAAACGTAGCTACGCAAAAACAATGGAAGATGCATTTACAAGGTATCTTATCCCGTCGGATGTACCCAAAGCTTACTGGGCAATGGAAGACGCCTTGCTCACCGTCAAACAGGTTGGCGGGGTAAGCGTTCTTGCTCATCCTACCAGCATAACAAAGGATCAGATTCTACTTGCTGAGTTGATTTCAGGGTTGAAAGAATCCGGGCTTGATGGCCTTGAGGTTTTCAACACACTTGCAACAGAAGAGGAAATTATGTTTCTCCAGAAGCTGGCCTACAGGTTTAGTCTCCTACCAACAGGTGGCTCAGATTTTCATGGAATTTCCCCTGACGACAGAATAGGAAAAGGACGGGGGGGAACAAAATTTTCTGATGCCCTTCTCCCGCCCCTTCGCGGACTTGCAGAACAGCGAAATAAAATCAAAGAGTAATTAGCACTTGTCTTTATATTTGCAATAATCTATTACCTGGATGTTATCAACCACATTGTTGACACCCTCAACGGCAGCGGCAATCCTGATAGCTGCCTTCTTTTCCAGTTCGGAACCTATATAGCCAGATAGTGTAGCTTCACCTTCTTCGACCTCTATCCTGAATGGACGGTATTCCAATTCATCTGAGCGAAGTAACGCAGTTTCAATCTTTTTAACCATTATTGCATTATCTATAACGTTATTTGACCAGGCATCAGCCTCTTTCAGCTGAGGATCCTTTGCTGCGGCCACTATACTGTCAATAATCGCAGAATGAGAAAGCCTGGAAGTATTAAAAATCAAATCATATTCAAGAGGGTCATCCCAGTTGCGGTCAAAATAGAAATGTATAAAGCCGCCTCGCTGATGATCGCTTCGCCTGATAAGCTCTTTGGCAAGATCAGGATCAATCCACTCCCTCTCCGCAAACTGCTCAACCCTTTCTTCAAAACCGGCAATAAAGCGTAATTTCAAAACATTTCCTGAACCACGCAGAAGATCCTGACCACCACGCCCGTAAAGGATAATATTCCCTTTTTTTGCAAAATCTAAAAGGATAAGCTCAATAGAGTTAAGAGAGGCAGCCCGTTCTCTATCCTGCATGGTATTGTAAGAAGGCGGCTTCTCATCTACAGCCTGTAAAGTCTCAAGGCTAATCCCGTAATCCAGGGCAGATTCGGCAAGCTTTAAACCATCAACCAAGGTGTATTTAAGTTTTTTGGACAACTCCTTGGCTATTCCATATGCACCGGTTCCCATCTCACGGGAGATTGTGATAATAGGCATCTGAGTTTACACCTCCGGTCAAAACTAATGTATACAGAAGGGGAAAGTAACACGTTCCGCTTGTCTGCACAAGATGGCAATGATAGGCTGTGAATATTAATGGAGGAGATCTTGCCTGACAGCCTCGATTTTATACTGCGTCTAACCTTCTTTTATCTGACCCATTCCCTGCTTGCATCGCCCAGATTCAAAAGCAGGATAGAGCTTTTAGCTGGCAGGATACTACATGGCTACAGGCTCACTTACAACGTTTTATCAATGCTGATGTTTGTCTGGGTAATGCTGGCCTGGCAATCAACTAAAGTCCTGTTCGTTGCGCCAGGGGTCTGGAGCCTTGTCCTCCACGGCATACAGTTTATTATTTTGTGGGCCGGATTAATCTGTCTGCGACAGACCGACCTAGGTAGCTTTATTGGCATCAGCCCGGATAGACCCAGGATGATAACCACAGGCTGTTATCGTATTGTCAGACATCCATTATACTTGCTGGGGATCCTGTTCCTGCTATTTAATCCCGTAATAACAACAAGATGGATAGTATTAAGCCTTATTACTATTCCATATTTTATCCTTGGCGCACTGCTTGAGGAAAAGCGGATGATTCGAGAACTGGGAGAGGCTTATCATAAGTACCAGCATGAAGTTCCTTTTATAGTTCCGGCTCTTAAGGGAAAAACTCCTGTTGGTTAATAAATATGCCTCTTCTCCTATAGCATTCTACTTTTAGGACAAAGACTCCTCTTCAAGGCAAAGCGAAATGGAAAGAGTACATCTCTTGATGTTTTCACCACTCTCAATCAAGACAGGAACACGCAAGACAGTATCCCCACCAAGAGAAATTTTTAGCCCTGAAAGACTGAACCGTTCCGGCTCAATAGATATCCCTGCAAATGAAGATATTCCATCACTCTGCTCATCAATCTGCACTGGACAGATTTCTGTTATTTCATCTAACGGCTCAAAATCTTTACGAAGCTGTAGAAGTATATCCTGGGAAAGCCTGGCAAGTGACTCAAGCACCCCTTTCCCTTCATTTAAAGAACATCCAACCAGCTGATCTGATTCAAAGAAACCTGTAGAAAGCTTCTCCACCCGTATATCTTCAATTTCTTGGCTACCACAATGAAGCCAGATCCGTGGCAAACTGCGCAGATCTCTACCATATCCACCAAGCATAGTACGTAAAACCATAAGGCTGTCAGCGGAGTTTTCAAGATCAGATATTGAGCCAGCAGTAACAAAAGCCACACCATCTACACCTTTCAAGGTCATCTTCCAGGTACCTGGGTTTTTAACCTGACCGGTCAAGGTATAAAGATGGAATCTTATCCTATAGCCGTTCAAGCTGGAAGTTTCAAAAGGGATATAGTCAAAAAAGAGGAGAGTATCCTGACCGGCCGTCATTGTCTTCAGGGGGCTGCAGAGATCAGGCTTGACCCTTTGATGGATAAAGCGGAAAAGGTCACCCTTGCCGCCACCGCGATCTCCAAAATAGACTACCTTTACGTTTATTTCCCGTTTTGCATGGTTTATAATGGCCATTATATTTCAAACCTGCATTCGATATTTATTTCTTTTTGTTCATCAACATCCGCTTAGCCATTGTTGCGACAACTGACGATATGTTGCGGCTCTTTGCGTAGCCAGCCACATCCTTCTCATTCATTGTGCCAAGATAACGTAATGCATTGGCCAACGGAGTTTTGGGGTTCTCTATTAGAGCTTTACGGATCTGGTAGTTTTTTACCCATTCCTTGTTTGAACAGATAAGACGCATAATCTCATCATTTTGAACACCTGATTTTAAAAGGGTCAAAACCTCAGGTTCACTCATACGGGGATTTTTAATAACCCCTGCGCTTACAAGCTTGTTTGCATCCTTAACCAGAATCTTACGCCATTCCTTATCACCGGTAAGCGCCATCTTAATCTTTTCACCTATCCCCATAACCTGAGCCATCTTGTATTTGCTAAAATATTCCTCTCCGTCTTCATCCAAGTCTGCATGAAGTTCATCTTCAAGTAACCGATCAGCATCGGGTGGTAATTCTTGCGAATAGTCAGACTCTTCTGCATCTGGCTGGAGTTCATCAGACTCTACATGGTTTTCTGTCAGCTGCACTGTAACAAAAGAATCCAGCAGTTTTCTTGTCGCATCAGCCACCCCTTGATAGCTTGTCAGGGCATCTCTTATCAATTCCTCTGCCCCACGAGATGATGCCAGAAAATGCAGTACTGCAGGGTGGTATGGAGTCCCGTCAAGAGCGGAGAGGATAACTTCCTTTTTAAGCCTGACAAGAGTGGAGGCTACAAGCTCCCTTACAGCCTGTTCGCTGTCTTTGCTAAGACAAAAAAGCAATATAAGAAGTTCTCGGGGGGCAAGGGGAACTGCCCCTGAAGCCCCCCTAAGACGTTCATCCAGTGCAGTACCTGGTCTGACAAATACTGCTACAGATGCTGGTATCTCAATCTTTACAGGTTGAGACATCTAATCAAGAGTTGGTGCAGATATTCCGGCGGCTTTAAGCTTTTTCAGCGCCTCTTCAGCATCCTTCAGATCTGTAAAGACACCTGCTGTCAACTTACGGGAAGATAGCATAACCTGTGCTTTTCTAATACTCACATTAATACCTCTGGCCAAAAGACGTTTCTGCTCTGATTGGGCTCCACTCATAACAGCATATGAGCCCGCATATACATCAAATGTTGAACCACGCTGTATAACAAATCCGCCGCCTGCACTGTTGCGAAGCTTCTCAACTGCCTGATCAGCGGCAGGTCTGTCAGCATATTCGGACATAAAGAGGCGATACATTGTAACATGCTGCTTTGTTCCTGAAGTAATAACGGGTGTTAATCCCGCTTTCCTTATCTTGGACATGTCAGCAGCAAGGGTTTCTTCAACCAGATAAAGACCTGCAACAACGGTCCATGGACCTGTAGTCTTTACAGACAGCTTCTTCGTGCGTGGCGCAGCTGTCTTTTTTACGGGAGCCTGCTGGGCGGCAGATGCCACTTTTTTATCATCAGACTTTGTTACAGCAACTGCAGGCTTTGCCAGCTCCGCTTTCTTTGCCGGCAAAACTGATGCCTGCTTTACTGGCTCAGGCTTTTTCTGTGCAGGCTTTTTCTGTGCAGGCGTTGTCGTAGCTGCAACCGATTTTTTATGCTCTGGCAAAGCAGCAGCTTTTGGCGGCACAGTCTGGCTAACAGAAGGTTTAACAACAGGCATGGCAGGCTTTATTTCTGGTGCCTTCTGAGGCTCTTTTGCGACAGGAGTTGCAGCCTTTTGTCCTGCTACAGCTGGCGGTGGCACATTTGAACCAGCCGCTTGGGGAGCTGCATCGCGAGCCGGTAAAAGTTGTTTAACCATTTGCGGTGGAGCAGGCGGGGGTGGTGGAGCTGTCTGGGGTCTGATCATACCAGTAAAGAAATAGATGTACCCAAAGCCTCCAATTAGCACCAGTAAAAGCACCAAAAGAGCGGTCTGACGACCTTTTTCCTGCGGCTTGTCTGTAGCCGTTACCCCACCCTCTGAACCCTGTTTTTCAAACTTGATATCCATATTAAAACCTCCAATTAAAAACAGGTGAATATAAAAACTGTAGAAACCAGCCCAATATTCACGGCTATCACCCCATTGGGGCTAATCTTTTTTAGCTGCCTGCGCATCGGCAATAATTTTCTGCGACAAGTGCGTAGGAATCTCTTCATAATGTGAGAATTCTGTACTGAAAAGACCACGATCACTTGTCATTGATTTAAGGTCATTTGAATAAGCCAACACTTCAGACATTGGAATAACCGCCTTGATTGTCTGAGAATTTGCCTTTGGCTCAACCCCCACAACCTTGCCACGACGCGAGTTGAGATCACCTATGACGTCACCCATGTTCTCATCAGGCACGGTTATCGTCATAGTAACAATAGGCTCAAGCAAGACAGGCTTGCAAAGTTCCATAGCTTTTTTGAATGCAAGTGAACCGGCAACCTTGAAGGCCATTTCAGAAGAGTCAACGGTATGGAAGGAACCATCATACAGGGCAACCTTGAAATCAACAACAGGATATCCTGCAAGGAACCCTTCCAGAGCCGCCTCCTGAATACCCTTGTCTACAGCAGGGATATATTGCCTTGGAACAACTCCACCCACTATTTTATCTTCAAAGAGATAACCTTCTCCGCGCCCGGTAGGACTCATCTCTATCCAGCAGTCGCCGTACTGCCCACGTCCGCCCGACTGTTTTTTATACTTGCCCTGAACCTTGGCCGTACCGCGTATTGTCTCAAAGTAAGGAACCTTCGGGGTCTTAAGCAATACCTCTACATTAAACTTACGCTTCATCTTTTCAACGATAACATCCAGATGCACCTGCCCCAAACCGGAGATAATAAATTCCTTGGTCTGCGGGTCACGGTGGGATTCAAGGGTAGGTTCTTCCTCTATCAGACGGTGGAGGGCATTATGGATTTTATCCTCATCCGCCTTTGTCTTCGGCTCAATTGCATATGAGATAACAGGGAGCAACTGTTTGGCAGGCTCATACACAATCGGATTGTTAGGGTCGCAGAGGGTATCACCGGTAACCGTTTCCTTAAGCTTTGCAACCGCAACTATATCACCGGCAAAAGCCTGTTTCACGGCTTTCTGCTTCTTACCTTCCAGTTCATAGATCTGGCCAATCCTCTCCTCTACCCCCTTTGTTGCGTTGTAAATAGTTGAGTCCGAATTAAGGGTACCTGAGTAGATCCTGAATATTGTGATTTTACCTGTGTAAGGATCTGATGTTGTCTTAAATACCAGCGCAGAGAACGGCTCCTTCTCATCAGATCCCCGCTCTGCCATCTCGTTCTTTTTGGGGTTGATTCCGACCGCCTTGGTACGGTCGAGAGGAGATGGAAGAAAATCACAGATGGCATACAAAAGTTGTTTAACTCCTACATTAAGAGTCGCTGACCCGCATAATACGGGGGTAAATGTATTGCGCATCGTACCTACACGCAGACCATCAACTATTTCATCCTCCGTCAGTTCACCCGTCTCCAGATATTTTTCGGTCAGAGCATCGTAGGCTTCGGCTACAGTTTCAACCATATGTTCACGCAGCCGGTTAGCCTCATCAAGATATTCAGGTGGAATAGGTATATCCTGACAGGCTCCTGAGCCATCCTTAGCATATTTACAGGCAGTCATCCTGATAAGGTCAATAACCCCTTCGAAACTATCCTCTGCTCCAATGGGCATCTGCACAGGCACTCCACGAGCCTTGAGGCTCTTTTCCATATCGTCAATAGCACGCAGAAAACTTGCCCGTTCCTTGTCCATCTTGTTGACAAAGGCTATTCTTGGAATCTCAAACTCATTCGCCCAGGCCCAGACCTCTTCGGTCTGCACCTTTACTCCTGAAATTGCGGAAAGGATTACTACAGCACCGTCAAGGGCACGCATACATGCACGGGTATCACCTATAAAATCACCGTAACCTGGAGTATCAACAAAATGGATCGAATGTCCGTTCCACTCACAATGGTCAAAGGAGGAAGTGATAGAGATCTTACGTTTCAGTTCTTCTGGCTCAAAATCCATAGCAGATGTACCTTCGTCAACACGACCAAGGCGATCAATCATGCCGGTATTATACAAAATTGCCTCAGCAAGCGATGTCTTGCCAGCTCCACCGTGCGCCACAATTCCCAGATTGCGAATCTTCTCCGTTGGATAACTCCCCATGCTCTGCCTCCTTGCCTAAATTGATAGATCCATGACAAAATGCCAGCACTGTACTACCTGTTACGTTCGTATAAAATACGTAATCCGTTCAAAGTCAGTAGTTCATCTACCTCGTCTATGGTTTTTGATTCCGGCGCTATAAGTACCGCCAAACCACCTGTTGCAATGACCCTGGGTTGTTCCTTGCTTTCCTGACGAATTCTCTCCACTATGCCATCCACAAGCCCCACATAACCATAGTATATTCCAGATTGCATTGAATTTACGGTGTTTTTGGCTATTGAATGAGGCGGACGGCAGATATCGACACGGGGAAGCTTGCTGGCACGCTGGAACAGAGCCTCCAGAGATATAGCCAGACCAGGGGCTATCGCCCCCCCACAATAATCGCCCTTTACATTTACATAATCAAAAGTTGTGGCAGTTCCAAAATCAACGATAATTAGTGAAGAACGATATTTTTCATAACCAGCCACGGCATTGACTATCCGATCAGCTCCAACCTCTCTTGGATTGTCATACTGGATCTGCATACCGGTCTTTATGCCAGGACCTACTATGTATGGGGGAAGTGAAAAGAAATCACGGCATAGGGCATCAAGAACGCCGGTTAAAGGAGGCACAACAGAAGAGATGATTATCGCCTTAACCTGTGAGAATGAAATTGAGGCGAGCGAAAAAAGACTCTGAAGCATAATCCCGTATTCGTCAGAGGTGCGGGATTTATCGGTAGAAACCCGCCAGTGACGTCTCAGGATTTCGCCATCATAGATACCTAAAACAATATTGCTGTTACCAACATCAATTACCAGTAGCAACTGCTTCTCCTTTCAGAGTACCGTCAAGTCACCGCTAAGTATTCTTTCAATATTTCCGTCCGGAAGTTTTATCAGTAACGCGCCGTCATAATCAAGTCCGGCAAACATACCACGCAGAGAGCTTGAACCAAAATTAACCTGCAGTTCACGACCGGCTGCATTACAGTAAGAGGCCCACTCTTCCCTGGCCGGAGCAAAGCCTGAATCTCTGAACCGCTTATACTCATAATCAAGCTCCTTCAGTAGCGTCGCGGTAAAAACATTGCGGGTTATAACAGCCCCTGTTTCCAGAAAAAGCGAGGTTGCAGGGTATCGCAACCCAGGGGGGAACTGCTCACCCCTCATATTAATATTAACACCTATACCCAGTACAACGAAAAGAACCCTGTCTGTCTCGGCATTCATTTCATTGAGAAGACCAGCAACCTTACGACCGTTTAGCAGAATATCATTAGGCCATTTGATAGCCGGTCTTATATCCGTTACAGACCGGATAGCCCGCACCACAGCCACTGCTGAAAGAAATGTCAGCTGGGGAGCCTCAAATGGCTGAATATCAGGCCTCAGTATGAGCGAACAGTAAAGATTCACCCCCTCAGGGGAGTCCCAACGCCGACCAAGGCGCCCTTTGCCAGCTGTCTGGCGTTCCGCAAGCAGCACGGTTCCATCCGCTGCCCCTTCTTCTGCCAGGCGAAAAAGATCCGAATTGGTTGAACCTGTTTCCGGAGTATAGATAATCCTCTTGCCTATCAGACAGGAATCGTCAAGCATCCCGCATATTGCCTTATCGCTCAGAAGATCCGGTTCATCCAGCAGGCGATAGCCCTGAGAAGGAACAGCAGTAATCCGGTATCCGGCGGTTCTTAAAGCCGAAACCTGTTTCCAGATCGCCGTACGTGAAACACCAAGCTGACGACTCAGCATCTCACCGGAAACGACAGAGTCAGAAGCCCTAAGCAGGTTCAACAACTCTACTGAACCATCACGCCGCATCACTACAGTTAATCCAGCAGCATGGAGATATCCATGGCTCGAGGAGAATGCGTTAATGCACCTATCGATATGATATCAACACCTGTCTCGGCAATTTCTCTAACCGTATCCAGATTAACTCCGCCTGATGCCTCCACAAGAACCTTGCCGGCAATAAGATTTACGCAGCAACGCATGGTTTCGCAGTCCATATTATCCAGCATTATTATATCGGCACCGGAGGACAGCGCCTCCTTAACCTGCTCGACAGACTCGGTTTCCACCTCAATCTTCAGGGTATGCGGAATATATGCCTTTGCCCTGCGGATAGCCTCTGTGATACCACCAGCAGCAGCTATATGGTTTTCCTTGATCAGTATCCCATCGTACAACCCAGTGCGATGGTTTATTCCGCCGCCAACCCTCACAGCATACTTTTCAAGCACTCTCAGCCCTGGTGTTGTCTTTCTTGTATCAACTATTCGTGCCTTCGTACCAGCGACAGCCTTGACATAACCTACTGTAATGGTGGCAATGCCTGACATCCGCTGAAGCAGGTTAAGAGCGACCCTCTCTCCCTGCAAAAGCTGTGCTGCATCACCTGAAATATTTGCTATGACAGAGCCTTTTTCAATAAACTGACCATCCCTGAAACAGCCTTCAAAGACAATTGAAGGATCCACCAAAGCAAAAACCCTTGCGGCAACATCTATACCGGCAAGGGTTAAGGATTCTTTAGCAAGAAATCTTGCTTTTGCGGGTCTACTACCTGATACAACAGCCTGGGTGGTCAGATCCCCTGTATGGATATCCTCACGCAAGGCATTTTTGATTATGTCATCCAGGTTAAGCATTCAAGGCTTTCCTTTTTAGATAAAATGAAAGCCCTTATAGCACACCTGCCACCCCCTAGCAACCGCATTAAGGGCAACAGATCAAGTTCAAATCTTGGGGAGAGCTATCAATCGGCACGCAAGAACCGGCAGTTTGATAAATCACTGAAAGAGCTGGAGGTTTGATTTGAGGTTTGAGTGCCAGTACGAAGGATGGTGCTGTAAGTGTCAATTGCATCAGGTGCGTTTTCCAGGATAAATGTTCTGGCATTTTGTCTCATTTCAGCAAGCATAGCCGGATTTTTTACTATCTTTCTTAACTCTGCAATAAGTTCTTCAGATTTTTCAGCTTTGAAGACCAGACCTGTTTCACCTTCAATCATAAGCTCTCTAGGTCCCCCCTCATCCGATACTATGACAGGCAATCCGGATGACTGAGCCTCCAGCACAACATTGCCGAAGGTATCAGTTGAGCTTGGAAAGACAAAAAGGTCTGCAGAGGCATACCCTGTCTGAAGTTCTTCACCCTGAAGGAATCCTGTAAATGTTACTGGATAACCTGCCAGCGCCTTTTCCATATCAGCCCGGTAAGGGCCATCACCAATTATTGCAAGCGAAAGGTCATGGCCTTCATCAACAAGTAGACAAAAAGCCTTTACAAGCAGTTCCAGCGATTTTTCTCTTGATACACGACCCACATAGAGAAGTTTCAGATTGTTTGAAATCCCGCGTTCAATCCAGAAATTCTCATTTCTCTTTTCCGGTTTAAACTGCTCTGGATCGACCCACCTTGGAAGAGGTCTCATTTTATCAAGAGGAAGCCCGTGGGAATGTAGCTGTTCCCTTGTGCCTGCTGAAGGAACCATCACCTCCTCCATCTGATTATAGAACCAGATCATATAGTTCCAGGCTACCTGTTCCAGAAATTCGTCGTTTGTAAGAGTTCTGACATACTGTGGAATATCGGTGTGATAAGTGCCTGCTACAGGGATATCCATCAGGCGGCCTATCAAAAGGCCAAGAATTCCGACAGTCCCTGGGGTGCTTATATGAATATGTGTAATACCCTCTTTTTCGATATAGTCCATAACATCAAGGATGGGAGGAAAACTCATCCTGAGCTCAGGATATTCAGGCAATAAAAAATCTCCTACTGACTTGAACTGTTTTACCCCTGTAACCTCTTTATCATCCTGATTGCCGGAGGTAATAACCGTCAGTTCAACACCCCTGCTCTGAGCGGTCTTGATGAGACGCTTTATTGTAATCGCAACGCCGTTAATTTCATCAAGTGTATCTGTAAAAAGCGCTATTTTTTCAGATGAAGAATCAAATCTGATCTCTGGTGTCTGCCGGATAATATCATATATCAACTCCTTTCCTTTGTGCTGATGATGAAAGGCAAGATAATAGGGTGTTATCAAAAGGTGAACCAGTCCGATTCCTCCAGCGGCGTTCAGATATTCGAAAAACCCAGAATTCATTGTAAGATTCATAAGCCTTGTAGTGTAATGGTACAAGGTTCGGTTTGCCAGCCTGCTTGTTACCATAAAGACCTTGTGATCAAGGTCTAAATCTTTCATTTTGGAGAGAAACTGCTGGTCGTTAAGCAGCCTGCGTGCTTCGCTGTCCAGCAGTTCTTCAAAGTTTTTTATCCTGCCAACCTCTTTTTCTGGCATATTCTTAAGCACAAAGAGGCGGATCTTCTCAACAAAAGAACTTTTGTCGGTTCCTACGTTAAAAAACCTGTCTAATAGCGCCCCTACAAAAGGGGTTGAATCTCTCCTCCGTTCACCAAACCGCTCCTTATAATAACTCTGGGCTACCCCGTAGAGACTATGCGCCATTGTCAGCGGACCGCCATCTTCACCATCGGCCCAGGTCTTGCGATCCCTAATGGCTGAAACAAAATCTTTTACTGTTTTTCCGGTTTTTGATGATGTGTATGCCCTGGCAATAAAAAGACCTCCGTGGTCGTCTGATCCCCCAGTCATCCCCTTAAGCCATGGATTCTCACCGTACGGAGAGATGTCATATTTGTTTGCAAGTCGTTCAATCAATACTGGTGTAAGAGATGAAACCAGCTCTTTTGTAAACTGATTGAATCTTTTTGCCCTGCAGCCGTTTTTAGCCTCAAAGACCTTGAAAAGGAGCAGGCTCTTTTCAACTATTTCAAAGGTCAGCTTGTCGTTCTGTGAATAGAGTGGGTGTGCGAGAAAGTGGGCAATCTTTTCGTGATTGAGATATGCAAGCAGCTCGTAGATGTTCTTTCTGAGTCTCAAGGTCTCGCTAAATCCAGATTCGGACACATCTGAGATAACCACATGAACCTTGCAGCCATTTTCAGGAAAGTGAGAAGTTATCTCGGAGCTTATGAATGTGTTTGGCAGATGAGCTATTTCAAGGGCGCCGCTAATACTATTATGGTCGGATATTGTGACAAAATCCATTCCACGCTGCACTGCAGTCTTGTAAATATGTGCTGGGGATGTGTAGCTTTCAGGACAGTTAAATTTGCGTAAAGCCCAGTAGTTAGGCTTATTGGAGTGGCTTGAATGTACGTGAAGATCGCATTTGAATGTCTTCATTTAAACTCCTTTTAATAGAGTCTTTTTGGGCAGGGACTGTTGATATTGATATTAACAGGGTAGTATTACAATCAGGTTATGATACTGAAATAATTCTGTGAACAGAAAAACCTACTTAAAAAACAAGCTTTCAAAGCCAATGGTTTTTCTTATATCCCAGATGTTCATAAAAAACGGATCGAACCGTTCAGACCTTGCCTGTTCCTCTTCTCTTTCCCAGAAGAACAGGTTTCCTGTTGTATAGAGATAACCGAAGGGGTATGCGGTAAGGCTTTGTCGTTTACCGGCAAGCAGTTCAACCGGATATCTGTAATAAGCCTCTCTCTCCCTGACAAGAATCATTGCTTGCCATCTAAGCTCTCTGGCCTTGGACAGATATTGGTTAAAATCGCCAAATCTGCCTTTATAAGCTGCTCCGCCTCTCCGCTTTGAGGCTATTGCGCGCAGTGTCAGGGCTCTGTGTTCTGCTCTAAGAGCACTCACCTTCAATGCCGTTATCAGCTCATCACTTAATTGCTTAAGCTCCTGGTTATTATTTTTCTTAGTTTGTAACAGGCAAGCCCTTCTCTCTAACCTCCCTATAATAACATGCATTGATGAGGCATACCGTTCCAGATCAGTAACCGGCCCTTTCAGTATTTCCTGTACCTTTTCAGGAGTCGCTTTCTTTAATAGCCATCTGTAGCTGAAGCAGGGAGCAGGCTGAAAGGGACGGCTTAAAGGTAATGGAAATTCAGCAAACGGCGTTGAGGCTGACATGTAGCGGATCAGTTCCAGCTCCTTCAGGAAATGGTTCTGCACGTCAAGTGCCCTCTTCCAATCTCTTGCCATGACTGGATCTTTGAAGATCTCTGCCATAGTAGAGGTCGGAGAGTTTTTAATACTTTTCCCATTATAGCTGTACAACCATGACCATCTCGCTATGCTCCAATCAACCAGCCAGTACCCCCATTCCCACCCGGTCGAGAAGGTTAGATGCCCGTCAAGACGCAATTCGTGCATTGTATTTATATCGTTCCATCGGCTTTCAAGATATGGCAGCAGAAATAGGGGAACAGAAGAGTCAAAGGCTACCCAGTAAGATGATTCAGGCCAGTACCATGTTTCCCGTTTTTTTATTTCCTCCCTTGCCGCATCAAGCATAAACCGTTGGTTTTTGTTGCCGTAAACCGGAGCCCTGGGTTCTGATACCGAGTAACACATGACGGTATGTATCAGGATGCCGCTTGAAGGATTAAAAGGCCGCCGGACTTTTAATCCACCACTCTCGCCAATTACATGCGTCGCAAACAAAAGAGGCCTTTTGTACTGTTCTACAACCAGCTTCTCTAAATGCCGTTGCGTGCCAGGTGAAATTTTTCCAATCAGTGGGAGATGTTCTCCAGTCATAGATTCTACGGTTATAAAGTCCCAGGGGATCTGAAAGAGCCATTCAAGCGTATCTTCAACCTGCTTTTTATGTGGGGGGTAAGGGCACAGCAGGGTAACCACCTGAAATGCCTGCTGTTGTAACATAGAAATGGATATCTCTACACCACACCTGATTCCACGCAAATGGGCATACTCAACTATTCGCTTTATATGGGGGATCCATGCTTTACGATCTATCCCACGGAGGAGGAAAAACTGAAAGCTGTTCTGACCGTTGCGAGCCAGCCAGTCAAGATATGCAGCAACATCATCGAATGCATCGGGATAATCTGGATTATGCAACTGTTCTGTGAGCTCAACTGGGTGAAGTGTATGAAGATGAAAACCTCTGTTTGGAAAGAGTGGTTGACCTGAAAAGCTGAAATTATCTTTTAATGGCCATATTTTTTGGGGTGCGATCAAAGTCTGTTTTGGATGGATAAATTTAACCCCAAGCTGTTCCTGCAAAAGCGCATAAAGTCCAGATACCACTGCTTCAGCGGATTTTGCTTCAAGTTTAAGGAATTTATTCTTGCCTGTTTTGTATCCAATCCATCTGTAGCCCTGCCCTTTCCTATTTGATAGATTTGTTGAGGAAGCATTGCCAGATTTATCCCTGACTGTATCGTCGTCGATCTCTGGAAGGATTATAGTGATATCAGAATGTTTACGGTTTAGGCCAACTTCCCATTCAGGGAAGACCCTTGAAAATAACAATATGGAATCTTCAATTCCTGATCTTGCTACAGCGCTTGATAACAGTGCAGATGGAGCTTGAATTGATATTGCAGCCTTTGAATAAGATCCGGCAGATGTTAACGGATGAAATAGTATGATACTTAAAAGCAGAAATAATTGGGTCAGGATCACAGATTTGTTAAATGAAAATATTCCAGAGATCACTGATATCTTTCAGTTTTGCTTGCAACCGGATGTTGGATTGGCAAACAGTAATGTTCCCATTTATCTCTAAAGACTTTAAAAGCTGAGCGATTGTATTCTGATAAATTGGAATAACATATTGTTATGTCACAGATGTCAGGATCGTGTGACAATTGGGCAAAGATTCGGTATGGGTTTTTTGATCTCAGATCCAAATACAATTTAAAACTGTTACAGAAAGTTTTTACAGTCATAACAGAGCTGCAACATCATCCTGTTAGACTCATTCCATAGATGTCTAATCAAATATGGAGGTGAGATTAAAATGACCTGTGTTAGAGAGTTTTGTATGGGATGTGGAAGCAGGGCTGTATCAAAAACGGTGGATGAAGTATTGCCCAAATTTAAAATGGAGATCATCAAGTATGCCTGCGGGGCAGAGCTTAAAAGCACCTACTCCAGCAATGGCAATACAGGACGGTTTTCTCTGTCAGGATGCACCTCTATTGAGGAACAGGTTTCCCCCATCTGACAACAGCTTTGTCTGGAAACATCAGCCAAAGATATAAGAGATAGGCGTAATAACCAGTAACCCCCAACAGCGTCACTCAC
>DCVL01000024.1 GCA_002328035.1 Geobacter sp. UBA2189
CCAAAATCATGATTGATCTGTCTGGCAAGATCTGTTGTGGCGTAAACATCTTCAACCTTCAACTGTATCCCTGTAACGGAATTGCCAAGATCAAAAAATTTCTGTGCCTGGGAGATACTTATGTAGGCCAGGGTTGAATCGTATTCAAACATTCCAGTGTTAAAAATTCCGGCTACCCTGAAAGGCTTCAATTTTGGCATCATACCCATAGGTGTGATTGTGCCTGTGGGGGATACGACATTTATCCGGTCACCTAAAAACAGATTCAGGTGTTTTGCTAACTCGCGGCCAATTAGTATTCCTGGCTCCGGATTTTCAATCATGTCTGGATCAAGTTTTTCCATGCTACCCTGTACAATTGTGCGGGATAACCTTGTAACCTTTTGATCCGAAACAGGATCAATGCCTCTAAGCACAACACCCGAGACGTTGCGTCCGGTTGAAAGCATAACCTGATTATAGATAAACGGAGTTGCCGCCTGAACCCCTGGCAGGCGGTTCAATCTCCCCATAATCTCCTGATAGTTTTCCATCGGCGCACCGCTGCGTATGACCACAAGATGAGCGTTGGTGCCAAGTATCTTTTCCTTGAGATCTCTTTCAAAACCGGTCATCACTGCCAGCACTATAATCAGAGCCATAACACCCAGGGTAACCCCTGCGGTTGATATGAAGGTGATGATGGATATAAAGGTAGACTTCCGCTTGGCCTTTAAATAGCGAAGTCCAATCTTCAGTTCAAACGGCATTGACAAGGTTTACTTTGCCTCTTTACGGAGTTGCGGAAAGAGGATCACGTCCCTTATGGAAGCGGAGTCTGTAAGCAGCATTACAAGCCGGTCAATACCTATTCCCTCTCCGGCAGCAGGAGGGAGGCCGTACTCCAGAGCCCTTACATAGTCTTCATCCATGTAGTGTGCCTCTTCATCCCCTTTATCTTTTTCTGCCACCTGGGCAAGGAATCGTTCCTTCTGATCAATCGGGTCATTGAGCTCGGAGAAGGCATTCGCTATCTCCCGCCCACCAATCATAAGCTCAAAACGATCAACTATTTCAGGGTTGTGATCGTTCTTGCGAGACAAGGGGGAAACTTCGGTAGGATATGCAGTAACAAAGGTTGGCTGTATAAGCTTGTGTTCAGCTACCTCCTCAAAGATCTCCATTAACAGCTTGCCGTATCCAATATCATCCGGCAGATCCAGACCGATGCTGCGGGCATATGCAAGCGCCAGATCGTGATCGTCCAGTTTTCTGGCATCAATGTCACCGTATTCAATGATCGCATCTTTTACGGTGAGGCGGCGCCAGGGACGCTGAAAACTTATCTCAAGCCCCTGATAGGTAAAATCAAGGGTTCCCAGAAGCTGTTCAGCAATGTGACAAAACAGCTCTTCCGTAAAATCCATAAGGTTTTCATATGTGGCAAAGGCCTGATAAAATTCCATCATGGTAAATTCAGGGTTATGACGAACAGAAATACCTTCATTACGAAAGTTCCGATTGATCTCAAAGACCCTTTCAAATCCACCTACAACAAGACGTTTCAGATAGAGCTCAGGGGCTATTCTCAAATACAGTTCCATATCAAGGGCGTTATGATGTGTAACAAAGGGACGTGCCGTTGCTCCGCCAGGGATCTGATGCATCATCGGGGTTTCCACTTCAAGGAAGTCCCTGGAGGTCATAAAGTTTCGGATTAGATTGACTATCCGTGAACGCTTTATAAATATCTCCTTAACCTCCGGGTTTACAATTAGATCAAGGTAACGCTGACGGTACCGTGTTTCAACATCAGTCAGACCGTGGAACTTTTCCGGCAGTGGCAGGAGGGATTTTACCAGCAGACGAACAGTGCGAAGGTGTATGGAAAGCTCTCCCGTCTTGGTGCGAAACGGGAATCCGCTGGCACCTATGATATCTCCGATATCAAAGGATTCAAACTGGGTAAACAGTTCATCACCCAGGTCGTCTTTACGCAGATAAAGCTGAATCTTACCTTTGCGATCCTGTAGTTGAACAAAGGCTGCCTTTCCAAATGAACGGCGGGCGATGATCCGTCCCCCGATAACGAAATCCTGATCCTGGGCATCAATTTGCTCTATTGAACCATAAAGGTCATAAATATCTGCAGATGTATGGGTTGGTTGAAAATCATTAGGATATGGGTTTATTCCGGCGGCCCAGAGTTCATTCACTTTCCTGCGACGTTGAAGAAGCAGTTCGCTTAGTTCTTCCATTATTAACTGTTTACCTTTCGATTACATTCCATAGAAACGGTTTAACGACAAGAAATAGCCTACAGCAGTTAACCCGTCAAGCTATTCTTCTTTGCCAGGCACTGCCTTCGATTTTCTTGGGCGACTTCTTCTTGCAGGTGCTTTTTTCTCGAGATTCTCGATAGCTGGCTGAGATTCTGTTGCTGTCGCAAGCACTGCGGTTTCTGTAGTTGCTTCAGTTTTTTGAGGTAGGCTGTTCCGTTTTTTAGATGCCGGAGGATTGGTGTCACTAAGTTCAGGCTTGGAGGCTACTTCTTCCTGTTTCCTTGCCTTTATCCGGTTTCTGGAAGGGCGTGCAGTTTTTTTTGCTTTCAGATCCGACGTTTCGGTTTCTTCGGGTGAAGCAACAACTGAATCATTCAATGTATCTTCAACAATTTCAGAATCAGTGGCTGTAGTTACAGGCTTTTCCTTCATCTTTGAACGTGAACGACGGGGTCTTTTTCTGGGAGTGATAACCTGTAGAACAACATCTGTCTCAGTAACTGTTGAAGGTTCATCAGTTGTTTGCTCTAGAATTTCTACAGAAGGAAGGTCTGCCGGTATGGCCTCTTCAGAAACCAGCGTTTCAGAATTTTCAGTAGCAGGTTTCTTTTTGCGACGGCGTTTACGTTTTTTCTTTGCAGCCCCTTCTTCCGCTGCAACAACCTCGGGAGCTGTTTCCTCTTTTTGGATAACAAGCGATTCATTCGCAGGCAGTTCCTGAGCAACTGATTCCTCTGCAACAGCTTTTTCTCTCTTAATCAGTTCAAGCTCTAACTGATTAAGCAGAAAAGAAGGTTTGCCTTTTACTGTTACAACTATATCGTAATCGTTTTCAATCTGGGCGAGTTCACGCTTTTTACGGTTAAGAAGATAATACGCAACCTCAAGGGGGAGGTTCCCTCGCACTTCAGCAAGTTGTCCTTTGGCTGCTGAGGCATGAACTTTCCTTAAAAATGAAAGAGCCATAGCTTCTACAGATTTAACCCTGCCTCTTCCTTCACAGTGAGGGCACTCCAGATGAATTGCATCATTTATGTTTTTTGCAATACGCTGTCTGGACATCTCCATTATCCCAAACTGGGATATCCTGCCCAGATTGACCCTGGCCTTATCCATTTTAAGCGCCTCTTTAAGGGCCATTTCTACTTCCTTGTTATGCTTGAGATCACGCATATCAATAAAGTCAATCACAACAAGCCCGCCCAGATCTCGCAGGCGGAGTTGTCTGGCAACTTCGTTTGCAGCTTCGATATTTGTCTTGAAGGCGGTGTCCTCAATTCCCCTTTCACCGCTTGACTTGCCGGAGTTTACATCAATAGAAACCAGAGCCTCTGTAGGCTCAATTACAAGTGAACCGCCAGAAGGTAGGGGAACCCGTTTTTCGTATAGCTGATCGATCTGCTCTTCCAGTTGATATTTTGAGAATATTGGGCGTTTTTCACGATGCAGTTTGACCCTGTTCTCACATCCGGGCATAATCTCTTTAAAGAAATCAATGGCCTGGTGCCATGCGGCTTTGTCATCAACAAGAACCTCGTCTATGTCGTTAGAAAAATAGTCACGAATTGTTCTTATTATAACAGCGGCATCCTGGTAAACCTCACCGGCTCCCTTTATGTTTTCAGCCTGTTGTTTTATACGGTCATAAACTCCAATCAGATATTCCATGTCCTTTTTTAACTCATCAAAGCTTCTTCCAACCGCTTCAGTTCTGATGATGTATCCGTAGCCCTTGGGTACCTCAAGCTGTGCTACCATTGCCTTCAGTTCCTTGCGAATGGCGTTGTCTTCTATCTTGCGCGAGACGCCTGTTGCATTGTCTCCAGGCATGAGCACCATATAGCGTCCAGGTAGTGACAGGTAGCTGGTTAGTGCAGCTCCTTTCATATCTCGGGCATCCTTTTCTACCTGAACAAGAATTTCCTGTCCCCGTCTCAGAATTTCCTGTATTCTGGGCCTTCGCTTCCGCTCTTCCTCAGGCAGTTCTTCACGCCATTGCCAGCTGTCTGGATGAAGATCCCCCATCTGAATAAACCCTGGTTTTTTAAGGCCGATATCAACAAAGGCCGCCTGAAGGCCAGGTTCAACCCTGACAACAACACCTTTATAAATATTGCCTTTGGTCTGTTCTTTGCCGCTTATCTCTATGTTAAGATCCATCAAGCGTCCATCCTGAACTATGGCTATCCGTGCCTCCTCTGGATGGAGTACATTTATCAACATTTTTCTACTCATCAAAATAATGATCCTTTCATATGACCATTTATAAAATGAGGCGATTATAGCGACTTATAAGTTGCAAGCCAAGTAAAAGAATGTAAATAATCATAGATTGCTAAATGGATAGCTGATAGGGCTGGTAATTGACAAATTGAAGCTGAAAAAGACCGAATCAGGTTTTGGTATCAAAAAGATGGCTGAAAATAAACGCTATAAGACATTTAATGATGAACTGCGCCTCCGCTTTGGTTGCCGTGTGCAGAGGGTATCACTTGATGCAGGGTTCAGCTGTCCTAATCGTGATGGCAATGTCGGTACAGGAGGCTGTACTTTCTGCACTGAACGTGGTTCTGCCGCTGTTGGCGTGCAGACAGGACTGGCAATAAACCAACAGTTGGAGCAGAGTAAGGAGTATCTTCGCGGTAAATTTCGTGCTGAACGTTTTCTTGCCTACTTTCAGGCCTTCAGTAATACATATGCCCCTCCTGCCCTGCTTAAAACGATATATGAACTTCCTCTGCAGGATCCTGATATTGTTGGCCTGATAGTAGGCACGCGACCAGACTGCCTCCCTGAACCGGTTCTTGAGCTGCTGGCAGAACTTCACAAACGCACATATCTGTGGCTTGAGATAGGGATGCAGACAATGCATGACAGTACGCTCGCAAATATAAACAGGGGACATAATCATGCCTGTCTTGTAGATGCGGTGAAACGATGCAAGGATAAGGGTATCAGGGTCTGTCTTCACCTTATTCTGGGTTTGCAGGGCGAAACCCGTGAAGACATGATGCAGTCAGTTCTTGAGCTTAACCGTTTGGGGGTTGATGGAGTCAAACTGCATCATCTCCATGTAATAAGAGGGAGCATTCTTGAGCAGGATTACCTTTCAGATAACCTCAGGCTTATGGAACGCTCCGAATATGTGGAGCTCGTGGCCGATGTTCTGGAGCTTATCGAGCCTCAGATTATGATACATCGTCTTATGGGGGATGGTGGCAGCCAGCTGGTTGCGCCTGACTGGTCACGGCGAAAGCTTGAGGTTTTAAACCTTATTGATAATGAGCTTGCAAAAAGAAACAGCCGACAGGGAAGTCGGCTGTTAATTGATTGATAGTTAAAATCGGGAAGTTTTTAGAACCTCGCTACATATTATTTTTCTGTAGCCGACTATAGGCAGTAAAATCATTTTCTATTGCGTTGCTAAAGTAATGGAATACGTTGTAATGCTGTAAAGCCATAACAACGAGGCCGGAAATAAAGAGAACATTGATAGCCTGCCCAAGTCCTCCTACCACAAAGAACAGTATATAAAACCCGATTCTAAAGCCCAGATGAGATATAGTGCTGGAAGGTTCTGTGGAATGGTAAAGCCGACCGGATATTATTACCAGGGCGCTGCATGTGGATATCCACAATACTATATTTGCCATAAAGAGAGGTGGAACAGGTCCAAGCATCTGCATCGTCTCCGCTGAAACCACGCTTGCCAGGCTAAGATCCCTGAAATGGTATGCAATTATACTTGCCACCAGATAGAATAGTATCCCCCACAATCCGCCGCGTGACTTTTTATGAAGTTCGTCAACTGATAGAGTTGTATGTTTCATTTCTTCTGATTTTCTGTTTGTTTGTTGTTTGCTTGACATGGCGGTCTCTCCTTTTTTCTTGTTGATTCTTTAAGAGCAACTGTCATGCCAATAAATTTAACCGTTCTCTCCAAATAGTATTTATTTTTATATTAATAATATCAGTGCTTTGCTTGTAGTGCGTCCTAAAAGTGGATTACTGTTTTAAAAGAAATTTATTGTCGGACAGGAATTTTTGCTTTGATGGAGCAGGAGTTTTGCTGAAAAAAAGAAAGCCGACATTGAAGCCGACTTTCTAAATGTAATGCCAAATATGATTTACATGTTTATCAAGCCTTTGAGTCATCATCCTTTTTGGGTTTTATTTCAATTTCATCTTTACCATCTGAGGCATTCTTGAAGTTTTTGATGCTCTTGCCGAGTGCAGAACCTATTTCAGGTAGCTTACCTGCGCCAAAAATAACAAGAACAATCAAGAGTATAATAATCAAAGCCGGCATGCTGAATCCAAACATAAAGCCTCCTGTTATAACAACTGCCGGTTATTATGGCAGTAGAACCTTTAAAAATCAATACTTGGTATCAGCGTAATCCACCCATCCTCCTGCCAGAACCAGCGCCTTGTCAAAAGGGGATAGCTCAAAGTTGAAGGTATCATGTCTATCTTTTGCAGAGATTGTCAGCGACTGTGCCTGAATATCAATAGACATAGTTACATCATTGTTATTTGCGTAAGAGAAGATGACATCCATCTGAGACCTGGAAAGCTCAATCGCAGCCATGCCGCAGTTAAACATGTTCTGACGGAATATTCTTGCAAACGATTCAGCCACAACAGCCGTAATATCATTTACCTCGAAGACCCAGGGGGCATGTTCCCTAGAGGAACCGCAACCAAAATTCTCACGAGAGACAACAACACGCGCTTTACGGGTTTTTTCGCTTTTAGGATCAAATCCATCCAGCTTAAGATCCTCAAGTATGTAGGGTTTCAGATCCTGTTTTGTTATCTCCGTCAGATACTTGGCAGGTATAATTTCATCTGTATTTATATCGGCGCGATCTAAAAAAAGAACCGGCCCTCCGAAGGTTTTCATAGAGTTGCTCCTTATCTCAAAAGTTGTCCTTACAGATATTTTCTTGGATCGGCAATCTTGCCCTCAATAGCGGTAGCCGCTGCTGTAGCCGGTGACATCAGGTGTACCGTTCCGCCTTTGCCCATCCTACCGTTAAAATTACGGTTGGTTGTTGAAGCGCATACCTCTCCATCGGCCAGAACCCCGTTGCTCATACCAAGACAGGCTCCGCAGGTTGAGTTGGTAACACAGAAACCGGCATCAAGGAATATATCGATCAGTCCCTCTTTCATTGCATCACGATATATTTTGGGTGTTGCAGGAGAGAGTATGCCGCGCACGTTTTCAGCCAATTTCTTGCCTTTTAGTATTCCGGCGGCAATCCTGAGATCCTCAAGGCGGCCATTTGTACAGGATCCGAGGTAAATCTGATCAACCTTTGTATCATTAAACTCTGCGGCAGGCTTCACCTGATCCGGTTTGTAGCCAAATGTGGAAACCGGCACCAGCGCTGTTGCATCAATCTCTATAACCTGATCATAAACTGCATCATCATCAGAAGACCACTTTCTGTATTCTGCAAGTGCAGCCTCTTTAGACGCGAACTCAGAAGCAATAAATGGCCATAGATATTCAACGGTAGTTATATCTGGCATGCAGATCCCTGAAGTTCCACCAGCCTCAACAGCCATATTACAGAGAGTCATTCTGGATTCCATGGTCAAGGAATCTACGGTACTGCCGCAAAACTCAATTACCCTGTCAGTAGCCCCGTTAACCCCTATTTTCCCGATAATGGCAAGTATAAGATCCTTGGCATAGACTCCCTTGGGGAATTGTCCGTTGATGTTAAAGCGAATCGTTTTTGGTTCGCGGAAGGCACAGACCCCCTTCAGGATCCCTACTTCCAGATCTGTGGTGCCCACCCCGGCGGCAAATGCCCCGAAGGCTCCGTGGGTACAGGTGTGAGAATCACCCATTATCACGGTGTTACCCGGGCGTATAAAGCCTTTTTCAGGAAATAGCGCATGACAGACCCCGTTTGCGCCGATATCAAAAAAGTCCTTGATTCCATGACGATGCGCCCAGTCGCGGAGAATCTTGCCCTGGGTTGCAGTCTTAGAGTCCTTGGCAGGTGTGACGTGGTCAATAACCGCTTTTATTTTTGCGGGATCAAAGACCCTGTCCTTCTTCCGTTCGATCAGATCGTCAATGGCTATCGGTGTTGTTATTTCGTGGCAGAGCACAACGTCCAGCTTTAATACTCTGGTTCCGCTAAAAGGCTCATCTAAAAGGTGGGCTGCAAAAATCTTCTCGGCTATGGTCTTGCCCATTACAATTCCTTCCTTTCCTGTAATTAAAGCCATGCAGATCTATCAGAAAGATCTCTGCAAGTCTACTGCTTTGGTGTGGTAACATGTTGTTTTCGTATGAATAAACAGCATGGTTAACAGGGCTTTGAAAAATGTTATAAAGAATATCAGGCTGATAAAATGGCAATATGGTGATATAAGGGGGATAAGGTATCAGTTTTCTTCGTTTATCAGAACCTGATTATGCCGATGATCTGTTCTGCGATGCATGAAGAGGAACTTGTAAAACTATTGCAGGATATAGCATCAGGAAGGGTAAAAGGGGAAGTTTGAATATCCTCTGCTGCAAGCAGAATAAACATGGGATGAGAAACTACAGGTTGTTTTCTCTACTTTTGTTTGTCTACAATGCACAAGTAAGAATATTGAAGGTGATACTGATAATCCGGTTTTTTATCTCAAAAGAGGGTTTAAGATGTCTGAACAGACAAGTGAAGGTGTTTTAAAGAGAATAGAAGAAGAGTTGAAAAAGTGCGTAAAGTGCGGAACCTGCCGTTCCAACTGCCCAGCTTTCAATACCTTCGGGCGTGAGCCTGCAACTGCCAGGGGTAAGCTGGCTCTTATACAGCACCTTCTAAAGAATGATATTAATCTGGATGATCAAACCTATTCGGCGATGTCAAAGTGCCTTTTGTGCGGAAGTTGCGTTGATCGTTGCCCTAATGATGTGCCTACTGACGAGATCGTAATTGCAGCGCGCGAAGCATTGGCCAAAAAGCGGGGTTTGACAACTTTTCACAAAGCGGTTGAACAGGTAATTCAAAACCGAACAAGGATGAAAATGGGAGCAAAGGTAGCCTCTCTTCTGGGGCCCCTGTTTTTCAAAAAGGTGCCGGAAAATTCCGGGTTAAGGCTCCGTTTTCCTTTACCGTTCATATCTGACAAGCGTTATATCCCTAAAATTGCAAAGAAGAGTTTTATGGAGCAATACCCCGAGGTGATACAGGGGCAGCCGGATAAACCTCGGATAATCTTCTTTGTCGGCTGCATGATAAACTTTGCATATCCCAGGGTGGGGGTTGCCGCTGTGAAGCTGTTTCAACACCTCGGCTGCACTATAATTATTCCAAAGGATCAGCAATGTTGCGGCTTGCCTGGCATGTCTGGCGGAGACATTGAAACCGTAAGGGAACTAGCGGAGAGGAACCTTGAGGCTCTGGAGAGGTATGATGCGGATTATGTAGTCACTGCCTGCGCTACATGCGGCGGAGCGCTGCATCGTCTCTATCCGTTGGTGGTTGGAAAACGGAATCCTGAACTGAGGGAAAGGCTTGACAGGCTTGCTGAAAAGGCTGTTGATGCCTCTCAATTACTGTTCAAGCTGGGGCTTGATCCGTCAGAGACGGGTGCAGGGGCAAGCGGCAAGATTACCTACCATGACCCATGCCATTTACGTACACGCAAGCTCTCGGCACAGCCACGAAGTCTTATTTCCGCAACCCCTGGCCTGGAGTTGGTTGAAATGGAAGGTGCAGACCGTTGTTGCGGTCTTGGCGGGACTTTTAACGTCTATCACTATGGCGCATCGATGGATATAAATGATTCAAAAAGTAACGCTATTATCGCAACAGGCGCGGATGCCGTTGCAACCGGATGTCCGGGATGTATGATGCAGCTTGACGATGGTCTGAAACAGCATGGTTCAAAGGTGGAGGTTGTTCATACCCTGGAACTGCTTGCCCGTCAGTTGTTTGGGTTGAACTGAATTAATAGAGATGAGGTAACGGATGAACAGGCCGGTTGTTGCTATTACCATGGGAGATCCTTCAGGCATAGGTCCAGAGATTATTGTCGCCGCACTCGATGATCCGGCGATCAGGTCACTCTGTGTCCCTGTTGTGCTGGGAGATAAAAGGGCTATGGAGCGGGCTCTGGCGGTTTATGATAGCAGGCTGGAGATTGTAAGCATTACTTCACCCGCAGAAGCCGTTAATCTGCCTGATTCAACGATACCATTGATCGAGGTTTCAAAACTGGGAGAGGCTGATATCACTTACGGAAAACCATCTCTGCTTGCCGGAGATGCCGTTTACCGGTACATCTGTCGTGCTGCAGAGTTATGTCTGTCTGGTGAAGTGGCCTTGATGGCGACCGCGCCCATCTGTAAGGATGCCATGTACAAGGCAGGGCACCATTACCCGGGGCACACTGAACTGCTTGCAGAGATCTGTCATTGTGATGATTTTGTTATGATGCTTGCCGGAGATGTTCTGCGGGTAGCCCTTGTTACCATACATGAAGCAATTTCATCTCTTCCAGTGCTTATAACAACGGAACGGGTGCTGAAAACTATAAGGGTTACCGCAAAAGGGGTTGTCCCACTTTGCGGAAAGAAAACCCCCAGAATTGCCGTTTTGGGCTTAAACCCCCACTGTGGCGAGGGGGGGATGTTCGGAAATGAAGAAGCCGAAGCGATCATTCCTGCCATAGAAGCTGCAAGGGTCGAGGGAATGGATGTTCATGGTCCATTCTCGGCAGATACCTTCTTCCACTTTGCAGTGCAGGAACCTGCCCCGTACGATGCTGTGGTTGCCATGTATCATGATCAGGGATTAATTCCGCTTAAAATGCGTCATTTTGAGGATGGAATAAATATTACACTTGGGCTGCCTATTATCCGCACATCAGTTGATCATGGAACCGCTTACGGCCTGGCAGGCACAGGCAAGGCATCTGCCATAAGTATGAAGGCAGCTATATCCTGTTACCTATCCCAGAAAATGGCAGGCTGAATATGTTATTTAAAAGATTATATCCTAAAACTATAAAGACCCGTCTCCTCTACGCTTTGATGGGTACCGCGCTGTTTTCGCTCTTGGGTTTCGGACTTGTATCCTTCTGGGGTATGAGCAGACTCGCCAAATCATCGCTCAGGGGAACCTCCGAGCTCAGCCATGATCTGCTGAAGATCAGCAAGGGAGCTCTGGAGTCACTGACACAGGAAGGTCTGCTTAATGCTACCGTAGATCAGGCTGCGCTGATAGATGCACAGTTTAAGGATGTGGAAAACGACCTTGTGATACTGGTAGACAGCGCTCAGAGGATTTGGAAAAATCCTTCGGCATATCCACGCAAACGTTCTCACTCAAAATCAGAACCCCCATCTGACCCTAAATCAGCTTCAGTCTGGCAGATCCCTTCCAATGTAATACCTGCAACAGTTAAACAGGAACTGCAGTTCTCATCATCTATGGATGATTTGATGACATCTGTGCTTAAGAGCAATCCGAATATAAATGACTGTAATATTGCCACACCTCAGGGGCTTTTTCGGCGCTTTCCCTGGTCTGCGAACATCGATCCCACCTACGATGTACGGGGTCGTGACTGGTTTTTAAGAGCCTTAAAGACAGGAACCCTTGGCTGGAGCGACCCTTACGTGGGGGTTATTGCGAGAAACCTCAGGGTAAACTGTTCTGCCCCAGTTATGAAAAATAATAAGGTCGTGGCGGTTATTGGACTTAATGTGCCCCTGACGACTATCCAGGACAGAATCATCAAGATGCGGATTAATGGTCAGGGCAAGGCCTATCTTATTTCAAAGGATCGCAGAGTCATTGCTCGCGAAGGCCTTGTAACTGACAGCAATAACTGGAAAGATAGGCAGACCGGCGAGCTTTTTTCTTTTGACGATGAGAAGGCTCTTCCATTGCTGGACAAAAGTCTGGTATCAGGAACTCCAGGGATTATAAGAGGTGTGTTAAACAAGCAGGACAGCTTTGTCGCATATGCGCCTATCAGCACAACAGGATGGTCGGTGCTTTTTGCACTGCCGGTTGAGGCTGTATATGCACCAATTCGTCCCACAGAGCTCGCTCTTAAAACCCAGGCGGAAGAGGTTGGCAGTCAGGTTTACAGGCATATAGCTACAGCTTTGTCGATTATGGTTCTGGTATTTCTGGCAATGCTTGCAATGGTTACCATTGTTTCCCGCAGGATAGCACAGCAGATAACCGCTCCGATTCTGGCGCTTGAAGAAGGGGCAAGGGTTATAGGTAACGGCAATCTGGAACATCGTCTCCATGTGCAGAGCGGTGATGAGATACAACAGCTTGGAGAGACATTTAACCGGATGGCGGGGGATCTGTCCCGATATATACATGATTTGACCGAAACCACCGCTTCAAAAGAGAAGATTCAGAGCGAGTTGAGGTTGGCCACGGATATTCAGGAATCTTTGCTGCCTCGAATATTTCCACCATTTCCTGAAAGGAACGAGATAGATCTGTATGCCCTGATGAACCCTGCAAAGGAGGTTGGAGGAGACTTCTATGACTTCTTCTTTCTTGACGAACGACATCTCTGTCTTGTTATAGGGGATGTCTCCGATAAGGGAGTTCCGGCAGCGCTCTACATGATGGTTGCCAAGACCCTTATAAAAAGCGAGGCGATGAGGGATGCTGACCCGTCAAAGGTTCTGGAGAGGGTGAATTCAATCCTGGCGCTGGATAATAAGACCTCAATGTTTGTCACTGTGTTTTGCGCTATCCTGGATACTGAGACTGGTGAGATGGCCTGTGCCAATGCCGGACATCTGCCGCCGGTTATCCAGAAAATCGATGGAACTGCTGTGCAGCACCCCTTCTCTCCCGGATTTGTTTTGGGACCCATGCCAGACATAACATACAGGACAGAGTTCATCAGCCTGGAACCTGGCGAACTGTTCCTGCTTTACACCGATGGTGTAAATGAAGCGGTAAACCACGAGTTGGAGGAATATGGTGAAAGAAGGCTGATTAATTGCGTCAACAGTTCTGCATCACGAACAGCAGAAGAGATAATCCACTCCATAAGGGATGAAGTTCAGAACTTTGCCAATGGTGCGCCGCAATCAGACGATATTACAATGCTAGCTCTTCGATATCTTGGAAAACAGCCGTGATTATCCGCCTGCTGTTCTGCTTTTTTTTGTTTTTGTTTCCGATACTTGCCGAGTGCAGAGAGCGGGTTGAAGTTGCAATGGTTCTCTGGAGGGGAGAAACAGATGCTGAAAAAGGGTTCAGGGAGAGGCTTGCGGAATCAAAGGAGTATGATGTCGTCATAAGAGCCTTTGATGCTGACCAGAATAATCAAAAGCTTGATTCCATACTGTCCTCACTTGATAGCAAAAGATTCCGTCTTGTATACACCTTTGGCACAATCATAACGCAGACTGCACTGGCTAAAAAATCTGATCTGCCTATTATCTTCAACATAGTGCAGCGACCGGTGGAAGCAGGAATAGCTGAAAGTATGGATTGTCCCGGTGGGCGAGCAACAGGCGCATCCAATCTGGTGCAGATGGAGAGTGCATTCAGAACGCTTAACACCTTGATGAATATCCGTAAGCTGGGGTTTGTCTATTCAAGTCATGATCCGGCTCCCCTTTACCAATTGGCCGATATAAGAAAGCAGGAGCGGCGCTTTGGTTTCCATACGCTTGATTTTCCTATAAAGGGGGTTGAAGGTATAGCGTCAACGATGAAAAAGGTTATAGATGCTCGGCCTGATGCCGTTATCTTTCCTTCAGACTCCTTTGTTAAGGCCAATGCAGGCAGGATAGTCGGGATACTCAACAAGCACCGGATACCCAGCATTGTTGTAATACCGCAGATGGTCAAGGAGGATGGGGCACTTATCTCGCTAGGGCCTGACTACAAGACATTAGGTACTCTTGCTGCGGAGAACGCTCTTCTTGTCCTTGCAGGCAAGAATCCTGCGTATATTCCGGTACGAACCGTTCCGCAGTTATCTATGGTCATTCAGCTTTCTACTGCAGACCGCCTTGGCATACATATTCCACTTCAACTTCTCTCTGTTTCAACGGTTGTGAGGTAGTCGGATAATGGGTTCTTTTATGCTTGTTGGCTCTGGTTTGGCGGCGGCAGATATACTTTCCCTGCGGATGCTTGCCATTGCCGTATTCATTGTAATGGCTGGTGTTGTCCTGGCACGATGGGAGGGGGGGACTCAGCAAAAAAACCTTACAATGCTTAATGACAAGATATTTATCCCATGCCTTCTCTTTACAGCCCTTAATAGAAATACCCCTACATTTTCCGAAATAGTTCTGATAATGCTTGCTTCTGTCTTTCTGATCGTTTGCTATTACCCATTGGCGCGCTGGTGGGTAAGGCGAGAAAATGAAGTGACTGTGGCAGCCTATATCCCAATGATCTTTGGTAGTACAGGCACGCTCCTGCTCCCTATCTCATATCTTCTTTTTGGAACCCAGGGGTTATCAAAGGCCACCTTTTTTCACCTTGCATCCACTTTTATGCTTTATACCTGGGGTATGAGAATAAGCGGCCAACCTTCACAGCTTTTGGCTTTCCTTAAGATGCCGGCTCTATATGCAGTAATACTTTCACTAATTCTAGAGTCCCTCGATATTGTGTTTCCTCTGCGGTTTCTCGAGCTTATATGGCTCGTTGAAAAGGGGATAGGGATGATGGCTTCGGGTGCTATTCCGATACTTCTGATGAGTCACGGATATGCACTGTACTGCCTACGTACAGCCGGAGGGGCTGCCTGGTCTCCAGTAGCTTTGCTCAGGATGGTCTGGTTTCCTGCTACAGCAGTGGGTCTGGTATTTATCCTTCGTATAACAGGTGTTTTTGGTGTTGATAAAGGGTATGACCTTCTGAAATATCTGGATCTTCGTACTACCGAGGCAATTTTGCTCATTGCGTCGGTGCTTCCGTCAGGCATTTCAATTATATGTCCGCACATTGAGAAATATGTTGCGAACCGCTCTAATTCACTGGCGTTTTCGTCCTCATTGCTCTCAATTATCTCCTTTGTTATCGTCCTTTTTATGATAAATCGATATATCTTCAATAGCTGAAACAGGGTTAATGATGTTTTCAGGACAAACCTTTCTTATATTCAGTTCAGTAATTCCCTCCTTTGCAATTGCGTTTGCGGGTTTCTGGCTGGGAAAACTGGATATTGGCCAACAGATAAACCAGAAAAGTGTTTCAAATCTGGTCTATTATTTCCTTGTTCCTTCACTCATATTCTCTTCCACTCACAAGCGCTCCTTTGATATTTCAGAATTCTCACTCCTGTTTGTATCTGTCCTTTCAATGATCCTGCTGATGGCACCTGTAGCAATATTTCTTAAACACCGCGCAGCTGAGAAGCGCAATGGCTTTGTTCTGCCGATCATCTTCATGAACACAGGCAACATATCGCTCCCAATAGCGCTTCTAATGTTTGGTAATGAGGGGCTGTCAAAATCAATAATCTTTCATCTGGCTAACATCTTTGTGCTTTACAGTGTTGGAGTTTTTTTGGTTAGTGGGCAGACCGAACTGAAACAGTTTTTAAAGATACCAGCCCTTTATGCCATGATCGCCGGTGTGGCTGTGGCAAGCCTGCAGTTACCCGAGTTGCTGCAGCCAGCAATCCACTTTGCAGGTAAATTGACGGATATCCTTGGATACGCAGCAATCCCGCTTTTAATACTAAACCTGGGATATTCAATGAGTGATATCCGTATGGAAACCCTTAAAGCAGGTATTGAGGGAGGTGTTGCAAGATTGCTGGTTGGGCCTTTGCTCGGATTTTCTCTGGTTTTTTTGTGGCGGAAGGTTGGCTGGACACCGGTTGAACCGTCGCTCGATCCTCTTGCCTTGCTCGGATTCAGGACTTCGGAGGCGATCATTATCCTGAATGCTTCAATGCCGGGGCCTGTCATGTCATACATGCTGAACCTTAAATACGACAACTGCCCTGAACAGGCTGCTGCGATGGTGGCTGTAGGGACTCTGGGAGGGATCATTACCATCCCGCTTGTACTTCATCTTATAAGCATATTTATAATGGGGCAGGGGTGATAATCTCCGGTATCAATAGATCATGATGAGTCAGAATAATCGATCAGACAGATTTCCCTGGTCATGCAACTCTCTGCCGCTGATGCTTGCCCCTATGCAAGGCCTTACAAACAGGGGTCTACGTGATCTTTTTGCTGCCTGGGTTAAGCCGGATACGCTGTTTACCGAATTTATGAGGGTAGCTGGCGGAGAGACCAGAAAACCACTTTCCTCTTCAGATCTTAAAGAGATAAGCTCGACCGAGCTGGGAATCCCTCTGGTTGTGCAACTAATCGGGCATGCTACAGAGTCTCTGGTTGCTGCAGCAAGGACAGCGGAGAATGCTGGCGCAACACATATCAACCTCAACCTGGGCTGTCCTTTTGGACGGATGAACAGTGGATTAACTGGAGGGGGGATACTTAAAAGACCGGAGCTATTGCATGAGCTGATCCATGAAATGCGTAATGCCATTAACGGTACTTTTTCTATAAAATTGCGTGCGGGCTATGATGATCCTGAGCAGGTATTCTCGCTGCTGCCATTATTTGAGTCTGCGAAGGTTGATTTTCTGATCCTCCATCCACGAACAGTCTTGCAAGAATATTCAGGAACTGCAAATCATTTTATAACTGCCAGAGTAGTAAAGGAAACAGGATTGCCGGTCATAGCCAACGGTGATGTCAGGACAGCGGCACAGGGACTTAGTCTGCTTGAGCAGACAGGGGCAGCCGGACTTATGCTTGGGCGTGGGGCAATTGCTGATCCTTTACTGTTTCAGAGGATTAGGTGTGGAGTTGTTGAACAGCCTGAGTCTGCTGAGAAACTGGCTATGTTCAAGTATTACCTCGCAGAACTCTTGAGTCGCTATCAGGGGATATTTTGCGGTGAACAACAGGTATTGGGGAAGGTTAAGACGGTGTTTTCAACTATGGATGAGCCTGAGTTTGCGAAAGTAATAAAGAAACTTGTAAAAACAAAAACTGTACTCGAATTTTCTTCATTGATAGATTCTGTTGCATGATTTTATCGGTTCAACCTTCAGAGAAAGATTTCTGACAAAACAAAGGGCTGCTCCAAAAAAACGGGGTGTCTACCATCTGGTAGCCACCCCGTTTTTTATTCAGCCCTTGTTGCTCTCAGTTACTTTTCAGGTATGCTTGAAGCTGCCTCTTTGCTCTTGGCTTCTTCTGAAGCGTTCTTGATCATCCCGTAAAGGCTGATAAGAGCAGGCACAAGCTGGGCTACAACTACCAGGGCAAGAAATCCTGCAAATGCAAGTACCAGTATACCGCTGTTAAAGGTCAGGCTTGTATCTACATGGTTTGCTGCTGCACCGGAAGCTATGGCGGTCGTAAGGCTGGCAAGCAACATGGTTACGGTGGCTATTACTGTTGATGTAGTTTTCATGGTCGTTCTCCTTTGCAAGGTTATTTTAGTTGAATGAAGGTTTCTCTTGATTGCTGGATTTTGTCTTTTTGCTATTTTATTTTCTAAGAGCTCTTTCTTCATCTTCTGATTTACCAAGTAGCAACTACAATGCCAAAGCATAAATAAATCTTGAAATAAGCTTAACAGTCTTATTTCATTAAGTTTATTGTATCGCACAAAATATAAACAAAAATTAATCTGTATTAAATTTATATGCAGGTTATAGATTTAACCAGAGGCAATGCTTGCTAACCAATTGATATTATAAGATGTATATCCAGCATATTCAGTAATGGCATGTATGAATGATTAATACATCTAAGCAGCCATAATCTTTGCAGATGTAGCCAGGCCTTACTTAAGGAGTCCTGACAAGGCATGGCACAATTAAAATGATTCTCTAACTTCAAATATTTGCAAACTGTGGCATACTGGACAAGAAAAGCTTTTAATTCTTTAGCGAGGTTTGATTATGAAAGTGGCGATACTTGGGGCTGGACATGGTGGTATAGCAATGGCAGGCGATCTTACACTGTCAGGACACGAAGTCAGGTTGGCGGCAACGCCGGATCATGCCAATAACCTAAAGCTGCTTATGGCCTTTGGTGGTATTATGGTCGAAGGGGTTACCTCAAGCGGCGCGCCGGTTGGTTTTGCAAAGCCTGCTATGATGACCACCGATCTGGGGGCAGCCCTGAAGGGGGCAGAGGTCGTTATGGTCGTCACTCCGGCCTTTGCTCAGGAAGTATACATGCAGGCTATTATCGAACAGGGGGAGGAGGGTCAGATAGTTGTATTCAACCCTGGCAAGTTTGGCACACTGGCCTTTGCCAAGATGTTACGAATGGCAGGCAGGCAGAATGACTTTCTTATAGGTGAGACCAGTTCCTTCATATTTGCAGCCAAGACCAAGGGGTTAGGGCATGTAAACATCAAGGCGGCCAAAGAAGAACTGCCCTTTGCCACCCTCCCTGCGGCACGTACCGCCGAGGCATTATGGATTTTAACCGACCTTTATCCCCAGCTTTCACCCAGCATGGGGGTGCTTCAGACAAGTATTGATGCGCCAGGTCTGATCATACACCCGATCTCTACCTTGATGAATATGAGCCGAATCGAACAGATGGGACCGTACCGGAATTCTCACTATGATATTACCCCCTCAGTCGGGCGAATCATGGAGGCAGTTGATCAGGAGAGGATGGAAGTCGCCAACCTGCTTTGCCGTGAGACATACTCCTTTATGGATACGATGGAGGTGCTCTATAAGGTTAAAGGTGAAAGCGCCTACGATATGATGTATCAGGTCTCTGCTCATAACGTGCAGATGGCGCCGGAAAGTCTTAAACATCGCTATGTCACGGAGGATATCCCTTACGGTCTGGTCACCATCGCCTCAATCGGTCGCAGGGTCGGCATACCTACCCCTCGGATAGATGCCATTGTCAATATCGCCTGTATGGCCAATGGTCAAGACTACTGGAGTATTGGCCGGACAGCAGAAAAACTGGGACTGGGTGTGATGAACGCCCGCCAGATGGTGCGTTATGCCGTGACCGGTGAACTTGATATGACAATGGTTTGAAAGCGATAAACAGGAAGGGAACGGCATGGAGCAGTTAATCCATAATACGAGCCTTATAACAGGGGATGGGCTGACTCATCTTGCCAGAGGTTGGTTGTTGATCAGGGATGGACTGATTGAAGCCCTTGGCGATGGAGACGCTCCGGCTACCTTGCTGAACCGTGAAGGGATGGTTCTGCACGAAGCTTCGCAGGGGCTGCTTATCCCCGGTCTTGTAAATGCCCATACCCACGGGTGTACGGTTGGCCCACTCTTTTCAAGCGGTTCAAAGCCTCTTTCGTTGCAGCAGGCGTTGAAAAACCTTGACCGGCATCTGCAACAGGGGACAACCACCCTGATCAATCTCTGTGGATTGGGTACACTGGAAGAGACCTCCCTTGTTGCCGGAAGCCATCCGATCAATCTGTGTACCGGTACATGCCAGCTTCCATCTGCGCTGAAAGCGGCAGAACTGCTGGACGGAAATGGGTTTAAACCGCTTCACCGAGAGATTACAGCACAGCATCTGCTTGAGGAGGGGGCTGTGGTTATCGGTGAGGTGGGTAGCGGAGCCACCCTGGGGGGTGGTGTCAGCGACTATCTTCTGATACCGAATGCCATAAGGCAGCTCTGCGGTGTTGAGCTGAATCGCGACCAGGCAGGCAGTATCAAGAAAACGATCTACCAGGCTAGGGATGCTGAACGGGGACAGAGATTAAAAAAACTCAAAGAACAGCTTGTTGTGCTGGCGCTTGATCAAATCGTACCGCTTGAGGCCTGCCTGGATGTTGTAGAAGATATAGTAATAAAGCCGCTTGCCATTGCACTACAGGGCTACGCTGAGGCTGCACAACTGGGGGTTGAGACCGGTGTGCCGGTGGTATTCCACCATGCTGCTCCGTCTGCAGCAACGATTGCTGCGCTTGCTCAACTGTACCCTCCTGCATTAAGGACTTTTGTTGCGGGACACAGCAATCACCCCAGCTTCTATCGTGAGGAATGCGTTGAATGGGCCAGGATCCTGCGTTCTTCAGGGGTTATAATTGATCTTTCTACCCTTGACACCCTGAATGCCTGGCGCCAGGATCTGATTGATAACACAGAGGCGTTGATGGTTGAAGGGCTCGCCGATACTATCTCTACTGATTACGGTGCAGGAAGGTGGGATGGCATCCTGACCCTGATCCAGTTTCTATGGAAACGTAAAAAACTGAAACTGGCTGCCGGTATTGCCATGGCGACTGGCCGTGTGGCAGATCTCTATCCCCGAGCTGCTGCTGGCCGGGGGTATCTGCGCGAAGGTTATATTGCTGATATCACTTTGGTTGACTGCCAGAACATCAGCATGGTTGAAAAGGTTTTCTGCGCCGGTCGAATGGTCGTTGATAACGGTTGGTGCTGCTATGGAGGTAATTGTCATGAACGATTCGGGGGACTGATTGATGCGTGACACCCAACTGGAAACAGCCGCTGCACAGGGTCAACCGGTGGCACTCCGCACCATGTCGTTTTTGATAGGTTTTGCCGTGTTTCTGGCCTATCTTGATGGTACCATTGTCAATGTTTCGTTGCCTGCCATGGCAACTTCATTCAAGGTGGCAATATCCGATGTTTCCTGGGTTGTACTGGTTTATATGCTGGTACAGGGATCAACCTTGCTGTTTTTTGGCAAGATTGCGGATATTTACGGGATGAAGCGTACCCTGCTATGGGGAATTGTCGTTTTTACGTTAGGGTCTGCTCTGTGCGCTCTCTCCCCAAGTCTGCTGCTTCTAGTAATTGCACGCTTTCTGCAGGGGATCGGTGGCTCAATGTTGATTGTAACCGCCTTTGCCATGATTCCAGCCTACTTTCCCAAACACCTGACCGGTGCAGCCTTTGGTATTATCACTACCTCTGCAGCGTTGGGAACAACCACTGGAGCCCCGCTGGGCGGCTTCATCACTGAATGGTTCTCTTGGCCAGCAATCTTTATGATCAACGTACCGCTCGGCTTTATAGCCCTGTGTATCGCCTGGAAAAAAATCCCCGCTGATCGGGTTCCCCATATAAAACGACCCCGTCTCGACCTGGGTGGCGTTGCTCTCAGTTTCAGTGCTGTTTTTTGCCTGCTTTTTGCGGTTAGCATGAGCGACCGGTGGGGGTGGAACTCCCCGTATATTATCGCTACTGCACTGTTGGCCTGTCTGCTGGTACCTACCTTCATCTGGTTTGAGCGGCGCAGTCCGGCACCATTGATCAATCTGATCGTTTTCAAACAACCGGTATTTGTACTGTCGCTGGCCTCAGGAGCCATTGCCTACGCCTTTTTGGCCGGCAATACGTTTCTGATGCCGTTTTATCTCTCGGGCATCAAGCAGTTCAGCGCGGATCAAGTTGGCCTGCTGTTGCTCTGTTACTCGATTCCGCTGATGTTGATTGGCCCAGTTGCCGGAAGGATTAACTCGCTATGGTTCTGCATTTTAGGTATGCTGCTGGCAGCAGTGGCCTGTTTCCTGTTCGTCGCATTTATGGACAGCCCCGGATCCTGGGCGCCGGGGCTTTTTCTCCTGGCGATCGGATTGGCGTTTGGATTGTTTAACGCCCCCAATAACGACAGAATCAAAAATTCAACACCAAAGGAGATGCAAGGCAGTATCTTCAGCCTAGTGCAGACCTTTGTCAGGTCATCCATGGCACTGGGGGTTGCCTTTTTTTCAGCGGTATATACCTTTATTTTGCCTGATGCAACGCTTCACGGCGGTGGAGCCGAGTCAGCGGCATATCGTCTGCTGTCACTCCATGGGTACAAAGTTGCCTTCGTAATCTGCGGACTGTTTTGCATTTTCGCACTACTGTTAAACGTTCTGGCTCTAAATTTACAGAAAAAACAGCCGTGAGCCTTTGGCCTGGACGCACGGTAAAGAAAAGATTGGAGCCCTCATTCCGATGAGGGTTGCCTCATGTATTGCATCAGTTTCTGTAGCATATATACTAAATCGGTCGGTTTGCTGATACGGTTGTTCATACCTGCCTCAATGCATATCTCTCTGTTTTCTTCAGTTGCGGCGCCCATTATGGCTATGATCCTAGAAAAAGCAGTTATCCACGATAGACACGAAATTCACGAACAAAATTGAGGTTCTTCCGCAGAATTAATGGGTAAATTTCAGATCCTGGGGGTCTGATACAGTCTTTTCTGGCTCGATATGCATAAAGACCCTTCTATCACACAGCTTCAAAGGTGTTCAGAACTTTACCCTGACCCCGACGGTGCTGACCTGTATATCTTCCAGCGGTACTCCGCTGGCCAGTTTCAGGGAGTAGAGCCGGTGCTGGAGATAAAGTTCAGTTGCATAATTTTCAAAGGCCTGGACGATGGCGCCTCCGATTGAATACCCACGGTCACCGGAGGCCGGTGTGTTGGCTGAGTTGGTATAGTCAATGCCAAAGGCGGTGTAGCCAAGGCTTGTGAATCTGGCGATCCAGCCCAGTTTGGTATACAGGTTGGTAGCCTCTTTTGCGAGATCCTGTTCCTGCATTCCGCCGGAAACCGTAAGGTTCAGGCCGCTGGCAACGTGCAGCAGTGATAAGGAACCATCATAGAGCAAGCCGCTGCCGTTGATATGGGGATGGCCAACTGCTGCTCCCCCGACAGTCCGGAAACCGTACCCCTCCGCACCCCAGTATAGAGCCAGATCCGAGCGCTGATTCGAAGCAAGCGAGCCGGCGAGGGTGAAGCCAAAAAGGCTGGGGCTGTCGTATCTCAGGCGCGAGTGGCGTCCCAATCCATCCATGTTTTTAAAAGCATCCCTCAGCCGGATGGTAGTAAGTGGGTTAGAGTCTCCTTTTTTACGGAACATCATGCCACCGGCAATATCGTGGATACCGGAATATTGAACCAGATCGGTAAGGGAGATATCCTGAAATGCCGTGCCTTTCGAGGCGGTGTCTCCCTTGCCTAGCGACAACTTGCCCAGAGTCTTGCTCTGTAGAGAAATTTCGGCCCAACGCTGGTTGAAATGATCTCCCGGAGCCTGGTCGGTCTGAGAGACGTACCCTGAATTGTCAGGGCTGATTGCCAATTCAATTCTGGTTCCCAGCTGTAGGTCGTCGCTTATTCTGGCTGTACCTACAAACCGGATCCGGCTGTTGCTGGCGTTGTTGTCAACATGGTAAAGTCTGGTGCCGCCGCCGTCATCTGCAATATTGAGAGCTCGATCCAGTTGACCGGAGATGGAAAGCCTGATCTTGTCGTTACCCGAAGTAACGGGAACAGTTTTGGGAAGCTGTAAGGCTAAATTAACCGTTTTTTCGATATCTTTAGCTGTTTTTTTAACAGGATGAGAGGGGGATTTCGTGATTATGACCTTGATCTGTTGTTGCAGGGCATCCAGCTTCAGGTATTGCTGCTTGATCTGTTCGGCCTGCTGCTTCAGTTGTTCTTGTTGCTGGCGGAGGGTCTCCTGCATCTGATGGATCAGTTGAGGATCAACTACAGTGGACTGAGCCATGGCCGAAAGTTGTGTGATGGCGAGCAGGGGGGCTGTTGTTGCAAAAAATGATAGCAATCTTGGCATGCCCGAAGGCCTTCCTGAATTAAGTTGATACACCGGATTAGCCTGGTGATCTCATAAAGGTAACAGGCTGTAGGTCAACCTGTACGCGTTAGTATATCAATAGAGTGTTGATTTATCCATAGATCGCTATTAAAAACGTGATAGTATGCGTTATATTTCGATCTGCGGCAAAATATGGGTGACTTGACGCTGTCACTACCTGACAGGATAGATATTAGAGAGCAAAGGAGAAAAAATGTTTAATCGTTCAATCTTTGTGCTGTTGTTGCTTCTGTTGTCATTAACTGTAACCGTTCCGGCAATAGCCACCCAGGGTGGCGGGGGAGCCTATCCAAACGGTGCTGAGGATTTTATGGCCGGCGCTCTCCCTCCTCCAGGCACCTATCTGCTGAACTACATTGATTACTACTCTGCAGATCGTCTGAACGATAACGACGGTAACAAAATAATGCCTGGCTTCAAGCTGGATGTGTTTTCCGAGGTGCTAAGGGTAGTTCATGTCACTGATAAACAGCTACTTGGCGCTTCATGGGCGATGCATCTCTTTTTACCTATAGTTTATATGGATGTTACAATACCTGGAGTCGGAGCTGACCACCGCACTGGCCTTGGAGATATCATAATTGATCCGTTCATCCTGGGCTGGCACGGGACTAACTGGCATATTACCACAGGAGTTGACTTCTTTCTCCCCACAGGCGCTTACGACAGTAACAGGTTGGCTAATCCCGGAAGAAACTACTGGACTTTTGAACCTGTTGTTGCTGCTACCTGGCTGACTGACAGTGGATTTGAGGTCTCAGGAAAGCTGATGTACGACTTTAATACAAAAAATAACGACCTGGACTACCTTTCAGGTCAGGAACTTCACCTTGATTATGCAATAGGTCAGAAACTTGGCGATTTTAATCTCGGTATGGCAGGTTATTTCTATCAGCAGGTAACCGATGATGAACAGTACGGAAATAAGGTTGCTTTCAATGACGGCAACAAAGGAAGGGTTTTTGCTGTAGGACCTGCGGTTAAGTACAGTGTAAAAAATTTGAGTTTCAGCCTGAAATACCTGTTTGAAACCGTAGCTGCCAACAGGCCAGAGGGGCGTAATCTCTGGTTTAAATTTAGTTACGCTTTTTAATTGCCAGAAGATATATCAAAGGAGTTAACAATGGATATCCAGACAAGAAAAGAACAAAAAGCTACCGTAATAGCTATTACAGGCAGGATGGATGCTGTAACTGCACCGGAGTTCGATCGTCTCCTCAAAAAGCAGATTGATGATGGCGAGCTGTTTTTTGTTGTTGATTTACAGAACCTTGACTACATAAGCAGTGCTGGACTCAGGTCTCTGCTTGCTACTGCCAAACTTCTGAAAGGCAAGAATGGACAGCTCCATTTTGCAAATATCATCGGAACAGTTAAAGAGGTTTTTGATATTTCAGGATTTGGTTCCATATTCCAGATACATGGTTCAGTCGAATCAGCACTGGCTTCCGTTTCCTGACAGTCATGTCATTTGAGAGATTGAATATTCCAGCTTTTATTGAGAATCTTGATATGGTTGTCAGTTTTGTGGAAGAACGTGCCGACAACTCTGCTCTTGAGGCAAAAAAGAAATTCGGTCTGCTGATTGCTGTTGAGGAGGCTTTTGTAAATGTTTGCCACTACGCTTACCCTCAGACTCATGGTGATGTGACAATCTCGATTGGAACCGAGAAAGGGCAGTTTATTGTTGAGATCTCTGACAGTGGCGCTCCGTTTGATCTCCTTTCGTTGCCTGAGCCTGATACTGACAGCGATATAATGGAGCGTGAAATTGGTGGTCTGGGGGTTCATTTTATACGTACTTTGACAGACCAGACCAGCTATTGCAGAGAAAACGGGAAGAATGTGTTGCGAATGGCTCTGCGAACTGACGGTTAGCGATAGTATTGAAGTTTAAGAGCTGATTCACCAGAGCAGTTGCAACCTTTAGAGTCATTAAAATTATTAATCTTGGAGTAACTCTGTGGCGCTTGCTCGTGGCTTGCTGTACATGGCAATTTTTTTCCCTCTGACCTTTGTAATTGCCGCTTGTGCAATCATCTGTACACTCATAAATCCTAAATGTTATGGTTACTTTGCACGTTTTTGGGGGCGTCTTGGAATAAAGATGGCCGGAATTAACGTAACGGTCACCGGTGCCGATAATCTGCCTGATGACCCGATCATAGTCATGAGCAATCATGCCAGCAATTTTGATATTCTGGCCATGCAGGGATATTTCCCTCGTCATTTATCCTGGATTGCCAAAAAGGAGCTGTTTAAAATTCCGGTTTTTGGCTACTCAATGAAACGTGGAGGATACCTGCCGCTGGACAGAGGTGATGGCCGCAAGGCTCTGAAAAGCATTGATGAAGCGTCAAAGATAATCAGAAAAGGGAGAAGCGTTATACTGTTTCCTGAAGGTACACGCACCAGGAATGGTCAGATGCTGCCGTTTAGGAGGGGAGGCTTTCTGCTGGCAGCAAGAGCCGAAGTCCCTGTTGTGCCGGTAACCATTCTGGGTAGTTTCAGCATAAATCCTGGAGGTAGCCTGGGGCTTAACTTGGGTCGCTCTGTGCAGATAATTATTCATCCTCCGGTAAACGTTCCAGATGGGATGAAAAGGGCTGCGGCGGAGGTTTTTCTGATGGAGCATGTAAAAGACGTGATAAGTAGCGGCTTCAAATGAAAGCCCCACAGTATCTGTTGATGGTGATTGCCGGGCTGGCTGCCTGTGCCTGGGGGTTTCCAATGGCGCATCGCTTTCCATTCCCCAAAAATCTCTTTCCGGCCATACTGACGCTTCTGGGTGCAGCTATGCTCCTTCTCGGTTCCATTCTTACGGTATTGCCTCAATTTTTTCAGGGGTAAATGATGTCCCGCCTTCCAACGATTATCACCACTTTTCTGATTTGTTTAAGCCTGATTGCCATTAATACCTGGTGGCGTCAGAAGATTCAGTTTCAGGCCGGTGAAGAAGCTTATCAAAAAGGTGTTTTTATCCCTGCTCTTACCGGTTATGAATCGGCAATAAGGATGTACCTTCCATTCTCATCCCGTGTTGAGCTTTCTGCAAAACGGATCTGGACGATGGGGGAAAATGCTGAGCATAAAGGTGATACGGAACGTGCCCTGATTGCATATCGTTCTCTTAGAAGTGCATTTTACGGCACTGTCTGGCTACAGCAGCCAGGGCAGGAATGGATCAGCCGCTGCGACAGGAAGATTGAAGCCCTTCTGGAACAAAAAAAGGAATGAGGCCATGAACGGTTCACCATTAAAGATAGTTGCGCTGGGCGGTCTGGGCGAAATAGGGATGAATTGCATGGTATATGAATGTGGTAACGATCTTGTCCTGGTGGATGCCGGCCTTATGTTTCCTGATGCCGATATGCCAGGCGTAGATTATGTTATTCCAGACTTTAGCTGGCTTAGGGAAAGGGCTGACAAGTTAAAGGGAATATTTCTAACCCATGCCCATGAAGATCATATAGGAGCCCTGCCTTTTCTGCTTCGAGAGTTTTCAGCCCCGATATATGCGACTGCTCTTACTCTGGGTATCCTTGAAGGAAAACTTCAGGAACACAAGATTGACGCTGACCTTAACCCTGTACAGCCTCGTGATATAGTAACTGTAGGCTGCTTTGAGATTGAATTTATAAGGGTAGCTCATTCTGTAGTTGATGGCTGTGCCTTGGCTATCAGCACACCTGAAGGGGTAGTGATCCATACCGGAGATTTCAAGCTGGATCAAACCCCTGTTGATGGAGAGGTTACAGACCTTGCAACCTTTGCTAGATATGGCGACAAAGGGGTTTTGGCTCTTTTGTCCGACTCTACAAATGTGGAGCGGGAAGGCTACACTATATCTGAAAGGTATGTTGGCGAGGCTCTGGCTGATCTGTTCCCTAAATGTAAGGGAAGGATCATCGTTGCTGCATTTTCCAGCAATATCCATCGGGTGCAACAGGTGGCAGATGTTGCTGCCGCATCTGGTCGCAAGGTGCTTTTGAATGGCCGTTCAATGATTGCCAATGTAAGGATAGCGCGGCAGCTTGGTTATCTGAGTATCGATGATGACCTGCTGATGGATATAAAGGAATTGCCATATATCCCGCGTGAACAGGTTTGCATGATTACAACCGGCAGTCAGGGGGAGCCACTTTCGGCACTTTCACGCATTGCAATGGATGATCACAAGCAGATCAAGCTTGAAAAGGGCGATACCGTCATCCTCTCCTCCCGGAATATCCCTGGGAATGAACGTACCATCTCTGAGCTTATAAACCATCTTTACCGTCGTGGAGCTGACGTCTATCACGAAAAGGTCTCCGAGGTTCATGTCTCCGGCCATGCCAGCCAGGAAGAGCTTAAGCTGATGATGAACATTACCAGACCCCGCTTTTTCCTCCCCATACATGGTGAATACCGGCATCTGGTGCTGCACAGAAGACTTGCCATGAAGGTTGGAATCCCTGAAGAACGTTGTCTTATCGGTACAAACGGGGATCTATTCAGTTTTTACAACGAAACTGCCTTTATGGAGGAGACGGTCGAGACCGGAAGGGTGTTTGTTGATGGCAAAGGTGTCGGTGATGTTGGCGAGATAGTTCTTAAGGATCGGCGGCACCTTGCTGAAGACGGGATGGTTCTGGTTATCATCGGACTTAACAAGAGTACGGGAGAATTGATCTACGGACCTGAAATAGTATCACGCGGTTTTGTCTTTGAGGATGAGAGCCAGGCTTATCTTCAGACTGCCAAGGATATGGTAAGAGAAGCAGTTCAAGAGCTTAGTCTTGAGTTTCTATCTGATCGTGAAGAGCTGCGCCAGATTGTTCGTCAGACACTTAAAAGGTTTTTTAAGAAGAGCATTGAACGGAGACCAATGGTGCTGCCGGTGATCCTGGAGATGTAGGACAAAAGGTTTTTGCCAGAAGGAATGAAACAGGTTGTTACGAACCGCCTTGCCACTGTTTAGCCCATCTGCTATTCTTCCCTGATATGAAGATAATTGTCCTCGGTAGCGGAACATCTACGGGTGTTCCTTTGGTTGGTTGCGGATGTCCTGTCTGCCGCTCAACCGATCCGCATGATCGTCGTACAAGATCATCGCTTCTGATTTGCCACGACTCCCAAAAAATACTTATAGACTCAAGTACCGATCTTAGATACCAGATGTTGCGTGAAAGGATTGACCGTATTGATGCGGTACTTTTTACCCATGCGCATGCTGATCATGTAAATGGCATTGATGATCTTCGAGGATTTTACTTTCAGCACCGCGAGATGATCCCATGTTATGCCTGCCCTCCAACCATAGAGAGATTATTGAAGGGGTTTGGCTATGTATTCCATCGTGATGATGGAGCAACTCACCCTCCTATTCTTGAGGCAAATACGATTGATGGTCCATTTGAGCTGTTCGGGCTCAGGATTATACCTGTGCCTCTTACGCATGGGGCGGGGGTTTCATGCGGTTTCCGGATTGGCAACTTTGCATATCTTACAGACTGCAGTAAAATTCCGGTTTCATCGCTTGCATTGTTGCAGGGAGTTGCTACAGTGATAATTGATGGATTACGCTGGTCACCACATCCATATCACTTCAATATTGCAGGTGCAATTGAGGCTTTACACTCTTTGCATCCTGAAAGAATCATCTTGACTCATCTTACGCATGAGCTGTTCCATTCTGAAGGGAAAAGACTTCCGGATGGTGTTGAATTCGCTTTTGATGGTATGAACTTTGAGTTGTAGGAGGTTTTGAATGCAGAAGGATATACGCCTCCACGGTCAACTGGCCAGCGGTATTGAATATTTTGTGCTGGTGGTAGGAACCGATGCCTATCAACGTTATTTCTTTAATATAGTTCAGGAACAGGATGAGCTGAGGGTTTTTTCACCAGGTAACGAGCTCGTTATAGGCAAGCAGGGTGTAAGCTTTGAAGGAAATGGTGGGCATTTTTGCGAGTATATGTTTGGAGTGGAGCAGCCAACCACAGATCTTACAAAACCGGAAATTATCAATCGCCTTGTAATGAACGGAGTCTGCCTTGAAGAGGAAGGGGGTACGGTTCGTTTTAGCGAGAGAACGAGCGGCAATGAACTGTATGAAAGGATCTTTTTTGAAGGACACGCTGTATGCAACTACTTCTTCTTTATTCATTCCTCTCGTCTGCCAAACAAGCTGAAGGCGCAGCAGCAAGAGCTTGTCAGGCTGATAGGCAAGACCATAAAAAGAAGCCAGGCAGTTGGAGAAGAGCGTGACGATCTCCTTATTGATGAGTTGTTCCCCCTCTTGCAAGACCCTTCCGCACAGATGTTTGTGGTTAAGCTGATAAACGCACATCACAAGGAATACCGCGACCTTTTCCGTTTACTATATTTTCGCTCCAAAAAGATAGCTGATGAGGATTTTGCAAGACTGACCAACCTGGCGAACAGCTATCAGATTGATCGCTATCAGCAGGAGAGGATGCGTATTGATGTCATGTATCGTCATCCGCTCAACAGAAGGATTGTTGATGAATATCGCAGCATCCTGATCGCCTGCACTGCCCGGGGTGAGATTACGACACTCGAAAACGCCAGACTTAACAGACTTAAGGCTCTTTCTGTGCGTAACAAGATACCAGGCGCACTTTTTCATACCCTTGATGAGTTGCTCAAAAAAGGACGCAATCTCAAAGAGGCAGGCGAAGAGTCAGATTTCATCTCCAGAACCCGACAGATTCTGGAGGGATTCTTTCTCTGCCAGAATTCTATTGAAAGTGCTATTGATCGTGAAGATATGCTGACACTTATAAAAGCAAAAAAATGGGCTATAACAGCTCGTGATCAGCATTTTGACCAACTGCTGCTTGACTTCAGCCGTGACTGCGATGAGAAGATCCGTGATGGGGCGGATCCATCTCTTCTTGAAGGGTTTTCATATCTTATAACCTATCTTGATCGTCTGGACAGCTCTCTTTCCCTTATAGGGCAGCTGGCTTTTATGGAAAATGTCAAGATTACCGAAGAAATCCTGCGGGGGCTTCTTGAACACTGGGTTGCCTTTGAAAATCTTGACAAAGGCTGTTTTGAAGAACTGTTCATAAATGAGCTGTTTCAGAATCCATATCTCGGGCGTTTTGGCAGGATGAAAATAGAGGTTTTGATAGAAGAACTTCACAAAATAAAGAACCAGGACGATGACATTGTTGAGAGCCTGCTGAAACGGCTTCTGGCAATTGACAAAGAAGAAAGACTCTTCCTTATGATACTTGAACTGGTTCGGCACAGGGTCAGAAATTTCTATTCTAGTTATAGCACCAAGTCAGAACAGGATGCCCTGCGCCGTGAGGTTCTTGAAGAGCTTAAGGCCCGAAAGAAGGTAACGCTTGAACTGCCGGAACACCTGTTTCAGGAAACAGTAGCGACCATACAGAAGGAAGCGGTCTATCTGCAATCACTTTTGCCGACTATCATTGCCGAAAAAAATCTGCCTCTACGTGAGGACTTTTTGAAAAATGCCGGTCTGGATCGATTTTATGTTGAAGAGCTGGAACGGGAGTACTACGAAGAAAATGGATTGGACATAGAAGGGTTGTATAAGATCAGGCAGGGCTTATAAATGGGAGAGCTGGAAAAACGCCTTAAAACCCTTAGCGGAAAGATTCTGGCTTACGGTAAGGAGAACCAGACTGAGCTTCTGTATGTGCTTGCTGAGGGGGTCAGGCTGATCTCAGGTATTGACCTTATCAGAATTTACCTTGAAGATCTCATCTCCGGAGCCCTTACATGTGCATTTGCCACTGGCTCCAGTCAAACAGAGATACAAGGGCTCTCTTTCCCGATAATAACAACGGATTCACTGGTATCAAGCGTCTTTGTCAGTCAGTACCCTACAGACTTCAGTAGCAAAAATTCTATATCTGATTCATTGGATCTCTCGGTTGCCGAGCGATTTGGAACAAAATCCGGTTATTTTATGCCTATGGTTAGCCGTGGGCGATCAATCGGGGTACTCTGCATAGACTCCGAAGATGCAGTTTTATCAATTTCTGGGGGGACAAAATCAAGGCTTGCGGAATTTGTCTCCCAGGTTACCGAGCGTCTTGATGAAGCCCGCAGTTATCACCAGCAGGTGCAGCTGGCAAGAAGACTTGAAGAATCAAAAAAACGCGAGGCAGCTTTGCAGATGGTTTATTCGGCTGTGCGCCTTGTTGAAAAAGTAGCTCTTGCCTCGGTTTTAACTCCAATTGTTACAGAAGATGGAAAGCTTGTTCTTGAAGTTCTTGCAAGCCATGCTGAAGATCCCTCTCTCCAGATGCAGTATGATCGTCTTGGAACGATTCTGCTTGAGCCTGGAGCCTCCTTGATATCACGCTATGTTGATGATCAGGCGGTTATTAGCGATGAACGCCTGTTGCAGCCGCTATTTATCGAAGATCTGACCCGTCATAACCTACAGAAGAGGGAGCTTACGGAGCAGATGTCTCTGCGTAGCCTTTACGTTGTCCCTCGCTTTAATCCCAGAAGCAGAAAAATTATCTGTCTTCTTAACTATTTCTGTAGGGAGGAACATCGATTTTCCGAATTTGAAACTGGACTTTTGCAGAGCCATGCAGAGATGGTCGCCAGTGTGATCAGCGGAGTCGGTGGGCAGCACCTTGAGATCAGGGTTCTATCTGAGATTACTTACCTTCTGAATCAGGGAGATGCTGCAATACAGCCTTTTCTGACAAAGGTTCTTGCAAAGGCAACAGAGCTTATCGGGGCAGACACCGGCAGTATTGCGGTTGTTGAGGAACGTAACGGTCAGCGGTGGCTGGTTGTTGAAGATGAAGAGGGAAACATAATAGGAGCCAAGAACAAGGAATGGCTTAAGCGTTACATCCCTCCTTTTCCGGTTGGCGGACAGGAGCTTGCCCCAGAGGAGCGGAGTCTTACAGGCTACGTTGCATGGTGCCAGAGGCCAAAGATAATTGGAAGTGTTGATGAAGAGAGGAACGGAGAAGGTTTTCACCGTTCTATGAGCGATCTGCTGAAGAGCGAGATTGCTGTGCCGGTCATCTGCGATGGTGAAGTTATTGCTGTTATCTGCCTTAATTCCTTGAGATACGGATATTTTACGGAAGAGCATCGCCGCATTCTTCAAATAATCGGTTCGCTTACTGCCCGTCACATATCTGATCTCCAGAGGATAGAGGGTCTACAGGGTGAGGTGCAACGCCTGACCACGGATGTCGGTTATAAAGATCCCCAGGTTTCGTCATACCGGCTGGGCAATATCATCGGTTTAAGCCCTACTTCGCAGGCGGTGGTTGACTTTATTAATATAGTTTCTGTTCCGCTCTTTAACCGGATTACCCTCTGGAGCAAGAATGTAACGCAGGAGGCAACTATTGGGCTTCCATCCATTCTTGTCACAGGGCCTACCGGTTCAGGCAAAGAGTTTTTCTTTAACAACCTGTATAATACCCTTAACTCTTATTACAGAAAGCAGCTTAATACACAGGGAGAACTTCCAGTTAAGAAGACAAATATTGCAGCCTACAGCGGAGAGCTTACCTATTCAGAGCTTTTTGGACACAAAAAGGGTGCTTTTACCGGCGCGACAAGCGATCGTCGTGGTATCCTTGAGGAGTGTATGGGAGGTGTTGTCTTTCTTGATGAAATTGGCGATGCGGATCCTAAAACCCAGGTTCAACTTTTACGTTTTCTGGACAACGGAGGATTCATAAGGCTTGGAGATAATACTGAGCGTTACAGTAGGGTGTTGCTGGTTGCTGCCACAAACAGGGATCTCCCCTCAGAGATCGCTACAGGCAGATTCAGGGAAGACCTCTACCACCGGCTTGCTGAACTTTCCATCAGGCTCCCTTCACTTAACGAGCGAAGAGAGGATATACCTGATCTGGCGGTTCACTTTCTGGGCAAGCTGTACCGAACCTATCGAGGCCAGGAAGACCCTGAAGAATCTCCTGTCCTGTCTGATGATGCCAAGGCTGAACTTGTTGCCCATAAATATGAAGGAAACATCCGCGAACTTCGTTCAATACTTTTAAGGGCGATGTTTTTTAGAACCGGAAACATAATCGGCGGTGAGGCAATAGTTCAGGCAATAAGGGGAGCCGGAATCGGCGCCGTGACCGGCATTTCTGATGCCAGAGAACTGTCGGGTCATCTGGCAGATAGCATAATCGAAAAAATAAGGCAGGGCGGCAATTTCTGGCAGGATGTATATGAACCATTTACACGCAATGATATTTCAAGGGATGTGGTAAGGCTTGTGCTTGAAAACAGCCGTGCATTGGCGGGACGTTCACTGCCAGGTGTAGCCCGCTATCTACAGGCGCTAAATGAAAAAATGAGCCCTGATGAAGAGCGTAAGATGTTATACAAATTCAAGAATTTCTTGTACAAAACAGTCAGAATTTGAAATAAGCATGCCGGAGAGCTGCTAATGAACGGAAGCATACTGATAGTTGATGATGAAAAGGGGCAACGCGAGATCCTTACCATGATCCTCCGTAAGGAAGGGTATGAGACCGTTGACCTCCCTGGAGGTCAGGAGGCTCTGGAATTACTCGCCAGGAAGGAATTTGACATCCTCCTGACGGACTTGAAGATGCAGGGGATGTCAGGGATGGATCTTATGGAGTATGTAATGGCCGATGATCCAGAGCAATGTGTAATAATGATGACCGCACATGGCTCTGTTGATTCAGCAGTAGGTGCTATGAAGCGGGGTGCGTTTGATTACCTGGAAAAGCCGCTTGAGAGAGAAAACCTGCTAATTACGCTTAAGCGTGCTTTTGAGCGTGTCAAACTTGTAAGGGAAAATCGCGTTCTGCAGAAGCGAGTGGCTGAGATTGAAAGGGTCTCATCCATTATCGGAGAACATCCGAAGATGCAGGAGGTTTATCGTATAATAACAAAGATTGCGGCCACGGCTTCAACGGTTCTGATCTATGGGGAGTCAGGAACAGGAAAGGAGCTTGTCGCCAGGGCTATTCACGACCGATCGGCACGTAAGGAAATGCCGTTTATGGCTATTAACTGCGCAGCAATACCGGAAACGCTCATTGAAAGTGAGCTGTTCGGGCATGAGAAGGGAAGCTTTACCGGTGCAAGCGCAAAAGAGATAGGTATATTGGAGGCTGCTAACGGTGGCACCGTTTTTCTTGATGAAATTGGGGAAATGAATGTTTCCATGCAGGCAAAGTTGCTCCGTGCAATTCAGGAAAGGGAGATAAGGAGAGTTGGAGGCAGGATAAATATTTCTCTGGATGTAAGGATCGTATCAGCTACAAATAAAGAGTTGGAGCAGGAGATAAAGAAAGGGGTGTTCAGGGAGGATCTGTTCTACCGTTTGAACGTTATCAGGATCAATCTTCCCCCACTGCGTGAACGGGGGAGTGATATTGTAGCTCTTGCAAACTATTTTGTTGCCAAATACTGTAAAAACAGTGGCATTACAATTGAGGGTATTTCAAAACCTGCGCTGAAATTGTTGATGAATTATTCATGGCCAGGGAACGTTCGTCAACTTGAATCGGTCATTGAACGTTCAGTTCTTATGGCCGAGGGAACAATCATACAGCCTGACGACCTGCCTACAGAGATCAGAACCATAGATGAACATTGTGGGGGTATTGTGCCTTTTGAACTGCCTCCGGACGGCATCAACTTTGAAGAGATGGAAAAAGCGCTTATCCTGAAAGCGATGGAACGTAGTGACTGGGTTATAGGAAAAGCGGCCAATATGCTTGGGCTTACCTATAAAACGCTGCAATATCGTCTTGACAAGCATCGTATTGAAAAGCCTGAGAAGCGATCAAAATAAGCGATTTACTCAGACGCCAACTGCCAGTTTTCTAGCCATGGTAATCTCCTCATCCTTTGACCTCACCAGCCCGTCAAGGCGCGCCTCCAACAGTTTTTCCTTGATAGCACGTATCTGAGGTCCTTGCTTTACTCCAAGCGCCTCTATCTCCGTTCCGCTTAACATTGATTTTGTATCAGCAAGATGTGTCAGATAGTGAGAAACCTGCTTTCTCAGCTCTTCCTGGCCGCTTCGAGCCAGGCCATAAAGAAGAAGTTCCATCTGAATACCGTGAAGCAGGGTGTAAAGTTGACTATCGAGTACCTGTTGCCCTCTTCCAACGGCCTGCCGAAGGTGTTTCAGACGATTAAGAGCCTTGTGACGGTGTCTAAAGATTCGTTCCATCAATCTTTCCGGCATTATAAGATTTTTACAGGTTTCGATATAATGCACTGAATCCAGTCGATCCGTCAGGGCAAGGAACCAGAGTGTCCAGGGCTCTACCGGTTGTTCAAGGTATAAAAGTTGATACCATGCAAGCACACGTTCTACCTCTGCAAACAGCTGTTCTGTATCGGCACCAAAACGAAGTTCTTTGTGAATACAGGGCAATAAACCAAGATGATCCATCCTCTTTACGGCCAGAACCGGTTTCTGCTCTTCAAAAATATGTATAAGCTCTGTCATTAGACGCTTACCGCCAACCTTGCCGACCAGGCCGGCTCTGACAGCAGAACGGAGCAGTCCCTCTGTATGAGGATCCAGTTGGAAATGCAGTCTCTGTTCAAAGCGAATTGCGCGAAAGGAACGTGTGGGATCCTCTACAAAGGAGAGATTATGAAGCACCCTTATGATCTTTCCATGCAGGTCTTTCTGCCCCCCGAAAAAATCAAGCAGAATTCCAAACCGGTCTTTATTTAGACAAAGCGCCAATGTGTTTATGGTAAAGTCTCTACGATACAGGTCGTGACGCAGGGATGCCCGTTCCACTGTAGGGAGGACACCTGGTGAATCGTAGTATTCAAGTCTCGTGCTGGCGACATCTATCTTTCTTTCATCAGGAAGGATAAGGACTGCAGTGCCAAAGGTGTGATGAGGACGAACCCTGCAGCCGTAAAGTTTGCCAAAGCTCTCCGCAAAAAAGATACCATCTCCCTCGACGGTAATATCAAGATCCAGATTTGGGATGTTAAGCAGCAGATCCCTTACAAAGCCGCCAACGGCATGCACTCCGGCTCCTATACTGTCGCCATGTTCACCAAGCCTTTCAAGCAGTTGAACCGTATCTGAAGGTAGCCGCCGCCGAACTATATCCGCTATGACCTTTTCCTTAGGTTCTGGTGACAGGCGCTCAAGGTCGTATAATGTTTCTCCTTCAAGGCTATCCCCGTGCAGATGTCGGAGCAGATCAGTTCTGGTTACCACCCCGATCAGACCTTGAGTATCAAAGACCGGTACAAAGCGACGGTCTCCTCCAACCATGTAATCCATTACAGCCGAAAGAGGGGTATCAGGAGCAGCATGCATTACAGATGTGTGCATCATTTCGGTGACTGACCTGTCACCCAAACCATGGTAGACCCCCTTTTCAGCGATCTTGCGTGTAATTATTCCCAATAATTCATCATTCTTTAATACCGGCATTGCACTAAGGTTATAACGAACAAGAAGATCTCTGGCTTCCAGAAGCGTTTTGTCCGATGACACAGTAATTACAGGGGATGACATAACCTGTCCTGCTGTCTTGCGGGGACGCACTGCCAACAAGAGGTTTCTGTCCAGGCGATCAAGCAGTTCCTGAAGGTTTTCTCCTCTTACAGTTGCAGACGCTGCAGAGGGATGTCCTCCGCCACCAAACAGGCGCATCAATGCACCGACATCCACTTCAGAGACCCTGCTCCTGGCAACCATGTAGATTCTGTCTGCCATAGCCACTACCAGTAACAGCAGATCCAGGTTTTCCATATCTCGCATTAAATGAGCTAAGCTGGCAATGTCACCTATATACCAAGGACGGCTTGCATGGGCTACTGACAGCCTGACACCTCCTACCTCCGTGGTCTTCAGTGTAGATAACAGGTCATGCAGCAGCTCAACCTGTGGTGTGGTAAGCTCTGGAACAAATATTTCATCGACCAGATGCAGTTTGGCCCCATGCTCAAGGAGCCAGGCTACTGCACGATAATCCTCCGGCGTTGTGGTAGGGAAAAGCAGGCGACCGGTATCCTCATGTATTCCTAACATCATAAGGGTTGATTCTGCAGAAGTTGGCTCTATTCCACGTTCCCGCATCAAAGAGACCATTATGGTTGCGGTTGAACCTGCGGAACGTACTATGCCGGATGTATATGGTATAGTATCAGGGGATACAGGGTGGTGGTCATAAAGGTGCAATTCAACGCCGGGCTTGCCTATCAACTCGGAAAAACGTCCGATACGAGTGGCTTCCTGGCAATCAACAACGATAAGGCGACTGATTTTTGACAGCTCAATCTCTTTTGAACGGAGAATCGGGGGGAGGAGTTCCGGATGTCTGGCAGAGAATTCTCGAAGGTTCTTTTCCTGGGAACCTGGAAAAGAAAGAATGGCACCAGGATAGAGCCGTGCTGCAGCAGCAAGAGAGGCAAGACAGTCAAAATCGGCATTAACATGCGAGATAACCAGATCCATAATTAATGACAATAGTAGGGCATATTCTAAATGTCAACAGAGCTGCGCTGTATTTAATATTGATAAGAGTAACTCAGGAAGGTTATAACTGCTCAGTTAACTGATAGAAAGAATGGAGACTTCAGATGTCATTCCGTACAATAGAGTGGCGTGACAATGCCGTAGTAATGATCGATCAGACCCGCCTTCCTGTCGAGGAGATCTATCACAGCTATACGGATTTTAACTCTGTCGCTGATGCAATAAGGAGAATGGTTATACGTGGCGCTCCGGCAATAGGTGTAGCTGCGGCAATGGGAATAGCCTTGGGGGTGCGTGAGATTGTTGCAGATACTCAGGAGTCGTTTTTTCGTCAGCTGGATAATATATGCAGTATCATGGCAGGCACCCGTCCAACAGCAATAAACCTCTTCTGGGCAATTGAGAGGATGAAAAAGAAGGCATTGTCATTACAGGGGAGTCTGCTTGAGGAGATACGCTCTGCGTTAAAGAATGAAGCAATATTGATTGAACAGGAAGATCTGGCTATCTGCAAACGGATAGGAAAAAACGGAGCTGACCTGATTCCTGAGGGAGCTACTGTCTTGACACATTGCAACGCCGGTGGGCTTGCCACTGCCGGATACGGAACTGCTTTGGGGGTTATCCGTGCGGCAAGGGAGTCAGGCAAGAATATACAGGTTTTTGCCGATGAGACCCGTCCCTGGCTGCAAGGCGCCAGACTGACAACATGGGAGTTGATGAAGGATAATATTCCAGTAACATTAATCACTGACAACATGGCAGGTTTTTTTATGTCGCGCGGAGAGATTACCTGCTGTGTTGTAGGGGCTGATCGTATTGCCGCAAACGGAGATACTGCAAACAAGATAGGTACTTTCTCTGTTGCCGTACTTGCCATGGAGCATAATATCCCTTTTTATGTGGCCGCCCCTGTTTCAACTCTTGACCTTACTCTTTCCGACGGTTCAGAGATACCGATAGAAGAACGCCCTGCCACCGAGGTTACCCATATTCGCGGATTGCCTATTGCGCCGGAAGGGGTTAGGGTGCGTAACCCATCGTTTGATATCACCCCCGCAAAATACATAACTGCCATAATTACAGAAAATGGTGTTGCCACAAAAGAGTACAGAAAGGAACTTGCAGCGCTGGCTGCCGCCTGATATGCCCACTACACGTTTTGATCACAGATTTGCCTGGATAATGTCACTGGAAGATGAACCATCCAGAAATAATGAATTGGTCAGACTTCTGGAGGAATCTGGCTTCAGTTATGGACAGCGTTCAGTTACCAACCTGCTGCTATTGAGTGAACGTTTTTCTGTAGCGGCATTATCAAAGGTACTTCTTGCGGCTCTTCATGCCTCTTCACCGGATCTCGCTCTAAACGGTTTTGAGAGGTTGTCGGACATTGTAAATCAGCAGGATCTGAATGAGCTGCTTGCCAATCGGAGACAGATGAACCAGCTTATGGTGTTGGCTGGAGCTTCACCGTTTTTGACCAATCTAATCTTTAAAGACCCCCGATTCTTCACACGCCTGTTTACGGAAAACGAGTTGGAACAATATCGTAATAGAACTGAACTGCTGACTTTTTTGCGCAGCACTATGCCTGAAAACCCTGACATGCAAGGGCTGATGAAGAGCCTGAGGGTATTTAAAAGATTTCAAATATTACGAATAGCGGCCAGGGATCTGAACGGACTTGCACCCCTTGAAGAGGTGACCAGGGAACTTTCAGATCTGGCTTCCGTAACACTTCAGGTCGCTTATGAAACCTGCCATCGTCTAATTGAAAAAGAGTACGGCGTACCCCTTAAAGAGACAGACCACGGTTTGCGCCTCACATTAATGACCATTCTGGGGATGGGTAAATTCGGCGGTCGTGAACTCAACTTCTCATCTGATATTGATATTATTTACTTTTATGAAACAGACAGGGGATCCACAACTGGTATTGATGACGGACGTGGTGGACGTAAGGGTGTTGTTTCCCTGCATACATTCTTTAACAAGCTGGCAGAACAGACCACAAAGGCGATGAATCAGGTTACTGAGGATGGATTCGTTTTCCGTGTTGATGTGGGGCTTCGTCCTGAAGGAAAATCTGGTGACATGGCGGTGTCGCTGCGTTCAGCAGAGGTCTATTACGAGTCCTGGGGGCAGTCCTGGGAGCGAACCGCCATGCTGAAGGCCAGACCTGTAGCCGGATCGCGTGAATTGGGAGAACAGCTTTTACAGACCCTGTCTCCCTTTATATACCGTAAATATCTCGATTATACACTCATCGAAGATATGAAGCTTATGAAGCACAAGATTGATGCTTCACTGACCAGAAATCGTGAAAGTGAAACGAATCTGAAACTTGGCAGAGGTGGGATCAGGGAGATAGAGTTTTTCATACAGGCTCTTCAGCTGGTTTATGCTGGTAAAAATCCCAGACTCAGGGAACGAAACTCCCTTATGGCACTTGATCTACTGGCCGAAGCCAGATTAATAACTGATAACGACAGGCAGCAGTTAAGCGATGCCTATCGTTTTCTGAGAACTGTAGAGCATCGTATTCAGGTGGTTCAGGAGCGTCAGACCCACAGCCTTCCGGCAAAAGAAGATGAGCTTCTTGCTCTTGCCCGTCGCAGCGGGTTTATGAGGGATAACGCCCTGAAGCGTTTTCAGGATACTCTTGGGCTTCATCGCCAAAGGGTTTCATTCATCTACGGCAGCCTCTTCTACAACAGGGAGGAGCAGTTGCAACAGCAGCAGACAAAACCGGAAACTCTTTACCTGCTGGATACCAGGGCAGATCCGGATATGGTAAAGGATATACTGGCTGAACGGCGGATAGAAGATGTTGAAAAAGCCTTTGAGAATCTATCCATGCTCCGTACCGGTCCTGTGCGTGGTAACATTACAGAACGAAGCCGAAGAATACATGCACAGATAGCCCCCGTCTTTCTTGAAGCGCTTCTTGAATCTCCAGATCCCGATATGGCGCTTAACAATGCGGAGCGTTTCCTCGGTGCAATTTCTGGGAGAATGTCTTTTTATGCGCTACTTGCGGAAAATCAGGAGACCATTCGCCTTTTGGCAACACTCTTTGGAACATCCGCATTCCTTTCCAAAATACTTATCGGGCATCCTGAGCTCCTGGAAAGCATGGTTTCACGCAGCTATGCATCTATGCTTAAACCGAGGGAAGTTATGGATGAAGAGCTCTCTTCGCTCCTTCTTCAATCTGAAGATTTCGAAGAGAGACTTGATGTACTGAGGCGCTACAGGAATGAAGAGTTCCTTAGAATCGGTCTGAACGATATACATGGGCATCTGCGTCAAGGCGCCATTGCCATGCAGCTTTCCTGTCTTGCCGAGGTATGTCTTGAAGCAGCCTACAATCTTGCTACTGTAGAACTGACACGCTTCGGCCAGCCATGCTATCAGGAGGGTATACAGAATCATTTAGCAGATCTGTCTATAGTGGCCATGGGAAAACTTGGGGGACAGGAGCTTAACTACCATTCAGATCTGGATATTATATTTATCTATGACCATCAGGGCCTTACAAACGGTGACAAACAGATCAGCAACCATGAATACTTTGCCAAGCTGGCTCAAAAACTGATCTCGATTCTCTCAACCCAGACCCGTGAAGGCTACGTTTACAAACTGGATACACGATTGCGACCATCAGGAAATGCAGGGCCTCTGGTGACATCTCTTGAATCTTTTCTTTCATACCACAGGAATGAGGCTCAGATATGGGAACGACAGGCCATGTCCAAGGCCAGGGTAGTTATCGGAGAGCCAACACTCAGAACCTCTATAGATGTGGTTATCAGGCAGATGGTATATGGTGCATCCCTTGGAGATGATGGCCGTCAGGAGATCCATCGTCTGCGGATGCGGATGGAAAACGAGATCGCAAAAGAGACGGAAGGTTCATACAATATAAAAACAGGTAGAGGCGGGATGGTGGATGTCGAGTTCATAGCCCAATACCTACAGTTACGTCATGGTTGCAACTTCCCTGAACTAAGGATTCAAAATACGGTTGCCGTTCTGAAAGAGCTTCAGATACTCGGGATAATTTCATCAAAGGATCTGGGGATGCTGATAAACGGCTACAAATTTCTGCGCAAACTGGAAAATCGGCTGAGATTGCTGCATGACCACTCAATAAATGCCTTGTCAGGCGACACGAAATACCTTGACAGGCTTGCAAGAAGATTGGGATATGATCCAAAACTTCGCCATCCAGGCAAAGAATTAATGGATGATTACGAGTTGACTACTGAAGGGATTCGCAATGTGTACGACCGGATACTTGGGGAGTTGAGTACTTGAACGGTTTATATCTTAAAAGGATTTTCGACATTTCCCTGGTCATTTTGACATTAATCCCTCTAATGCCGATTATGTTCATTGTTGCTCTGGCTGTTCGTCTGACATCAAAAGGGCCAGCTCTATATTGGTCTGACCGTGTAGGAGTTAATAACATTATCTTTAAAATGCCAAAATTCCGCACCATGCGTACAGATACACCGGCAGTGGCTACACACCTGTTGAATGATCCATCCAGATGGCTTACCCCTATAGGCGCATTTCTGCGTAAAAGCAGTCTTGATGAAATACCGCAGCTTTTTAGTATACTGAAAGGGGATATGAGTTTTGTTGGTCCACGTCCGGCGCTTTTTAACCAGGATGATCTGGTGGCTTTAAGAACCGAGTATGGAGTTGACCAACTTGTTCCGGGGCTGACAGGATGGGCTCAGATAAATGGCAGGGACGACCTTCCAATACCGGTCAAGGTAAACTACGACAGATGGTATCTTCAAAACAGGTCTCTGCTGATTGATGTAAAGATTATTATACTGACATTTCTAAAGGTTATACGCAGCGAAGGGGTTCAGCATTGACCAGACTTATCGATAACAATCGTCGTTTGCTTGTTTTTTTACTTGATCTCATCTTGATTGTAGTTTCTCTTTTGACGGCATTTCTTCTCCGTTTTGATTTCAGTATTCCTGTAGATTTTTACCCGTTATTAAAACAGGGATTGCTGGTAGTGCTGCTTACAAAACCATTTGTTTTCCTCCTCTCAGGCCTGTATCGCAATCTCTGGCGCTATGCATCACTGCAGGACGGCGTTGAAATCACAAAGGTTGTTACCGCCTCCTCTATTATCTCCGGATTTCTTTTGATGTATCTCCGTCATTTTGCTCCATATCCACGCTCCATATTCATACTGGACTGGTTTATTCTTTTGGCGCTTATCACAGCAAGTCGGCTTATCTGGAGAATCTATCGTGAAACAGTTGTTATGCCTCGCCTGAATGCATTTACCGGCCAACCTACACTCATCGTAGGTGCTGGCGAAGCTGGCAGCCTGCTAATTAAGGAGATTAGAAGGCATAAGGACTCAAGCTTCAATGTTATTGGGTTTGTTGATGACGATCAGCAAAAGATAGGGATGAAGATGCATGGGTTGCCGGTGCTTGGCTCCACCAAACAGCTTTCAAGCCTTATTGATGCATATCAGATACAAGATGTTATCATTGCTATTCCTACAGCAGCCAGTAAGACAATCAGGGATATAATAAGGTTGTCCGAACATTCTAAGGTTCGTTTTAAAACCCTCCCTGCAATAAACGACATTATTGAGGGTAAAATCTCTGTATCGCAGATCAAGGATGTTGATATCTGTGACCTCCTGGGTCGAGATACCGTAACCCTTGATGTTGCCTCAATTCGCAATTATCTGGAAGGGAAGAGGGTGCTTGTAACCGGTGCAGCCGGTAGCATTGGAAGTGAAATCTGTCGCCAGATTGCCAGTTTTATGCCATCAAAACTCGTACTGCTTGATAGTGCAGAAACCCCGCTTTATCATATTGAAAAAGAACTGGCAGCTGCATACCCTGATATGCGGATTGCGGCAATATTGGCAGATATTCGGCAGGATGGCCGACTTGATTACGTTTTTGAAACCTTCCAACCGGAGGTGGTTTTTCATGCTGCAGCTTACAAACATGTCCCTATGGTTGAGTACAATCCAGTTGAAGCTATAACCAACAACATACTTGGCACCCGCTTGCTGGCAAGAAAGGCTAATGCATTCGGGGTGTATAACTTTGTAATGATATCAACGGACAAGGCCGTTAATCCTACAAATATAATGGGAGCCAGCAAGCGTGCCGCAGAGCTGTTTGTTCAGGCATTTTCCCGTGAAAGCGGAACCAACTTTACAACCGTACGTTTTGGAAACGTGTTGGGGAGTAATGGAAGCGTAATTCCTCTCTTTAAGGAGCAGATAAAGGCAGGTGGTCCGGTTACAGTTACCGACCCGGAGGTAGTCCGCTATTTCATGACTATTCCTGAAGCGAGCCAACTGGTTTTGCAGGCAGGATGCATAGGAAAGGGTGGAGAGATCTTTCTTCTTGATATGGGAGAGCCGGTAAAAATTTCGGATCTGGCAGAGGAGTTGATAACCTTGTCCGGGTTTACTCCATATAAGGACATAGATATTTTATATACCGGTCTTCGTCCGGGTGAGAAGCTGTTTGAAGAACTCCTGGTGGCAGGGGAAGGGGTAAAGCAGACAAAACATAAAAAAATTAAGGTGCTTGAGGCAGTAGAATATGATCTGGACTTGATTGAAAAGTCACTGGAGAGCTTGGCTGTCGCGGCTGAGCAAGCCGATATTAAGGCGGTAGTCCAGACGTTAAGAACCTTGGTGCCGGAATTTAATCCGATTTATAATCCTGATTCTATTACTCATACCCTTAAAAAACTTAGACCCGATATAGCTCAAACAGCCTAAATCAGGAGTAGCTTGCCTTATATAAGGTATTAAAAACATGATAAGGTGTATTAAATTAAGCGGAAACCTATTAACAATTTGATATCTTGACACTTTATTTTGTTTGGTGTGTTTGGCATGTCAAATGCATGGGTACACTCATCTAAATTCCATTAGGAGGATGTACAAAATGAAAAAGATTATTGCTTCCATGATCGCCACCATCGCTTTCGCTGGTTTTGCTTTTGCTGCTGAGCCTGCTGCTCCTGCTGCTGCTCCTGCTGAGAAGGCTCCTGCTGCTGAGAAAGCTCCTGCAAAGAAGAAGGTTGCCAAGAAGAAAGCTGCTAAGAAAGCTGCCAAGAAAGATGCTGCTGCTCCTGCTGAAGCCGCTCCTGCTGCTCCTGCTAAGTGATTATCTTTCAGAGTTTGTAAAAAAGGCCGTACCCTTAAGGGTGCGGCCTTTTTTTATCTGAAAAATATTGTTGGATAACCGGTTTTCTGTTTGGTTAGACGGATGGTTCCGTTATTTTTTATTTCTGTCTATCACGCCTACCTTTTTCTTCCAAACTTCCAGAGTTGCCAAAGCTCGTTCTGCCATTATCAGCTTACGATCCTTCTTCTTTACCTTGACTTCAAGAGATGGAAATAACCCATAGTTTACATTCATAGGTTGAAAGTGCCGTGCATCAGCGTTGGTGATATGATAGATAAGAGCCCCCAAAGCAGTATCTTTCGGTGGTACAAACGGTTTTGTTCCCTTGGTCAGAGCTACAATCGTCAATCCTGCAAGGAAACCAGAGCCTGCTGACTCGACATAGCCTTCCACACCGGTGATCTGACCGGCAAATATGATACGGGGATCTGATTTTAACTGTTGCGTGGAGACTAGAAGAGTTGGTGAATTGATAAAGGTATTGCGGTGCATCACCCCAAGCCGGGCAAATTCCGCCTGCTCAAGTCCGGGGATCATCCGCAGCACCCTGCGTTGTTCCGACCAAGTCATCTTGGTCTGGAACCCCACTATATTATACAGCGTTTTTTCTCTGTTTTCTGCACGCAACTGCACTACAGCCCACGGTTCCTTCCCTGTTTCAGGAACAGGCAACCCCACTGGCTTCATCGGACCAAAACGCAGGGTCTCATCCCCACGGTCAGCCATCTCTTCAATCGGCATACAGCCGTCAAAGTGGATAACCTTCTCAAACTCCCATGGAGCAACCTTTTCCGCCGCCTTTAACGCCTCAACAAAAGAGGTGTACTGCTCCTTATCTATCGGACAGTTCAGATAATCATCAGGATCACCCTTGCCATAACGGGATGCCGCATAGATTTTACTCATATCAAGAGATTCAGAAGTGATAATAGGGGCTACGGCATCGTAGAAATAGAGTCGTTCACCAACAAGGCTTGCAATTTCCTGTGCAAGCGCATCGCTGGTCAGTGGACCAGTCGCAATGACAACAATGCCTTCCGACGGAAGACTGGTTAGCTCTTCACGAATCAGGGTAATATTGGGATGGTAGGAAATCCGTTCCGTTATCCATGCGGAGAACAGGTCACGATCGACCGCCATGGCACCACCGGCAGGAACCCTGGTGGCATCAGCGGCTTGCATGATCAGCGAGTTGCAGCGTCGCAACTCTTCCTTCAACAGGCCGACAGCATTGGAGAGATCAGCCCCCCTAAGTGAATTGGAGCAGACCAGCTCGGCCAGTCCAGGTTTGGAATGCGCGGGCGAATAGCGGGTGGGCTTCATTTCGTACAGGCGAACCTGTACGCCACGCTCAGCAGCCTGCCAGACAGCCTCACAACCGGCCAAGCCGGCACCGATGATGGTGACCATTTTAGACTGTTCTATAATGTCAGACAAAAGGTTCTCCAGATTATTTTGGTATTGGTATCAGGCGGCAAGTTTGAAGCTCTCCCGCATCTCTTCGAGAACTTCCTTCAAACAGCCTGTTCTTCTGGCAAAAGGTCATACTTTGGCTGGTAGAGAAGGGGTTTGCTCTCTCCTGTCTACTCCAAGGCACGCAACTCACTTAAAGACCCCGCAGTTTCCTTTGGGGTCTTTATATAACGAAAAGGATCATAAATGAATACATCCATTCGAACTCATGCCGATGTCCAGTCGCAACCTTCTTTCGGGCATTTCAAAAACTCACCTTTTTTCTTGTATACCTTTTTAACCAGAACAGGAAAACCGCACTTGGGGCAAGTCTGGGCTATTGGAGGATCCCACAGGGCAAACTTGCACTCCGGATAACGGTTGCAGGAGTAGAACATCTTGCCGTAGCGGGATTTTTTCTCGGTCAGTTCCCCCTGCTTGCATTCCGGGCAGGTGACGCCGGTGCCTTTGGGCTTGTTAAGTGGCTGGATGTTCTTGCAGGCCGGGTAGCCGGAGCAGGCCAGGTATTTACCATAGCGACCTGACTTGATCAGCATCGGCTGGCCGCATTTATCACATTTTTCTTCTGAAACTTCTGGTTCTGCAACCTCTTCAGCACCGCTGTTTTCGAGATTACGGGTGTACTTGCAGCCTTCCTTGAAACCGGTGCAGGCTATAAATTTTCCTCTTTTGCCAAGCTTTATTGCCAGAGGTTTACCACACTCTGGACAGACCTCTTCCAGAGTCTCTGTGGTCAGATCATCCTTTTTAACCTCGCCTTCCTTCTGTTTCAGCAGGGTTATAAACGGATTCCAGAATTCGCGCAGCAGAGGTTTCCACTGCTTTTCACCGCGAGAAACCTGATCCAGCTCCTCCTCAAGTCCTGCGGTAAAATTGTAATCTACATATTTGGCGAAGTGAGCGGTCAGAAGGTCATTGACTACCATTCCAACATCTTCAGGAAAGAAACGTTTCTTGTCCAGACGGGCATATTTGCGTTCTACCAGTGTATTCAATGTGCTGGCGTAGGTTGATGGACGGCCTATACCATACTCTTCAAGTGTCTTGACCAGTGTAGCTTCTGTATATCTTGGCGGAGGTTGTGTGAAATGCTGCTCAGGCAGGATTTCAAGCAGTTTTAGCGCTTCCCCTTCGGAGAGGGCTGGTAGGGTGCCTTCCTTTTCCTCATCTTCGTCATCAACCCCTTCAATATAGAGCTTCATAAAACCAGGAAAACGGATTACTGAACCGGTAGCCCTGAGGGTGTAGCTATCCTTTTTATCACCGGAGACGGAAATATCAACTGAGGTCTGATCCAGCAAGGCCTCTGCCATCTGGCAGGCAACTGTCCGTTTCCAAATCAGCTCATACAGTTTGTAAAGGTCTGGCGTCAGGTATCTCTTCAGCTCTGCAGGGGTTTTGTCAAGATAGGTAGGTCGGATCGCCTCGTGAGCCTCTTGGGCGTTTTTGGACTTGTTCTTATAGAAGCGGGGCTTGCTTAAGGCGTATTCACTGCCATATGCCACGGTTATAAGGTCGTGGGCATCCTTAAGAGCCTGTGCGGAAAGGTTCACACTATCGGTACGCATGTAAGTTATCAGACCGACCGTTCCTGCTTCTCCTATTGCCACCCCTTCATACAGTTTCTGGGCAGTTGACATTGTCTTTTTTGCGCCAAATCCGAGCTTGCGGGAGGCCTCTTGCTGGAGTGTTGATGTAGTAAATGGTGGAGCAGGATTTCTCCTTGTCTCCTTACGGGTTACAGTTGCAACCCGGGCATTGCCCTTCTCAATAGCTCCCTTAAGCTTTTCCGCAGAGCTCTTGTCAGGGATATCAAACTTGTCCAGCTTTTTGCCAGCAACAGCTACAAGTGCTGCTTTTACTGTTTGCCCTCCATGTTTTTCCAGCCTGGCTCCAATCGTCCAGTACTCCTGTTCAACAAAGGCAATAATCTCTTTTTCCCGTTCGCAAACCAGCCTCAGGGCAACGGATTGGACACGACCGGCGGAAAGGCCATAACGTATCTTTTTCCATAAAAACGGTGAGAGGTTAAAGCCTACCAGATAGTCGAGTATTGCGCGTGCCTGTTGAGCATCAACAAGATCTGCAGTTATATCACGCGGGTTTTCAACCGCATGAATAATCGCATCTTTAGTAATCTCATGGAAAACCACTCGCTGAATCGGAATCTTTGGCTTCTTGTCCAGACCTAGAGCCGCCAGAAGGTGCCAGGAGATAGCCTCTCCCTCACGGTCTGGGTCAGTTGCAAGGAGGAGTTGATCTGCCTCTTTCAGCTCTTTTTTGATGGCATCAATATGCTTCTTGCTTTCTGGAAGCAACTGATAGTTTGGTTCAAAGTCATTGGCTGTATCAACGGAGCCCTGTTTGCTGGGCAGAGCCCGTACATGACCAAAGGAGGCAAGTACACGGTAATCAGAGCCCAGGAACTTTTCGATAGTCTTGGCCTTGGCCGGAGATTCTACGATAACTAGATGATGCGCCATATGATTAATAATCCTTATGGAATGGAGTAGTATGAGCCTGGAAGCTGAACCAGAACACCTTTAAGCTCAAGGCTGAGAACCATAGCCGAAACATCTGCCGGCGTCAATTCAAGAGCCTGTGTAATCTCATCAATATGTCTTGCTCCCTGGGCTACCAGTTCGTATACCGAAGCCTCGCGTGGGGTCAGATCCGTTCGAGGGGCTCCAGAGCTCTGGTTTAAAAGTGGCATACCAGGGTTTTGCAGAGCTATTCTTGTCGCATCAAGTATATCATTCAGGCAGTCAACCAGCTGAGCCCCTTCCTTGATTAACCGGTTTGTGCCGCGGTGAGCCGGACTGTATATGGAACCTGGTACCGCCATTACCTCACGACCCTGTTCAAGGGCATAGCGTGCTGTAATAAGTGAACCGCTTTTTTCAACTGCCTCAACCACCAGCACACCTCGGGAAAGCCCGCTTATAATCCTGTTACGACGGGGAAAATGTTCTGACAACGGTTGTGTGCCCATTGGAAACTCGGACAATATACAGCCGCTATCAGCTATCTGTATAGAAATATCGTAGTTTTCAGGCGGATAATTGATATCAATGCCGCACCCCAAGACAGCTGCTGTCTGTCCTCCACCTTTTAGTGCACCTCTGTGAGCTGCTGTATCTATTCCCCTTGCCAGACCAGAAACTACCAATACTCCCAAAGCAGAAAGCTCTAAAGCCAACCTCTCGGCAGCCTTCAAGCCTTCACGGGTAGCCCTTCGTGAACCAACGATTGCGACAGCCGGATCCCAGGGGGGAATCTCTCCCTTCAGATACAATACTGGAGGAGGATCTCCAATTTCAAATAGCCTTCGAGGATAATCGGCGCTCAGAAAAGTCAGTAGACGAACTCCACTTGTTTCTATCCTTCGGCATTCCTCTTCTGCAAATCTTTGATATGACGGGTTTTTTACAGAACTAACTATCTGAGGGGTCATTCCCCTCACTGATTGGAGTTCTGAAACATCGGCAGTAAAAACCTGTTCCGGTTTTTCAAACCGTTCCAGAAGACGGCGGAAAAGTACCGGTCCTATCCCTTCAACTGCACGTAATGCTATCCAGTAATGATAATCCAGCAATCCTCTCTCCCTAAAAAACAAAGGCCGACTCTTTTGGCCGGCCTTTGAAACAATCAGGCTCCTAAGCCGCCCTAACGTGGCGCACTGACAACCTCATTACCTTTAAAGATGGCATCAATACTTTTGATTATAATGGCTGTTGATGTCTTGCTGCCTGCCTCAACAACAACAATCGCCCCCACAACTTCATTGGGTAATTCGCCCACGTAACGATCAACAAGCATCTTTTCGATATTAACCTTACGAACAATATACAGTAAATTGCCTGGCTCAACTCCGTTTGAAGTCCCTAAATCCAGGTAAACAGTATCACCTGTAGCGAAGGTTTCATGGCCTGTGGCGCTTTCAGCAATACAACCTTTCAGAGGCCGGCTTGCCATCTTTAAAGAGATCTCCTTCCTCTTGAGATCCTGATATGGCATCAGCAGATCACCAGGTTCAATCTCCTTGAATGAAGAAGCAATAATGGCGCGCGAGTTAAACTCTGTGACATGAGTCAGCTGAACTGTTCCAAGAGGGAATACCTTATAGCCCAGTTCATCTCCGGAATTTGGATGTTTGATCATTCTGGATTTACGAAGCACCGTGTATTTTTTGCCATCTTCACCGCCATGGCTTTTACCGATATCTGTAAAAACAGTGTCATCTGCTCCAAGTATAATATTGCTATGCTGGCCGGCAATAATTCTGCCTATTGGTTCCAGCTCCTTTTCCATGAGCCAGCCTTCGTTCCCACGAACTGAAAACAGTTTTTCTTCCACAACCTCAGTAGTTACAGTCTGAGCTCCCGCAGCCTTTTGTGTTCCGGTTTCGGGTGGTGTGGCGTTGATAATTTCAAGCTTGCCATCAGCAAAACGAACTGTCTGACCAGGGTAAATGAAGTGAGGGTTTGTGACCTGCGGATTTTTTGACCATAGATTTGGCCAATAATTAGGATCGTTAAGAAATTTGGCAGAAAGTCCCCAGAGCGTGTCACCTTTCTGGATAACGTAAACCATCGGCGCCTCTGCTGCCCAAATCAGGGGTGCAGTCAGAAGAAATATGATGATAAAGGAAAGCAAAAGAATAACGCGAGATTTCATGGTCACCTCATTTCAATGTCGGACAGCGTTTGGTTGCGTAGTTGACATCAGACGCTCACGCGCTTTTTCTGTGGCAGGACTACCTGGGTAGCTACGAATAAGACGTTCAAAAGATTCTCTGGCCTTACCCTGCTGTTTAAGTGATGTATAACTATAGCCAATCTTTAGTAATGCATCTGAAGCCTTGGGATGAGCTGGCCACCGCTCAACAACAGTTTGGAATGATTCCAGAGCTTTTGGGAGATTAGAACTGCTATAGTAACACTCGCCTATCCAATACTGGGCATTTGGAACAAAATCACTTGCAGGCTGTTCTTTGATAAAAAGCTCAAATGCCTGTATAGCATCTGTAAAGTTATTCGTGCTATAGAGTCCAAAAGCCTTTAGATATTTCTGCGGAGGCCCTGATTCTTTGCCCTTTTGCACCGGTTCAGGATTAACCAGCTCAACCTTAGGTGTCGCAACTACGGAGTAATTTTCAAGTTTTGCCTTAAGAACCTTCTCCGATTCCTTCAGCTCTTTGACTGTATCTGCAAGTTCCTGTGTAAATTTTGCACGTTGCGACTCCTTTTCCTGAAGGGTTGCAAGTGTGTTTGAAATCTCGTTAAGGCGTGCCTCATAAATACCTGTCAGCTGAAACAGATGCTCCAGTCTGGCTTCTGCCTCGGTCTGACGCTTTAGCATGAGATCGCTGGAAGCACATCCACCAAGCAGCATCAGTAGTGCCAACCCCCCACATATCTGCAGCTTGTTCATTAAACACTCCAGTTTCAGTCAGATTTGATGTTATTAAAGCCAGAAAAAACGGTTTGTCAAGTGAAACTCCTTGTTTTGCCGGTAACATCTACTATAAAACCGTTAAATTACCATGCAAAGTTCATAGATAGCTGACATTGATGCCTGGCTGTTTATCAGCTCAATTTTGTAGAAAATGCAGCACATCGTTTATGAACTCTTCTGCTGATTCTATATGGATTGAATGCGCTGCCCCTTTAATGATTGCCAGACTTGCGCCAGGGATCCGTTCTGCAAGATAGCTGGAGTTGGGCGGAGGCAGCAGAATATCCTCACTGCCAACGATGACCCTGGTAGGAGTGCCAATTTTATCAAGCCAGCCTGTTGCGTCAAAAAGAGCAATCGCCTCAACCTGTTTTCTGAAGGCAGAGGGGGACTGCGGCCATGGATAGTTAAGCAGATAGCCAATTGAATCATCAATAAATTTGGGATTTTCAAAAAAACGTTCGCTGAATATCCATGAGAAGAGGGTTCTGAACCAGATGGCAGGAGCCTGACCGGATTCATACTGCTCAGCCCAGTCACGGAACAGGATATTGTTACGGGCAGAGTTTTTTGCCCCAGTTCCTGCAAGAAATAACCGTTCAAACAGCTTGGGATAGCGCCTTACAGATTCCATGGCAACCATCCCACCCATAGAATGTCCCAGCAGATTGACCTTTGATAATCCCAGATGACTGACAAGAGCTGCACAGTCATCTGCCATCTGTTCAATGTTGATCTCGCAATCCTGTGTTGAACGCCCCACTCCCCGATTGTCCAGAAGTATCAACCTGAAAGATTTTGACAGAACCTCCAGAACCGGTAGCCAGCTCTGTGAGTCTGAAGCCAGGCCGGCCAGCATTAGCAGAGGCGAACCCTCTCCATGCTGCTCATAATAGAGGGTTATTCCGTCATGTTTAAAATATGGCATTTAAACTCCGGAAGAGCCCTCTGTTAAAGGGCAAAAATACTAAAACCTGTACCCAAGCTTAACGCTCATTCCATACTGTTCCGACCAGACCTTTACGCCGTTAGACCAGCTTAACGAGAAATTGGAATCGTTTAAGGTATGAGTTCCTGTAGTTTCAATCTTCAGGTAATCCGCCTCTATTCCCAGATCGAGGTTTCTTGTTATTCCGAAAACAGCGGATAGAACTGCATGCCAGGCATCTCCGGTTGTCTCCTCTTCTGTGATTCGGTTACCCGCACGTAAAAGATGGTGATCCCTGTTATACCCTTCAACATAACTCCAATCCATTTGTGTCTGGAGCTTGATTCGATATAGCCAGGGGACGCTCCGCCATTCATAGCCAACTCTTGCACCAAGAAAATACTGGTACCAGGTTTGTTCAAAAGCTATCGTATTTCCGGGCAAGTCTAGAATATCAGGCGGCAAACCGGAGATGTCATAATCATACTGAATGCCGTCATGAGCCATCAGAGAAAACTGCTGCCAGCGGAATCCCAAAACAGGTCTTAAATTAAATTCCTTTGGAAGCCTCAGTAGATCGGCCACCTGCATATCAATATCGGCTCCAACCTGGTAGCTTGGTTCCAGACGGCAGGATGTCTCGCCATAGTTGGTAAGGAAAGCGGTATTTGACTCTTCAGCCCAGTCGCTATCCTTGAATCTGCCTGTTTCCTGATCTGTAACCGAGGTCAAAAAATCCACTCCGACTGAAAAGCGGGAGATCTGCTTTCTTACTTCCAAGCCGCCCCAAACAGAATCCACCGGAAATTCAAGTTTGCTCAGAGGCTGCTGATAAGGTGGAACGGGATTGCCGAACTGATATGAGGTATGGCTATTAAAAAGGGTCTTCTGCTTAATGCTGATTTCCAAACCAGGTTCAGGTTTGTTTAACTGCTCTTCGGAATAAGCAGGTAAGGCAGCCAGAGCAAACAGAGAACAGGCAAAGAGTAAACTCGGTAACAGGCGAATATTCATTATGGCCCTACTTCGCAGGATACGAGCCTGCCATTTTCATACAGGGTAACAGGCTGATCCTGCATACATTTTTTGCCATCAATAGTGAAAGGTTTGTCCAGGGTGCAACTTTCCAGCTTACCTGATGGATACAGGGTGATCTGCCCCCTGTCGCCACATGGGACTCCATCTATGCTGACATCTTCGTAAAGTACACAGTAACGGAGTGATCCGTTTGGCAGAAAGGAGATACCGGCGTTGGCGCTGCACTTTATATCTCCATGCCTGTAACCGTTTCTAAGGGTGCAGGAACGAACCGTTCCATCTTCATAAAAAGATACATTGGTGTCTGTGGCACAGATCGATTTGTCCGCAGCCACTGCCATTCCAGTAGTCGATACAGAGATAAGAATAGTTGATAACAGCAACAGTTTTTTCATGGTAAACTCCTTGTATTAAAAACGGGATTCTTTAGGTTTGAGTAAAGCACAGTTTTTTAAAAAGTGAAGCTGAAAATATTTTCCTGTCGGTCATATCCCGATATCCTCGTTCCATAGCTCTGGCTTTTCCCTGATAAACTGTTCCATCATTGAGATACATTCAGGATCCTGCAGAACCTCAACTACCACCCCGCGTGAACGGAGCAGTTCCTCTTCGCCCATAAATGTCCTGTTTTCGCCTGCAACTACTTTGGGTATACCGTACAGCAGAACAGCTCCACTGCACATTGGACAAGGAGACAGTGTCGTATAAAGAACCGACTCCCTATAAACAGAGCCTGATTGACGGCCTGCGTTTTCCAGGGCATCCATCTCTCCATGAAGGATAGCGCTTCCCTTTTGCACCCTGCGGTTATGTCCATGCCCTATTATGGAGCCTTTATGGACGATTACTGAACCGATCGGGATCCCTCCTTCAGCCAGTCCCAGCTTTGCTTCTTCAAGTGCTGCACGCATATATAAATCCATCTTTCAAACTCCTTTCAAGAGGTTGTTTTTAAGGATTGGCGACAACTATTCTGGTACTTAGCCACTTGTTAAGAATCTTCTGCAGAGTTCCCTCTTTCTTCATCCTCTCAAGCTCTCTGTTCATCTGAATCAACAAAGCCGGATCGTTTTTTCTGACAGCCCAGGCTATTGGTTCATCAGTCAATGCCTCAAAAAGACCGACCAGTCCGGGTCTTTGGCTTGCAAGATCTGCGCTGAATCTCCAGACAGTCGGTGCGTCATGCACAAAACAATCAATACTTCCCTGTTCAAGCGCCCTGATCCCTGCCTCAGTTGTATCAAAATGCGTTATAGTACCCCATGCAAAGCTCTTAAGCACATACTGTTCACCGGTAGTTCCCCGTTCAACACCTATTCGCGTTGCCTCGACCTGGTTAAAAAGAGCCTTGGGAAAGCGTTTCAGATCCTTTTCCCGTATAAGCAGCATCTGGCCGATTTTCATGTAGGAATCAGTAAAATTTACAACCACCTGCCGTTCCGGCGTGATCGACATACCGGCCATAATCAGGTCAATCTCTCCTGCCTTAAGAGAAGGTATCAGATGATCAAAAGCCATTATCTCAAATTTTATACCTCTACCTGTCTGTTTGCCCAGTTCTGTCGCAAGATCCGGCTCTATGCCGGCCAAAGTGCCATCCTTCATAAAGGCAAGCGGTGGATAGCTGGGAGCTATCCCTATCTTCAGATCAGGCCCTGAAGCGCAACCGGCAACCAGCATTAAAGAGAGGGTGATTGTAAAAGACCATACCAGTTTAATAAAATTCATCTTATTGCTCCTTCATTTATCTTTTCTTGCTCCGCACAACCCAGAAAGAGTAAAGCCTGTTCCAGATTAAACTCACCTTCCAGTTTTGAAACTGCCAGTGCCGCAACATAGTTACCAATCACATTTACAACTGTCCGTCCCATATCCAGAATCCGGTCTATTCCCAGTATTATACTGATCCCCTCAATGGGTAGGCCAACAGAGCCTAAAGTGGCGGTAAGAACAACCATAGAAGCCCCTGGAACACCGGCAATCCCCTTTGATGTGAGCATAAGGGTCAGTACCAGTGTGATCTGCTGAAAAAGTGTTAGATGGATCCCATACATCTGTGCGATGAAAAGAGCTGCAAGCGCCTGATAAAGGGTGCTGCCGTCAAGATTAAAGGTATAACCGGTTGGAATAACGAACGAGGCTATACGCTGGGGAGCACCTGACTTTTCTGCCTTGGTAATAATACTTGGCAGAACAGTCTCGCTACTTGCAGTTGAAAAGGCCAGCAGAATCTCTTCACGTATAGATCTTAAAAGCGGAATGAGCCTTATCCCCAGCCAGCGGCAGACCGCGCCTATCGCCAAAAACAGAAAAACAAGCATGGCGCCGTAAACCGTTGCGGCTAGTTTAAGTAGCGGCAGCATCGTATGGATGCCGAACTTCGCGACGGTCAGAGAGACCATGGCAAAGACACCCACAGGCGCAAACCTCATCACTATATTTGTCAGTTTGAACATCACCTCTGCAAACCCCTTGAACAGCTCCAGCACAGGAACGGCCTTTTCTCCGACTGAAGCCAAGGCAAGGCCAAACATGACAGAAAAGAATATGACGGCCAGCATATCGGCCTTGGCAAGAGAATCTACAATATTGGTGGGAACAATACTGATAAGGGTCTCTGCAAGGGTGTGAGAATGAGCCTTCTCTGCAAACGTAGCCGCAACCTGCAAACCTCCGGCAGGGAGTTCAATCCCTGCCCCCGGCCTGATGATGTTGGCTGCCAGCAAACCTATGACAATAGCTGCTGTCGTAAGAACCTCGAAATAGATGATGGTCTTTAACCCCAGGCGACCAAAGCTGTGCACCTCTCCATTCCCGGCCACACCAACCACAAGGCTTGCAACCACTATTGGCACCATTATCATCTTGAACATCCTGACAAACATGGTGCCAAGTGGCTCTACCATAGCGATGAAGGTCTGGTTGCCTGAGAAAAGCCAACCGGCAAGAATACCTGTAGCCATACCGATCATCACCAGCGTCGCCAGTCCAGGTTTTTTCATCTGAGAGGGTTCCCCCCTGGTTTAAGACAATTTACCAATACATGAATATACGGAGCTCGTTAGAACAGTTTAAATCCTCGGCCGCACTCCGGCTCTGTTTATTTATCCCGCTCCAGAGTTACATTTATTGTGTCAGGCAGGTTAGATTCTGTTGAATGCTCTCATCAGGCCCAGGAGAAAGGATAGCAGAAATTTTTGAGAGGGCAACCTTCTGAAGGGGCTTCACCTGGAATATATTTTCTGTTTGTTTGCCAGATAAGACTATCTCTGAAACAAGAGCGGGGCAGGAAAAGCTGATTGACCAGGCGGATTCTTCAGGGTATTTTAAAGCTAATTAAAAACAAAAGGGCAAGATTTAAAGGTATAATCCATGGATGAAAGTTCACCAGACAACCTGATTCTTGACCACCATATTGACCTTCGCAGCAGAATTATTCTCGCCATTTCCATTCTCCTTTTAACACTGTTACTCCTCTCCATCTGGCATGCATACACAGGTTTTAAGGTTGCAGTAAGCAATGCAGAGCAACTTTCACAAAGCTACGCACGCTCTCTAAAGGAACATGCTGAACGGGCGTTCTCAGAAGCCGATCAGGTTCTTCTGGCATGTATCAGGGAAATTGAGGCTTCAGGAGGGGTCAACTCTGTTGATCACCATGCCTTAACCAGAATACTAAAGGGGCATAACAGCAACATCCCACATATTTCAGCAATAACGGCTATCGGGGCAAATGGTATTGTAAGAGCCACCTCCCTGGCAGATATAAAAACCCTTCCTGATGCTTCGGAGCGCAATTACTTTAAATACCACCGTGAAAACCGTTCGGATGAAATGCTGCTCAGCCCGCCTATTCAATCACTTGCAAACAAGCAGTGGGGATTTACCATTTCCAGACGTTTGCAAAAGAGTTCAGGAGAGTTTGATGGAGTAGCTCTTATCTTCTTTAACCTTAAATATTTTGAGGAACTTTACAGTTCTATTGTTGCAGGTAAAAACGGGCGTTTTACCCTTGCAAGCACAGCTGGAGATTATCTTGTACTGGTACCCTCAGATGAAAAGGTTTATGCCAGCGGCAAGAAGACTGCCCAGTTCTTTCGTCAATATGTGGAAGAAAAGCCTTTTAGAACCTATCACAATCCAAGTTCCAACATTGCAAAAGAGTACCGTATTATCTCATATTACAAGCTGGATCATTATCCGGTCATTGCAATTTCATCCTTTGGGAGAAAACAGGCGACCGCTGAATGGTTAAGCACAACTATAAAGCAGGGGATAATCACTCTGCTGCTATGTATTATGGTAATCCTCCTTACCAGAACTCTGCTTGGCCATATAAAGGAACTGGATCTTACAAACCATCAACTGGAAAGCAGGCAAAGGGAGCTAAAGGAGGCAGAAGAGGCAGCATCAGCAGCCACAAGGGCAAAAAGTGAATTTCTGGCCAATATGAGCCACGAAATACGCACGCCAATGAATGCCATCATAACCCTGACCCAGCTTAGTCTTGAATCCGATCTGCCCCCGCAGCCGCGTGAATATCTGCAGCGCCTTAAAAACTCATCCAAAACACTTATGTATATAATCAATGACATCCTTGACTTCTCCAAGATAGAGGCGCGGATGCTCACGCTTGAGAATAAGCGGATGAATCTGCATGAAATTTTACAGCAGTCAATTGACCTTTTTCAGATCTCTGCCTCTGAGAAAGGCCTTGAACTTACACTGACAAGATCTCCGGAACTTCCGCTTTACGTTTCGGGAGACCCTGTAAGGCTTACTCAGATACTTAACAACTTTATAAGTAACGCCATCAAGTTTACGGAAAAGGGCACAATCTCCGTAAGAGCCGAAATGGTAGAAATAAGAGAGAAGAAGGTTCTTGTCAGGTTTGAAATTAAGGATACCGGCATCGGAATTGAGATCAACATAATCAATTCAATGTTTCAGCCATTTACCCAGGCGGATGGTTCAATAGTAAGGCGTTTTGGAGGAACAGGTCTGGGTCTTGCAATTGCTAATAGCCTTGTTGAGTTGATGGGGGGGAAAATATCTGTAAACAGTGAGCCTGAGAGCGGCAGTACCTTCACCTTTACGGTTCTTCTTGATCTCCCTGTGGAAGAGGAGAAATCAGAACAGAGGAAAGAGCCTACACTTCTCGATCTGGCAAAAGGTATAGGAGGAAGAAATATCCTGCTGGTTGAGGACAATGAGGCCAATCAGTATGTTGCAAAGCAGCTGCTGATCAGAGCCGGACTAAAGGTGGAGATCGCCAACAACGGAAGTGAGGCACTGGATAAACTGAAAAACAAACATTATGACGCGATCCTGATGGATATGCAGATGCCGGTGATGGATGGAATTCAGGCAACCAGATTGATAAGGGGACAGCCAGCCTTCAATGATCTCCCTATTATCGCAATGACAGCTGCAGCAACTGAGAGTGACAGGGAGAACTGCATTCTAGCAGGGATGAATGATTACATTAGCAAACCTGTCTCTGCTGTAGAACTTTTTGAAAAACTTTTCAGATGGATTCGAAGTAAATAACCCGGGCGAGTTATGACTTTCTCATAGTTGCTCCAAGATGGCGCAGTCCTTCGGAACAGTCGAGCTTATCCAGGCAGGCCTCAATTAAAATCAGGCGATCTTTGTTCTTGTCAGCTGTTTTTAATGCCAGATCAATATCCTCCTCTGTTTTTGCAATTATCCCCAATCCCTGGTCTCCTGCATTGAATATCTCTGGAACCCCTGTATAGCGCCACATCTGAATGTCGTTGTAAGGGCCGTCTTCATGAAGCATCCTTTCAACCAGATAACCGTCGTTGTTTATCACAATAAGAATTGCTGGAATCTTGAGACGAATCAGGGTGGAAACTTCCTGCATGGTCATCTGAAAGGCTCCGTCTCCGGTCAACACTACAGGGCGCCTTTCAGGGCGTGCCAGTGCGGCTCCAAGAGAGGCTGGGGTACAGTAACCTATAGATGAGTAGTAGGACTGAACTATAAAACGTTCCGGTTCTTCAATCGTAAACTCCGGTGCCGCACAGAATGCGTCTCCAGGTTCTGCAAGCAGCAGCATACTGTCATCAAGAAAGCTGCCAATCACTTCATACAGCCTGGCTGCGGTCAAAGGTCTGTTTGCAACAGGAATGAATCTTGCTCTTGCCGTACGGGGTTCGGATGGATGAGCATCCAGATAGGAACGGCTGCGAACGAGTGGCAAAAGCTCTCTTAGAAGATCTGTAACAGGCAGGTTATGGAAGTAGCGATTACCGATTCTAACAGAATCCCGCCCTGCTTCAATTGTGTGATCAGGGTCAATTTTGTTGCTGAATATCCCTGTATCCAGATCCGTCATCCAGGTGCCGACTGAAAATAGGCAGTCAGAATCTTCAATCTGTTTCTGGACAGCTGGTCTGCTCCAGCCCCCCTGATAGATCCCTATAAATTGCGGATGCATCTCAGGCAATGATGATTTACTGCTAAGCATGGTTGCAAAAGGGAACTCTCCCTGTTCAATCAGCCTCAACAGTTCTTTGCCAAGATGAAAACGGGATATCTCGATACCGGCAAGGATAGCCGGTCTGGAAGCCTTGTTCAGCAGTTCTGCTACAATTCCTGCACATTCTCTCAACGAATCAGGATCTGAAGCTCTAACAGAGTGAGCAATTGGATTATAAGGTGGTTTGCATGCCATAAGGGCAATATCAGCCGGAAGCTCAAGATAAACGGGAAGCTTGAGGGTAACACAACTTGAAAGTACCCGATCGATCAGTTGAGGAGCGGTATCAGGGTTGTCAAGCAGTGCGGAATCAATTGTAACCTTTTGGTATATCTCAAGTTGCCTGTTATAGTCCTCAACCAGGTGATGTACCAGTGCACCGGTTTTGCGACGTCCGGTCGGAGGCGCTCCGCTTATCAGTACCAGCGGAACCATCTCGGCAAAGGCTCCTGCTACGGCGTTAAGTGCACTAAAGCCACCCACCGCATATGTAACCACAGCACCACCTATTCCGTTCAGGCGTGCATATCCATCTGCAGCATAGCCCGCATTAAGCTCGTTACAGGTTCCAACCCATTCAATCGGATTGGTTATAACTTGATCCAGAAAATCAAGTACATAGTCTCCAGGGACACCAAAAAGATGCTTAACACCCAGTTCCTGTAATCTTTGAAGGAGATAGGTTGAAACTGTACATACTTCAGGCATGACAGACCCCCATACAGCAATTTATTTTACTGCCATAAATTTTCAGTATATCAGAGATTTTCAGAGGCACAATCAGGGAAACCATCAATAATGGAACTAACAGCCTGATTTACATCTCTGTAGTTTATGATATGATCCTGCCGTTATAGAGGTTATCTATTGGAGGTAAAATGCAAAACGGCAAGGAAGAGCTTGAACAACTTCTTGAAATTATTGGCAATATTTCAATGGGAAATTATTCAAACGATATAATGCCACTTACTACTGACAGGACTCCGGAGCCGATTAAGACGGTTGCCGAGGCTATGGGGATGATGATGGTCAAGGTGGAGGCCAGGGAGTATCAACTGGAACTGTTGATTGATGAATTGAGGCAACTTAACGAACAGATCCGTAGTAACGCCATTCAGACCATACAGGCAATGGCTCAGGCTCTGGAGGCACGCGACACATATACAAGGGGTCATGCAGAGCGTGTAGGATCAATAGCTGCCGAGATTGCGGCAGAGATGGGTTTTGAGGAAGAGAGGATAGAGCTTGTCCGGACGGCTGGCATCCTCCATGATATAGGAAAGATTGGCTGTTCTGACCGGATTTTTCAGGATCATGGAGCGAAGAATCCGCCTGATGTGGTTAAAGAGATCTTAAGCCATCCTGTGGTGGGGGCAGAGATCCTTAAACCGCTCGACTTCCTTGATGAAGTAAGCAGTATCATCCTGTGCCACCATGAAAGGGCAGATGGCAAAGGATATCCAAATGGTCTACCGTTGGACAGGATACCGCTGGAGTCGCGTATTATCGCTGTTGCTGATGCATATGATGCAATGACGACGGATCGCCCATATCAGAAGGCCAAGACTACGGAGCTTGCGATGGAGATACTTGGCAAGCTTTCCGGGGTTCAGTGGGATCCGGACTGTGTTGCAGCCTTTCAGAGGCTTAATTCCAAAAAGAGTGAGCAGGCTTGAAAATCTCTCCAAAACAGATTGAAGCTACTCAGCCTCTCCGGGATTATTGTGATTTTTCCATGAATATCCGGCTTTCGTCTGTGCATCGATACAGGCAACCAGCTCCTCATGCTTCACCGGTTTTGCCATAAAGATATGACTTCCTATCTTGCTTCCGGAGGGCTCCACCTCTTGCTGTGTAACAATGGCGGTCAGGAATATGACTGGAACCGCAGCAAGTTTTGGATCCTCTGCAAGGGCTGCAGCTACAGCCCCGCCATCCATTTCGGGCATCATTACATCGCAAACTACAAGGTCAGGTCTGAATTGCCTGGCAGTCTCAAACGCATCGGTCGGGATATTGACCTCCTGCACCTCAAAACGGCCTGTGGCTTCAAGATTACGACGTATCATCCTTGTAATCCCTGCTTCATCATCAATCAAAAGGATTCTTTTCTTCATTGTCAACCTCTCCTGTTTTAAATTTTAAACAAAAGCAGCGCTTCAGCTCCCTGGCGATCACTCCTGTTTTTTAGAGTAATAGCCGCTTTGTGCAGTTCCAGGATCTTTCTGGTTACAGACAGTCCAAGTCCGGTTCCTACACCCACCGGCTTGGTTGTGAAAAATGGATCGAAAAGTTTGCTTGCGGCATCATCAGAGATACCTGTTCCCGTATCTGCAATCCTTATAACAACGGCATTCTTTCCCTCAACCGGCCTCTCTCCGGAAAATAGTAAAATCTCTTCAGGGGTAAGAAGATGGAGGCAAGTGGAGATATGAACTGTTCCTCCTTCAGGCATGGCATGCATGGCATTCATTAACAGGTTTATAAATACCTGTTTAAGCTTGTTTCTATCGAGCATCAGCAGTGGGAGCTGTTCATCATTAATCCACTCAACCGTTACATGTCGGCTGTTCAACTCATGCCGCACCAAAAGGAGTGAATCATCAATAACTGTGCGGATATCAGCCTCTTTCAGATCAAGCTGCTCGGAGCGAGAGAAGTCAAGTAGTCCTTTTATTACGCTGTCAGCCCTCTGAACGGCATCTTCCATATCCATAACAGTCTCATAATGAACCTGGTTTCCTTTAAGCTCATTGGCCAGGAAATCAACCCCCAACTGAATGATTGCGAGCGGATTTTTGACCTCATGCGCGACACCGGCGGCCAAACGACCCACAGTCTCAAGCTTGGCCTGCTGAATCAGCTGCATCTGAGTCTGTTTCAGCTCAATCAGAGATTGTTCCAGCTTCACGTTTGTCCGACCAAGATCATCCCGCGCGGCAGTAAGGTCAGAAATCATCTGTTCCAGCCTGAACTCACGTGCTTCTATCTGCACCGCCATCATGCCGAAAGCCTCAGCAAATCTGGCTATCAGAGGAGGATACTGTTCGATGTCAGTCATGGCAAAGATCCGTTCATGGTCTCCGTAATGTCCTGTTGAAAGGTTCTCAGCAGCCTGGATTAACTGTTCAAACATCTTTTCAACCTCTGCGGAATACATTGCCGATTCTCCTATGGGTAAACCTTCTGATCTACAATTGCTCTTGGCTCGTTGCTAAAATACCCACTCAAGACCTATTTGCAGGCTGTTGTCGATACTTGAGGCTGATGCGGTTGCCATATATTCTCCGAAAAGCTTCATATCCTTATCTACCAGATAGTTCATCTTTAGTCCTGTCTCAATGCTGTCCTTATCGTACTGCATCCCTTCAATACTGAAGCTGTTTGCTGCGCCGGAAAAAGAAGCGGTTAATCCGTCTCTGCTGTTATTGTACTCATGCTCCCACAGGGCGATAAGCCGGATTTCCATCTCTCCGTTGCCAAGCTTGAAGCGTTTGCCTATTCTTGACCCTAGATGGCTTTGAAATGACCAATAATCTTTTGACTTCACCCCAAGGCTGGCTGCTCCGGCACCGGATTCGTCATATCCTGACTGAAAAAGCCCTGAAATATAGGCTCCCGCAACAGGCTCTATAAAAAATCCTGAAACTGGCAAAAAGCGGTGTGAGGCGCTCAAAAGGGTAGAAAGCTGGTGACCATCATAACTGCCGGACGCCGTTCGGTTGATTTCATTGAAAGCTATTCTTCGGTTGCTGTTGTAACGGTTATAGCTGTATCCAACCGCAAGATCCATGGTTAGGGAGTCTGTTAAAATGGAGGAGAACAGGGATGGATTTATGCTTTCTATTGCCAAATTGCTTCCGCCGATATCGTGATTATCTATGGAGGTTTGAGAACCTCCCAGGGCAAAGCCGGCAATCAGTGACCTGCCAAAATTCTTTTCCACCCCCGCCTGGGATGACCAGGAGTTGTAGTTGAAACCTGGCATCATTCCTTTGGAATTCTGGCGACCCCATCCTCCTGCTGCAAGAACGAATCCTTTCCATAATTCTTTTTCAGGCATCCGCATGGAGGGGTCTGCATCGTTAGAGGGAGAAACAGAGGCATACCTGAATTTTGACCATCCTTCAGCCATCCTTCTTTCCGTAAGCAGACCTCTGCCCCCTTGCAGACGATTGAGGCGGGAGCGGTCGGTTAAAAACGCTATTTGTGGAAGCACGGTATTGACGAATGGGCTTAGTTGTCTTATAGAGCTGGCGACTACAGCAGAACTCTCAAGAGAATCGATATTTGATAGTAGAAAAGCCGTATCACCCGTTGCTGTGCCAAGCTGGCTGTAAAGATTATCGGCTATTGATGAGAGAGTTGGATCTAACAGTGAAACTGCGCTGCTGTACGGCACTCTCGTAACAACAAGATCAAGGCCGCCGGCTGCTGGACGGATTGAGAAATCAAACAAGGGATACTGATCAAGGAGAGTAGAAAAAGCGCCGCTAACGGAACCCTGAATGATGTTATGGCTTAAGGTGGCGGGGAGAAGCCCGTTTCCTACAATAAGCGGATTTATTACAGATCCCCCCTGTAATAGCATGTTTGAGGCCTGAATTGTCGAGATGGAACCGGTTTCCCTGTTTATGAGAGGTTGCCAGATCCCTCCTGACTTTACCGTTACCAGATCAGAGCCTGTTCCAAGTGAGACGGAATTCCTGATGGTACCTCCGTTTTCGATTGTCAGGGTGTCGTTGCCTGAACCGGTTTTAATAGCGTAACTGTTGCCGGTCAGATAGCCATAATTGATAACATTTACGGCTGCGCCTGCTCCGCTTCCGCCAATTGCAAGATCATCTCCGCTCATTATGCCGGTAGCACCATTTATAAAAGTCCCACCATCAAGGAAATAGACACTTGTTCCGGCAGGGGCATCCCCATAATATTTTTGGGAAGTCGTACCGCATATCCTACCATTGTTTGTAACGGTATAACCACTGGATGAGATATAGATCCCTTCACCTCCGCTTACCACTGCACCCCGGGCTATGTTGATGCTATTGCCGGCAGGCTGGAATCTTGTGCCGCTCCAGAGAGTGTCCAAAGAGCCGGTTATATTAAAGTTGCCTGTTCCGTCACCATCGTTTCCAACCTTGTAGATATAAGACTGTATTGAATAGACGGCAAAGGTCTCAATGGAACTTGTAACACCGGCTTTGGTGCCAAGAATGGCAAACTCGGATAGTCCCCTTATCGAGGCTAGGCTTGACTGGTCGCCTCCCCAGCTGTAGGTATAACCCAACTGTGTCCAGGGATATTGGTTGTCAGGATTTGGCGCGCCGTAACTTGAAGTTATGTTTGCGACATACCAGGCTTTGTATGCGTTGTAGTCTGCCTCTGAAAGATTGGCCGGTCTTGCTGCAAACGGATCGGTTGGAAGTGCGGTCGGCTGCGAGCTGATAGAAGGGTCTCTGGTTGGTCGGATTATCTTGGAAGGATCAACCAGGATCTCAACTATTGCCTTGTACTGATCCATGGAAGAGGTTGGCAGTCCGTGCAACTCGGCTGTCTTCAAAGAGATATTTGAGGCATTTACCCCGTTTGATGGTTCACGATACCAGGCTGGCAGTTCATTTCCGGTTGTTACCCAGAGAGCGGAAGGATAAAGATTCTGGGTCTTCTTTGTGGTAAGGTTGTAATAAGCAGGATTTGTAAAGGCTCTGACAAGTGCCTTCCCGCTATACCAGCTGTTTCCATCACCAGGCGCAGTAATGGTTTTCAGATCAGATACAGTCCATCCGGCAGGGTTTGACGCATGAGCCTGAGCTGCAATATTTGCCTGATGGTATGCCGGAGGTTCTGCTCCATACAGCTTAGTGCCAAGAAAAAGGGTGACTGCAGCTGGAATCAGAATGCCAGGCCTTAAAATTTTTGTAATATAGTTTGTGAGCATATTTTTCTTTCCAGAAACTTAATATCACAAAAAAGAAAAAAGTCTTTAATTGGTTGTAAATATGGGCTCTAAAAACCAAAGGATTATAGAATAAAAAGGTGAACATTATGAAAAGAGCTATGCCTTCCCTCGTACTGCTATTGATATTGATAACTCTGATTTCCGGGTGTGCCACAACAAAACAAATTCCGGCTGATTTTTCAGGCTGGCAGAGCTGGCCGGTTGAGCGAAAATTGGCTCAGATGCTGCTACTTGGTTTTCCAGGTGAGACCCTGGAACCTGGCAGTCCTATTGATGAGGCTATTAGAGTTTATGGTGTCGGAGGAGTGGTACTGTTTGATAACAACGTTGATTTGGGGGTTACAAACCGTAATATAACGGAACCGCTCAAACTGAAACGTCTGACAGCAGACCTTGCTCATGCTTCAGAAATACCTCTTTTTATCGCCCTGGATCAGGAAGGAGGGGTCGTGGCGCGTCTGAAGGAGCGTTACGGATTTCCTCCTTCAGTATCAGCGGGATATCTGGGTAAAAAGAACGATCCTGAACTGACCGTAAAGGCTGCTGATTCTATTTCTGCCACCATGAAGGAGTACGGTTTTAACCTGAATCTGGCGCCGGTAGTTGATCTTAACAAGAATCCGGCAAATCCTGTAATAGCCTTCAAAGAACGAAGTTTCTCCGACAATCCAGAACAGGTTGTTATTCATGCAGGAGAATTCATAAAGAGCCATCACCGTAAAAACATTCTTACCTGCCTGAAACATTTTCCGGGACATGGCAGTTTTCGTGATGATTCACATCTTGGGCTTGTTGATGTCACAAGCTGGTGGGGCGAGGATGAGCTAATCCCGTACAGAAAGCTGATAGAGCAGGGGCTTTGTGATATGGTGATGACTGCCCATACCTTTAACAGAGATATCGATCCTGAATATCCGGCTACCATGTCAAAGTCTACAGTAGATGGCATACTCAGAAAGCGACTCGGTTTTCAGGGGGTTGTAATAAGCGACGATCTATATATGGGGGCTATAATACAGCATTACAGTTATGAGATGGCAATTGAAAAGGCTATAAATGCAGGTGTGGATCTGCTTATTGTTGCAAATGACAAACTCTATCGCCCTGATATCATGCCTCATACAATCAAGTTTCTGGCCTCGCTTGTCAGAGAAGGAAAGATCCCTGAGAAGAGGATAGATGAGGCCTGTGGCCGTATTATGGCATTAAAGAAAAGGCTGCTTAAGCGTTGAACCTGAAGTTTAAACATGAAAGGAGGCTGTAATATGGATTCAAAGAGCCTGATTGATTATCTGGGGCTTCAGCCTCACCCTGAAGGTGGATGGTATCGCGAAAACTATCGGTCTGATGATGAGATTCCGGAAATCGGGCTGCCGGAGCGTTACGGTGGCAAACGCAGTTTTTGCACGGCCATCTATTTCATGCTTGAGAAATCTGATTTTTCAGCATTTCACAGGGTTAAATCTGACGAAATATGGCACCACTATGCCGGATCAGCAGTTACTATTCATCAGATCTCCTCAACAGGAGAATACAGTTCTGTCCAACTTGGCTCTGATATAGAAAGCGGGCAGCAGTTTCAATTCACAGTTCCTGCAGGCAGATGGTTTGCAGCAGAAATCTCCACTGGAGCTTTTTCGCTTGTTGGCTGTACCGTTGCCCCCGGTTTTGATTTTGCCGATTTTGAAATGGCAGAGCGTGAAGCTCTGTTGCAAAGCTATCCAGAACATTCCGTGCTTATCTACAGGCTTACACGGCTTCAATAATCTGCCTGAGAGATTTTCGTAAAAATTTGACAATTTACTGACTTGTGTCAGGATCTAACAAAGATTGTCTTTTCATGCCAGATCTGCTTTTGGAAATGAAGACGCAATGATGCCTCTTGAACGTCATGCTTGATGTTAAAGTAATCTGACTCTGCATAAAAGCAGTGCCAGCTTTAAACCTCCCCCTCACCTTGGAAGGGATAATCCAAACAAAGGAGTAAACAATGGAGAATAAAGAGGAGAATCAGATTAGTGCGGTAGAAGTTTATGCAATGGTAACAAGACGGGATTTTCTCAAATATACAGCCGGAACAGCAGCCTGTATCTCTTTGGGTACTTTGAGCTATGGCTGTGCTAGTAATAGCGGCTCATTAGGCGCCAGCTATCCGATTGATTCCACTGTTGTCAAGACTACGGAGCGGATGCTTGCCTTTCCTTATACCGCTGCCTCTGCTGCTCCTGCTGCCGGTCAGATGCCGAATCCTGCTGATCCGCCTTATAGCCCCAATGGCGGGACTGCTCTTACCTGGGATCATCTCTGTAATATCCCTGACTATGATAGTCTGGGGTATGGCCTCTGGACATTTGGTTGCCCTCTGCCAATCGTGCAGCGAACCGATATCATGGAGACCGGCTACAGCGCTGCTTCAGTCACAAAAAAAAGACGGTTGCTGAACTTCTTTGCCATGACTGATGTCCACCTTACTGACAAGGAAGCTCCCAACCAGCTGATTTACCTCCAGCAAAGCAATCCTGGCTTTGCCGGACAAAATAGTTCAATCTATTCAGGGGTTATGATGTACACCCCTCAGGTCTTTGATGCTGCCATCCAGACGGCAAATGCCCTGCACAGGCAGGATCCCTTCGATTTTATGATCTCTCTGGGGGATGTCTGCAACACAAGCATGTACAACGAACTAAGATGGTATATTGACATCATTGACGGCAAGGTGATTACCCCCAGCTCTGGCGCCCACCTTGGCGCTGACTCCATAGAGTATCAGAGGCCGTTCAAGGCAGCCGGTCTGGATAAGTCAATCCCGCTCTATCAGGTTCTTGGTAACCATGACCACCATATGATCGGTTCATTTCCTGTCTATGAGAACGGCTTTGAAGGCTCTTACATCAGCGATACGGTCTGGGCAGTGCCTAATGAACTGCTTACCCCCGTTACTATCTCTACTCCGGCCAAATTCCCCGCCAATATCGACCTGAATAACATTAATAATCCAGCATATACAAAGTATTACCAGGGTGTTATTGATGGCACATCATCGTATGGAGCCATTAAATACGCAGGGACTATCGCAACTGCTCCAAAAGTGGTGGCTGACTCCAACCGCCGTTCTCTGCATAGAACAGAATGGATTCAGGAGTTTTTTAACACAACTACCAGTCCGGTTGGCCATGGCTTCAACCTGGTTTCATCAAATCCAAACATTGGGCTGGTTTTGGCTGCAGACCGCGCCGGTTTTGCCTGCTACAGCTTTGTGCCCAAGTCAAGCGTGCCGCTTAAGGTTATTGTGCTGGATGATACCCAGCGCGAAGACGACGGTTCTGTTGATATTCATGGTCACGGCTTTCTTGATGCATCACGGTGGGACTGGCTTCAGGCAGAGCTTGCAGATGGTCAGGCTGCCAATCAGCTGATGATTATTGCGTGCCATATCCCTATCTGCGTTGCCAATGTTGGTACTGAACTGGAGTGGTGGCTTGGTGACTGGTCTACTCCAACCACAAATGCCTGTACTATTACGCAACTGGTTAATGCCCTTCAGAGCTCAACAAACCTGTTGATGTGGATTTCCGGACATCGCCATTACAATCATGTTAAGGCTTTTGTTTCGCCAGATCCGGTGGTCGCGCCTGAAAAGGGATTCTGGCAGGTTGAGACCTCATCACTGCGTGATTTTCCGCAGCAATTCCGTACCTTTGAAATCTTTATCAACAGTGACTATACCATTTCAATAGAGGCGGTTAATGTTGATATCGCTGTTGCAGAAGGTACACCTGCGGCGACATCAAGAAAGTATGCCATTGCAACGCAGCAGATTGTCCAGAATCCATTAAAGCAGAACTCGCCTAATTATCAGACGATGTATGGATTTGATTTTGGTCCTGTTGACCCAACCCGCCCACGGGGTGGTGAAGTTACCATTGCTCATTCTGGAGATGCCTTTTTAGATCCGTCAATACAGTTTGTAGATCTCGGCGCGCAAGGCGTGCCCTACAATGCCTCGTACAATGCCCGGCTGTTCAAGCAACTGAGTCCGGCAATGAAGGCGCATTTGCAGGCACTGTACCCGGTACTGTAGAACGAGATTTCAGAATGGTTTTAATAAAAAAGATGAATTTAGGGCTGCTGATGTGATGTGGAGTACGAGCACGTATATAGGAGGGTAAGGTGATTGTTTGTGTTTAAACAAGGTTAATCATGAAATACCCATGAGCATCCCTTTTAATGCGTTCATCACCAGCTCTTTTTTAGCCGGTTTCAACTGCCGTATCTGACTTAAAACCTTACTCAACTCCTGGTCAAATACCCTGTCAATTCTTGTTTCAGGTAGAAGAAGGAAGTCGGCAAATTCGAGCCCCAAGGTATGGGCAATGGTTTGAAAACAGTAGATAGAAGCATTGACCTTTCCACGTTCAATTTCGCTGATGTAGGTAGGATGAAGGTTGGCCAGTTCTGCCAGCCGTTCTTGTGAAAGCCTGAGCTCCTTGCGGCGTGATCGAATGATACTGCCGACTGTAGTGAGAAATTCTTGTGTCTCCATGGGTGAAACATAGGCTAAACGTTAAAAATTGTAATAGGCTATCGGCTTTAAAAACCGGCGTTAGCCTTGACAACTAAGTCTATATCTGAAATATATTGAAATAATTTAGTCTAAATCCAAAATAGGGGGCGCTATGAGAATCTGTCTTGGGATTTTACTGCTGCTGATGGCAACAATCATGGGGGGCTGTATAGCAACACCAGTGGTGGTTGATAACGGTACCCAGAGCAGGATTATTATACCATGCACCAATGATGCGCTGTGTGTTCGTAACACATATGAAATTGCAAAAGATGTCTGGTGCCCTCAAAGCTATTTACCGGGTGATTACCTCTGCCGTCGAGACTATCCAGTATCCTATAGGTCCAAGAATTGGGAGTATGAGACTAATCGTGTTGAGTATATCTACCAGCCCCGCAATTTGGTGGTGCAATAATGGAGGGGTGTATGAGAAGAACTTGTATCTTTGCGGCTCTGCTGCTGAGCACGGTTTTGAGTGGGTGTATGGCAACAACTACTAACTGCCCAACAAATCCTTTGGCGGGAACCGTTCCAGCTGGTGGCGTTGCGACACTGCATCCTGGTCAACGTTATATTGTGAGTGAACCGATTGGTGTTCAGGACAGTGGCAGCACCGTGGGGCGCTTCAATGCCCGTACGATCTTTTTGGCAGATCAGATTGAGCGGAATGCCGACCGTAAGAGTCTTTCCAACACTTTTATAGTTACCAGCTTCGTCAACCTTAACAAGCTGTCAGAAACGACCCCTTTTGGACGTCTGATTGCAGAAAACATAATCCATGAACTTCAGGTACGAAAGTGGCAGGTTTTTGAGGTACGCCTTACCAAGGATATCGTAATAAACGAATCGGGTGAGTTTTCACTGAGTAGGGATATAAAAAAACTGCGTGATCAGTACAAGATAGGTGGCATTGTTGCAGGTACCTATTCTGTCTCAGGCGGGCATATCATTGTCAACTCACGAGTAATAGATATCAACACAGGCCTTGTGGTGTCGTCCGGCCAGATACATCTGCCGGTGACATGGTTCACCGATGAACTACTTTTCCATGATGAGCACTTGAAAGCCATGAAGGTTGTTGGAGACACGCCATTCAGTTGCCGTGAGATTGGAACATGTAGCAGTAATGATTCAGCAACACCAGTTAAGATTAATGGTGGTACACGTTGATACTTCGTCTTGGCATTGTTGTGTTTCTGGTATGTGCGCTTTCAGGTTGTGTGGCGACAGAATTTGTCTATGGTCCATGCTATGGCAAAACATTACCACAGCTGCTTGACTCAACGAGCCTAAAACCACTATTTCAGGAAATGGCATATGAGTTGTGCATTGACCATTGTACCGACTGTGCAGTTAGAAATGCTGATGGAACCCTGAAAGTAATACCTCACATCTGCGCCTTGGAAGAGATCAGGCGTCAAACGGTTCTGGTGACTGATTTTGTGGATATAAAAACCTACACTCCTGGGAATCCCGGCCTGCTCATGGGGGAATTGATGCGTGGGAGCCTGAATCAGGTCTGTTGCTACAAGATCGTTCAGGCTGAATTTGGCAAGTATTTCAAGTTAAATGAGAATGGGCTGGTTTCTCTGACCCGTCGTGTGAGTGAGATCAAAAACGGTGATTATCCGCAACCTGAGGCTGTGGTAGGTACCTATAACTATCTGGATAACAGCAAGGTGGTGCTTTTTGTCAGGCGGATCAATACCACAACTGGCCATGTAACTAAGATGGTGACCCGTGAACTGGATTATAGCTGCATAGGCCGTAAAATAGTGTACCGAGTGAAGTAGATGGTTAGACTTTTTTCTCTATTGCTGCTGGCATTTGTCGCAGGAGGGTGT
>DCVL01000008.1 GCA_002328035.1 Geobacter sp. UBA2189
CTATCTCAACACGCTTGGCTTCAGCCTTTTCAATGGCTATTCTGTCCGCTTCAGCTTTGGCTTTTGCCTGACGATCAACCTTTGCCTGAGCCACAAGTAAGTCTGGTTTGTCGGCCAACCTGGATTTTTCATGCTGGGCTGCAATAATCAACAGTTCTTCCTCAACCGTATTTTTAAGAGGGTTGTCTGGATATTCACGCGTAAATTGAGCCATATAACGGGCTGCATCCTGACGGTTGCCAGAATTATAGTAGGAGCGTGCTAGCCAGAACAGAGTCATGTCACGTAATGGGGTATCTGGAAATTTTTTAAGGACTTCAGAAAGTTGATTAACGGCAGAGGTATAATTCTTTTGTTGATATGCGTTAAAACCAGTCAGGAACAGCTGCGAATCTTCAGTTTCCTGAGCAGAGACCGGAACAGAACAGATGAGAGAAAATATAATCAGATATACAGAAAACAGTATCAGTTGACGGAAGAATCTGAACATCTTCACGGGGGTACCTTTCACCGGCTGACCGGGACGGACAATTTATAACTGTCAAGAAATACTTGGATAAAATGCGTATTCCTTAGCATTTTTAGCCGTCCCTTGTCAACCATGGAAAGCGGTCAGAAAACCATTTCTAACCGATATGCTCTTCCGGATAGGCTCCAATCTTGTGAATGGCAAGATCAGGTCCGTTATACTCATCTTCTGCGTCCAATCTGATACCAACAGTCTTTAACAGCAGACCGTAAACCACAAAACCGGATACAAGGGCAAAAATCACGGCAGTGATCGAACCGGCCAGTTGTGATACAAAGCTTATATTTCCCATCCCTCCAAAGAACTTTTGACCGAATATACCTGCAGAAATTCCACCCCATGTTCCGATTACCCCATGCAATGGCCACACACCTAAGACATCATCAATCTTGAGTTTTTCCTGTTCAAACTGAAATCCATAGACGAATATTACAGCCGCAATGGCTCCAGTAGACAATGCTCCAAGAGGATGCATAATGTCGCTTCCGGCACAGACTGCAATCAGACCCGCCAAAGCACCGTTGTGGATAAAACCAGGGTCATTCCGCCCCGCAACCAGAGCTGCCAGTACCCCGCCAACCATAGCCATAAGAGAATTGACCGCCACCAGACCTGAGATCTTTTCAAGATTGCCGGCGCTCATAACATTAAAACCGAACCAGCCCACTGCAAGTATCCAGGATCCAAGCGCCAGAAAGGGAATATTACTTACAGGTAAAGGGTGAGATTTCCCGTGGCTGTAGCGCCCTTTCCTCGAACCAAGCAGAATAACCGCAGCCAAAGCAATCCAGCCACCTACGGAATGAACAACAACTGAACCAGCATAATCATGGAATTCAATACCACCGATTTTTTTGAATAAACCTTGTACAAATGAAGCGTTTTTACCCCAGATGAGAGACTCGAACAGCGGATAGCAAACTCCGGCAAAGATACCCCCCGCAATCACCTGTGGCCAAAACTTGGCTCTTTCAGCTATTCCACCCGATATAATAGCCGGAATACAGGCTGCAAAGCATAAGAGAAAGAAGTAATGAACCAGGTCATATCCCATTGAACCTTGCATCAGCTGATCTGCTGGTTTCAAAAAAGATATGCCGTAAGCCAGAGGAAAACCGACCAGAAAATAGACAACCGTTGAGACAGACCAGTCTGTAAGGATCTTCACAAAAGCGTTTACCTGGCTCTTTTTTCTTACCGTTCCCACCTCAAGAAAGGCAAAACCGGCATGCATGGCAAAGACCATAACAGCGCCAATCATAAGAAACAGGACATCTCCACTTTGTTTCAGGGGTGTAAGGGGTGACAACTCCATTGTTGCTGCCTCCTGTCAGGTAGGATAAAATTAGCTGCATCAAGTTACAGCAGTTACAGACAAAGCAAATATACTGCCATTACTTGGTTTATTTTATAACTGCCTGAAAATTAACACTAAAGCACAAAAATCAGACAGACAGTTCTGTATAAAACAGAGGCAATAGTGCCTAATAATCATGCATTATCCCCCCTTTTCTTTTGTCTCAGCGGTGCTACAATACCAACCATGAAACTGAAAAATTCAATCCGTAGTTTTCCTGATAATCCCGGCGTCTACATCATGAGAGATGACTCCGGTAAAATCCTCTACATTGGTAAGGCAGGCAGCCTGAAGCAGCGGGTAAGGAGCTACTTCAGCAATACAGACAGCCGTCCACAGGTTCGTTTCCTCATGGCACGGGTTGTGAGCATTGAGTTTACAATCACTGATACTGAAAAAGAGGCGCTACTCCTCGAAAACACCCTGATAAAACAGCACAAACCACGTTACAATCTTAACCTTAAGGATGATAAAACCTATTTTTCTCTCAGAACAGACCTTAAGGAACCATTCCCCAGAATAACCATCGTCCGCAAAACAGCGCAAGATGGCGCACGCTACTTTGGCCCGTATTCTTCCGCTTCAGCCGCCCGAGAAGTTCTCAGGCAGATACAGAGGATATTCCCACTTCGACATTATCCATGGAAAAACTGTCAGAGGCGTAGCCGACCGTGCCTCTACCATCAGATGGGTCAATGCAGCGCGCCTTGCCATGGCAAGATTGCAGCAACTGAATACCGGCAGTTGCTTGATGGCGCTATTCTTTTTCTTGAAGGGAAAAGAGATGACCTCTCAAACTCTTTCAAGCAGAAGATGCTGGATGCAGCAAGAATGGAACAGTACGAGGAAGCAGCTCGCTGGCGCGACCTGATTATTGCAATCAACAGGACTCTCGAACAGCAGAAGATGGTTAGCCAAGGTGGAGATAGCGATATTCTTGGATTGGCACGCGCAGAAGAACAACTGGTTCTGGTTCTGTTATTTATAAGGGGAGGAAACGTTTCCGGCAGCACAATCTTGCATGCTTCGGGTGAGATTGACGATTCAGGCACCATTTCAGGTTTTATACGTCAATATTATAGTGAAGAACGATTTATACCGGACAACCTGTTACTTCCCCAGATTCCTGAAGACAGATGCCTGCTTGAAGAGTTCCTCTCCGAACGCAAAGGAAAGCGGGTACACCTTTTACAACCAAAGGCAGGCGAAAAGCACAAGCTTCTTCTGCTTGCAGCAAAAAACGCCGATGCTGCCCTTGCCAGCAGACAGGACAACGATCTTAGAACCGTTCGCATACTTCAAGAACTGCAAGAAAAACTCAATCTTCCCGTACTACCGGCCAGGATTGAATGCTATGACATATCAACTTTACAGGGACGTCATTCCGTTGGCAGCGGTATATCCTTTACAGATGGCAGTCCAGATAAAGTAAACTACAGACGCTACCGGATAAAAGGAATAGAGGGACAGGACGACTTTGCAATGCTTAAAGAGGTTTTTTCACGTCGCTTCAGCCCTGAAAGGATAAAACTCTGGGGAATACCGGATCTTGTCATGGTGGACGGTGGGACAGGACAACTGAACAGCGCTTTGGCGGCAGTTGAAGAACTGGGACTGAGCGGACGTTTTCCACTTATATCACTGGCTAAAAGCAGGGTAAAAGGAGATGGAAAGAATATTTATGTTGAACGGACTGAAGAGCGGGTATTTCTTCCTGGTCGTACAAATCCGGTAAGATTCAGGCAGGACTCCCCCTCTATCAAACTTCTGGCGGCAATTCGTGATGAAGCCCACCGCTTTGCTATCACGTATCATCGAAATCTGCGAGGAAAAACCGCCGTTCACTCATCCTTAAGAGAGATCCCTGGAGTTGGACAAAAACTTGAACGCAGGCTTCTTGTAAAATTCGGATCTATAGAAGGAATTACAAAAGAATCTGTCGACACACTGGCATCAGTCCCAGGGGTCAGCTCTAAGCTGGCAGAAGATATTCTTAATAGCTTGCAAAAGGATTAACATGGGAACATTTCTGTTTGCCAATCCAACATCCGGAAGATACAGCAAAAAGGTAATAAACTCGACAATAGACAAGCTTGAGTCAGCCGGTATTATGACAACGGTACATCTTGTTCAAACCCCAGGAGATGTGAGAAGCTGCTGCGACAGTATTTACCGCACAACTCCTCGACCACTTATAATTGTTGCAGCTGGTGACGGTACCATAAATGCCGTGATCAACAGTCTTATCCCAGGAACAACGACCCTTGCCATATTACCGCTTGGCACCTCGAATGTGCTCTCGGCAGAACTTAGAATCAGAACAGTTGATGAAGGGATCAGAAGGATTATAGTTCGGAAGGTATCACCTCTTAGCGTTGGCCAGTTGAAGATGGAGAGCGGGACGTACCGCTTCGTACTAATGGCGGGGACAGGTCTCGATGGCGCAGTTGTAAGAGATCTGAACCATACAGCAAAGAGATTCCTCAAACAGGGGGGATATCTTCTTTCTGCAATAAAAAATTTATTTACCTGGGACAGCAGCAGCATCCAGATTGTTACCGGCAAAGAGTCAATAAACTGCCATACTGCAATAGTCTCCAATGCCTCACGTTATGGCGGCAATTTCATCCTTGCACCGGAAGCTTCCATTTTTTCTCAAGGCCTTGTGGTAGGCTGTATAAAAAAAAACGACCGAAGTGGATATCTGGCAGCCCTCTACGATCTGTTCTCAGGCAACAGCGGTTCAAATACCCGTATTCAGCGGATAACCTGCAAGGAGGTAGAAATAAAAGGGAGAAAACCGATACAGATAGATGGCGACTTTGTCGGTTACTCACCAGCAAAACTGGAAGCTCTCACTGATCTCTGCAATATTGTTGTTTAAAAAATCGGCTATTCTTACCCGATACTCTCTGCCTTTAAGTATACTATTCCATTTATAAATTCAGAACCAACATTAACAAGCGGTTCACCTGAGAAATATTGATATCCATTCATTTTTTACAGTTTAATCCTTTTCCGGTTTTGTGTTACAGTCCATCCCGTTTGCCATATTTTATGGAGGTTATCCATGCCTGTCAGTTCATTTGCCCCAACCGCCCTGCTGGTTACAGGCGGCGCCGGTTTCATCGGTTCAAACTTTATTAACCGTTTTATCCCGCTTAACCCTGGATGCAGAGTGGTGAATCTGGATGCCCTTACCTACGCCGGAAATCTGAAGAACCTTACTGCTGTTGAAAAGAACCCTGCATATCGCTTTGTAAAGGGTAACATAGGAGATTCATCTCTGGTTGCTGCCATACTGGCGGAAGAAAAGATAGATGCAGTTATTCATTTTGCGGCAGAATCACACGTTGACCGTTCCATAAGCGGACCTGAAATCTTTGTACGCACTAATGTTCTGGGAACCCAGATACTCCTGGAAGAAAGCCGTAAGCACTGGCAATCAGGACAGGTGTCTGAATTCCGCTACTATCAGATCTCAACAGATGAGGTTTATGGTTCGCTTGGTGAAACCGGATATTTCACCGAAGAGACTCCACTGGCGCCAAACTCACCCTACTCCGCCAGCAAAACGGGGGCAGATCTGCTGGTTAGAGCCTACAATGAAACATTTGGCATGCCAACCATAATATCCCGCTGTTCCAACAACTACGGCCCATACCACTTTCCGGAAAAGCTGATACCGCTTCTGATTGCAAATATAATCGCAAAGAAACCTTTGCCTGTCTATGGTGATGGCAAAAACGTAAGAGACTGGCTGCATGTAAAGGATCACGCAGCTGCCATAGAATGCATCCTTAAAGGAGCCATGCCTGGTTCAGTCTATAATATAGGCGGGAACAACGAGTGGAAGAATATAGATATCGTCAATCTGGTTTGTGACCTGCTTGATGTCAGATTAGGTCTTAAACCTGGCGATAACCGCAAGTTGATAACCTTTGTAAAGGATCGCCCCGGCCACGATCGCCGTTATGCGATTGACGCCTCCAGACTTAAAGCTGAACTTGTCTGGTCTCCAGCTTACACCTTCGAGACAGGCATCGCCGAAACCATTGACTGGTATCTTGCCAACCAGGAATGGGTTGCCGATGTTACTAGCGGAAGTTATCTTGACTACTACCAGAAGCAGTACGGAGGTAAAGCATGATACTTGTTGTAGGTTCAAAAGGGATGCTCGGCCAGGATCTCCTGGCTCTGTTGGGAGAGCGTGCAAGGGGGGTTGATCTGCCAGATATCGACATAACCGATATGGTGTCGGTGCAAAAGGTTTTAACTGCCCTCAAACCCAGGATAGTAGTCAACTGCGCCGCCTACACCGATGTTGATGGCTGTGAGTCAAATGCTGAAACTGCCATGCAGGTAAATGCCGAAGGGGTAGCCTTTCTTGCAATGATTACACGCGAAATAGGGGCAAAGCTCGTTCAAATAAGCACAGATTATGTCTTTGACGGCAGCAAGGGAAGCCCGTACAAGGAAGATGACCTGCAAACACCTTTAAATATTTATGGTGAATCAAAGCTGGCCGGTGAAATGAATCTTGACATAAATCCTGATAATCTCCTGATCCGAACCCAGTGGCTATATGGAATACATGGTAAGAACTTTGTAGAGACCATGCTTAAACTGGCACAGGAAAAGGATGAACTTTCGGTAGTTGACGACCAGATCGGATCGCCAACATGGACTGTGGATCTTGCCAAAGGAATTGTAGCTCTGATTGACAAGGACTGTAGAGATGTCTATCACTGCACAAACAGTGGCGACACATCATGGAACGGTTTTGCAAAGGCGATATTTGAATTATCCGGCCTGCCAGTCAGATTGAATTCCATGACCACAGAGCAGTTGAATCGTCCGGCCAGAAGGCCGCTCCATTCGACCCTTGACTGCAGCAAACTGGCAGCAGATACAGGCTTTACCCCACAACCCTGGAGGGAAGCCCTTAAACAATACCTCGAATTACGTAACAACAATAAGGAGTCCTGACATGGAACTGGAACATGGTGAGCGTCCCTGGGGCACCTATACGGTGCTTGAGGAAAACAGCCATTACAAGATCAAACGGATTGAGGTTCTCCCAGGTCAGCGCCTCTCCCTGCAGAAACACCACCATCGAAGCGAACACTGGATTGTTGTCTCCGGCAGCGCCCTTGTTACATGTGGTGACCGTGAATTTATGATAAACATCAATGAATCCACATTTATACCTATTGGCGAGCAGCACCGCCTGAAAAACCCCGGAAAGATTCCGCTTGTGATTATTGAGGTGCAAAGCGGTGAATACCTGGGTGAAGATGATATTATCCGTTTTCAGGATGACTATGAACGGGCTGAAGGATAAGGAGTGGCAATGTATATCGTAATCCTGGCAGGCGGATCCGGCACCCGTTTCTGGCCGGTTTCCCGGACAACCCGTCCTAAACAGCTAATAAGTATCACCGATGGTTCAACAATGTTGCAGAGGACTGTGGAACGTGTTCTGCCATTAAAGCCCAAACGTATACTTGTTATCACCAACCACCTGCAGGCTGAGGAATCTGAAAGGCAGCTCTCTTCCTACCGTTCTGTCGTCAATATAGATATTATTGCTGAGCCGGTTGGGCGAAACACTGCGCCGGCTGTCGGACTTGCCGCTACCATTATCGCAGCCCACGATCCGGAAGGGATTATGGTTGTACTCCCAGCTGATCATTATATAAGGGATATTGAAGGGCTGCAAAACAGATTGATCAAAGCAGTTCACAGCGCAAAAAATGGCTGGCTGATGACCCTGGGGATCGTACCTACAGCCCCTGAAACCGGCTATGGATATCTTGAGGCTGATCTCTCACTTCGAGGAGAAGGCCCATTTCCTGTAAGACGTTTCGTTGAAAAACCTGACCAGATAACAGCCCTGAACTATCTTGAGTCAGGAAATTTTTTCTGGAACAGCGGCATGTTTGTCTGGCGGGCAGATACAATACTGGCTGAGATAGCGACCTATATGCCTGAACTTGCTGTAGAACTTGACAGAATTACATTCAATGATGTCTGGGAACTTGCAGATCTTGGCGAGCAGATAGAAGAAGTTTACTCTGCAATTTCAAGCCAGTCCATTGATTACGGCGTCATGGAAAAATCCTCAAGGGTACAAATGGTTCCATCTGGTATTGGCTGGAGCGATGTCGGAAGTTGGTCTGCATTGCCTGATATTACTGATACCGATGAGCAGGAAACGGTTGTAAACAATTGTGCTTCATATATAAATATAGAAAGCAGAGGATGTATTGTATCCGGTAATGGCGGTGTAGTTGCTACGGTTGGGGTTAATGATCTGATAGTTGTATCAACTGGAGATGCACTGCTTGTCTGCCCCAAAAACAGGGCACAGGATGTAAAGAAAGTAGTCGAAAAGCTATCTGAAAAAGGGTTACAAGACTACCTTTAGTCAGATTTTACAGGCAAGTGACCATTAAACTCACTTGCCTTTTTAGTAAACTGCTTGTCAACTTAACGGCTACAGAAAGGTTAACAATGCCGCTGAATATACTTTCAACAAGGCTTGAAAAGACTAAACTATCTGGGCTTTATCGGATACTGCGCTCGATTGACAGGACAACCCCCCTGATAACCGTTGATGCCTCAAAGGCATTACTGTTCTGCTCCAATAATTATCTGGGGCTTGCCGAACATCCTGCGCTTTCAAAAGCTGCAGCAGAGGCAGCTCTACATTCTGGGACGTCCAGTGCCGCATCCAGGTTGGTCTCTGGAAATCAGCCGCTGCATGAACTTCTTGAAACAAAGATAGCCAGATGGAAAGGAACTGAAAGCGCCCTGGCTTTCAACAGCGGCTATGCAGCAAATACAGGGGTAATATCAGCGCTTGCCGGCAGAGGAGACATTATCTTCTCCGATAGACTTAATCATGCCAGCATTATCGACGGCGCAATCCTATCGGGCGCAAAGCTGGTTCGATACCCTCATTGCGATACCAAGGCTCTTGAAAACCTTCTGGAAAAGAATTTAACTCCCGGTCTACGCCTTATAGTAACCGATGGAGTTTTCAGTATGGATGGTGACATAGCCCCGTTAAAAGAGCTGGCGGAGCTGGCGGAGCAGCACAAAGCCCTGCTGATGGTTGATGATGCACATGCCGGAGGTGTTCTTGGAAAAGAGGGAAGAGGAACGGTTGATCTGTTTAACGTAGCAGACCGTGTTGATATACAGATGGGAACACTGGGGAAGGCCATGGGAAGTTTTGGAGCATATACAGCCTGTTCTTCTCTAGTACGGAATTATCTTATAAACAATGCCCGCTCCCTGATATTTTCTACATCGCTCCCACCTTCAGTTCTTGCTGCCTCCTGTGCTGCGATAGATCTGGTTCGTTCTTCAGAGGGAGACAGACTGCGCTCACAACTTGAAGAAAACGGACAACTACTCCGCCATCTGTTGCAGGAGGCCAACCTCGCAGCGCCTGACGGCATAACTCCGATCATTCCACTTTTAATTGGAGACGCAGATAAAACGCTCCGTTTTTCGACAAGGCTACTTGAAGAAGGGATCTTTGTTCAGGGTATCCGCCCGCCCACTGTACCGGTTGGAACCAGTCGCCTACGTTGTACCGTAATGGCAACCCATACAGAGGATCAAATCCGTCTTGCCGCAGATGCGATGATAAAGATATCGAAAAATATGGGGGGACGGTAATGCCCTTTGTAAAACATATCCATTACGAAGAAGCCGGTAAGGGAAGGCATATGCTTTTCGTACATGGATGGTGCATGTCATCGGCAATATGGGGTTTGCAACGCGATGAAGTTGCGAAACACCACCGCTTTATAGCTCTCGATCTGAGAGGACACGGCAAATCAGGGCTTTCACAAGAGGGGGTAGGAGGTTTTTCAGGGTATGCAGAGGATATTATAAACCTTGTCGAACAGCTGGATTTGCATAATCTGATTGTCGTAGGCTGGTCACTCGGTTCTCAGGCTTTACTCAAAGCCTGGCCAGAGATTAAGGAGAGAGTTAGCGGAATGGTACTTGTCGGGGCAACCCCCCGCTTTTCCGCAGCACAGCATTTCCCGTTTGCCCTGGCACCCAAGGAGGCTGAGGGTATGCAGATAAAGGTACGCAGAAATTTTAACCGTGCCATAGAGGGATTTCACAGAAACCTTTTTGTTGAGGGTGAGTTTGATGACCCTGCTGCATATGCCAAAGCTGCAGAACTTCTTTCAGAAGTACTGCCCCCTTCCTCTCTTGCAGCACTGGAAGGGCTGGAGACACTGATGACAGAAGAGGTTATGGAGGAGGCCAGTCAGGTCAGTTGTCCAACCCTGTTGTTGCACGGTGAAGAAGACAGGGTCTGCCTTCCTGAAGCCTCGGTATGGCTGAAAAATGCCATTTATAAAAGTTATCGGATAACTTTTCCGAGAACCGGACATGCACCGTTCCTCAGTCACCCCATACAGTTCAACCAGGCTCTGCTTGATTTTGCAGGAGGTCTTGGTGAAAACAATTGACCGGCAACGAGTCAGGGCTTCATTTCACAAAGGAGCCTCAGATTACGATCAACACACACCTGTGCAGAAAAAGGTTATTGAACATCTTCTGCATAAACTTGAAAACTCAGGGATTGAATCAGGGGCAACCGTTCTGGATATCGGCTGCGGCACAGGACTTATGCTTGAACAACTGTCACAATCATTTCCTGATCTCTATCTGACAGGGCTGGATCTTGCACCAAACATGATCCGTCATGCAAACGAACGTTTGGGAGAGAAGGCAGAGTTGATTCAGGGAGATGCCGAACGCCTGCCTTTTGAAGATGATAAATTTTCTATAGCCCTGTCCAGCTCGACCTTTCAATGGCTTGGAAGCCTCAATCCCTGTTTTGATGAAGTCATCAGAATACTTAAACCGGATGGGCGTTTCCTGTTCAGTCTTTTTGGGGAAGGAACCCTAAAGGAGCTAAGAGAATCATGGCAAGAGGCATGGCTCAGTTTTGGCCAGAACAAAAAAGCGGAACATGACGGCACACACCATTTTCACAACATTGCCCAGGTAGAGTCTGCTCTGGAATTATCAGGTTTCAGCAATATAAAGGTATATTCGGCAAATGAAACTGCATGGTATCCGGACGTCCCACATCTTCTTCATGCAATTAAACGGATCGGCGCCGGAACCTCCCACCCGCCATCTGGGGGAGGATTAGGGTGGCGTCGTATTCTGCACAAAACGGCAGAAATCTACAGCAAACGGTACTGCCGCAGCGATGGCGCCGTCAAAACCACATACAACGTAATCTATGGCGAGGGTATAGCCTGATTTGGTGCCATAAGAAGAGAAACTATCTTCTTGGTCAAAGGATTTACCACGCTGTAGTGAACCTCAACACCACCCCTCTTCCCCTCAATTATACCCTTGTTCTTCAGCAGGGCAAGATGTTGGGAAACCGTTGCCTGAGGCAGGTCAAGACATTCCCAGATATGCTTTACATTACACTCCTGGGCACAGAGTCCTGCAACTATCTTAAGGCGAATAGGGTGACCAAGAACCTTAAGAATCTCAGCTTCATTGTAAAAATGCATCTCTTTGTCGAAGTCCATGTAAAATTCCATTCTGGTGGATTTTAAAAAACTATATATATAAATGTTTTTCTTGTCAATTTGTTCAAAACAATTAGTTTTGCAGAACGAAAAACAGGAATAAAAGGCTTGCAAGGGTCGGACAGCTATGTTATCTCCTGCAGTACATTTTGTTCTGTATGGCAAAGTGGGCTCGCAAGGCCCACTTTTTTGTTGTCTGGAGTTACCATGAGCAACATTAATATAATAGGGCAAGTTGAACGGCTGCTCGCCCCTATCCTTGATGAGCAGAAACTTGAATTGGTTGATATTGAGTTCAAACAGGTAGGACATGGTCATGTTCTCCGAATCTTTATAGACAAACCTAGCGGAATCAGTCTGGATGACTGTGCCGAAGTAAGCAGGGAACTCTCTGTTCAGCTTGATGTTGAGGATTCCATTGCCAGTCGCTACACACTGGAGGTCTCTTCTCCAGGCCTTGATCGCCCCCTCAAGAATATTCAAGACTTCATCCGTTTCAAGGGTAAGCTAGCAGTAGTAAAAACAGCGGAACTTATAAAGGATGAAAACGGCAGTCCCAGAAAGACCTTTTTGGGCATAATTGAGGAAGTTAATAACGGAATTATCATAATAAAGCTGAAGGAAGGGCCATTGGCTCACATTGAGATGAACAAGATAACAAAAGCGCATCTTGAGTTTGAATTTTAGCATCTTAAAGAGTTTATATTTACTATTTAAACAAGTAAGACGATAAGGAGATTAGTTCCGTGGATACAATCGTCAGTCTCAAACAGGCTATCGAGCAGATCGTAAAGGAGAAGGGAATTGATCGTCAGGTGGTAATCGAGGCGATGGAACAGGCCGTACTTTCTGCTGCTAATAAAAAATATCGCAACACACGCAACCTGGAAGCACATTACAACAATGATACAGGTGAAGTTGAGCTGTTTGAGTATGTTGTGGTAGTTGAAGATGTAGAGGATTCATATACGCAGATTTCTCTGGAAGAAGCTCGAGAGATGGATCCTGAATGCGAAGTTGGCGATGAACTGGGAGAGAAGATCGATTCCAGTGATTTTGGCAGAATAGCAGCCCAGACCGCGAAGCAGGTGATCATCCAGAAGGTTCGTGAAGCCGAGCGTGAAACGGTCTTTAACGAATACAAGGATCGCCAGTGGGAGGTTGTCACCGGTCAGGTACGACGTTTTGAACGAGGCGATCTGTTGATCGATCTTGGCAGAGCCGAAGCTGTCCTCTCCGGTAAAGAACAGATGCCTCGTGAGGTTTATCGCCCGGGGGATCGGGTAAGGGCAATTATCACGGACATAGCCATGACCACCAAAGGGCCTCAGATCATACTCTCCAGAACCCATCCACAGATGCTTGCCAAACTGTTTGAAGCTGAAGTTCCAGAGATTAGCGAAGGGCTGGTGGAGATAGTAAATGTAGTCAGAGATCCTGGCAGCAGGGCGAAGATAGCAGTTGCCTCTCACGACAGAGACATTGATCCTGTTGGTGCCTGTGTTGGCATGCGCGGTTCAAGGGTTCAGAATGTGGTATCAGAACTGCGTGGCGAGAAGATCGATATTATCCCCTGGTCTGCTGATATAGCTCGTTTTGTCTGTAACGCTCTTTCTCCGGCTCAGGTAGTCAAGGTCTTTATGGATGAAGAACAGCGCACCCTTGAAGTTATAGTCCCTGACGATCAGCTATCCCTTGCTATTGGCAAGCGCGGTCAGAACGTCAGCCTTGCAGCACGCTTAACCGGCTGCAGGATTGATATAAAGGGAGAAGGAAAGTCAGAAGAAGGAAATCTTGAAGAATTTGCCTCTTTTGACGGCACAGCTGTTGAAGAGAGCGATGAGCTTGCAACTCCTGAAGTTGAGCAGGAGTCGGAACAGCAACACCAGATTCAGGAGATTTCCGGAGAGTAACGGATGAAACAACTGACAGGGACAGAACCTCAACGGAGCTGTATTGCCTGTCGTCGTGAGGGAGACAAGGCGGGTTTCATACGTTTTGTACTGGCTCCAGATGGCACTGTCACCCCCGATCTTGAATCCAGACTCCCCGGTCGCGGAGCCTATACATGTCAGTCAAGACGTTGTGTTATGGATGCCGCGAAAAGACACCAGTTTAACAGAGCTTTAAAGGGAACCGTTACAGCAGTAGATGCCAGAGCCATTTCAGATCTTCTTCAACAGATTATGGAACAACGGATTGGCGGGTATCTCTCCCTTGCAAACAAGGCAGGTGTTATTGTATCAGGAGGCGAGTCAATAGAACGCTCGCTCAAGGGGAACAAGCCGCCAAAGCTCCTGGTACTGGCAACAGACATCTCATCAATTATTGGGGAAAAGCTGAAGGTTATGGCATCCAGAGCCTCTGTCCCTTATGTACAGGTGCTCTCAAAAGAGCTTCTGGGACGCCTGGTTGGAAAAGAGTCGGATCGTTCCGCTGTTGCTGTTGCATCAGAGGGTTTTACGCAGTCACTTATCAAGGAATTTGAGCGATACAGGAACTACCTGGAGGAGGAGAGCGGTCGATGAGTAAGACCCGGGTAAGCAATCTTGCAGAAAAGTTGGGCATTGATACCAAAGAGGTACTCGCCAGGCTGAAGACGTTGGGGTACGACGTAAAGGCCTCATCTTCAACTGTTGAGGATGAAGCTGTTGCCAGGCTGACGGCGTTTAAACCAGCTGAATCAGGCTCAGAAGAGGTTCGGGTTACGACTAATATAGTCCGGCGGCGTACAAGACCTTCAGCAACAGTTGAACCTGAGGCGGAGACCACTACAAAAGCGGATTCAGTTGCCGCTGCTCCACTTCCAGCCGCCCCCCCTGAAAAGGTTGTTTCTATTCCAGAGCGTGTTTCTGTGGTCAAGACCTCTGCAGAAGCAACAGCCCGCTCTGCTGCAATCGAACCGGATGCTGCCAAGCCGGATGATTCAGAGGCAGCACAGCCTGAAGAACCTAAAGCAAATACAGAAGAGACCCTGGAAACTGCAAAACAAAAGGCACCAGCTAAACCGGTGTCATCTCCAGCAGCTCCAACTGTTCCACCACAACCGGAGAGAGCCAGTGCAACCCAGGCTCGTATTCTCGGAAGGGTTGAGATCCCTATCTCTCCTGAATCACGGCCATATCGCCGCGACCAGGGACGTGGATCGGCTTCTGGTGGTGGTGAGCGTCCTCCACGTCCAACCGGCAGCGGAGATTTCCGCAGTACAAGACCGGCTGGCGCACAGGATAGCCGTCCTCCACGTCCTTCAGGTACACAGGACAATCGTGGGTCTCGTCCTTCCAATTCGCCACGTGACAGCTTCCCACCGCGTGATGGTGCACCTGCCCGTGACAACTCCGCACCCCGTTCAACAGCTCCACGTCCGGTACAACTCACCCAGGTAGATCTTCCGGTACAGGGGGAAGAACGCCGTAAAGGAGTGGGACAGAACCGCAAGCCGGGCGGACCTCCAAAAGATACCGCTGCTGACAAAAACAAAAAAGCAGCTGCATCAAAAGGCAAGGGACGTGAACAACTTAGCAAACAGGCTCTTCTTGAGCGGGAAGAGCGCCAATTTGATCCGGTTCATAAATCTCGCAAAAAGGGAAAAGAGCGTGAAGAGCCTGGCAAGACAGAACTTACCACTCCAAAGGCAATAAAAAGAATTATCAAAATATCTGAAACAATCACTATCGGTGAACTTGCCAAGCGTATGGGAATAAAGGCAAACGATCTGATCAAGGCGATGATGAAGCTTGGTTCAATGGTCACCATTAACCATGTGCTTGACCATGATGCAGCAGTGCTGCTCGCATCAGATTATGGCTATGAAGTTGAAAACGTGGCTGTGGATCTGGACGAGATCCTCGAGTTTACTCCGGACTCCCCTGAACTGCTGCAGGAACGTCCACCGGTCGTGACCATAATGGGTCACGTTGACCACGGCAAGACATCGCTCCTTGACGCTATCCGTGAAGCCAATGTTATCTCTGGCGAAGCTGGCGGGATAACACAGCATATCGGGGCATATGATGTCGAACTGCACGGCCGCAAGATTACCTTCCTTGATACCCCAGGTCACGAGGCATTCACCGCAATGCGTGCAAGGGGAGCCAAGGTTACAGATATAGTCATCCTGGTAGTTGCTGCCGATGACGGAGTAATGCCGCAGACAAAAGAAGCTATCAACCACGCAAAAGCGGCAGGAGTACCTATCATTGTTGCAATCAACAAGATTGACAAGCCTGACGCCCGCCCTGAAAAGGTAAAGCAGGAACTTACGGAGCATGGCATCGTCTCTTCCGAATGGGGTGGCGATATCACGATGGTTGAGGTTTCTGCAAAAAAACGTATGAACCTTGAAGAACTGCTTGAAATGATACTTTTACAGGCAGATCTGATGGAGCTTAAGGCCAATCCGGACAAATCTGCCAAAGGAACCATCGTAGAAGGCAAGCTTGATAGGGGACGCGGCCCAGTTGCGACCGTATTGGTTCAGGAAGGCACCTTGAGAACAGGTGACTACTGTGTTGTTGGCGTTCATTCCGGACGTGTCAGGGCTATGCAGAATGACCGTGGTGAACGTGTTCAGACAGCAGGTCCGGCAATGCCGGTTGAGGTAGTTGGCCTACCTGGCGTACCGGATGCCGGTGATATCTTTGTTGCGATGAAGGACGAAAAACAGGCCAAAGAGATAGCTACATTGCGTCAGATCAAGCAGCGTGAGCAGGAATTGGCAAAACATGCCAAGATGTCTCTGGAACAGCTTTACGAGAAGATTCAGAAGGGCGAAGTAAAGGATCTGAACGTAATTGTAAAGGCAGATGTCCAGGGTTCCGTCGAGGCAGTTGCAGAATCACTACGGAAACTCTCAACAGAAGCTGTACGTCTCAATGTCATACATACTGCGGTTGGAGCCATTACAGAAACAGATGTAAACCTGGCAACAGCTTCAAACGCAATCATCATCGGATTCAGCATCCGTCCCGAGGTCAAGGCTCAGGCTATGGCCGAGAAGGAAGGGGTAGATATCCGTCTCTACAACGTAATCTACGATGCAGTAGACGATGTCAAAAAGGCGATGGAAGGTTTGCTGGAACCTATATTCAAAGAAAAATACCTGGGTCGCGCAGAGATCAGGGAAATATTCTCTGTCCCGAAAGTTGGCAACGTCGCCGGTTCGTATATCCAGGACGGCAAGATTGTCCGCAATGCCCAAGTGCGTCTACTGCGCGATAACGTTGTAGTATTCCAGGGCAAACTTGCCACACTGCGTCGCTTCAAGGATGATGTCAAAGAGGTTTCCTACGGCTATGAGTGCGGCATCGGGCTGGAAAATTACAACGACGTCAAAATCGGCGATATCATAGAAGCATTTGAGATGGAAAAAGTAGCAGCTAAACTTTAGAGGCAAGAGCAAAGGGGCAAAAGGATCAAAATCTTTAACCCATGACTCTTGACCCATCACTATGGGTTGATATGCATAAACGTTCAGACAAGGTCGCAGAGACCATACATACAACAGTTTCAACAATCCTTTCGCGTGGTTTAAACGATCCTCGCATCGGTTTTGTCACTATAACGGAGGTCGAAGTAACAGACGATCTGCACCTTGCACGTATCTTCTTTACTGTAATCGGTGATGATGCCACAAAAAAGAATACTGAAACAGGCTTGAACAGTGCTGCACGCCATATTCGCCATGAACTTGGTAAGGTACTGAAACTTCGCTACACACCGGATGTTCTTTTCAAGTACGACCATTCCCAGGAGTATGGCCAGAGAATTGATCAGTTACTACGTGAAGTGAGTACAGATAATGACGGAAACAATTCAAAAGATAGTTAGCGCAATCCGCCAGAGCAACACCATCCTTATTACGAGCCATGAAGGGCCTGATGGTGACGCCATCGGCTCTTCACTTGGTCTTGCTGCCTTTCTTACAGCCATTGGAAAACGGGTTACTGTTCATCTGGCAGATCCGGTTCCTGAGCTATACCGTTTTTTGCCTGGGGCAGATGCTATATGCAGCAATATTCCGGATCAGGATTTTGAACTGGCGTTTGTGCTGGATGTTGGTGAGTTCAGGCGTGCCGGCAAGCAGTTTGGCTCTTTTACTCGCATATCTCACACAATCAACCTGGATCACCACCTTACATGCGAAAATTTCGGGGCAATAAATCTTATTGATGAAAAGGCTGCGGCAACAGCAGTTCTAGTCTGGCGGATAGCTAAATCGTACGGATTCAGAGCTGATTACGATACAGCCACCTGTCTTTATGTAGGGGTACTTACTGATACCGGTTCCTTCCGTTACTCAAACTCTAACAGAGAGGCATTTCAGGTTGCCGGAGAGCTGGTCGAGCAAGGCGGACTTAATGCATGGAGTATCGCTGAAAAGTTGTACGAAAGCCAACCAAGAAAGCGTCTTGAACTTTTGGCTCAGTCACTGCCCACCCTCGAATTTGTAAAGGATGGAAGAGTTGCCTCTATTACAGTTTCGCTTGATATGTATTCAACAACAGGGGCATCGGCAGAGCTGACAGACGGTTTTATTAATTATCCGCGCTCAGTTGCCGGAGTAGAGGTTGCAATCCTCTTCCGTCAGATTGACAAGGCCAGATACAAGATTGGTTTCCGTTCGAAAGGTCTCGTGAATGTAGCAACTCTTGCCCAGGCATTTGGTGGCGGCGGTCACCATAACGCTGCTGGAGGCATGGTGGATGGAAGCCTGGACGAAGTTAAGCGGATCGTCTATGGAGCGGTTGAAGCAGTACAGTGGTAGACGGTTTTCTGGTTATTAATAAACCTGCCGGTATCAGTTCCCATGATGTGGTCAATCAGGTGCGGCGTATTTTGTGTACCAAGAAGGTCGGTCACACCGGCACCCTTGATCCCTTTGCGACCGGAGTGTTGCCGATTGCCGTAGGGGAAGGAACCAAGGCGATCCAGTTTCTGGATGAAGGCATAAAGAGATACGAAGCTGTTATCAGGATGGGACTCTCAACTGATACACTTGACATCACCGGTACTGTCCTGCAAGAGCTGAACACAGCAGAGATAAGCAGGGAAAAGCTTCTGAATGTTATGGCAGCTCTGACCGGAGAGATAGAACAACTCCCTCCTATGTTCTCCGCGATCAAGCATGCTGGTCAACCACTCTACAAGTTAGCCAGAAAAGGGATTGAAGTTGAACGGCAGCTCCGCAAGGTTAATATCCAAGGCTTCGAACTGCTTGAATTTGAAAATCCTTTTGCAACTGTTCGAGTCACCTGCTCCAGAGGCACCTATATCAGAACACTCGCAGACGATCTCGGCTTAAAACTGGGATGCGGAGCTTGTCTGACAGAGCTAAGACGTACGATGAGCGGTTCTTTTCTGCTGGAGAATGCTATTACTATTGAACAGCTGGCCGCCTACGCTGAAGAGGGAGACATCCTGAAGCAGCTGTTTACGATAGCAGCAGCTGTATCTCATCTGAAAGAGATCCTTCTGGAAAACAAAGAGCTGGAGCGACTCAAAAACGGCATACCTCCGCTTGAGAGGCTGGCAGAGATGCCGACAGGCATCTTCAGACTTATGCATCAGGGAAAATTGATTTCTGTAGCAGAAAAGAGTCCGGAATCCGGAGTAATACTTAAGCGAGTCTTTAATAACTGACCTAAACTTACGGAAATGCTTTACAACTTCAGACAAGATATGATAGAGCTATATCCCTTTTAGCGTTTTACCGTTTTTGACACATATATCTTAAATGCTGTACAGGAGGAGACAACAGGTGCTGGCAACAGAAAAAAAACAGGAAATAATCAATAATTTTAAGAAACACGATGGTGATACCGGTTCTCCCGAGGTTCAGATTGCAATCCTGACCGCACGTATTGTCTATCTGACTGATCACTTCAAGATTCATAAAAAAGATCATCACAGCCGACGTGGCCTTCTTAAGCTTGTTGGTCAACGTCGTCGCATGCTTGATTATCTTAAATCCAGAGATTTTGATCGTTACAAAAATGTGATAGAGCAACTCGGTATACGCAGGTAAGAAACGGGCACGTATCCAGGTTATGAACCTGGTGCTGCCCGAATCTGTTTGTTTCGCTAAAGGGCTGTCAAGGCCCTTTTATTTTTTGTCAACCCTGTTGGGGGCGTGGATAGAGACACTCTAACCGGAGGGTATTTCTAACGACGGCCCCAGCGCACGTTAATGCGAGGAGAAAAAGTAGATGATGTTTAATGAACAGTGGGTAGAGGCACAAGTCGGGAATATGACCATACATATTTCAACCGGTAAGATGGCCAAACAGGCTAATGGCGCTGTAGTTGTTAAAAGTGGCGGCACAATGGTGCTGGTAACAGCCGTTGCAAGCAAAGAGGCAAAAGAAGGACAGGACTTTTTCCCGTTAACGGTAAACTATACCGAGAAGGCATATGCCGGCGGCAAAATCCCTGGAGGTTTCTTCAAGAGAGAGGCCAGACCTGCGGATGCTGAAACCTTGACTTCACGGCTTATAGATCGTCCGATCCGTCCGTTGTTCCCTGAAAACTATCTGAACGATACCCAGATTATAGCAACCGTGCTTTCCGCTGAAGAGGATCATGATCCAGGAATTTTATCCATGATTGGGGCTTCCGCAGCACTTGGCATCTCCGATATCCCTTTTCAGGGGCCTATTGCCGGTGTCAAGGTTGGAAGGATAGATGGTGAGCTCATAGCCAATCCTACATATTTACAGCTGGAGCAGAGCGACATGGAAATAGTCGTGGCTGCCGGCAGAGATGCCATTTTTATGGTTGAGGGTGAAGCCAAATTTGTATCTGAAGAGGATATGCTTGAGGCCATCTTCTTTGCCAAAGATGCCGTACAGGGTATACTTGACGCCCAGGAAGAACTGCAGAAGAAGGCCGGAGTTGCAAAGCGTGAGATTCCTCCGGCACAGGTTGATGAAGCGTTGAAGGCAAAGGTAAAAGAACTGACCTTTGAGAGAATAGCTCAGGCGTTCAAGATTAAGGCGAAGCAGGATCGATATGCAGAAGTCGCTCAGATCAAATCCGATATTCTGGCAGAACTGGCTTCAGGGTTCGAAGGCAGGGAAAAAGAGATCAAAGGTTTCCTGGGTGACCTGGAATACGAGAGGATGCGCGCCGATGTCCTTGAAACCGGCATAAGGATTGATGGCCGTGACACCAGGACAATTCGCCCTATCGTGATTGAAGCTGGTCTGCTTCCAAGGGCTCACGGTTCAACATTGTTTACCCGAGGTGAAACACAGGTTCTGGCAGCCGTGACATTAGGCACATCACAGGATGAACAGCGCCTTGACAACCTTTTCCGTGAATCCCGCAAGCGCTTCATGCTGCACTACAACTTCCCCCCGTTCTCCGTTGGTGAAACCTCCTTTCGTCTGGGCCCAGGTCGTCGCGAGATAGGTCATGGAATGCTGGCTGAACGTGCAATAGCTGCCATACTTCCAGAGCATGACAAATTTCCGTATACCGTAAGGATAGTCTGCGAGACACTTGAGAGCAACGGCTCCTCTTCAATGGCCTCCGTATGCGGCGGGTGCCTGTCACTTATGGATGCTGGTGTCCCTGTAAAGGCGCCTGTAGCCGGTATTGCAATGGGTCTTATAAAGGAAGCGGACAAGGTTGCCATTCTGACCGATATCCTGGGTGACGAAGATCATCTGGGTGACATGGATTTCAAGGTTGCCGGTTCTGCTGAAGGTGTTACCGCACTACAGATGGATATCAAGATTGGTGGGGTAAGCAAGGAGATCATGGGGCAGGCTCTTAAGCAGGCTAAGGAGGGTCGTCTGTTTATTCTGGGCAAGATGGCCGAGTGTCTGAATGCACCTCGCGAGGAAATGTCTTCCTTTGCCCCACGCATCACAACGATCTTTGTCAAGCCTGATCGAATCAGAGATGTTATCGGTTCCGGCGGTAAAAACATCCGTAACATCACCGAAACTACAGGTGTAATGATCGATATTGATTCAGACAACAGCGGAAAGATAAACATCGCAAGCTCTGACAAAGCTGCCTGTGATGCCGCTATACAGATGATCCGTGGCCTGACTGACGAGGTTGAGGAAGGCAAACTGTACATGGGTACAGTTAAAAAGATAATGGAATTCGGCGCTTTTGTAGAGGTACTGCCAGGCACCGACGGGCTCGTACATATCTCTGAGCTGGACGAAACCCGCGTAAAGAACGTCACTGATATACTTAATGAGGGAGACAAGGTGCTGGTTAAATGCATCGGCGTTGACAAGCAGGGTAAGATAAAACTTTCCCGCAAGGCAGCCCTTGGCCATTCATTGGAAGAAAAAGACTGATCTGTTACATCTGTGTTAAAAAGGGGGGTGGGGCTACGGTCCGGCCCCCCTTTTTAGTTGACTTGAATCTAAAATATTTCTAAATATTCAAAAGTTAGCAGAAATTCATTGTTTTTATGACTATTCATTTTGCAGATTAAGGAGTTCTTACATGGAGCGTTGGTCTATTACGGAATCTGCCAAGCTGTACAACCTTGACAACTGGGGAGCCGATCTCTTTTCGATCAATAAAAAGGGGAATATATGTGTTCACCCCTCATCAAACTCCAAAAACTCGATTGATCTTAGAGCCCTGGTAGATGACCTTATAAAACGCAAGATCAAACCTCCAATTCTTCTCCGCTTCATGGATGTCCTGCAAGGACGGATCGCCTCCATCAATCGTGTCTTTCGCAATGCAATTGCGGAAAATGACTATCCTGCCAAATATCAGACATTCTATCCAATCAAGGTAAACCAGCAACGTCAGGTGGTTGAAGCAATAGCCAATTTTGGCAAACGGTATAACATCGGCCTTGAAGTTGGTTCCAAACCAGAACTGGTGGCGGGTATTGCAATTTCAACCGGCCATAACCTTCCAATCATCTGTAACGGCTATAAAGATGCCGAATATATAGAGACCGTCCTGTACGCAACAAAGATAGGCTATAACATCACTATTGTTATTGAAAAACTGTTTGAGCTGGAAAAGGTAATTGAGCTTTCTCAGAAGACAGGGATTAGACCAAACCTGGGTATTCGAGTGAAGCTATCCTCCAAGGGAACCGGAAAATGGGCGACATCCGGCGGTGAAGATGCAAAGTTCGGACTCAGAATGTCCGAGATCATGGCAGCTATCAGGATGCTTGAAGAGCATGGACTTCTGGACTGCGTAACCCTCCTGCACTCGCATATCGGCAGCCAGGTGACAAAGATAGACAAGATAAAGACTTCACTGATTGAAGGTGCGCGGATTTATTCAGAGATGCGCAAACTTGGTGTCAACATACAATATCTCGATATCGGGGGCGGCCTGGGAGTGGATTATGACGGCTCGAAGTCCAGCTATTTTTCAAGCGTTAATTACACAGTTGAAGAGTACGCCAATGACGTGGTCTACCAGATCAAGAACATCTGCGATGAAGCCGGTGTTGAATGTCCCAACATCATTTCCGAATCCGGCCGAGCAACAGTAGCCCACTATTCTGTTCTGGTAACCAACGTTCTTAACACCAACACCCAGAGTCTGATGCCGGATTATGAGTCCATTCTGGAGCAGACGGAAAAACCTGCCCCGACAGTGAAAAAGCTGCTTGATATCTATAAGAGTATTGACCGTTACTCGCTGCGTGAAGACTACCACGACACCCTTCAGTTGATTAATGAAGCGGTAAGCCTTTTCAATCTTGGGTATCTAACCCTCCAGGACAGGGCGATAGCGGAATGGCTCTACTCAAAGATTATCAAGAAGATCAACAGCATAGTAGAAAAGATAAAACCAATCCCTGAAGAGCTTCAAAACTTCCAGCTTGCGCTGCGTCAGACCTACTTTGCAAACTTTTCTCTCTTCCAGTCAATACCTGACTCCTGGGCCATTGATCAGTTATTCCCGATAATGCCTATACAAAGGCTTGGACAACGTCCGGAGGTAATCGCCTCTATTGCGGATATCACATGCGACTCTGATGGAGAGATAACAAGCTTTGTTGGCGAGAACGGTCGGAGCAAGTTTCTGCCCATGCACAAGCTTAGAAAGGATGATGACTACTATATCGGTTTCTTTCTGATTGGAGCCTATCAGGAGATTCTGGGCGATCTGCACAACCTGTTTGGTGACACAAACGCCGTGCATATAACCTTCAACAAGAAGACCGGCTATATAATTGATACCGTAATAAACGGTGATGCAACATGGGAAACCCTCAAATACGTTCAATACAAAGGGCCAGAGATATTGAAGCATGTCAGGGATAATCTTGAAAAACAGGTAGCAAGCAAAAAGGTTTCCATTGAGGAATGCAGCCATTTTATTGAACTGCTTGATAAGACCCTGTTGGGGTATACCTATTTAGGCGAGTAGCAGGTATTGTTAAAGTTTTGTTACAGAGTTGCATTTCTGCACGTCTACAAATAGACTGACCGGCAACAATCCATTATCTGATTCTGAGAGGTTAAATTCATGAGCAATGTACTTATCATCGGAGCCGGCGGCGTCGGCCAGGTTGTTGCCCACAAATGCGCGCAGCGTCGAGACATATTCAAGGAGATAACCCTTGCTTCACGTACAAAATCCAAGTGCGATACCATTGCAGCCCAATTGGACAATAGTATAAATACTGCCGGGGTTGATGCCGATAACGTGCCCGAACTGGTGGCGCTGATCAAACAGGTGCAGCCTAAACTTGTGATCAACGTCGCCCTGCCCTATCAGGATCTTCATATCATGGATGCCTGCCTTGAAGCCGGAGTAGACTACCTGGACACAGCCAACTATGAGCCGATTGACACAGCAAGATTTGAGTATTCATGGCAGTGGGCATATCAGGATAGGTTCAAACAGGCTGGCCTAATGGCGCTTCTAGGCTCCGGTTTTGATCCAGGTGTAACCAACGTCTATACGGCTCTGGCAGCCAAAAAATATCTTGATGTTATTGAAGAGCTGGATATCGTTGACGCAAATGCCGGAAACCACGGGCAGCCATTTGCAACCAACTTCAACCCCGAGATCAATATCCGTGAAGTAACAGCGACTTGCCGCCACTGGGAGAATGGTCAATTTGTAGAGACACCTCCCCTTTCAACCAGCCATTCCTTTGATTTCCCTGAAAGAATAGGCAAAATGAACATCTACCGCCTCTATCACGAAGAGATGGAGTCCATAGTCAAACATATCCCTTCAATAAAAAAAGCTCAATTCTGGATGACCTTCTCTGACAACTACCTGAAACATCTGGAAGTTTTGCAGAATGTCGGGATGACAAGGATTGACGAGGTTGAATACAACGGACAAAAGATAGTTCCGATACAGTTTTTAAAGGCTCTGCTGCCGGATCCTGGCTCACTGGGACCTCTTACAAAGGGAAAAACCTGTATCGGTGTTATAGCCCGCGGTTTAAAGGAAGGGAAACGCAAACAGGTTTACATATACAACATCTGCGACCATGAGGCCTGCTATAAAGAAGTGCTATCACAGGCTATCAGCTACACCACAGGGGTGCCCGCTGTAGTCGGAGCTATCATGATGCTTACAGGCAAATGGCACTCACCCGGTGTCTGGAACATGGAACAGTTTGATCCTGAACCGTTTCTGGATGTTCTTGACCCGATGGGTCTGCCAACAGTAGTAGTTGACGGTGGCGACTGGCCAGAGCTGTAAATGTTCGGCGTTGATACAGAAAAAATCGCTCGGCTGGCTCCCTCCCCATCATTTGTCATTGATCTTGGCAGACTACGGCACAATCTGGAGATCCTGGAACAGGTTCAAAAACGGAGCGGAGCCAAAATATTGCTGGCATTGAAGGCCTTTTCAATGTGGCCTCTGTTCCCGATTATACGGGAGACCCTTCATGGGGTATGCGCTAGCTCCTGCTGGGAAGCCAAGCTCGGTAGAGAAGAGTTTGGCCGCGAGGTACACAGCTTTGCTGCAGCCTACAAGGAAAGTGATGTAAAAGAGCTGCTTTCCACATCAAACCACCTTCTATTCAACTCCTTCAACCAGCTTGAGCGGTTCAGGCCTCTATGGGAGAAGGAATCCGGCCATGTTTCAATCGGCCTCAGGGTAAATCCTGAACATTCTGAAGGTCATAACCCAATCTATGACCCATGCGCCCCTGCATCACGCCTCGGTATCCCTGTAGCTGAATTTGAAGCTCACTCTCTGGCTGGGATTGAAGGACTTCATTTTCATACGCTTTGTGAACAGCTCTTTGAGCCACTGGAAAGAACGGCAAAGGCATTTGAGGAGAAGTTCGGACGCTACCTGAAAGGGATGAAATGGCTTAACCTGGGAGGTGGGCATCATATTACCAGAGATGGTTATGATATTGACGGTCTTGTTGAACTGATAACCTATTTAAAAGAGAAGTATCAGCTTGAGGTCTATCTTGAACCTGGCGAGGCTGTTGTAATCGGCACAGGGGTTCTTATAAGCGAAGTTCTTGATATAGTTCACAACCAGATGGATATCGCCATTCTGGATGTATCCGCAACCTGCCATATGCCTGATGTGCTGGAAATGCCGTACAGACCGGAGATTACAGACGGTTTTGATTTTGGACTAAAACCAAACAGTTACAGACTTGCGGGACCTTCCTGTCTTGCCGGCGATGTGATAGGAGACTGGTCATTTGAAAAGCCTCTAAAGGCCGGTGACAAATTGATATTCGAGGATATGTCGCACTACACCATGGTAAAGACAACAACATTTAACGGTATTCAGCTACCCCATATCTGTACTTTTGAGCCTGAAACCGGAGACCTTAAGGTTCTGCGCAGTTTTGATTATCAGGATTTCAAGAGCCGCCTTGCTTGAACCATTCGGTTTTCACCCTACCATTTCATATCAATTGCAAGCAGATCATCAAGCCTGTCAACATCTCTCAGGGTTTTAAGAATCCCTGTAGAGATGCAGCGGGCTAAGGCATTTTCCATAGTCAGTTCAAAAACCCTCTCCGTACTCCAGGGAATGTCGCAAAACAGAGAGGCATCAAAAGAAGCTTTGTTAAAACCTGCAAGGCAATAACCACCGTCAAAAGCAGGGCCAATCACCATATCGTTCGTCAGAAGAAGGTCAAATGCCTGTTTCAGATAGGCAGCATCAATACCGTAAATATCACCGCCTAAAAGAACCATCTGTTCCACACCATCATCAAAAAGGTTTCTGAAGGCATTCACCATACGCCTTCCAAGATCCTCACCATTCTGGGCAATAAATTTAACGGCTGATTTCCGCCAGCTTTCCGGCAGTTCTTCGGCCTCTTTACCATCAAAAAAGAGAGCCATTTGAATACCGCTGACCCTTATCTGGTCAATTATACTCTCCGCAAGATACCGATAGATCTTGCAGGCGGCCTCATTACCGATATCTTTGGCAAGACGGGTCTTGACAAGCCCAGGGATAGGCGGCTTCACAAAAAGCGCTATCATTCGGGCGTGGGTCATTGATATTTACTTGCCAAAAACTTCGGATCAGCCCCTGCAAAATACCTGAGCATTAATGACCAGTTATGGACTGTTCTCTTCAAAATTCCATCCCTCTTCCAACGACGGGGTGAGGTAATTACCCTCTCTTTAAGCAAGCCAAACCTGTAACCGGCATTATTTAATCTGCGAACAAGTTCAACATCCTCCATCAATGGGATCGGCGGCACGCCTCCAACTGCATCTAACGCGCCACGCTGGAGAAAAATGCCCTGATCACCATATGGCAGTTTAAAAATAGTGCAACGGAGATCAACTACCCGTTCAATGATTCTATATGGATGGAAAGACGAATCAATTCCCAGGCGGAAAGCCCCCCATGTAGCACCGTTTTCCATAATTTCTCTAATGGCTTCAAAAGCACTACCAGGCAGCAAGGTATCGGCATGCAACATGAGCAGAATATCCCCCTTGGCCAGCACAGCCCCGGCAGCAAGTTGGTTCCCACGCCCTTTTGCAGCGATAATTTTTATTACACTGTTATCTGATATGAGATTGGCAGTTGAGCCAGAACTGTCACCATCCACAACAATAATTTCAACAGCTGAATCCATTAAGCGTAACTGACCAATAACCGTATTTATATGTTCATGCTCATTCAGAACCGGAATAATTACGGAGAGTCTTAAGGCCATAAAGGGCACTCGATTCCAAGACATTCCTTGTTACGTGCCATCTGGCTGCAGGCAAACGTCTGAACTTCCGGCAGATTCAGCTTAAACAGTTCAGAAGCCGTACTCATACCGGCACGCAAGGCAATCCAGCAGTCACGCTGACAACAGCGGGCTGCTTCATAACCGGCAATCTCTGCAAGTACATCCCTGACTACCCCCTGTACAGTCTGACGAGCCGATGCCTTGAGCGGATTGGCCTCAAGCAGAAGACTAAAGGCAATCCCCACTCCGGTTGCAGCTCCACAGATCCCGATGAAGCCGCAACTGCCGCCGATGATCCCTCCACCTCTCTGGATAGAGGAACGGAGTTGCTCGTGGCTGACCGGATGACCAGCATTTCTGATACATGCCAGCAGCACGGCAGGCACCAACGCATGATACTCTGGACCATGCATAGGTATGGCGGGATGTTTTCTTATTTCCTGAAACAGGGCAACCGGTTCAGTCTCTTTTGTATTCATGCAGAGATGTTCTATCAGCTCCAGAGCATCACCGGTATGACATTTATCGCAGACAAAATGGCCATTCTCGCAACAGGCATTGGCCGCCAGAGTTCTCCCACAAAAATGGCAGACTGCCTGTTTTTCAGTTGAATGATAGATCAGCGGAACACCGCAGACCAGACAGCCGCTTTCATGCCTTGCTGCTAAAGGATTTGGAACTGTTGACTTTGGTTCAGGTGGCAAAGCACAGTTGGCTCCTGCCTCAATGGCAACATTGGTGACAGCGCCATCGGCATCAAGTAGCCACAACTGTTCTCCCAATAGCTCTGCATCTGACTTTTGGATTAAAACCGTCTGTCCGGGACGGAGCCACAAACCGGAGGCAGTTAATAGTCCGGCTGCAGGGCCAGGGTAAAATACCTTCACCTTAGTATCCCCCCTAGCCTGCCCCGAGGTAATTTCTTTGTGGACTGAAAATGTAAGGGAAAAGAACGAATGACCCTGTACTACACGGTAAGGTAGTCTTTTGATAACCCTGAAGCCGGTAAAACCGGTTTCTTCAAGTATTCCGAAAAGGTCTTTCTGTGTCATAGCCCCGCTTATACACTCCCCCCGCAGGGTATCATCATTCAGAATAGAGGCATCAGGTTCTGTCTCACAAACAACATCGGCAGCAACCAGACGACCACCAGGCCTAAGAATTCGCAGTATCTCACTGAATACAAAACGCTTGTCAACGGAGAGGTTCAATACACAGTTTGAAACCACCAGATCTGCATCATTATCATCAAGAGGGAGCTGCTCAAGAAATCCCTTCTTAAAACATAAATTGTCATAACCCAGCGTCTGACGTACCTCATCAGCCCCTTTATGAGCCAGTTCAAGCATTGGATCCAGCATATCAACACCGGTCACCAGTCCTTTAGCACCCACAAGCCTGGCTGCAATAAAGCATTCAACTCCACTCCCACACCCCAAATCAACTACCCTCTCAGCAGGTTTAATCTCTGCATCCATTACCGGACTGCCACATCCGTATCCACGAAAGCGGTAAGCTGCAGGTATATGCTCTATCAGACTGTTTTCATAGTGAACCGGATTAAGTATTTCAATCCGTTTATCCCCGACAGCTTCGGCATAATAAACCCCTACCTTACTTCGACTGTCAGTAGAACCATCAAGGGAAAGCAGGCAGTTGGTGTGACATAGAGCAACAGCCCCATGAGATCCGCAACTTACAAGCAGTTCCCCCATTTTAAGGCATACTGCAAGACCTTCAGGCTCAGGCAATCTTCTTGCTGCCTGTGAGATCAGATGTAACACCAGTTTTTCCAATAGAGGCTGATATGGATCTGCGCCGATAAAACTGCCGTTGTTATGATAACAGTGATCAAGGTCTCCGCCACCCAACAGATAACGCCACGGATCAGAAAGAGATTTAACACTGGCCTGGCGGATCTGCCTTAGCACCGGACTATTCTGCCAGGCATGCAGCAATCCTTGCTGTAATGATGTACCAAGCTCCTTAAGGCCAATGGTTGCAGCAGAAGGGTAAAGTTGGTTGTCTGGCCCTATTGCGGCAGCATCCCAGCCTGCACTGGAACCGTCATGGATTGTGCCTGGAGGGGCAAATATCTGCCCTTTCAGACTCTCGATATTATCAATCGTAACCCCAAGTTCTTCAGCACGCTTCATTGCATCAATAACAGGATGGAGCAGGTTAAGAGGTTCAATATGCTGTTCACCGTCCCCTCTCCCCCTGATAAAATGCCACATAAAATGGACTGCAGCTGCTCCCCTTTCTGCTGCATACTCAACCAACCAGGTCAGGTCATCCGCATTACCAGATGTCACGCAGCAGCTAAGGGTAAAAGGCCACCCCTCTCGTCTCAGCCAGTTTAATTGCTGTTCAACTCTATTAAAACTTCTCTTACCCCTAAGACTTTCATGATGTTCCGGTCTGCCATCAAGACTGATCTGCAGATGGATCCGTTTTCGTGGCCAGGAAGACAAAAACACTTTTTCAAGCAGCAGGCCATTGGTAAGTATGGCGATACGGCTATCAGGTATGGCAAGAATATTTTCAATAAGAGCTGTAAAATCAGGATGGAAAAGAGGCTCACCGCCGGTCAGGGCAAAAAGGCGGCACCCCTGTTCTGCTGCATCATCAACATAGCGCGTCAACTGTTTAAGGGAAACCTCGCACAGTGCATCAGGCCCAGAACTGAACATGCAATGTCTACAGGCAAGGTTGCAGCGATCCGTGATATGCAGCCAGAGTTCGGAAAGTGGATGAGTATCAGAGAGCAGCGCCTGACGTCCCTCATAACTATCTTTGTATGATTCAGGCAGCCGCTGCAGAAAGGCAGCAGTTTCAAGCTTGTAGTCGGCGGTACCGGATGCCATCTGTTGCAACAGCTTATCTCCGGCAGAAGTAGGGACAAACCAAGAGGGGCGGTCAGGGCAGAGCCATACTGGCGTATCGCCCCCCTGGAGACGTATCCAGCGTTCAGGTTCAAAAGTCATGTACGAGGTATTCCTTTAGATGTTTTTCGCAGGAGTAGTATTCGGGATGATCCGGCACTGATAAATGCAAAAGAGGGGATGGTGGACCAGGTAGGGTTCGAACCTACGACCTGACGATTAAGAGTCGCCTGCTCTACCAACTGAGCTACTAGTCCACTATGGCTGGGGTGCGAGGATTTGAACCTCGGAATGACGGAGTCAGAGTCCGTTGCCTTACCGCTTGGCGACACCCCAATAATTAGAGTTAAACCAGGTTGCAGCAATATGCAGGAGGTGTTTGTTAGCAAAATTATTTTTGTTTATCAAGCATAAATTTTAAAATCACAATCAAGCTTATCGTCTTAATAGATAAACGACCTATTTTAAAAACTTCAGAGAATAAAACAGGGATCAGACACCAAAATAAAAACACCATCAGATATGGCAAAAACCATATCACTCAAACTGACTGGCTGATATCTGGTTATCACGTCTGCTTTTTGACCGCATTAAACCTGGAATACAAAGCAGGGATCAGGGCAAACAGCCCTAGCAGTGCAAAAGAGGCAAGCACCTTGGCAGAGGCTATATCAGATAGCGAATTGATGCTTGCAAGGCTTGCGCCGGCATTCACAAAAACAAAACCGCCGGGGATTATTCCCAAAAAGGTTCCAAGCACAAAACTCCGAAGCGGCAGACGAGTCAAGGCTGACGCAAGATTGATAAGAAAAAACGGAAATACTGGCACAAGCCTCATAAAGAGCAGGTAGTTGATGCCACGTTTTTCCAGTTCTTGATTTATACCCTCAAGCTTACCGCCAAATTTTGCCAGAACAGCATCTCTAAGCAGATATCGGGTCACCAGAAAAGAGAGGGTAGCGCCTATTGATGCAGCAGTGACGGCATATAGTGTCCCTAAAACCGGCCCGAAGATCGCCCCTGCGGAAAGCGAAAGTATGACGGCTCCAGGTAGGGCAAGGCAGGTTTGAATGATGTATATCAGCATAAAGGCAGTCACTGTCAGCAACTGGTGTCTGGAATAATACTCTAGCAACAGTTGGCGGTTCACCTTAAGGCTCTCCAGGGTGAGAAAACGCCCCAGATCGAGATAGAAGAACAGGCCTATTACAACCAAAGCGGCAGCTATAAGAATTAATTTATTTTTACTCATGGTGTTGTTGAGAGGAGTATGTCGGCATACCAGGCGGTAGCCTCGGCGCCGGTGTTGTCTGTATCTGTCATAATCGCAATAGCTCCAGCCTCAGGAGGTTCCTCACCAAAAACGCGACGAAAATCTGCAAGGATGTCACGCTCTTCAAAGACCCATTGACCTGACTTAGCAGAACCTGATTCAACAGCAAGCAGCATTGCATTTGAAGTAAATGCATTTGGCACAAATTCACCCTTAGGCAGTTTGTTGGCCCAGATGTAGTTTAACGCCCGCATCTGCCAGAAGAATCTGCCAGGAAAGACCACATAGACCCGTGCAGCATAGTCATCCCCCTGCTTGGTCTTTTCATTGCCACCTGCCACAGTGCCGTTGATCTTCCAACTCCATTTAAGATACCGGTATTGCTTTGGATTGAACCTCAGCTTTTTAGTAAGGCCGGAGGCCATTCCTTTGGCATGCCCCTTAAGGAAAGTACGGCCATCTTCCTTAACCAGAGTATATTCTGTATCTCCCTTAAAACTTTTACTCTCCCAACCTTTTAAACCCTCAGAAGCAAAATTGGAGACCACTATCCCCTCAGCAGAGGCAGAGGAGGAGACAATCAACGCCAATAGAGATACGGCAATAACAAAGAGTTTAAGATCAAGGTGTAAGGATTTTTTTTCTATCGTCACAAGAAGCGTTCTGCATCCTTTAGGCTTTTGGTCGTAATTTTCAGATTTCAGAATCATGTCAGTCTCACAAATCTTAATTTAAGGCGGTTTATCCAGCGTCTGAAGGATGAAACCGGCTTGCTTTCAAAATCAATCTTGCCTGTTAAGATATCAGCCAGATGGATAGTAGCTGTAACCTCGGAAAGTGTGTCGCAACAGGCTCCGCACGAGGTCACAAGGGTTTTGCCTGCAACTCCTGAGGCAATCTGTTCTGACTCCCGCCTGACTGTGCCTGGAACAGTGGCTTCCACCATCCCTCCCTGTCCGCAACAACGGGTAGTTCTCATACTTGATGGCAGTTCCTGAATTGTAAATCCGGACGAAGCAAGCAATCGGCGAACCGCCTGCTGCTGAACCGAATCAAAGCGTGCAGTACACGGATCATGTATTGCGACAACTTTACCGGAGGCTTCCGGAAACGATATCGAAGAGGTAGCACCCAACAGTTCATAGATGCTGACTATCTCGAATCCTTCGGAATACTTCTTCAAAATCTTGCTACATCCGGGGCACGAGGTAAGTATACGTTTTATCCCTGCTGTTTTGAGGCGTCTCATTAACTTACTAAAGATATTCTGAAATTTATCCACCAAACCCAAATCATGAGATATCTTTCCACAACAGTCCAAAATAAGGCCGGCATCAGGCTCCAGTTGACGTAATTTTATAAAAAGAGCAAGAACTGCATCCGGATGTGAACCAGGCAAAGAACAGCCCGGGAAAAAAACAGTTTTACAACCATCCGGTATAAAATCACGTCTAAAAAAAAATGAACCGCCTGTCTTTTCGTAATTCAACCAGGGAGAATACAGTTTAAGATCAACAAGCCGAAGGGTGATCGCCTCCCGACGCATTGCAATGAACATGGAAGAAGGTGAAAGCGCTTCCGGACACACAGCATCACACAAACCACAAAGGGAGCAGCCAAAGGCCGAAAGCAGATTGTTTTCGGCCATACCACGCTTTGCTATAGCTGCCGGAGTGCCATATTTTTGCAGAAAACTGCATGGCTTCAGACATTCCCCACAGTTCGTACAGGCAGACAACATCTCCCTGGTCAGCAGGAGAACTTCATCTCTTTTTTCTTCAAACATCTTACTTTAACCTGCCTTTTTAACGTCCCTCTACAAAAAGCTCTTTGTATGGCCAATCATGGATGCCACCTTCCAGAATCTGCAGACGATCTTCAAAAATTCCTTTCGATTGCAGGTAGTTATATGTATTTTTAGCCCCACCCTTGCCAAACGGGCAGACAACAACGACCGGATCTTTTGAAGAATTTATAACAGGCAGTGCCTTATCAATCTTTGCTTTATCGGGATCTTTTGCAGCAGGGAAAGCATTAGTCTCAATCGAACCCTGGAGGTGGTGTTTCTCAAAATCAGCTGGAGTCTGGATATCAACAAGAATAACCGGCTTCTTCTTGTCCATCAGCTCTTTAAGTTCCTGAGGTTCAATGTAGTTGGTAGCCAGGGCGGCAGTTGCGGTAAGCAGGGTAAGAGCCATAGAAATTACTGTTTTCTTGAACATACAAAATCTCCTTTAAGATGAAAAAATTTGAATGTTACTGATACCAATTTGTGCACTTGCCTGGCAAATAGATAATATGCTAGAAAAACGCTTAAAGTTATCTAATAAACCGATGGAGCTATTAAATGACACTTAAACAGCTGGAGGTCTTTATTGCTGTAGCTGATACCAGAAGTTTTTCCAAAGGAGGCGAGCTTGTCAGCCTGGCTCAATCCACTGTAAGTCAACATATTCGCGCTCTTGAAGATGAATTGGGCGCCCGTCTGTTTGACCGCTCACTAACCCAGGTGCACCTGACCGAAGCAGGACAGCTTTTTTACAGCCATGCCATAAGGATCTCAAGGCAATGCTCTGAGGCAGAGGAAGAGATAAGACGTTTTCAGGGACTTGAGCAGGCCAGATTAAGAGTTGGAGCCAGCACCATTCCGGCAGCATATCTGATTCCGGATTTACTGGCAGGTTTTACAGACAGGTGGCCTGGTGTCCGACTTGAGCTGCAGCAGGGTGACAGCCAGGAGGTTATAAATCTGCTTAAGGATAATCTGGTTGAACTTGCTGTAGTTGGTGGTAAATACAATGAAGATGCTTTTTGCTTTCAGGAACTCTTGAACGACAGGATCATTCTGGTCGGACGATCAGTAGAAACAGGGAGTAGAACCATCTCAGTCGAGGAACTTCACAATCTACCGCTTATCATAAGGGAACTAGGTTCAGGCACACGCCAGGCAACAGACACTGCACTCAAAAAGGTTGCCCTGGATATACGTAATCTTAATATAGTTGCCCAGCTTGGGAGCAGTGAGGCAGTGAGGCGTTCTGTTCTCTCAGGCTCCGGTTATGCGTTTATCTCAAAGATTGCAATTGCTCCAGAACTGGCTGACGGTTCTCTTATGGAGATTGAGATTGAAGGGGTAGAAATAAAGAGAAGTTTTTATATGGCATGGCGTTGCGGCAGGACGCTATCTCCGGCAGCCGAGGCATTTATACAGATGCTCCGCTCCAGATTCCCTGAAGACCAGACTAATTGCATAAAAGCACCTTTGCAAGGTAAAGATCTTCAGGTCGATACAAAGTAATATGCAAAACCTTGCGAATTAATCTCTTCTTGTTGTATAGTGCCAATCCACTTTCAAAGAGCGCCTGTAGCTCAGTGGATAGAGCATCCGCCTTCTAAGCGGACGGTCGCACGTTCGAGTCGTGCCAGGCGCGCCAGTTTACTCACATTTTATAAATATTATCCAAAACCGGATAGACAGCTATTTTATCTGACTCTACATCTGCCTTGCCACAACAGGTGCTAATCCTGTATAAATCATCCAATGAAAATCTGTTCACTAGCCAGCGGAAGCAAAGGTAACTGCCTTTTTATTGAAACCGGAGGGGTTCGCCTGCTGATTGATGTAGGCATCTCTTTGAAAGAGACAACTGCTCGCCTTATTTCTTCGAATGTCGAGCCGGACTCTATAAATGCCGTGCTGGTAACCCACGAACATATTGACCATATCCGCAGTGTCGGAGCATATGCGAGGCGGCATAAGGTTCCGGTATTGATCAGCTACGCTACAAGGCATGCTGCGGAAAAATACCTGACAGATGTACGTTTGATAGAATTTGAGAGCAGTTACTCATTTACCTTCAGGGATATAATGATTGACCCTTTTCCTGTATCGCATGATTGCTGTGATCCTGTCGGATTTGTTGTTGAATCAACAGAGGGACGTATCGGTACTGCAACTGATTTCGGAATTGTCACCCGCCTGATCAGGGACAAACTAAAGGGATGCCGTGCCATGAATCTGGAATCAAATCATGACCCAGAGATGCTTTTAAACGGCCCATACCCGTGGAACCTTAAACAAAGGATAAAATCAAGGCATGGCCACATATCTAATCAGGAATCGCTTGAACTTCTGCACGATCTGGCACACGACAGACTTGAAGCTCTGGTTATGGCGCATCTTTCGGAGATAAACAATCACCCTGACAAGGTTATTGAAACTACCAGCTCATTCCTGAGAGATCAGAACTGCTGCGCCCCAAGGATTGTAATAGGCGCTCAGCACAAAGCTGGCCCGCTGATAGAGATAATATGAATCTTAACCCTTGTCCCGGATAATATGAAAGCTGCTGAATAACCATCGTAAACCGACCCTGTGTTGCTCATAAATAAAAACAACAAAGCAAGGAGCTTTAGAAAATGATTCCAAGATACACCCGTCCTGATATGGCAAAAATATGGGAGCCTGAAAACCGCTTCCGAATCTGGCTGGAAATAGAGACTCTGGCATGCGAGGCACAGGCAGAACTGGGTGTTATACCCAAAGATGTACTGCCGGTTATCAGAGAGAAGGGAAACTTTAACATAGAGCGGATTGATGCCATTGAGGCCGAAGTCAAGCATGACGTTATTGCTTTTCTGACTTCTGTCGCTGAATATGTAGGCCCTGACGCAAGATTTATACACCAGGGGCTTACATCATCAGACATTCTGGACACCTGTCTTTCGGTTCAGATGGTACAGGCAGCGGATGAACTGCTGACTGATCTGGAGATGATCCTTGAATCAATCAGGCTGAGAGCCTTTGAACACAAGGATACGGTCTGCATGGGGCGTTCGCACGGGATACATGCCGAACCTATAACGTTCGGGCTAAAGCTGGCCACATGGTATGCAGAGATGGATCGCAACCGTACACGTCTTAAAGCAGCCCGTGAAAATATCGCAACAGGGGCTATATCCGGAGCTGTTGGAACATTCGCAAATATCAACCCGTTTGTTGAAGAGTATGTATGCAAGAAGATGGGTCTTAAGCCTGAACCGGTATCTACACAGGTAATCCCACGTGATCGCCATGCCGAATACTTCTGCACCCTCTCGATAATAGCCTCCTCAATGGAAAGGATCGCCATCGAGATTAGGCACCTGCAACGCACTGAGGTACTGGAGGCAGAAGAGCAGTTTACAAAAGGACAAAAAGGTTCATCAGCCATGCCTCACAAACGAAACCCTATACTCTCTGAAAACCTCACAGGACAGGCCAGGTATATCCGATCAATGTGCATTCCTGCGCTTGAGAACATCTCTCTCTGGCATGAACGGGACATATCTCACAGTTCGGTTGAGCGTTATATAGGGCCGGATGCCACCGTAGCTCTCGACTTTTCACTGCGTCGCCTGAACGGTCTTATAAGGAATCTGGTTGTCTACCCACAGAACATGCTGCGTAATCTTAACCAGATGAAAGGACTGGTATTCTCGCAAAAGATTCTTCTGGATCTTACCCAGTCAGGAGTATCCCGTGAAGATGCCTACCGTCTGGTACAAAAGAACGCGATGAAGGTATGGGAGGAAGGAAAGGATTTCCAGACAGAGCTCCTGGCTGATCCGGAAGTGGTTGGAGCCCTGGGTGAAAACAAGATAAAAGAATCATTTGACCTAAGCTATCACCTGAAACATATAGACACCATCTTCAAGCGAGTGTTCGGTGACTAACATCATAAATCAACTTATAACCCTCTTCATGCCTTCGGAAAGCGATGCCGGATTTCTTTTCTGGGCAAAGCGTCTGCTTGTTGCCATGATTATCTTTGCGCTCTTCTGGTTGGTTACGCAGATTCTCTGCTATTTAATCAACCGCTGGGGCAACAAGGTAGCCTCATTTACAAAAACGGATCTTGATGACAGAATTCTTAAAAGGATTACTCCATCCATATCGTTAATCCTTACATTTATTGGAATTTATTTTGCGCTCCGCTCACTGCCACTGCATGAAAGGTTTTTCCGTGTACTTTCAGGCGGCTTCTTTATCGCGAATGTCGTCATTATCTGCGTCGTTTTTTACAGGGTGTTGCATGAAACCCTGATCTGGTACGGAGAACGCCAGCAAGAAGGTGAGAGAAGCACCTTTGCAAGCCAGATGGCTCCGGTAGTTGAAAAGATCACAATGCTATTCATAATCGGCAGTGCCTTGATGGTTGTGCTTAAACATTTCAACCATGATATCATGTCCCTCATAACGGCTCTTGGTATCGGTTCTCTTGCAATAGGTATGGCGGCAAAAGACACACTGGCTCACGTTATTTCCGGCTTTACACTTATGATTGACCGGCCATTCAGAATAGGTGACAGGATTCAGCTTGCCGGAGGACAACTGGGAGATGTCCAGGATATAGGGCTTCGCAGCACAAAGATTAAGACACTTGATAATCAGCTCCTTATCATCCCTAATTCCGATCTCTGCAACACTATATTGACCAACCAGGCATTTCCGGACAACAGGATTAAGGGTCGAATAAATGTTGGTGTGGAATATGGCAGTAATGTAGAACAGGTAAAAAAGCTGCTTGTAAATATAGCGCTAGAGACAGAAGGAGTTCTGAAAGATCCTTCTCCTGAGTCATTTTTCGTATCTTTTGGTGATTCAGCCCTTAATATGTCACTCTTTTTCTGGGTTGAAGATTATTCAACCCTTTTTGCAACAACAGACAAGATAAACTCCATGATACTTAGCCGTTTCAGGGAACATGGCATCAAGATTCCGTTTCCAATCAGAACAATTGTTATGGATCCAGCAGAGGTCTCTTCATAAAAGACACCAGAAGGAGAAAAACCATGAAATCAGTTCTATCTGCCTTGATTTTAAGCCTCTTGTTTTTAATTACACCCCTTGCCTGGACTGCTCAGGATACAGTCGGAGTGAAAGCGGAAACAACCGCTCTTTACCAGAAGGCTCGGGAGCAGGTCAGCAAACTTGTAGGTACCCCTGCTGCCAGATATGCCCCTGAGGTTGTTAAAAAGGCTGAAACCAGCATTGAATCTGCACAGAATGGCCTGAAACTTGGCAACGATCGCACCACGCGTCAGGCATCAGAGCTGGCTATTTCTCAGGTAAAGCTGGCACAAGCGCTTGCAGAAGAAAGGGTTGCCGCTGAAAAGACAGCAGCAGCTCAGAAAGAGCTTGCAGAAATGGAACAGCGTCTGGCGACCATTCTGGCAGGGAAAGGGGAAAAACCATGAGTTCAGCCAAACTTAGCACTATAATCTTCGGAATAATAACATATCTTGCCCTCTTTATTTCAGCACCGATATCTGCCGCAGATGAGCCTCTTCCTCCCTATCTGCAACAGGCTCAAAATTCAGTCGCCCAGGTTCTTTCAAAAAGCATTGGAATGCCACAGCATTCAGACGACATCCTGATTGCCCAGAACTCTCTGAGTATAGCTGAAGCTGAATACAAGAAAAATCTCGGCTGGAGCGGTAAACTGGATAAAGAGGCCGAACCTACCGTTCGTTATCTTGCAGATACCGCCCAACTTCAGGCATCCGTTCTGCTTGCCCGTATAGGAAAATCAAATCAGGAAAAAGAAAAGAACCGTCTGGAGAGCCTGATTGCATCAACCAAGGGCAAGATCAAGGTCTTTGATGATTTGGTATCACAGGTAAAGAACCTTAAAAAACAGACTGCAGATCAGGCAAGTCAGATCTCGAGTCTCAACTCAAAGCTTTCTTCACTTAATGCAGAGCTTGCAGCAAAAGGTTCAGCCATAACCAGTTCTGATCAAAAGACTACCGACCTCTTAAAAGCGCTTGATGAACAAAAAAAGGCTACCGCTTCATCAGAGCAGAGGGCAAATTCACTTACACAGGAACTGGAAACCTTAAAACAGCAGGCAGCACAACTTCAGGCAACAGGCGAACAGTTGGCAGCTGAAAAACGACTGAAGAGCTTTGAGGTTGAGATTGGCAGACTGGGTGGAGCTGTAAAGACAACTGCCACAGGACAAACTGTAACCTTCTCCCGCACACAGCTACTTAAAATTACGCCCAAAAGCACAACCCTTACTCCATCTGGTGACGGGATAACCACAAAAATAGCAGAACTGATTAAGAGCTATCCCGAATATCGAATCAAGATTAGAGTACACGGTTTCGGCCAGCCAACACGCAATGAGAATGCCGCCGCTACGGACCAAATGGCTCGCTTCATACGGGAGAAACTTCTAAACAAGGGCAAACTTGAACCGGCAACTGTTGAAGCGCTTGGAGTTGGTGCAGCAGAACCGGCCTTCCCCAAAAACAACGTAGTGGGGAACCGCCGCGTTGAAGTTGTTTTTATTAAAAAATAAATAATCCTATAAATTTACAGGAATATCATGCCACACAGAATTGAAGTAGCCCTTAAAGATGGCGTTCGCGACTCTCGCGGTGAACGGATTAAGCGTGAAATCGAGCATTTCCTGCACCTTGATATTGAACAGGTGCGAACTATTGACATCTATACCATTGATGCCGACTTGTCCCGCGAAGAGCTGGAAGCCGCAGGTTCAGGCCCCTTCTCAGATCCGGTTATTCAGACCTGGAGCCTTGACCTTCCCCAAGGGGTAGGCTTTGATTGGGCAGTTGAGGTTGGCTTCAAGCCTGGAGTAACGGACAACATTGGCCGTACAGCGCGTGAGGCGGTGGAGTATCTCACAGGACGTTCTTTTGCCCCAGGCGAAGGGGTCTACTCTGGAGTCCAGCACCTCTTTTCCGGTCAGTTGACCGCCGAGCAGGTGGATAAGATAGCCACCGGACTTCTGTGCAACACCCTTATTCAGCGCTACAAAATTCTGTCTGCTGCTGATTTCATGGCTAAGCGCGGCTTTCCGATTACTGTTCCTAAAGTGACTGGCCAGACAAAAGGTCAGGTGCGGGAGATCAACCTGGAGGTCTCCGATGAGGAACTTTTGCGGATAAGCAGGGATGGCGTACTGGCTCTGACTCTGGAAGAGATGAAGATCATCCAGACCCACTACCGCGATCCGCAGGTGCTTGCGGAGCGGAAGAAGCAAGGACTGAATAGCAAACCAACTGACGTTGAACTGGAGTGCCTGGCTCAAACATGGTCAGAGCACTGCAAACACAAGATTTTTGCCGGTACGGTACAGTATGAGGATGAAAACGGACACAAGCAGGAGATCAACTCCCTCTTTAAATCCTATATTCAGCGGGTAACCAAAGAGGTGCGGGAAAACATGGGTGACAAGGACTTCTGCCTGTCTGTGTTCAAGGACAATGCAGGGGTGATCACCTTTGACAATAACAACTCGCTGGTGTTCAAGGTAGAAACCCACAACTCCCCTTCTGCCCTTGATCCCTACGGCGGCGCACTGACAGGCATAGTGGGAGTTAACCGCGACCCGTTCGGTACTGGTCAGGGCTCCAAGCTGATTTTTAACACCGATGTCTTCTGCTTTGCCGATCCGTTCTATGACAAACCGCTGCCGTCCCGCCTGCTGCACCCACGCCGCATCTTTGAGGGGGTTGTTGAAGGAGTTGAGCATGGCGGCAACAAAAGCGGTATCCCAACAGTAAACGGCTCGATCGTTTTTGATGAACGTTTCGCTGGTAAACCTCTGGTATTCTGCGGCACCGCCGGTATCATGCCGGCAAAGGTCAATGGAATCCCCGGACATGAGAAGAGCATAAAGCCTGGCGATCTTATAGTGATGACAGGCGGCAGAATCGGCAAAGACGGTATCCACGGTGCAACCTTCTCATCTGAAGAACTGAATGAAAATTCACCTGTAACTGCGGTACAAATCGGCGATCCGATCACTCAGAAGCGAATGTTTGACTTTCTTATAAGGGCTCGTGACAAGGGACTTTATCGTTTTATAACCGACAATGGGGCTGGTGGTCTGTCATCATCCATTGGAGAGATGGCAGGTGAATGCAACGGTTGCCGGATGGATCTGTCAAAGGCTCCGTTGAAATATCCAGGGCTTGCCCCTTGGGAGATACTGATCTCAGAAGCTCAGGAACGGATGTCTCTGGCAGTTCCACCAGAAAAAATAAACGAATTTATGGCAATGTCCACCCGCTTCGGAGTTGAGGCAACCATATTGGGTGAATTCACCGACAGCGGCATCTTTCATATCCAGTATGGCGACGCTACCGTTGCCTGGCTGCCGATGGAATTCATGCATGAAGGTCTGCCTCCAATGCAGATCCCCGCGAAATGGATCCCCCCGATAAATCCTGAACCTCCAGCACAGTATAAGGATAACTGGACATCTGACCTGCTTCAGCTTTTGGGACGGCTAAATGTCTGTTCCAAGGAGTCTGTTGTACGACGTTATGATCATGAGGTGCAGGGAGGTTCTGTAGTCAAGCCGTTCACCGGAGCAGCTAACGATGGCCCTTCCGATGCAGCTGTGGTTCGTCCGGTACTTGATTCATGGAAAGGGGTGGTTGTATCTCACGGGATCTGCCCACGATACTCAGATATAGATACATACTGGATGGCAGCAAACGCTCTGGATGAGGCATTGCGCAACTATGTGGCTGTAGGCGGAAATCCTGACCACTGGGCAGGCCTTGACAACTTCTGTTGGTGCGACCCAATCCTGTCTGAAAAGACACCGGATGGCTCTTACAAGATGGCTCAACTGGTAAGGGCAAACCAGGCCTTGCTGGATCTCTGTGTTCCAATAAATCTGCCGCTGATCTCCGGCAAGGATTCGATGAAAAACGATTTCTACGACGGATCCACCAAGATCTCAATCCCACCTACCCTGCTGTTCTCGGTGATAGGCACCATCCCGGACATCCGCAACGCAGTAACCATGGACTTCAAGCGTGCTGGTGACATCATATGTCTGCTGGGCGCCACCAAAAATGAACTGGGCGGCTCGGAATATCTTGCCATGCAGGGCTATACCGGCAACAAGGTACCCAAGGTGGATATCACCTCGGCGCTGGCCCGCTACAAGGCGCTGTATAGCGCGATCATGTCCGGGCTGCTGGCCTCCTGCCACGACCTGTCTGACGGTGGTCTGGCCGTGGCCTTGGCGGAATCAGCCTTCTCCGGCGGCTTCGGCTGCCGTATTGAGCTGGGCAATGTCCGTTTTGAGGGTGATCAGCGCTATCGCACAGATGAACTACTGCTGTTCTCCGAATCCGCCTCCCGCCTGCTGGTGACCGTACATCCGGCTCAGTGGGCAGCCTTTGAAGAGGCCATGGCAGGTACCGGCCTCAGCCAGATAGGGCATGTTGATGACAGCGGAATGCTTACTATTGCAGGGCTTGAAGGGAAAACTGTGCTACAGGGCAGTCTGGAACAACTGAAAGCGGCCTGGCAACAGGCTTTGAAAGAGCTGTAGGTTAATTTCTATGCTTTTTAATGAATACCAATACACAAGCTACAGATTTCCTGAGCCGCAATATCTGGGGGCAAAACATACCCTTCTAGCCTGGCTAAACAGGCATATGCCCAGAAATATCTCGTCCGCTCTTGATGCTTTCGGTGGTTCTCAATCTGTCGCGTTTTTTTTCAAGCAACTTGGTTTTAAGACAATAACCAATGATTTTTTGAACTTTAATCATCAAATCGGCTTGGGATTGATTGAAAACAAACATGAAACACTTACTGATGATGACCTTCTGATCTTAACAACAACTGACACTGTTCCTGATTCTGACTTTCAGCTCATAGCAGAAACTTACACAGATATATTTTTTGAACGTGATGAGGCTCTTTTTCTGGACGCTTTTAGAAAAAATATCGATAAACTTAAAAATCCATACAAAAAAGCATTGGCTTTTACGGTTATGAGCAGGAGTTTAACAAGAAAAATAACAATGGGTCATTTTGCTCACACACAGGCCTTACGTTATGCAAATTGCCCTGAGAGGCTCAAAAGAAACAGGAGCCTTGCCCGTCCAGTAAAGGAAATTTTTCTTGAGCTTGTCACCAAATACAATCAGGCTGTTTTTGACAACAAACAAGAAAACCTCAGTTATAACATGAATATTCTTGATTTACTTCCAACGCTTGATCGTGTTGATCTTGCTTATTTTGACCCTCCTTACTGCGATAGTCATGCTGATTATCAAAGTTTTTATCATCTTTTGGAAACATATGTGGAGTATTGGAAGGACAAGCAGTTTATTAACAGCATACGGCGATACGAACCTCAGAAATTCAGCGGATTTGACAAAAAGAAAACGGTCGTCGAATCATTTGAGAAACTTTTTGAGGCGGCCAGAGATATACCACACTGGTTGATCAGCTACAATAATCGCAGTTATCCCTCTGTGGATGAATTTAGGAAGCTTGTGGCCAAATATCGTGATGTTGAGCTTAAGTACAAGACATATGAAAACGGTCGTGGCGGGAAGGGGAGTGTTGCGGGTAGTCGTGAGGTATTGCTGATCTGTAAAAAACGGCTTTCAGTCAATATCCCTTTTGAAGCCAGGGGGGAGTTTGCATATGCGTGATTTTGATTACTGGAAACGCCTGTTTGATACCGACAATCTTGAGCAGTTCAATTCGGATCCGAACGGACTGTTGTGGTTAAAATTAAAATCTATTGTCAGAAAAGAGCTGCTGGAGGCGTTTCTGCTGAAAGCTCAAATAACACTTGATTCCAAAGGTCTAAATGCCCAGTTCGCAGAGTTGTATATAGCATTGTCTAAAGACGTTACCCTTTCCCACCAGCTTCTTGACTCTTTTATCCGCCAGAAATCTATTGAACAACAACTTGAAATTGATACCGAAAAGCTGGTTTCAGAACTCTATAAACTCAAATTTTTTGACTGGGGTGGAGATTATAAGAATGCGCTTGATAAGTATCTGGTAGACCGTTTTATAAAAGTTCACCAGTCATATGAAACGCTGGTATCTAAATTTGACACTGAAATAAACAGAGCCGTGCAAGGATATGTACTTTGTAGCTGGTATAATCATTGGTCGAGCATTATGATAGAATATATTTTCAAGACTCATTCGATTGTCTTACCCACTGTCGGCCAAGTGAAAAAAGTAGACTTTTTTGTCAACAATATCCCGTTTGACCTCAAAGTAACCTATCTGCCTGCCAATTTTATTGAGTCCAGAAGGAAGGCATATGGCTTGAAGCCTGAACTGACAGAACTGAAACAAAAGGCTAAAAGCGCAGGAATAGTTTTTTCAATTCATCGCAAAACTGATGATATTTATTATGAAATTATTGAAAAGTTGAAAGATAGAGACACTCAGTTTTGTCGTGAGGCGTTAGAGCAGATAAAAGCAGTGCGCCTGAGAGTTTTGCAAGAAGCTATAGACAACCCCAAGATGCTGGCGCAAAACCTTTATGAAGAGCAGGAAGAAATGAGGTTTGATAGCTCAAATCGCCTGTTTCTGGTGCTTGTAGACCGCGATGTTTTTGACAATTCATGGAAATTGAAACGGAATCTTGATCTGCTGCGTCCCAGAATACTCTCTTATCTTGACTCCTTTTCCCAAAAAAAGATTGATGATCTGCGGATAAGTTTTACCTATAAAAACAGGACTCAACGGTACACTGCTTTAACAGATGTGCTGTTTGTGCTGAAATAACCTTTAAAGATGACCACCTCCATCCACCACACCCTTAAAACCGTCTTTGGTTACCACGACTTTCGCCCTCCCCAGCAGGAGGTGATTGAGCGGGTTGTAGCTGGTGAGGATGTTTTTCTGGTCATGCCAACCGGCGGCGGCAAATCGCTCTGTTACCAGATTCCGGCTTTGCATCGGGATGGTGTTGCCATTGTCGTCTCTCCACTGATAGCCCTGATGAAGGATCAGGTGGATGCCCTGATCGCCAACGGGGTGCGAGCCGCCTGTCTGAATTCATCACTTTCAGCGACTGAAGCAGGTCGGGTATTTCAACAGATTGACGCAGGAACACTGGATCTGCTGTATGTGGCGCCGGAACGTCTGATGATGCCTGATTTCCTGGAACGTCTCAGCTCCATGCAGCTGGCGCTGTTTGCCATTGACGAGGCCCACTGTATCTCGCAGTGGGGACATGATTTCAGGCCGGAATACACCCAGCTGGGTCGGCTGCGTCAGCTTTTTCCCTGCATCCCTGTAGTGGCCATGACCGCCACTGCTGACCCGGAAACCCGCAAGGATATTCTGGGGCAGTTGGGGCTTGCCGATGCAACGGTATTTGTGGCCGGTTTTGATCGCCCCAACATCACCTACACGGTGATTCCCAAACAGAAACCTTTGGCCCAGCTTGGATCATTTTTGAGTAACCGCCGTGATGAAGCCGGTATCGTCTATGCCCTGAGCCGCAAGCGGGTGGAGCAGGTGGCTGAACGATTGCAGGCATCGGGATTCAGTGCAGCGGCCTACCACGCCGGTCTGCCTGACAATGAGCGGCGGCGTGTTCAGGAGGCGTTCCAGCGGGATGACATTCGCATTGTGGTGGCCACGGTGGCCTTTGGGATGGGGATTGACAAACCCAACGTCCGGTTTGTTGTGCACTATGACATCCCCAAGAGTGTAGAGAGCTACTATCAGGAAACCGGCCGAGCCGGACGGGATGGCCTGCCATCTGAGGCACTGATGCTGTTTGGCATGGGGGATGTAATGACCGCCCGCAAGCTGATAGAAAACAGCGACAATCCCAAACGGATCAAAATAGAACTCCAGAAACTGAACGCCATGGTTGCCTACGGCGAGGCACTTACCTGCCGCAGACGCGCTTTACTCTCCTATTTCGGTGACCAGCGCGACCATGACTGTGGCAACTGCGATATCTGCACCGATCCTCCCCAGCGCTTTGATGCTACCGTGCTGGCACAAAAGGCTCTCTCATGCGTGTACCGAACCGGCGAGCGCTTCGGAATGATGCATATCATCGAGGTGCTGCGTGGCAGCAAGAACCAGCGTGTGCTGGATCTGAAGCATGACAAGCTCTCCACCTGGGGAATCGGCGCAGACACACCTGCAAAGCAGTGGGAGAATATCATCCGACAGTTGATCCATCTGGGTTATCTGATGCAGGACTTTACCCGCTTTGGAACACTCACCATTGCTCCTGCAGCACGTCCGGTGTTAAAAGGTGAGACCAACGTTATTCTGGGTAAACCGCGCGACACCCAGAAGACCATGGAGCGTGGCAAAAAACGGGTCGGCGCCAGAAGAAACTACGATCAAGCCCTGTTTGAATGGCTGCGGGCGTTGCGCAAACGGATCGCCGCCGAGGCCAATCTCCCACCGTTTGTGGTCTTCTCAGATGCCACCCTTGCCGAGATGGCACGAACCATACCGGAAAACCGGAGTGAACTGCGTCAGGTAAGCGGGGTTGGAGAGCTGAAACTGGGGAAATATGGGGATCAGTTTCTGGCCGAGATCAGACGATATCTGGACAGAGATACGGCTGAAAAGGCAGCCTGATGATGTCATCTATGGCAATATCTGGCTGTTACAGAGGCAGCACAGAACAAAAACAGGGCTGACAACGGCCATTGAAGGAGCTGTAAGCAATGAGTATAACCCGCGCCATTGTAATAACCGGAAACGGTACTAACTGTGAGACAGAAGCAGCTCATGCCTGTAGGCTGGGTGGCTTTGATGAGGCCAGGATTGCCCATATTGCCGAAATTCTATCCGGTGAAGTTACACTGGATGATTTTCACTTTCTGAACCTGACCGGCGGTTTTCTGGATGGCGATGACCTGGGAAGCGCCAAGGCACAAGCAAACCGCCTTAAAAACGCCACCGTGTCTGGTAGCGGTGAAAAGCTGGTGGAACAGTTCAGCCGTTTCATCAATGTTGGCAAGCTGGTGCTTGGTGTCTGCAACGGCTTCCAGCTTATGGTAAAGATGGGGATGCTGCCTGCTCTGGACGGTAACAGCCTGACCCAGACCGTGACCCTCTGCCATAACGACTGCGGACGTTTTCAGGATCGCTGGTGCTACCTTAAGACTGATCCAGAATCGCCCTGCATCTTTACCAGGGGGATTGAAAAGGGTATCTACCTGCCTGTTCGTCACGGTGAAGGCAAGTTTTTGACCGACACTCCACTAACCCTTGAGCGGATTGAGGCTGGCCATCTGGCGGTACTAAAATATAGCGAATCCGATTATGCCGAGCCAACCATGGCGTTCCCAGCCAACCCCAACGGCTCAACCAACGCCATTGCCGCTCTGTGCGACCCCACCGGTCGTTTGTTTGGCCTGATGCCTCATCCCGAGGCATTTGTCCATTACACCCAGCATCCACGCTGGACTCGCGAGCAGCTCCCTGAAGCAGGTGATGGCCTGATCCTGTACAAGAATGCAGCCGAATTTGTGAGGACAAATCTGTTATGAAATTATTCCGACCTGAAGAAGAATGCGGCGTATTCGGTATATACGGCCATAAGGAAGCAGCCAATCTTACCTATCTTGGGCTTTACGCCCTTCAGCATCGTGGTCAGGAAAGCTGTGGTATTGTGTCATCTGACGGCGATGGCTTGCACGCTCATAAAAGGATGGGACTGGTGGCGGATGTCTTTGGCAACCAGAAAATCTTTGAAAAACTACCAGGCAACGCTGCTATCGGCCATGTCCGTTATTCCACAGCAGGAGCCTCGGTCGAAAAGAACGTTCAGCCTATAATGGTGGATTATTCCCGTGGCTCAATAGCTGTAGCTCACAATGGCAATCTGGTAAATGCCAATCTCCTTAAAGCTGAACTGGAGGCCTACGGATCCATTTTTCAGACAACAATGGATACTGAAATCATCATCCATCTTCTTGCAATATCTCACACTGATTCATTGATCGAACGGATTGGTGATGCACTTAATCGGGTAAAGGGAGCCTACTGCTTACTCTTTCTGACTGAAACACGTATGATTGCAGTAAGGGATCCACATGGTTTCAGACCTTTATGCCTAGGTAAACTAAATGATGCCTGGGTTGTTGCATCTGAAAGTTGCGCTCTTGATCTGATTGAAGCCGCCTTTGTTCGTGAAGTCCTACCTGGTGAGATGCTGGTCTTTACAAAAGACGGACAGATGCAGTCACTTTTTCCATTCAAGAAGATTACACCAACCCCCTGTATATTTGAATTTGTCTACTTTGCCAGACCTGATTCAACAATATTTGGCAGAAATGTCTATCAGGTTAGAAAAGAACTCGGACGTCAACTTGCCAGAGAGTACCATGTTGATGCAGATGTTGTAATTGCGGTACCTGATTCAGGGGTACCATCCGCAATGGGATACTCGGAAGAAGCAGGGATTCCTTTTGAGCTTGGACTTATAAGAAACCATTACGTAGGACGTACATTCATAGAACCAGCGCAGTCGATCAGGCATTTTGGAGTAAAGATAAAGCTTAATCCCGTTCGTGAAATCCTTCAAGGAAAGCGGGTTGTTATTATTGACGACTCCATTGTTCGTGGCACCACTTCACGCAAGATAGTAAAGATGGTTCGTAACGCAGGGGCAAAGGAGGTTCATATGAGGATCTCATCCCCCCCCACCAGTTTCCCATGCTTTTATGGAATAGATACACCTAACAGAAAGGAATTGATCTCCTCTTCACATTCTCTTGAGGAGATCCGCCGCTATATCACTGCAGATACCCTGAGTTACCTCTCAGAGGAAGGGCTGATTAAGTCAACCGGCATAAAAGATGCCAATTTCTGTACTGCCTGCTTCACCGGAAACTATCCAATCAACTTTCCTATGCCACATCAAGCCCCACAAATGGGGTTATTTAACAAAGAAGAGGAGTATATTGAGCAATGACCGACCGCGATAAACTCAAGCAGATCATCGTCGAACTCTCATATGAAAAACGGCTTGTAACCCTTGCATCTGGCCGTAAGAGTGATTTTTACTTTGATGGCAAGCAAACGACCTTGCATTCAGAAGGCGGGTGGCTTGTTGGCAAACTTTTCTATGAAGCGGTGAAGGATATTCCCGGGCTGCAGGCCGTAGGTGGCATAACTCTTGGGGCCGATCCTATCGCAACAGCTACATCCATTGCTGCTTTACATGCTGGCAACCCACTTCACACCTTTATCATCCGCAAGGAACCTAAGGGGCATGGCACCGGCCAGTGGCTTGAGGGTAGAAAAAACCTGCCCCCTGGAACAAAGGTCATTATTGTTGAGGATGTTGTGACTACCGGAGGTTCTTCAATGAAGGCGGTTAATCGTGCCAAGGAAGAAGGACTTGATGTACTTGGCATTGTTGCGCTTGTCGATCGTGAAGAAGGTGGCAGAGAGAATATTGAGGCTGAAGGGTACTGGCTGAAGGCTATATTCACAAAGTCACAGCTGGTTTCGGAATAGCTTTTAACTGCTTTTATCGAAAAAAACAGCCGGTCACTAAACAGTGTCCGGCTGTTTTTTTACAGAAGTAATAACTTTAAATCAGGCAGCGGCGGCAGCAGCAGCCTTATCAAAGCCTGCAGCATATGCCTTCTCGTTCAGCTCAAGAAATGCCTCAGGAACGCGTGAAAGAACAGCTTTCAGCCCGTTTTCACGGGAAATTACACCAGTAAGTGAAATCATAGCTCCCAATGCAACGATGTTAGCAACTATCTCACGTCCAACTTCATTTTTGGCTGTGCTTATAATATTAAATCCAACTTTTTTGAAGTTTCCTTCGGGAAGACGTGTGACAAACTCGCTGTCATAAAGAAGAATACCGCCTTCTTTCAAATCATGGGTATACTTGTCACATGCTTCCTGAGTAAGCGCCAGCAATGCATCGCAAGCGGTAACCTTTGGATAATCAACTGGTGCGTCAGAAATAATTACCTCTGACTTTGAAGCCCCACCGCGAGCCTCAGGGCCATAGCTCTGGGACTGAACAGCCTGTTTACCTTCATGGATTGAGGCAGCCTCGGCAAGGATGATCCCCGCAGTGATCAAGCCTTGTCCGCCGGCGCCGGAAAACCTTAGCTCATACCTGGACATCTATGTTCTCCTTTTTCTAGGTAATAAATTATTTTGCGCCGCCTTTAGCCCGCTCAATAACCTTCTGATATTCTGCACAGTATTCAGGACGATCAGCCTTAAACAGAACTCCGGTAAGAATCTTCCCCTGCAACTGCTCAGCGGTCATCTTTTCAGCAGCTTTAACCGGTACAGCAACTTCCTTAAGACGGTTCATCATCTCAATTACAGACTTGTACTTATTACGACGACCATATGTTGTAGGACAGTCATCAAGAATCTCAATGACTGACATACCCTTGTGCTGGATCCCCTCGGCAATCAACTTGTCGATCTGGCTAGCATTAAAGGCTGTGCCACGTGCAACAAAGGTTGCGCCTGCTCCGATAGCCAGCTTGGCAATGTCAAAGCTTGGGTCAGGGTTTCCATATGGGGTTGTTGATGCCTTCATCATATGGGGGGTAGTTGGGGAGAACTGCCCACCTGTCATACCATAGATGTAGTTGTTCATAATGACATATGTCATGTCAATATTACGGCGACAAGCGTGAATAAAGTGGTTGCCACCAATGGCAGTTCCATCACCGTCACCGCCAACCAGGATAACATTCATTTCAGGGCGAGCCATCTTTACGCCGGTTGCAAAGGCAGCTGCACGACCATGGGCGGTATGCAGTGTGCAGCAATCAACATAACCAGGAAGACGGGAGGCACAACCGATACCGGAAACGATGGCGGTCTCTTCCTTTTTCAGGTTGAGGCTGTCCATAGCACGAATGAGACCCTTTAGGACAATACCGTGTCCACAACCAGGGCACCAGATGTGCGGCAGTTTGCCAGGACGGATATACTTTTCATAATCAAAAGCCATGGTTACTTAACCTCCTTTATCTTCACAAGGATCTGCTCTGGGTTCAGCGGCTCACCATCAACACGGTTTACAGTAAGTATCTGTGCTTTGCCCTCGTTACAGCGTTCAACTTCAACACTACACATACCCAGGTTCATTTCAGGAACTACAAATCCTTTAACCTTGGCGGCAATGGCTTTTATCTGCTTATCAGGGAAAGGCCAGAAGGTTTTTAGACGGAACATGCCAACCTTGATACCCTTCTCACGAGCAGCATTTACTGCATAACGTGCGGATCTGGAAGTAGAACCGTAGGCAACAACACAGATTTCTGCATCATCCATCTTGAATTCTTCAAAATCGACGATCTCATCAACCTTATCCATCACCTTACGAACCTGGCGTTCTTCTTCGGCTTGCACTATCTCAGCTTTGGTAGTTGGGAAACCATCCTGCATCTTGTTAAGGCCGGTTACATGAAACTTGTAGCCCGAACCAAAGGCAGCAAGAGGTGGTACATCACCAAATCTGGTATCATAAGGCTTGTACTCAGCCGGTGGTACGGTAGGCTCCGTACGATTGATTATTTCTATTTCACCTGGCTCACGGAATTCAATCCGCTCCCGCATATGGGCAATAATCTCGTCAGGCATAACAAGCACAGGCATACGGAATTTCTCGGCAAGGTTAAAGGCCTGAACTGTCATATCATAGCATTCCTGAACTGAAGCAGGCACAAGTGTTATGCTGGCATGGTCGCCGTGAGTACCCCATTTTGCAGCCATAACATCAGATTGTGAAGGACCAGTAGGCATACCTGTTGACGGACCACCACGCATAACGTTGATAAGCACACATGGTATTTCTGCTATACATGCATAACCGATAAGCTCTTGCTTAAGTGAGAGACCGGGGCCGGATGTAGCATCCAGAGCCTTTTTACCGGTAAGTGCAGCACCCAGAACGGCAGCATATGCACCAATTTCATCTTCCATCTGGATAAACTTGCCACCTACCTTTGGTAGCTCTATCGACATTACTTCGGCTACCTCGGTGGAAGGGGTAATGGGATATCCGGCAAAAAAATTACAGCCGGCGTAGAGGGCACCTTGAGCAGCTGCCTCATTCCCTTGAAGAAACGCAACTTTCTTAGACACAGTAGATTCCTCCCGTTGTATTATTCAGCGTACACTTTAATGGCAAAGTCAGGACAACGCAGTTCACACTGCATGCACTTTATGCACTTAGACAGATCCTTGACAGAAACGACAAAACCTTTCATTTCAAGGACTTTAGTTGGACAAAATTCAACACAGATCTGACAGCCTTTGCAATACCTCTCAATGATTTCAATACGTGGCAGCTTCTTTTCTTCTGACATCGAAATAACTCCTTTTATTTAGTATTCGGAGGCATAAATTATGGTCTTCTAATGTTGAAAAAAGAAGGGCGGACTTTTTCCGCCCTTCCTTTAATCCAGGCAAAAGAAAACCTGAAACAGGCGACTAGCCTTTCAGTATGCTATCAAGACTGTCTACCAGTCCTTTAACTGCTGCTACAGACTTGTCCATCATTCCTTGCTCGGTTGCATCAAGCTTGAATTGAATAACCTTCTCAACACCGTTTGAACCAAGTACTGCAGGAACGCCAACATAGTAGCCATTTACGCTAAATTCACCTTGCAAGAAGCAGCAGGTAGGAAGAACACGTTTTTGATCCCTGAGAACTGATTCAGCCATAGCAATTGCAGAAGAAGCTGGTGAGTAGAAGGCTGAACCGGTCTTCAGAAGAGCAACAACTTCACCGCCGCCATTACGGGTACGCTTAACCATAGCTTCCATAACTTCAGCAGCCTTTTCAGCACCATACTTTTGCTCAAGCAGCTCCATTACAGGAATGCCCTGAACGCTGGCATAACGCACCAGAGGAACCATATCATCACCATGGCCACCAAGGGTCATTGCAATAACATCCTTTACGGACACTCCCAGTTCCCATGCAATAAAAGTCTTGAAGCGGGCGGAATCAAGAACACCAGCCTGGCCGACAACGCGGTTATAAGGAATACCGGTAATCTTCTGGCAAAGGGTAACCATAGCGTCAAGAGGGTTGGATATCACGATTACGAATGCATTAGGTGCATACTGCTTGATACCTTCTGCAACGGAGGTCATAATCTTTGAGTTGGTAGAGATAAGGTCATCACGGCTCATGCCAGGCTTACGGGGAAGGCCTGCTGTAACAATAACGACGTCAGAACCGGCGATATCCTTGTAGTCCTGTGTACCTGTAAGGGATACATCAAAGCCGTCAACAGGCGCAGCTTCAGCGATGTCCAGCATTTTACCCTGTGGCATACCTTCAACGATGTCAAACAAAACTACGTCACCCAGTTCACGCAATGCGCAGAGCTGAGCAAGAACACCACCAATTTGACCGCCACCAATCAATGAAATCTTTTTACGTCCCATTTGTGTTACCTCCTGTTTTATTTAACTACCTAATCAGTTAATTACACTGCTGCATAGAATAATGTATCAGTTAATGCTTCCAACAATTGCGTTCAATGTTGAGCTTGGACGCATTGCATTTTCAGTCTTGACAGGGTCAGGGTTGTAGTAACCACCTATATCCTGTGGCTTACCTTGTGCACCTATCAGCTCGGCGTTGATCTTTTCCTCGTTATCCTGTAGCTGCTTGGCTACCTTTGCAAACTTCTCTGCAAGTTCTTTATCCTGCGTCTGAGCTGCCAGTGCCTCTGCCCAATACATGGCCAGATAGAAGTGACTGCCCCTGTTATCAATCTGTCCAACCTTACGGGCAGGGTTCTTGTTGTTCTCAAGGAACTTGGTGTTTGCCTTATCCAGCGTATCAGCAAGCAGTTGTGCCTTGTCGTTCTTGAATGTTGCTGCAAGATGCTCAAGTGAAACTGCAAGGGCAAGGAACTCACCCAATGAATCCCAGCGGAGATAACCTTCCTGAACAAACTGCTGAACATGCTTGGGAGCAGAACCGCCTGCCCCTGTTTCAAAGAGACCACCACCAGCCAAAAGTGGAACGATTGAAAGCATCTTTGCACTAGTGCCAAGCTCAAGGATAGGGAACAGGTCAGTCAGATAATCCCTCAGTGCATTTCCTGTTACAGTGATGGTATCCTTACCCTCTTTGGCACGCTGGCATGTAAACAACATTGCATCAACTGGATCCATAATCTGAATATCCAGCCCATTGGTATCGTGATCCTTCAGATACTTGTTAACCTTTTCGATCATCTGGGCATCATGGCCACGGTTCTTGTCCAGCCAGAAGATGGCCGGAGCACCTGTTGCGCGAGCCCTGCGGACTGCCAGCTTAACCCAATCCTGAATAGGCAGGTCTTTGGCCTGGCAACCACGCCAAATGTCACCAGCTTCAACTTCATGCTGAATCAACACCTTGCCAGACTCATCAACAACGCGGACTGTGCCGTCAACAGGGATCTTGAAGGTCTTGTCGTGTGAACCATACTCTTCAGCCTTCTGAGCCATCAGACCAACGTTGGAAGTCGAACCCATGGTAGTAGGATCAAACTGACCGTTCTTCTTGCAGAAATCTATACATACCTGATACCAGCGAGAATAGCATCTGTCTGGTATTACACATTTGACATCATGCAGCTTGCCGTCCCCCCCCCACATACCGCCGGAATCACGGATAACAACAGGCATTGAGGCATCAATAATGATGTCATTACTGGCATGCAGGTTGGTGATTCCTTTATCGGAGTCAACCATAGCCAGAGGCGGTTGTTTCTTGTAGACTTCCTGGATATCGGCCTCAATCTCAGCCTTTTTATCAGCAGGCAGCTTGGCAATCTTCAGGTAGAGGTCACCCATTCCGAGATCCGGATTAACGCCAAGCTCCTTGAAGGTTGCTGCATGCTTCTCAAAAACATCCTTATAGAAAACCTCAACAAAGTGACCAAACATAATAGGGTCAGAAATCTTCATCATGGTAGCCTTCAGGTGTACCGAGAACAGTACCCCTTTGGCCTTTGCATCATCAATCTGCTCTTGGATAAATTTACGCAAAGCCTTTGCACTCATAAAGGTGCCGTCAAGGATCTCGCCAGCCTGCAGGGCAAGTTTCTCTTTCAGCACTGTGACTTTGCCTGACTTGTCTACGAGCTCAAACTTGACGTTGCCAGCCTTCTCCACGATCACTGATTTTTCGTTTGCATAAAAATCAGATGATTCCATCCAGGATACGTGGGTTTTGGAATCGGCTGACCATGCGCCCATCTTGTGAGGATGCTTCTTTGCATATTCCTTGACAGCCTTTGCAGAGCGACGATCAGAGTTACCTTCACGCAGCACAGGGTTTACAGCAGAGCCCAAGCACTTGGCATAACGGGCATGCAGCTCTTTCTCGGCATCTGTCTTTGGCTCTTCAGGATAGTCAGGCAGCTTGTAACCCTGGCTTTGCAGCTCTTTAATAGCAGCTTTCAACTGTGGAATCGAAGCGCTGACGTTAGGAAGCTTTATAATATTGGCTTCAGGTTTTTGTGTCAGTTCACCAAGTTCAGCCAGGTAATCCGGCTTCCTCTGCTCAGGGGTCAGATCGTCAGGGAAATTTGCAATGATTCTGCCTGCTACAGATATGTCGCGTGTTTCAACCACAACGCCTGCAGCCTTGGTGAAGGCATTGACAATAGGAAGTAACGAATATGTTGCAAGTGCGGGTGCTTCATCAATCTTAGACCAGATAATCTTAGCTGTCGTCATGTTCTCTCCTTGTTTTTTATTATATATATAATTCAATATATTGATTGCAAGCGACTACAACCAATATAGTACTACGGCATACTAAAAATCGTGTATACAGTATGCAAAAGCCCCCCTGCTGTCAAGGAGAAATCTTTTCAATCTTTCGTATTTAGCAAAAGTTTTCCAACGCTTTACTCAGGTTAAAAAACCGGTTATCCAGGTTCTGATTTTTATCTGTTTCTATGTGCCTGTCTTCTGGCATCAAGAGCCTCATCCCTGTTAAAATTACGTGGTATCTTCAAAACCTGACCTGGCCATAGCTGATACGGATCCCTTATCTGATCCCTGTTGGCTCGGTAAATCAATGGCCATAAAGCCATATCGTTATATATATCAGGTCTGGCGGCTATCTGGGGCAGTGTCTCACCACGGTGAACTGTGTAGGAAGCAGCTTGACGGATTTGGTTCTGTTCATGCCGATTGTTCCTGGAATCAGGATCGTTTTTCTGTTGCAGGTTCCTCTGAGCTTCACGCAGTTCCTCCTGTCGCTTTATCTCAGCCTCTCTTCTGGCACGCGCCTCTTCCTCTTTAATAATCCGCTCTTCAATAGCCTTTTGACGTGCTTCCTCCTTGAGGCGTTCTTTATACAAGAGAAGTTCCTGTCTTAAAATCAACCCCTTCTGGTAAGCCAGCTTGAACTGCTCATCAGCCTTCTCTTCATCCTCATCCTTAACAAGCAGATCCTCTCCCTGTTGAAAGGTGCTGCTTATATTTTCATATTCATTCGGAAAAGGCGACTTAGCCTCTTCCTGCTGCAGCTGAAAAAGGGTCAGTTGAGCCTTCATCCTCCATACAGGATCATGGCTTCCACACCCTGCCAAAGCCATCAGCAGCAGAATGAAAAATATGCTACGCAAAATTGGTGACACGTTTTTACACGGCGGCACTGGCTGCCGCAAGACGTACTCCAAGCTCTCTCAACTGTTTCGTATCAACAGTCGATGGTGCCTCAGACATGAGACAAGTTCCCTTTTGGGTTTTGGGGAATGCTATTACGTCCCTTATGGAATCCGAACCGGTTAAAAGCATAATAAGACGATCAAGACCAAAAGCGATCCCTCCGTGTGGGGGGGTGCCATATTCCAAGGCATCAAGAAGGAAGCCGAATTTGGCACGTTTGTCCTCTTCGGAGTGCCCCAGCATCTTGAACATAAGAGACTGAACCTGCTCTTGATGGATACGGATTGAACCTCCACCTATCTCATTGCCATTCAGCACCAGGTCATATGCCTTTGCACGGCAGCGACCAGGGGCGGATTCAACAAATTCTACATCCTCATCCATCGGAGCGGTAAACGGGTGATGCACTGCAGACCATCTTTTGTCATCCTCGTCCCACTCAAACAGCGGGAAGTCTGTAATCCAGACAAATCGGAAGTCGCCCGGGTCAGTCAGATTCAGGAGCGAAGCCAGGTGGTTGCGGAGTTTTCCAAGAGAATCGTTAACCACCTTTGGCTTGTCTGCAACAAACAGCAGCAGATCCCCCTCCTCCGCGTCAAAGGCATCCTTCATAGCGGCAATCTCCGCTTCATTGAAAAACTTCGTTATTGGAGACTGCCATCCTTCCTGGGTCACCTTTACATATGCAAGCCCTTTGGCTCCGTAGATGGAAACAAAGCTGGTCAGATCATCAATCTCCTTGCGTGAGAAAGATGCACAACCTTTGGCATTGATACCCTTAATGATACCACCACCTGCAGCAACCTCGGCAAACACCTTGAATCCAGCACCTTTTACAATGTCTGTAAGATCAACAAGCTCCATACCAAAGCGTATATCAGGGTTATCAACTCCAAAGCGACGGATCGCCTCCTGATAGGTCATCCTTTGGACAGGCAACTGAACCTCAACACCTTTTGCCTCTTTAAAAATCCGGGCAATCATCCCCTCCATCACGGTTATAATATCCTCGCGATCGATAAAGGACATCTCGCAATCAATCTGTGTAAACTCAGGCTGACGGTCGGCTCGCAGATCCTCGTCACGGAAACAGCGCACTATCTGGAAGTAACGATCAAAACCTGAGATCATCAGGATCTGTTTAAATATCTGGGGGGATTGCGGCAAGGCATAAAACTGACCCTGATTGATTCGGGATGGAACCAGAAAGTCACGGGCGCCTTCAGGAGTGGACTTGGTAAGGAACGGGGTCTCCAGCTCCAAAAAACCGTTCTCTGTCAGATACTGACGTGTTATCTGGGCAACCTGATGACGAAGTATCAGGTTCTGAGCCAACTGTGGGCGGCGCATATCCAGATAACGATACTTAAGGCGTATGTTCTCATTTACCTCGCTATGCTCATCCAGCATGAACGGCAACGGTTTTGAGCGGTTAAGCAACTTGCACTCGGCAACCTGAATCTCTACCTCACCGGTCTTCATGTTAGGGTTTACTGTGCCTTCAGGACGGGGAATAACCTTCCCTTTGACTGCCAGAACAAACTCGCTGCGAACGCCTTCTGCCACCTGATGGGCTGCCGCATCAACCTCCGGATCAAATACCACCTGAGCAATACCTTCACGATCCCTCAGATCAATAAAGATCAATCCACCATGATCACGACGGCGTAGAGCCCAACCCATCAAAAGAACATCGCGACCAATATCCTTGGCAGACAACTGCCCGCAATAGTCTGTACGTTTCCAGTTACCCAATGTATCCATATATTTTTCCTCCAGTAGATTAATCTATCAAACGGCCTATGTTACGCCACCGTATATTGAATTTGTACCATGGACCATCAATTGACCAATACTTGATAAATGCCAAGCCTTTAAGCTGATCACGACGGACAAACTTCCAGAAGCGGCTATCGTAAGAACGATCACGGTTGTCCCCCATCACAAAATAGGAGTTCTCAGGAACAAGAAGAGGTCCAAAGGTATCGCGCGGATTTTGCTCTTTGGGTACGTTATCTATCTCCTTATGCACCTCATGCGGGTTCTCATACAACTTGCCGTTCACGTAAACCTTTTTATCCTTACCTTCTACTACATCACCAGGAACACCGATAATCCTCTTGATAAAATCCTTGCGGGGATCTTCAGGGTATTCAAAAACAACGACATCCCCACGCTGGGGGTCACGCAGCTTAATGATATGCTTGTCAGTAAACGGAATCTTTGTGCCGTATATGAATTTATTCACAAGCAGATGATCACCTATCAGCAAAGTATCTTCCATGGAACCTGATGGAATCTTGAACGCCTGAACCAGATAAGTTCTGATAACAAGCGCCAGCAAAACCGCTATAATGATAGATTCAGCATATTCACGCCAAAGACTTTTCTTTTTTATTCCATCGAACTGCACTGTATCGTTCTGTTCAGCCATGGTTCACCTTTCCTGTTTAATCAACCTTGAGGATAGCCAGAAAGGCTTCCTGAGGAAGCTCCACATTCCCGACATTTTTCATCCTCTTCTTGCCTTCCTTCTGTTTTTCCAATAATTTGCGTTTACGCGTAATGTCACCACCGTAACATTTTGCCAATACATCCTTACGCATAGCCTTAACAGTTTCACGCGCAATAATCTTACTGCCAATGGCGGCCTGTATCGCCACCTCAAACATCTGACGCGAGATCAGCTCTTTCATCTTTGAGACAAGATCCCTGCCACGGTAATAGGCTTTATCGCGATGCAGGATCAGTGATAGCGCATCAACTACCTCACCGTTGATCATTACATTCATTCTGACCAAATCACTTTTTCTGTACTCCAGATGTTCATAATCAAGAGAGGCATAACCTTTTGTGATTGATTTTAAACGGTCGTAAAAATCCAGAACTATCTCGTTTAAAGGCAGTTCATAGATAATCATTACACGGGTCTGGGTAAGATACTTTATCTCACGCTGGACACCACGTTTTTCCTCACACAAGGCGAGCACACCGCCTACAAATTCATTGGGAACATGAATATGGGCAAGGATAAATGGCTCTTCAAGAAATTCAGTATTCTGAAGCTCAGGCATCTGGTTGGCGCTCTGAATCGAGTAGACCTCACCGTTCATTTTATGAACACGATAAACAACCGTTGGGGCAGTAGTTATCAGATCCAGGCCAAACTCACGCTCAAGACGTTCCTGAATAATCTCCATATGCAAAAGGCCAAGGAATCCGCAACGGAACCCAAAACCCAGCGCAACAGATGTCTCTGGATCAAAAGAAAATGATGAATCGTTCAATTTAAGTTTTGCAAGCGCGTCGCGCAACTGCTCGTACTGAGCTGTGTCAATTGGATACAGACCTGAGAAAACCATCGGCTTTACTTCTTTAAAACCAGCAAGCATCTCAGAACACTGACGGTGCAACAACGTAACCGTATCACCAACCTTGGCATCGGCCACATCCTTGATACCAGCAATAACAAAACCTACTTCACCGGCAGTCAACTGTGACACCTCAACCATAACTGGAGAAAACACACCGACTTTAAGAGCCTCATATGCTTTGTTGGTCGACATAAGCTGAATCTTGTCGCCTTTTTTAAGGATCCCGTCGAACAAGCGTACCAGAATGATAACCCCCTGATATTGATCATACCAGGAGTCAAACAGCAACGCCTTAAGCGGAGCCGATTCATCCCCTTTAGGAGGAGGAATCTTCTTGACTATCTCTTCAAGTATCTCGCGGGTACCTATTCCCTCTTTGGCAGAGGCAAGCACAGCATCATGGGCATCAATCCCGATTATCTCTTCAATCTCGTGTTTTACCCGCTCAGGATCAGCAGCGGGCAGATCAATCTTATTGAGAACCGGAAACACCTCCAGATTTATATCGAGAGCAAGATAGACATTGGCAAGAGTCTGAGCCTCAACCCCCTGAGAGGAATCTACAACAAGAAGCCCCCCCTCGCATGCAGCAAGAGAGCGGGAAACCTCGTAAGTAAAGTCAACATGTCCTGGAGTATCAATAAGATTAAGCACATAATCGTTGCCATCATCAGCAGTGTAGTTTAACCGGACAGTCTGAGCCTTTATTGTAATGCCACGCTCCCGCTCCAGCTCCATCTTGTCCAGAAACTGATTCTGCATCTCGCGAGCAGTCAAGGCGCCGGTATATTCAAGAAGACGATCAGCCAGAGTAGACTTGCCGTGGTCTATATGGGCTATAATAGAAAAATTACGAATCCTGCTGATATCCATGAACTCTCGCTTGCTTATTGTGGTAAGAATAGAATTTTGAAGGATAATTAACAACTATTGGAAAGTAAAGCAGAAATAATCAAAAGCGCAAAAACGGTTTTTTCCGTAGAATCGGAAGGTGCTACCTGGGTTTGCTGCGCCATGCTAAGCAGCAGGCCAAGCAGTACCAGTTGCGGGGCTTTTCCCAGCCAGACCATGGCCTACCTCGTGGAACAGGAGTTAAAGGTATTGATCATGGTGCTGTAACTGCCATTAAGCATTTCACCAGCAGACTGAGATTGCCCTGCGGTTGATGCCCTGCAATGTTCAATGCTTCTCTCAATCCCGTTTGAGATCGCAAGGGTAATTGCAAAGGCGATAATCGGAGTAATGGCGAAGATCCGTTTGTTAATAGTTTTCATGGCTTCCTCCCTTATACGTTCGTTTCTGCTTTGCTGAAACCTTTACAGGGATTGTGCCAAGATGGGTGTTATTTAGTTTTTAAATAATTTAAGCATCTTATCTCTGTTAGTGGCGATCGTACTATCAAATATATTGACATGAATTGTACTTGCTATGTACATTTTGTGTATGAACAAGCCTCTGACTCTGACAGCTGTTGACCGAGATTTCTTCCGTGCGGTGGCTCTGGCCGCTTTTGCCAATCCCTTCAGCCCGGAACGAGAGGAACTGGATTTCAGGATTTCCGGTTGTGACCATCGTTGTAGCAGGGACGAACTGTTTGATCGGGTGGTGAAGCAGGTGGGGGAGCGCCTTGAGGCATTGCAGCGGCATAACCGTCAAGATCCGCTACAGTTTCGTGGTGAAGACCGCAGCCTGCTGCAGACCGCCTTTCAATTTGCCATCTACCACCGCTACAGGAAGGACTTTGACCACTTTATTCTGGATCAGCAGCAGGCCGGTGATCGCCCGCTACGCATCCCCTTTGCCGCTGATGTGCTGGCAGAGTTGGAAAGGCTGGGCTACTCGGGTTCTGATGCCAGACGGTACCTTGAGATCTTCTATCAGATCCGGCGAGCCTTCTACTTTATTGACACCAGTCTGACCGGCCATGCTCCCTGTATGCATACCCTGCGGCTGCAGCTCTGGAACAACATTTTTACCTGTGACATCAACCTGTATGACCAGCAACTCTGGGATCGGATGGAGGATTTCTCTACACTGCTGCTGGGTGAAACCGGTACCGGCAAGGGGGCAGCCGCTGCCGCCATCGGACGCTCCGGTTTTATCCCGTTTGATGACAAAACCAGTTGTTTTAAGGACAGCTTTACCCGTACCTTTATCAGCCGCAACCTGTCCCAGTACCCTGAATCGTTATTGGAATCTGAGCTGTTCGGCCACCGCAAAGGAGCCTTTACTGGTGCCATTGATAACCATGAAGGGGTATTTACCCGCTGTTCCAGCCACGGCTCCATCTTTCTGGATGAGATCGGCGATCTCTCTGTACCAGTGCAGATCAAGCTACTACAGGTACTACAGGAACGAACCTTTGCGCCAGTAGGCAGCCATGACAAGCTGCGTTTTAATGGTAGGGTTATTGCCGCCACCAACCGCCCCCTGGATGAATTGCGGCGGGAAGGACAGTTTCGGGATGACTTCTACTACCGGCTCTGTTCCGATCAGATCATCGTGCCACCTCTAAGGCAACGGGTAGAGGAAGAACCTTCAGAGCTGCCAACTCTGGTAAGAAGCATCCTGCAACGGATGCTGGGACATGAATGCAGCGCCATGGCCGCGGAGATCAGCGAGGGCTTACGCAAGTCCCTGGGCGCGCACTATTCCTGGCCAGGCAATGTGCGTGAGCTTGAGCAGGCGGTGCGCAGGATGCTGCTGACCCGCCGCTATGAAGGGGATCTTCTGGTTGTGGGGGGTGGAGGTCTGCAGGATGCGCTGGTGGCCGGTGTCAGCCAGGGCAGTCTGGATGCGCGGGGGCTGTTGGCTGGTTATTGTGGTCTGTTGTACCAGCGGCTGGGTAGCTATGAAGAGGTGGCTCGGCGCACCGGACTGGATCGCAGAACGGTCAAAAAGTATATCGTGGATAGTCAGAAAGAAGCGCTTTCCACCTAAGCCTCCACCCATATACAAATTTTTAAACCGGATGTTTCCCTTTTCCGCTTTAAGAACCCTCATTTGATTGGCCAGTTCTGGCTCATTCTGAATCTGTAGTCAGCCAAGAAAGAACCTCCTGACCAAGACAAGCGAGATGGCCGCTCCAGTAATATCCCTCTGGTTTTTTCACCATACCGGATCGTACCGGATTAAGTTAGCCTAGAAAAAGCATTTGAAACACGGAGCGACAGAGCAACTGAGTAAAACTACAGAAAAAAGCAATGAATAAAGCTTGTTTAAAGACTCACCACTCTGGTTTTACTAGCTGCTTTACTAACATCTTGATTTCTCTGTTGCTCCGCTGCTCTGTGTTTCGTGACCAGTTACTTGATTGTTTTATCGCTGTATCCATTTGACAGCAATCTTGCTGGATTGGTAAACACCTCTTCCGGTACTCCCAACGCCTGCTTCAAAGCCACATCCCGATCCCACGGATTTTTAATGGTCAGCAACCGTGCCACGGTCCAGGGAGCCAGCTGGGTCAGGTGTCCCAAGGGTGAAACCAGCGGGGTGTTGGTCAGCGGCATATCAGTGCCATAATGCAGCCTGTCATGCAGGTGGTGCTGCTGGATCAGACGGCGCAACTGGCCAGGCCGGTTGATCTGGGTCAGGGCAGAGATATCGGCATGCAGGTTTCGGTGCTGTTCACACAGACGCAGGAAACGGTTGAAGTTGTGTTCGCCCTCATTCTTGCCATTGGCAGCGGCATGGGCGGCAATTACCGTTACCCCCTGCTCCAGAGCCAGACGCAGCCGATGCGGGTCTCCCAGCTCGTTACGGGCATATGTGAACGATGCCTCATCGCCGGTGTGAGTCAGCAACGGCAGGCTATGCTGCTGCATCCGTTGATAGAACGGCACCAGCCGTTTATCAGCCAGATCAATATGCTGGATCGATGGGAGCCATTTCATCAGTACCGCACCAGCCTCAACCGCCTTGTCCAGCAACTCCAGCGCATCCCGACGATACGGATTGATGCTGGCTCCAAAGCGCAGGTTGGGGTGCTGTTTCACCGCCTCTGCCAGAAAGTCATTGGGGATGTACATCTCGGTACAGCCTCGATCCAGCTCACCCTGGCTATCCAAAGCCCCATCCATGGCCAGCACCACGGCCATGTCAACCTTGCCGGAGGCGGTCAGGGATGCTGACAGCCGTTCCAGCACCAGCTTGTCACCATGGTGCAGCAGTTCATGCTCCTGCACCCCAAAGGAGCTCAGGTAGACCCGGTACCTCCAGCTTTTACGCAGTTCAGGGGAGATGAAACAGCCAGAACCGCCGGAGCCGATGCCGGCAGTGTGGCAATGTATGTCGATGATTGGCGCCTGTTGCAGATGGTCTGGTCTGGTCATGGTATGTTCCTGGATCTCTGTTACTATTATACTTTGTGCTGTCCCGCCCCGCATGCCCAGCAATGGCGTGCCTGGCTATGCATCGGTTTGTTGCAGGTAGGACACGTGGTGAACTGAACATAGCCGCAGAACGGGCAGGCTCGTGCGCCGGTTGGCAGATGTTTGCCGCACTGCTGGCATTCCCCCTTGGCTATGCGCCTTTCAAGCAGCTTCTCCCGTGAAAACAGCTTTTTCTGAAAGATATAGATCATGAACAGGGCACCGGCAATGGCAAGGGCAATGATCAGATAATGCCAGATCGCCACCAGCTTGAGAGCAGTCAGCAGGGCAATCAGCTTGTGCAGCAACTGCTTGGGAATAATGTCGTAGATCGCCTCGATCAGCTTGCAGAAGATCGGGATGAATGCAATGACCACCAAATGGGCTGAAACCAAGGTCTGCAGACTGCGATTGCCCCTGATGCTGGCGTTGTTCCAGACATAGAAAATGGCAAACAGCGGTAGCAGAAATAGCATCTGCATACCAAATTTCTTGACCGGGTACCAGAAGTTCAGGTCGCGCAGATCAGCCAGCAGCGTCTGGCGATCGCTAGCCTGGGAGCTTTGGAGCTTGACCCAGAGTGCTGCCACCCTGGAGTCGGCATTGATCAGCGCATCCAGTGCGGCAATCCTGGTTTTCAGGCTGTTCAGGGCGCTGTTCTTTTGCTTGAACTCAGCACGGGTAGCATCCACCTCGGTTGCCGGTTCCGGCTGCTGGGCAATGGCCTCCAGCAGGGCAGTGTCGTAGCTGCCTTTCAGTTGATCAATCCTGCGCTGTAGCTCCTGGGTCTCGCGCCCAGCCTTCAGCCGCTCGTCAAAGCTGCTGGCCAGAGCCTTGTCGTTTTTGATCTGATCCAGCAGGGTCAGGTAGGGGGTACAGGCCGGGTGGCGTTCACGCTGGGTCGGGCGCGGATGGTAGGTGTAGCTGTTGTTGTGTCCGTTTACCAGCTGAGACAGGTTCTCAATCCGGTTGGTGGGATTCCAGGTGTGGTCAATCACCATCTCGCGGCAACTGGAGGGGATGTACTCCTGCGGTGTGCTAATCTGCCGAGTATGGGCACCCAGACCATTAAAAATGGCGGTCAGGATGAAGATATCCAAAAACAGCAGGATCACCAGCGTGGCCTTGCTTAAAGGCTGATTATCAATGCTGGTCAGGCTGTTTTTGGTGTTAATCAGCTTTGTTTTGATCTGTGTTGTCAGACTCATAGTTGTCTCCCGGGGTGAATGGTGCCTGTTAGCGCGTTAAATATTTGGTTTTCCTCTATAGGCAACCTGAATTGTTGGGTTCACTTGCCTTTCTTCGCATTCTTGGGGCCTTGGCGAGAAACCGGCTTTGTTACACAAACCCTGACATAACACTGCCGATATGGGGATAGCCAACCACCTGCAAACCGTTACTGCGTTGCTGACGTTCTGTTGCCCCGCAGATGAGCAGCCCCGGCTGTGCAGCCGTATTCAGCTTGCGGTAGTGGTCAATTCCTTTCCAGGCGCTTGACTGAATAGTCGCCCCCAGCTTGATCTCTATCGGTACAATCCCTGTGGACGCCTCAAACAGCAGATCCACCTCATGTCCGGCATTGTCACGCCAGTAGTACAGGCGCGGCTCCCGTACCATGTTCAGGCGTTGCTTCATCAGTTCCGTCACCACAAAGGTTTCAAACAGGGTGCCTACCAAAGGGTGATGCGTAATCTGGCCGGCCTGTTCAATGCCCAGCAGATGGGCGGCCAGCCCCACATCCCAGAAATAGAGCTTGGGTGATTTGACCAGCCGTTTGTTAAAGTTTTCAAAGTGCGGTTGCAACAGGGTGATGATGAAGCTGGCTTCCAGCACAGAGAGCCAGGCCCGGGCAGTGCCGTGGTTGATGCCGCAGTCAGCAGCCAGTGAGTTGATATTGAGAATCTGTCCGGTACGCCCGGCACATAGACGAAGAAAACGGGTAAACAGAGCTAGGTCTTTGACCGCCATGATCTCGCGGACATCCCGTTCAACGTATGTGGTCAGGTAGAACGAAAGCGCCTCAACCGGGTTTAACTGATCATTCAGAATACGCGGGTAAAACCCTTCAAACAGCATCTGCGAAATTTCCGGCTGCGGCGTCTGGGCGTAGCGTTCCTCAAATGAAAACGGCAGCAGCTTCAGGATGGCGGTTCGTCCGGCAAGCGATTGAGTAACCCGCTCCATCAGCAGAAACTGGTGGCTACCGGTAATAATATAGACACCTTTGCGGGTCGGATCGGCATCCACCAGTACCTGCAGTTCCGAGAGCAGACCCGGTACCCGTTGAATCTCGTCAATCACCGCGCCGCCTGCCGCATAATCCCGCAAGAACCCCTGTGGATCGTTCGTCGCATAGTCACGCAGGGCAAATTGCTCAAGTGAGACGTAGGGCTTGTCAGGAAAGGTCATCCGGCACAGGGTGCTTTTACCTGACTGGCGCGGCCCGACTATCGTCAAAATTGGGTACTGTCCGGCCAGCCGCAATAATTCTGGTTGTATGGTTCGATGTATGAGCATGTTCAGTAGGTTAGCATTTTTTATACAAATTCACAGTTGAAATCTGATTTTGTATGAATTGTTGATGGTCGTGGTTAAGGGCACTTCTCGCCATGTACGCCCTGCATCATCGCGGCATCAGCGCAAACACACCCCAGCCCAGGTATTCGCGGGTGTAGGTGGCGTAGCGCTCCGGTTCAGAGGTCAGTTGGGCCCGAACTTCTTGTGCAAACTCGTCGTCAGGATTGGCTTCAAGCCATCGGCGCATGGTGAGCCATTTTGCCGCCTCGTATCGGTCCCAGCCATGCTGATCAGCCAGAACCATTTCAACCAGGTCGTAGCCAAGCTTGTCAAAAGAGGCGATAAGTTCCGGCAGTGTGAGAAAGTCGGAGATTGCGTGGGCAAGGCAGCCCTTGGCAACCGCTTCTGTTGGCGGTAACTGCCGCCAAAAGGGCTCGCCGATCAGGATAATCCCGCCGGTGCTCAGGCTGCGCTTGAGCAGCTCGATAGTGCCTGCAACTCCCCCGCCGATCCAGGTGGCACCAACACAGGCTGCCACGCCGACCTTCTCGTCGGAGACGTAGCCCGCAGCATCGCCATGGATGAACGTCACTTGATCTGCCACGCCCAGCTCTAAAGCGCGTTGTTTTGCCTGCTCGGTGAACAGCTGGCTCATGTCAATGCCGGTGCCGATGATGCCGTGATCCCGTACCCAGCTGCAGAGCATTTCCCCTGAACCGCTGCCCAGGTCAAGCACGCGGGTGCCTGGTTCCATACGCAGCGCAGCGCCAAGCGTGGCCAGCTTGTCCGGTGTGATCGGGTTATGGATGCGGTGAGCACTTTCGGTGACGTTGAAAATCCGTGGTATGTCCATTTGGGGAAATCTCCTTGAGGGGGAAGATGTTTAGTTAGGGGCTGACGGCTGTGAGCCCAGCGGAGTAGCAAAACAGAGACCGCAGCTGTGCTTCGTTGAAGAGTCTTATCTGCCAAGCTGTCTCTCTCGCTCAAAAAACTCTTCAACTTCATGTGGATCCTTCAAAAATAATTTGAACAGGTCAAGTGGCTGGAGGCCCTTATTGCTGAGTCCGATGTCTTCACGGATCGCTCGATATAGCTGATCGACGGCATGAAACATCATCCGTGTGTTCCCTGCAACAGATTCGTAATGAAGTTGTGCTTTAATTACTTGTGGCGATCCCCATAGGAGGATTTCTCTTTTGAAGTCTACCAAAAGTAAAATGAGCTCTTCTTCAGAAATTGGCTCAGCTTTAATGTTTTCATTGGTTGACTTTAGTATTCTGATTATTATCGTCAGAAACTTATCATATATTTCAACTTTCTTCTCGCGATGAGCCTCCGCAATCTCTCTAAGCTTTGTCTGCCTTTGTGTTATTATGACCGCCACAATTCCAGCAGTTATCGTAGCCATTGCTCCAATGATTGCCGCTGCTACAGAAGTGTTTATTTGTTGCATTATTTTTACAAAGAAAAGGATGACTCGCCATGCGCAGTACAAGATTCCGGCAATCATACTCAGTCCGAGTAATAAATGAAGAACCTTCTTTATTCTCACTTGACTACTCCTTTTAAATTTCATCGTTCAGCTCGTTATTCACCCGGTTCACGCGCCCGCGCTTGAACCGCTCAACATCCCATTTGGAACAGTTATCCTGCCTGGCGCAGTTCAAGCCGTAATCCCTCAATCTTTTCAAAATCACGCCGGTTAGCGGTAATAACCTTGTAATCAAGAGAAATGGCCGTTGCTGCAATAATCAGGTCGTGTGACCCTACGGTAAGGCCTCGCTGCACCAGTGAAGCCCATATTCTAGCGTAGATACGGGCAACTCCGGTGTCAAACGGGAACACAGGGATCATCTCGATCACTTTTTCCACAAAGGCCTGCCGCCGTATTTTTCTGGTTTCTGTGTCGGCCCGCTCAACTCCATGCAGAAGTTCAGCTACGGTGACCACGCTGATGCCAAACGGCTCATCTTCACGACCAGCCACCAGATTTTCGACTATTCCACGGTTTCTTTCCAGGGCTATGATCTCGCTTGAGTCAAGTATTACTCCCATGACAGAGCCTCTGGCATTGAGGGTTGCGCACTTGCCGCAGCCATGACATCTGATTCAAATGAGGTATCATTTCTGTCCAGATGTGGAAAAGAGAGCACCATCTTACGCAGATCAGCCAGTGTTGCACCGCTGGTGACCGGTTCCACCGGAACCAGTGATGCGGCAGGCTTTCCGCCACGAATAACGGTATAACGATCTCCACGGTATTTGATGTTGTTGAGCAGTTCAGAAAAATTTCTCACTACTTCGGTTGAGCTGATTGCTGTTTGCATAGCTGCCTCCGTAAAATATGATAATCATATTTTACGTTATTTGTTGGTTCTGACAATACAAATTAATCCGAATTAGTTCTACTTTGTCACATCCAAAACCAAATCCCCCTCAATCCCCCTTTGCAAAGAGGGAGGCCTTAAAATCCCCCCTTTTGAAAGGGGGGCAGGGGGGATTTGCTGTCTGGATAATCCGAGAAAAACGAGAGCATATTCCGAGAAAATTAAAATTTTTATCCATGTTCTTAATGACTTAACCGGCAATAGTGTTGTTACGCCGTAGCCATCTCCGCCAGCTTCTTCAACCCCTTCAGATCCAGCTTGCCGCTACCTAGTAGTGGTATCGCCTCCGCTGCCACCAGCAGCGACGGTTTCCAAAGGTTGGGCAGTTCTGCCTGTTCAATGGCCTGTTTTACATTGACCTCATCCAGTTGGGTCTGGTCAAAGACCACGGCGATCCGCTCTCCCTTTTTCTCATCCGGTACAGCGGTTACCGCCAGCAGCAGGTCAGCGCTGGCCAGTGCTGCCAGCAGCCGTTCTTCCACGGCACCGTGGGGGATCATCTCGCCGCCGATCTTGCTGAAGCGAGCCAGGCGATCAGTTATCACCACAAAGCCCTGGTCATTGATGTAGCCGATGTCGCCGGTGTTGTACCAGCCGTTGCGGATCACCTTGGCGGTCTCTTCCGGTTTGCCCAGGTAGCCGGTCATCAGGTTAGGGCCAGCTACTTCAATCAGGCCGGGCTTGCCATCAGCCAGCAATACGCCACTTTCAGGGTCGCTGATCCGCACTGCCACGCCAGGGATCGGTCTGCCCACGCTGCCCGGCAGTTGCCCTTTCTGGCGAACCCCGCCGATCTCCACATCCGGGATGTTGAGGGAGATAACCGGTGACAGCTCGGTTGCGCCGTAGCCTTCCAAGGGGCGCAGGTTGAACTTCTCTTCAAAGGCATTTGCCAGTTCTGTCTTCAGCTTTTCCGCACCGGTAATCACCAGCCGCAGGGATTTAAAATCCTCTGGATCTGCCTTGCGCAGGTAGGCCGACAGGAAGGTGGGGGTGGCGATCAGGATGCTGGCCTTTTCATTGCGCACCAGTTTGACAACTTGCGTCGCCTCCAACGGGTTGCTGTGGCAGGCCGAGGAGAAGCCGGACAAAAGCGGCAGCCATAGGGTGCCGGTAAAGCCCAGTGAATGAAACAGCGGTAGCACTGCAGCCACCCTGTCGTTCTGATCCGGCTGGAACACGGCTCGCAGGGATTCGATGTTGGAAAGGATGTTGTGATGCGACAGCATGACCCCTTTGGGAGTGCCGGTACTGCCGGATGAAAAGATGATGGTGGCGGTATCATCCGGTGCCGGGTTGCCAGCCACCAGGGTTGCCAGCGGAGCCAGTTTTGCTGTGGCCAGCGATTTTAGTTTTTCCAGCGTTCCCAGGCCGGTCATGACCTCTTCCAGCAGGATGATCTTTTCCGGCATTGGCAGATCAGGCAGTTTCTCCAGCACCTTCTTTGAGGTGACCACGCAGCTGATCTCTGCCTGTTCCAGTGATGAGGCAAAGGCATCCCGTGAAGCGGTGTAGTTCAGGTTAACCGGCACCTTGCCCAGCAGGGTCAGGGCGATGTTGGCGGTAAATCCGGCGGCTGAGGGGGGCAGCAGAATCCCCACCTGTTTGCCGGACAGCAGTGGTTGCAGGCGGTTTTTCACCAGCAGGCTGCCGGTCAGCAACTGGCCGTAGGTCAGACTCTTGCCGGTGGTGTCGTTGACTGACGGGTGACTCCAGTTTCTGCGGGCAGTGCGGACAAATGCATCGGCCAACGGCAGGCGCTGATGTTTGCGAGCCTCAAAGTAGCGCACTGACAGCTCCATTACGGCAGTGCGAACCTGGGATGCCTGATCAGCAGCCAACGGCGTGCCGAACAGGATATGCATGGGATAGCGGTTCAGGTAGATATGGCGGTTACGGGCATAGCTGAAGATGTTGCCCCAGGCGCCGCCGATGTAGGCCGGAATGATCGGCACCCCGGTTGCCTGGGCTATCCGGGCAAAGCCGGGTCGGAAGGCGTTCAGGCTGCCATGGCGGGTGATCTCCCCTTCAGCAAAGATGCAGACCAGGTAGCCTTCATCCAGCACCTGCTTGGTGGCGCGCAGAAATTCCTTGAACCCGGCAATGCCGTCCTTGGCAGAGACCGGAATCACCCCCATCAGCCTAAAGAGCGGATTCAGGGCCGGGGTCTCGTAGATGGAGCGATCCATCACAAAGCGGATGCGGCGGGTCTGGGTAGCAACCAGCAGCAGGGCATCGATCCAGGAGACATGGTTGGCCACCAGCAGAGCCGGTCCATCCAGCGGTACGTTGTCCTTGCCATCCACCCGAATCTTGTACAGCAGGTTCATCACCGCCAGGGCCACAAAGCGCAGCAGGAAATCCGGCAGGTAGCGGATGGTGACAAGGGTCAGCAGCAGGGTGATCAGACCCATCACGCTGAAACCCTGGGCTGCGGTCATCTGCATCGGCCCGCTGAACAGATAGGTCAGTCCGGCGGCAATCAGAATCCCTACCCAGTTGACAAAGCTGGAGGCAGCCAGCACCTCGCCCCGGATGGCCGGTTCAGAGCGCATCTGGATAAAGGTCTGCAACGGCAGGGAGAACAGTCCGGCGCTAATGCCGAACAGCACGATGATGGCCAGCACCGTGGCCAGGTTGGGCGGCGCGTTGTGCAGCAGGATCGGCGCAACCGTCAGGCCGATGGCGCCCAGCGGCACGATGCCGAACTCCACATCCTTGCCGGACAGTTTTGCTGCCAGCAGCGAACCACCGGCAATCCCCAGGGCAGAGGCCAGAAACAGGTAGTTGCTGTTATCTGCGGTCATCCCCAACTGCTGGATGCCGTAGCCGATCAGGTTCAGTTGGGTAAAGGCTCCCACCAGCATGAACCAGGCTGAGCCGATAATGGCCAGCATCAGCCAGCGGTCATGCCAGACATGCTGCAGGGTGCGAAAGATCTCTGCCGGAAAGATCCGGATCCTGCGATCAGGGGCAGCTGCTGCCACCTTGGGCAGTTGCAGGGAACAGAACAGGCCGACCACCGCCACCAGCAGGCAGAAACAGGCAGCCAGCCAGAAACGGCCGGATGCAGCCTGGGTCAGGACTGATGCCAGGGCGGTGCCGAAGATAATGGCCAAAAAGGTGAATGATTCAATCAGACCGTTGGCTCGTGACAGCCCGTCTCGGGGAGCAAGTTCAGGAATAATGCCGTATTTGGCCGGGGCAAAAAATGCGCTGTGGGTGGCCATCATAAACAGGATCAGGTAGAGCAGCCAGGCGATCCCCTTGGCAAAGGCCAGTACAGCCAGCAGGGTCACCACCACCTCAAGGAGCTTGACCCCGACGCTGACCCGCGCCTTGCTGTAGCGATCAGCTATCCCACCTGCCGGAGCAGAAAACAAAAGAAATGGCAGCACAAAGGCTACCCCTGCCGATGCTGTGACAATCCCGGCCTTTTCCGATCCCTGAAGGTGAATAAGAAAAAAAACAATCAACAGCTTCAGGATGTTGTCGTTCATGGCTCCCAGAAACTGGGTGGCGTTCAGGGCTGTTAAGCCGGTGGGCAGCTTTGGCATGTGGGAGACCTCACGTAGAGAGTTTGTCAATGATATCCATAAACAGGGAATGCGGAGATAATAGCACAGTAATTCCATGATCGCACCGCCTGAGGGTCAGATTTTTATGTGAGAACCTTGAGCCAGGCCTCTGAGTGCGCCAGCAGCTGCTTTCTTGATAATCCGTTTGCCGTGATGTTTTTTGATGGTCTCGGACAGGGTGAAGATGCTCACCAGCAGTATCAGCGGAACCGTTGCTATCAGTAGTTGTATGGTGAGTGTCTGCATGGCGTGCTCCTTTTGCTTGATTTTTGATAGAGCAATAGCAGGGAAGATGCCAAATCTTGATTATGGTGTAACTGGCTTAATTTATATAATATTGTGCGTCTATTGTTGGATATGTGGCTGGTCACTACTGCTAGATATGTACATTAAATGTATTGATTGGGTGCAATTTATGTATTAATTGGTGGACTTGCCAATGGTCTGAAGTAGCGGTATTCTAGGCAACATGGAAACCAAGGAACCGGCAGCATTTAAATACAAGGTGGAAGGCAGCAGCAATGCAACACTGGTGGCGGTGCTGATTGTCTGTCTGTTTGGCTCAATTATTGGCGCCGCCAACTTCAGTGCTTGGTGTCTGCTGGGACTGCTGGCGCCGTTGGGGATTATCATCTACCTGGTTCGGGAGGGGATGCGCAAAAACTTGATCATTGCTCCCCGCTACCTGATTGTGGGGGATGGGATCATCTACTACAGCTCTGTGGCCAAGGCACAGCTGGACCGGAAACGTCAGGTGCTGACCCTGTTTTCTGAAAAGGGCAAACGGATGACGGTTGAGGCGGAGAAGTTCCCCACCAATGCCCGCAAGGATTTCAAGATCAAGGCCAACAAGACCGCCAAGTTTGATAAGGCCTGCGAGAAAATTCTGGCACGGCTTTCAGGAGTAACCCCTGATATCATCGGCTGATCACAATCTTTTTACTCGGCAGCCTTCCCGGCATATCCACCTGCTGTATGTGCCCACCCTCTGTTGCAACCTTTCCTGTCGCTACTGCTATCTGGGCAGCCAGACCGATCCAACCACCCTAAAGCTGGATGCAGGCAGGGCAGTGACCACCTTGCAGCAGGCACTACAGCGGTTTCTGGATGCCGGCGTGTTGCCGTTTAATGTCTCGCTGCATGGCGGCGAGGTCACGACCCTGCCGCCAAAGGTGCTGGATCAGCTGTTTACCATCATCAACCGCCATTATCTGGATCACTTCGATCAACTGAATGCCTTGGGCTACCGTAAATCAGCCCCCCATCTGAAGACCAACCTGTTTAACTTCCACAAGCTGTATGACCTGTTTGATCAACATCGGGTCTCCATCAGCGCCAGTATCGATCTGCCGTTGTCCCTGCATGCCAGATACCGCACTGACCGTCGTGGCCGGTCATGGCTGAACCGCACAATTGAAAACCTGCGTCTGCTGGCTCGCTATCCCCATGTAAAGAAGATCTCAGCCACCCTTTACAAAGAGCACCTGCAGGATATCCCAGCCCTGATTAACGATATCTGGACCATCCACCGCGAACTTGGCTTTGACATGAATAACTTCAACATCATGTTCGGGTTTGGATCAGAGCTGAACTGCCAGAAATTCGGGGGGCAGCCTGAACTTGGGCTACAGCAGGCCAGTGAGGCAGAACAGTTGAAACTGTACCATACCCTGCAGGACGCCTTTAGCGGAACTGAGCTGGAAGAAGGGCTGCGCCGTAACTGGTTTGATGAGTTTAAACCCAGCTACTGCACCAATGCCTTTAACTGTGGCGAGCGGTTTTATCTGCTGCAGTCCGATGGTGCAATCTGGTCCTGTGTGCGGGGACAGGGGGTGGAGCAGCTCTATTACGGCAATATCTTTACTGACGGGGTGGAGGATATCCTGGCTGAAGGCAGCCGCAGGATTCGGCTACTGCACCAGCAGCAGGGGCTTAATCCTGACTGTCAGGTCTGCGAGTACCTGGCAATCTGCCACACCGGCTGTCCGGCGGTAAAGTTGCAGAACCGGTCGGGCAAATCCTATACCTGCGCCCTGCAAAAGGCGATATACAGGGATAATCCTGTCTCGTATCCGTCGCTGACCGGTGGCGATCAGGCTGCTGCGGTACGTGAATATCTGCTGGGGATGCATCCGGCTCTATTGCAGGAAGAGTTGGCGCAGGAGCAGCCGAAGAGCCCGGTGGTGCTAATCCCGATAGAACTGTATGACCAGAAGAATAGCCTGCAGGCCTTGATTGCGGCTGATCCGCTGCTGCAGCAACTGTACAGCCCGGATGCCTTTCTGCTGGAGCTGAATAGTGAGTTGATCCCGCTGCAGTCCCAGATTCTGGCACCACAGCGCAACCTCTATAGTATTGGCATGGCTGACCGCCTGGTTCTTCATATCCGGCGATCTCTGTTTGAGGCCAACTGTACGGAACTGATCCGCAATACCCTGTATATCCAGCTGTTACGGGATACCACGGTGATCTATGGTGATGAACAGCGCAGCAAACAGGAACACCTGATTACCCACCAGATCTTCCATAACCTGCTGCAACCAGATTTGTTGCTTGGGAAAGAATGGCTGTCTACAGACCTGGCAGGACTGCTACAGTTAACCATGCGATATTTCATCGAAAACGTACTCAACAATTTGTTCGTGACCACCAGCCAGCTTCGGGAGTATCATTATCAAAAGCATAAGAGCAACGCCTTCTACCATATACAGGCCATCAATCTGCCGTTTCAAAACTTTGAATTTTACTGGGACAAAACAAACTAGCGAGGCAGAATATGCCATCAAAAAATCTTGAAAAAATTGCGGCAAACGTGGAACGTTTCATGAATCTGGTGGGGATACCTGATGATACAAAACGGGTGCAGATCGAAGAGGAACTGGTGGGGCGGATGGCTGGCAGCGCAGATAAAAAACCGTCGCTGGTCTTCGCCCAGGATCACCTCTACCTCTATAACGACAAAACACTGGTCAAGGACTACCATGGCCTTGGAGCAAAGGGTGACCGGGTGCTACAATGTGATGCAAAAAAGATCTCAATCCTGGATCGTCAGGCCTTCCTGAACAACAAGACCATCCTGATTACCGGCGCAGTGGCAGCTGCAGCCCTGACAGGTGCGGCGTTGGCCGAGGCAGAACAGCGCAAACGCCAGAGCAGCGGTGGACTCTCTTACAGTAACAACAACAATAATAATAACAATAACAACAACAATAATAATAACGGGTGAGAAATTGGCCGCTACACTGCTGCAATAGCGGCATTCAGCAGGTTTGCCAAGATCTCGGACAGCACAAACCCTAAACCAAGCCGAGCAACATCACCCCGTCGCGTAGGTGCCAACTCAGCGATCCCGCTGTTCTGAATATCAACTACAAAAATAGATTTTGCACACGAAAAAACCACCTTTCTGCACAGCTTCAAAACTGTGTAAAAAAGTGGTTAATTCTATTTCCTGTTCTCTAACTATTCAATATCATTACGTTGGTTCCGAAGACGAGACACACCACCAATTTTAGTAACATACTGAAAGCATTAGCCGCCTGTATAAAGTCAAGTATTCTGCTGTGTAGCGTTTTGTGTAGTCGTTTAAGCCTCGAATGAGCTAACAATACAGGAAGATATAAGAAGCTTCAAGTCCTTTATATGTGCGCATCTGGCGGCGGCCTATAGGCATTTTTTAGTCTACTGCCCCCTACCCCTTTCACAGACTCACACTTAATAACTGCAATTAAATAACTACCTGGCTTCTGCGATATACCTGGATGCAGCCTGAGCAAACAGACCGGATCGCGTCATGTGGTGTACCTCGGCATAGCGGTCTATCCGTTGCAAAAGGTTTTCAGGTATGGTTACGTTCACCCGCTTGGCTTTGGTCATCAATTTTGCCAGATCAATATCAACCAACATCCAGACACCATCAGTATATTCAGGACTTCGAGCCAGCAACTCAAGAGGGGTTGGAGTTGGCAGCTCCATTTCTTCACCGTCACAGTAGACCTCTACAGCCTCTTGTGCCTGTCGGGGGATATCTTCCCATGAGTCCGCAGCAGAAAAGCAGCCAGGGAAGTCTGGAATTGTTACGCCATTGGCGTGTTGTTCATCTCCAGTATGAACATATACAGGATACAGCATATTCTTTACCTCCAATCCCACCCAGCTTGACGGAAAATATTCCTCAGTGTGCCGACAGTCATATCTTTACGCGGGTGTGGTATCACCACATGCCCTGCCTTATCCGGGTGCTTGAACTTCTGGTGGTCGCCTTTACCACCTACCAGCTCCCAGCCATCGTCTTTCAATCGCTGTATCAGTTCCCGTCTTGTCATGAAAATAATTATACACACTATACACACAGATTCAACTACAATGTTCTAAAAGGGAACCCCTTTGGGGCAGACGGGAAGCAAGCAGGCTCGGGGGTGGGCGCTTCCCGAGTGCGCGAGGGGTAAGCCCATAGTCCGTGCCTGTATGCTGAGTGGGCGGGGGAATCAAAACTCATTGGGAGCACGTTTTGCACAGGGTATGCCTGAATCCGTTTTGGTCACTGGACGCAATCGCCTTTATCATGGCGGCCAGTGGCTTTTACCAAAACGAGATAAAGCTGCTGGAGGGTCGGCCAGCAGCACCAACTCCCCCCAAGAGTGCCCCCGGCCCCCTGGGAGTTACTGTTAGGGGGGGGGGATGCCTGGGGAAAAAAAGGGGGGCCAGGGGGAACGGGGGACGGCGGGGGGTGGTGGCATTCCCTGTGCTGTGCTCCCTACTGCTGCTTGTGATCTTTCATCAGCATTACTGAACGGCCTGACTGGGCGCACATAACTGCCTGGCCTCTGCGAGCAATACGGGGCCTTTTCCGTTTTGCGAAGCGTCTTTAATGCTTGAGGGTGCAATACGCTGTTTGCAAGGGACGTGACCAAGTGCTTCTATTGGGAGCGGCACTTGTCGGGCAGTGTGTTGCGCTTGCCTTTCGACAGTCCTCGGCGGTGATGGCTACTTCAAGAACGTCCTTGGCAACCGACCAGTACGATGGGTGTCGCTTCTGGTGCATAACAGCCAGGATGATGATCTCTTGCGGGTCAACACGATACAGCAGTGAGTAGGGAAATCTTCGGATCAACCGCCTTCTGATGTTGTCACGCATTATCGGCCAGCGTTCCGGCGCAGTAGCAATATCCTGAAGGGCAGTTTCGATCTTTGTCAGAAAGTCGGCACCCAGACAGGGAGCCTGTCTTTCATAGTAGCAGGCGGCATCGAACATCTCATGTTCTGCTGGTAACAGCAGTCTTGGGGTAGGGCTCACAGTCTGGTACGCATCTCTGCGATTGCCTCAAAGGCATTTCTGGCAGGAAGAGAACCGGCCTTATACGCTTCATAGCGTCTACCTGCTTCTTCAAGCCACAGGTTTTCATTCTCCTGCTCTTCGACATCATCAAGGCTTGCCAGAAGATGCTGGGCCAGCATAGCACGTTGCGACACCGGTAATGTCATTGCTTCCGCTTCAAATGCTTTCAGATCCATCTGCATGATGCACCTCCAATGCTGCATTATTGTAGCAATCCCGCCCGTATTTGCAAGCAGATATAGAGACAGCAGATATAGAGACGATTACCGCGAACAATGACATTTTGGTGCCGAAGACGAGACTCGAACTCGTACAGGCTATCGCCCGCCACCCCCTCAAGATGGTGTGTCTACCAATTCCACCACTTCGGCACAAGGGAAAAGTTAATTATCAAACCAGCAACAAAAAATCAACCAAAAATCTATTTAGCCGGTACAGCCGGCGCAGGAATCGGCGCAACAGGCGCTGGTGTAACTGGTGCTGCGGCTGCAGGTTTATCTGCTTTTTTGCCAGACATAATTGATGATGCCGGCATATGACCAGAGAAATATGCAAGAGTGAGAGAAGTCAGCATAAATATAACTGCTGCGGCTGTGGTCAATTTTGTCATAAAATTACTACCACCACCTGCACCAAACACGGACTGACTCCCGCCACCACTACCAAAGGTAGCTCCCATATCAGCCCCTTTACCGGATTGCAACAGGACAACACCAATGATAAAGAAACTAATCAATATATGTATAATTGTAAGCAGGGTTGTCATAAATGCTTATACATCCTCTCAAAAATGAAGCTGACTTATTAACACAATATCCTGCTGCAAAGCAAGAAATTAGTTGTTAAATCCTACAATCCCTGCAAAAGAATCTGCTTTAAGGCTTGCACCGCCAACCAGTGCTCCGTCAATATCTACCTGTGCCATTAAGCCTTTTATGTTATCAGGCTTTACACTGCCACCATACAATATACGTGTACTGCTGGCTATTTTCTTGCTGTACATCTCTGATAGCAGTTTGCGAATAAAGGCATGCACCTCTTGAGCTTGTTGTTCAGTTGCAGTTTTGCCGGTACCTATTGCCCAAACAGGTTCATATGCAATAACTATCGGCTTCAAATCATCAGACGAAATGCCGCTTAAACCACCACGCACCTGAGACTCTATCACCTCAAATGTGCTGCCTGATTCACGTTCAGATAGAGTTTCACCAACGCACAAAAGCACTGTCAGACCTGCAGCCAGAGCAGCTTTGGTCTTTTTATTAACCGTATCATTTGTTTCAGCAAAATACTGGCGCCGCTCGGAATGTCCAATAATTACATGAGTGCATCCGGCATCCTTAAGGAGCTTTGGTGAAACCTCTCCCGTAAATGCTCCTTCTTCTTCCCAATAGCAGTCCTGAGCAGAAACTTGTATCGGAGTGCCTTTAACTGCTTTCGATACTGTTGCTATAGCTGTAAAAACTGGTGCAACAACAACTTCAACCTTTTTTATATCTTTAACCAGTACTTTAAGCTGATTTACAAGATCCAAAGCCTCATCGAGGGTTTTAAAAAGTTTCCAGTTACCGGCAATCAGCGGTATACGCATAATTCCTCCTATTTTTTCAGATCAAGTGCCTTAACCCCTGGGAGTATCTTACCCTCAAGAAGTTCAAGAAATGCCCCTCCACCTGTGGAAATATAGCTCACTTTTGCAGCAACACCGGCCTTGTTAACTGCGGCATCAGTGTCACCACCACCAATAACGGTTGTTGCATAACAATTACTTACCGCTTCAGCAACGGCAAAGGTACCTCGAGAGAATGCGTCCATTTCAAACACACCCATTGGTCCGTTCCAGATAACTGTCTTGGCATCGCGCAAAGTCTCGGCAAAAAGGGTTGCCGATGCAGGTCCTATATCCAGAGCCATCCAGCCTTCAGGTATTTCCTGTACGGTGGTAACAAAATTTGTAGCATTTGTCTCAAAGGCATTTGCCACAATACAATCAACCGGCAGGAAAAAAGTTACACCACGTTTTTTTGCCTTATCCATAATCTTCTTGGCTGTAGGGATCAGTTCATCCTCAACCAGTGATTTTCCAACTCCATATCCCATTGATTTCAAGAAGGTAAAGGCCATTCCTCCACCTATTACAATCTTGTCAACCTTATTCACAAGCGCTTCTAATACTTCCAGCTTCCCAGAAACCTTTGCCCCTCCAAGAATAGCCACCAAAGGCCTGACAGGATTACTCATCGCCTTATCAAAAAAGGTCATCTCGTTTTTCATAAGAAAACCTGCGGCAACAATAGGAACAAGTTTTGTAATAGCTTCCACAGATGCATGAGCACGATGGGATACAGCAAACGCATCATTTACATAAATTTCACAACCATTTAACAGCTGGCGGGCAAATTCTTGGTCATTTTTTTCTTCGCCAGGATAGAATCTGACATTCTCCAGCATCAGAACATCCCCGGATTTCATAGCATCTACAAGCTTTTCTACCTCAGTGCCAAAGCAGTCAGAAGCTTGTATAACTTTTTTACCCAACAGCTGAGAGAGCCTCTTGGCTGCAGGCGCCATTGTATATTTTATTTTTTTCTCTCCTTTGGGACGTCCAAGGTGAGACGCCAAAACAACCTTGGCTCCTTGCTCAATTGCATACTTGATAGTAGGAACCGCTCCGGCAATTCGAGTATCTTCTGTAATATTTCCCTTATCATCCTGAGGCACATTGAAATCTACTCTGATAAAAACCTTCTTGCCTTTTAAGTCTTTAAGCTGATCAATATAACGAATCGGCATGTCATTATCCTCCTTCTTATCTTCCCCATGGCAAAAAAATGGGGGGACTGTTCATCCCCCCTTAATTCTAGCTGCCTGGTATTTTATTTTTTGCTATCCATAAGCTTTATCAAGTCAACTACTCTGTTTGAAAAACCGACCTCATTATCATACCATGAAAGAACCTTGCACATATTTCCATCCAGCACCTTTGTCGATGCAGCATCTACGATTGAAGAAAGAGGATTGCCGTTAAAGTCACAAGAAACCAGAGGAGACTCCTCAAAACCAAGAATGCCTTTCAAAGAGCCCTTAGAAGCCTTTTTAAGTTCTGCATTTACTTTTTCCGCATCAGTCTTCTTCTTTAAGGTAACAACAAGGTCAACAACCGATACGTTCGGAGTTGGAACACGGATAGCCATTCCATCCAGCTTCCCCTTAAGCTCTGGCAAAACCAGAGAAACAGCCTTGGCAGCTCCGGTAGTAGTAGGAATCATCGACATTGCAGCAGCCCGTGCACGACGCAAATCCTTATGGGGAAGATCAAGGATGTTCTGATCGTTTGTATATGAGTGAACAGTTGTCATCAGACCTTTTTCAATACCGAAATTTTCAAGCAGAACCTTTGCCACTGGTGCCAGGCAGTTAGTTGTGCATGAAGCATTAGAAATAATATTGTGTTTTTTAGGATCGTATAGATGATCATTGACACCCATAACGATTGTAATATCTTCATCTGTAGCCGGCGCAGAGATGATTACCTTTTTGGCACCAGCCTTCAAATGAAGTTCAGCCTTGGCTTTATTGGTGAAAAGGCCTGTTGATTCCAAAACAACGTCTACCTTTTCCTTTTTCCACGGCAGCTCTTCTGGATTTTTTATAGCTAAGATTTTGATGGCTTTACCGTTAATAATCAGCTGGTCATCTTTTACTTCAACCTTACCTGGAAATATTCCATGCACTGAATCGTACTTGAAGAGATGTGCAAGGGTAGCCGCAGAAGTAAGATCGTTGATCGCAACAAACTCAATATTCTTATCCTTGCAAGCTGCCCTGAGAACCATTCTGCCAATACGTCCAAAACCATTGATTGCTACACGCAAAGCCATACCAGTCTCCTATTCATTAAAATATTTATTCATCTGATTCTATTATGGACAAATGTTTAAATCAGACGTTCTGTAAAGCGTGATAATAATGGATAATAATAAATCGTCAACCGTAAAACTTACAATTATAATAAACTATTTTTAGTTATACACTTGACCAGACAAAATCTCATGCTAGGATATTATTGAATTTGATGTCAAAAATCACCTATTTTAAACATCTTGAAAGGAGACAGTACAACCATGCCAACCAACAAAACAGCTAAAAAAGGGGCTACAAAGGTTGCAGCAAAGCCAGCAGCAGTTAAAACAGCCGATAAGCAGCCAAAGAAAAGTACAGCATCACTATCAAAAGAACTTTCAGGTGAGCAGCTGGTAGTTGAAAATCTGTCAACATTGTCCTCTCTTGTCGGCACGCTGAGTGAAACTCTGGATGTTCTTGTTCAAAAGGTTGAAAACATGGCATATCACCTCATAGCCACAGAGGAAGTACTTGCCGAGGTTGTTTCTTCTACAGGTCTGGATCTGGCTCGTGTCAATGCAAGAATTAGAGCCAAGATTTCTAACGGCACTGAAAAGCAGGGTGATCCTACGAGATCCATTGACATTGCTGCTGCCATTGCCTCCCCGATTGCAAAATTCAAACAATAAAACAGCTTAAATATCAAATCACTTCAAAGGCAGGAACTTCTCCTGCCTTTTCATTATTAAAGAACATTGAGAGTGCCATGTATCCAGACGCTGTGATATTCGATTTTGACGGGGTAATAGTTGATACTGAACCTATCCACTACATGTCTTTCCAGAAGATACTGGAACCTATGAATATGGGCTATAGCTGGGAAGAGTATACCCTTACCTACATGGGATTTGATGATAGAGATGCATTTCGTGAGGCATTCAAAGCTGCTAATAAAACTATAGACAATTTTGAGCTAAATAAACTTATAGACAAAAAAGCTGCATTTTTTGAACAGGTAATAAATCAGGGAGTTGAAGTATACCCAGGTGTTATTGAACTGATCTTGAATTTATCGAAACAGAAGATCCCTCTTGCGATCTGTAGCGGAGCCCTCCGCAGTGATATCATTCCAATACTTAATCAGTTGAATATTAAAAACCATTTTGCTCACATCGTAACAGCAGAGGAAGTGCCGCAAAGTAAACCAGATCCTGCGAGCTACAAAAAGGCTAAAGAACTTTTGTTAGGCACTTTTAATACAACCTTGAATAACTCATCAATTATTTACGCAATTGAGGATACGCCTGCTGGAATTAAATCTGCAAAAGGAGCCGGATTAAAAGTAATTGGAGTCACTAACAGTTATTCATCTGAGCATCTTGGAGGATGCGATATGGTATTAAGATCATTAACAGAGCTACCGGGAGGGTATTGGATTTAGTAATCTTTATAGTTCACAATCAGTATATTCACAATGGG
>DCVL01000064.1 GCA_002328035.1 Geobacter sp. UBA2189
TGCTACTGAGGGTGGCGCTGTTCTGCCTGGCGGTGATGGCGGTGAGCCAGCTGTTGACGTTGTAGCTGTAGTCGGTGACGACGTTGTTGGGCAGGCTGGTTTTGGTCTGCCGCTGCCACTGGTATTCCAGGGTGATGGTTTTATTGTCGAAGGTGATGCCGGTTACCTGGTTGTTCTTGTTGTAGCTGTAGTTGTACTGCCTCCCCTCGGGGGTGGTGAGGGTTGCTTTGTTGCCTTTGGCATCGTAGCTGTAGCTGAAGGTTTTAGCCCTGCCGCCCATGGTGACGGTTTCTGAACGTTTCCGGCCAAGTTCGTCATAGGTGATGGAGCCGCTGACGTCTGGTTTGGCGTAGCTGGTCATGGTGCCGTTGGCGTCGTAGCCAAAGGTGTCTTTGGTGCCGTCCTGGTAGGTTATTTCTGTCAGCCGGTTGGCAGCATCGTAGCTGTACTGTGTGATCTGGTTTTTGGCGTCTTTGACGGTTTTGAGCAGGCCGTTGGCGTAGTAGCCGTATTGGATGGACTGGCCCATGGGGCGGGTCTCTTTGGTTTTCCTGCCTGAAAGATCATATTCAAAGGTGGTGGTGTTGCCGTTGGAGTCGGTGGTTGAGGTGAGGTTCCCCTGGGCATCGTAGCCGAAGAGAGTTTCATTGTTTTTGGCATCAATCTGTCTGGTTACCCGTCCCAGGGCGTCATACTGGTAGCGGGTGATGTTGCCGTTGGCGTCGGTGAGGCTGGTAACCTGGCCTCTGGCGTCTTTAACCAGGGTGGCTACATATCCCAGCGGGTCTTTGACGCCAATGCTTCTGCCAGCCCGGTCGAAGAGGTTTTCTGTAATGTTGCCCAGCGGATCGGTTATTTTTCGGGGCAGTTGGGCGCTGCTGCCGCATGAGGGACAGCCGGTGGCGGCGTAGTCGTAGCTGCTGGTGTTCCCTTCCGGGTCGGTGATGCTCTTGAGGCGGCCCTGCGGGTCATAGGCCAGGATGGTTATGGCGCTGCCATCGGTGACCGTGGTCAGCTTGCCGTTGCCGTCGTAGGCAAAGGTCTTGCGATGCCCCAGCGGATCGGTGATGGCGGTGGTGTTGCCCCGGAAGTCGCTCTCAAGGGTGGTGTTCCTCCCCAGCGGGTCTTTGATGCTGGTCAGCCGGTTGTCGGCGTTATAGCCGTAGGTGATCCGGTTGCCCAGCGGGTCCTGGACAGTGGTGAGGTTGCCGGCAGTGTCGTAGCTGTATTCCCGCCGGTTGTTCAGCGGGTCGATGGCGGCGGTCATGGCGCCACTGGCGTTGTATTCGAAGCGGGTGGCGTTACCGAGCGGGTCGGTTACCACGGTCGGCAATCCCTGGACATTATAGGCGATACTGGTGCCGGTTCCGCCGATGGTGGCGCCGGTCATCTGACCGGCCGGGTCGTATACGTAGCTGGCTATGCGTTGTTCCGGTCGCCCTTCGGCTTTGGTCAGTTTGACGATTTTGCCGCTGGCGTCGTATTCAAAACGGGTGACGATGCCCAGCGGATCGGTGACGGTAAGAGGTCTGCCGACAGTGTTGTAGGTGGTGGCGGAGCTGTTGCCTTCGCCGTCCATGACCCTGATGATGTTGCCCCATTCGTCACGCTGGATGGTGGTGATAATGCCAGCCCCGTCGGTGATACGTTCGGTACGGTTTCCTGGGTATTCAATCTTCTTGAGCAGGGTGGAGGCGCTGCCCTCCATCAGATCTTCCTGTACCAGCGCGCCTTGCGGGTTTATCACCTTTCTTCGCATCGCGCCGCTGTAGTCAGTGACGTAGAAGATGCCGTTGGTGAAGTCGTAGACGTATTTCATCTCGTGGCCGACAGTCGGCTGCCCCTGCCGGAGCAGATTAGTGCCACTTGGGTCAAGGATCCGTTTTACGATCCCTTTGCCGGGATACTGGTACTCGATGCTGTAGGTTTCGCCCAGGGCGTTGGCCTTGCTGGTGATGCCATGGTTGCTGTTATAGCTGTAGGTGTGGACACCGTTTGGTCCGGTAACCTTGCTGATGTTGCCGAAGACGTCGTATTCGTAACTGATGCTCCGGTTGGCCGCGTCAATAACGCTGCCGATGCGGCCATCGGTGTTGTAGCTGAAGGTGAGAACCACCCGGCCGGTGGTGTCTTTGATCTGCTCCATCTTGCCCTGGGCGTCATAGACGACGGTGACGGTATTGCCCGACAGATCCCTAAGTGAGGTGAGTTTACCGGCAGCATTATACTGGTATACTCCGATGCCCCTTTTGATCAGCTCAAAACCGCTGACGGTCTTTGCCAGGGCTACCCCTTCGGCCAGGTCGGAGGTTAAGTTCCCGGCGGCGTCTCTGGTGAAGGTCTGATAGAGCCCCTCTCCGTCCACCCAGGTGTCACCATTTTCGATCCGGCTGAGGTAGGGGTTCATCCAGCCGTAACCGAGCGGACCATCGGCAGGTTCGGCAAAGACACCGTCACCGTTAAGGGTCATGATGCGATTGGAGCGATAGCTGCGGCTCCAGTCGATGGCAAGACCGCGCGCGGGGAGTCTGAGATCTTCTTCGCTGAATTCGTAGGTGCCGTTGGCCATGATGACACTGCTACCCGAACATTCGCTGGTGCCGCAGAGGAAACGCTTGAGCATGGCTTTCGGTGAAAAACATTCTTCAGTTTTTAGGATTGTAGTTTGGGCGCCACCGCTGCCACCTCCACCACTCTGGCCTCCACCGCTTACCCCTCCACCGCTGTACGTTGCAATTGGTGGTGTACCGCCACTGGCAACTGATACCGAACACACGCTCGGCATGGCCACATAGTGAGTGGCGTACTTGGTAACTTTGCGTTCATTGGGACTATTGGGGCAGATAACCTGGGTCCAGCTGGTGGTGATCGGTACCATGGTGGAGCATTTGCGTTCTTCTGCATGGGCAGGCAGAACGGCTCCTGCCGTTGCCATAAGAAGTACCGCAGAGGCAAGGCATCTACGGAGTTTTGTGAGTGATGAGCTGCCGGTTATCATTGCTGGGCCTGCTTTCTCGTTATGTAGTTATACATCTGAGTACGTTATGGCAATTTGTATGCCATCAGCCTGCTTGCGGATAAAGAAGAGCGGATTTGCATGAAAATATGCCTTAAAACGGCAGTTATTCACGCGGGATCGCGGAGTTTGAGAAGGAATTCAGGGGATTTTAAAAGACTGCATGCATCGGTGTGCAATTTCATGTTTATGGAACAAGGCAAAAATAGCGAAACAGATGGCAAAAAAGTTTCAAACAGACGAAATACCCTCCAGATGTTTGTAAAATTAGTTTTGTATTCAGGTAGTTACCATAAGTGTAAAAATAATTTGCACTTATGGCGCTACAAGAACAAAACTCACTAATTCTGATTGGTTAGTGGCTTAAAAACTTTTTTATATGGGTTGCTCGGAACGACTGGCCATAAACAATTACGCTTCACTCCGCCAAGCAGTTCACCTATCTGCCGATTGGATAATACACTGTGTTTCTTCACAATACTTGATGTGACTACAAAACTGTGGTGGAACAGAAATATTTCTAAAGAACAGATGACTTTATTTGAAGCCAAGCTTGCTGTTGCTAAATTAGATCCAGAACCATTTAACCTACAAACGTCATTTAACCGCCGATACAAGCGGATAAACGCAGATAAACCATAACTTACGACAAAAAACTGAATCACCTTTTAGGTTAAACCTTTATTTCCCTTAATCCTTTGAATTTACGGCGTCTATCGGCGTAAATCGGCGGTTAACTGCTTTTTTCAGGTTTAATTAGAGACTTCCAGCCAGCAATAGGCAGAACATTATTCGGGCTTTTTAAATTTTGGTCTAACGGGGGTTTGGCTGACCTGCCAGCTTTTGGGCTGCTCGAACTTTCTGGTTGGATCATTTAGTTTTGCGTTTTGTCTCGTGTCAAGGGCTGACCCCCTTTGGGGTTCCCATAGCATACAGGAACCAAAATTTTGCCGCTTTAACTATCGTTAGCGTAAAAAGAACAGGGATAACATTAATTTTTTACTGTAATTCCGAATACTCTTCCTTCCTCAATCCATATTTTTTTATCTTCCGATACAGAGTGGCAACATTCATTCCAGCTTCTTTTGCAGAAATATCCACCGCCCCGCCATGTTTTCGAAGGAGATCCCTTATAAGATCCCTCTCAAATCTTTCAAGAGCCTCCGTAAAGGGAAGGTCATCAGAAAGCACGGGACCTGCCTGAACAGTGCTAGGTGCAACCCTTCCTTCAGGAAGATCTATAACCTGCCCCAGGGTATCAAGAGTTATATATTCACTTCCTTCCATAGCCATGCATGCCTCAATTACATTGCGAAGCTGGCGTATGTTCCCCGGCCATTCAAAAGTACAGAGAATCTGCATTGCATCTTTTTCAAACCCTTTTATTGCTGTTCCGAATTTTTTGTTCTGCAGGTGTATAAAGTGTGCCGCCAAAAGAGGGATATCATCAATTCGATCTCTTAGCGGCGGCAAATGAAGATTTACCACGTTAAGGCGATAATACAGATCTTCCCTGAACAGGCCGCTCTTTACCCCTTCCTTGAGATCCGCATTTGTTGCTGAAATTATCCTTACATCAACAGTAGTTGAAACGGTATCCCCTACCCTGCGAAACTCTTTTTCCTGGAGAAAACGAAGCATGGTTTTCTGAACATTCATAGGCAGGTTACCAACTTCATCCAAAAAAAGGGTACCGCCATTCGCCGCCTCAAGTAGTCCTTGACGGTTTTCAGCAGCACCGGTAAAAGCTCCTTTTTTGTAACCAAAAAGTTCGCTCTCGAGTATGCTTTCAGGAAGACCTCCACAGTTTATAGCTACAAATTTTCTGTCTTTTCGGTCTGAATTTCTGTGAACAGCCTGAGCAATAAGCTCTTTGCCTGTGCCTGACTCTCCGGTGATAAGTATTGAGGTGTCACGGGTGGCAACCTTTGAAACTTTATCAAGGACGTTGCGTAAAGCACCTGAAGAACCTATGATATTTTCAAAGTGAAGCTTTTCCTCCAACTCCCTCCTTAACCCCTGATTTTCTTCAGTCAGTTGAACCTGTTGTATGGCATTTTTTACCCTGTAAACCAGTTCTTCAGGTTCAAAAGGCTTTGTAAGCATATCATATGCGCCTCTTCGCAGTGCCTGAATTGACATCTCAACCGTTGCATATGCGGTAATTATGATAACCGGCAGGTCACGCCTCTGCTCTTTAACCAGTTGCAAAACTTCAAGACCCGTCATACCTGGCATCTTGATATCAGTAATTACAAGATCCCATCCACCAGGGGCAAATTCTTCCATTGCCTTAATGGGACTTGTATAGGTTCTGACCAGATATCCGCTATCCAACAGAACCTGCTCCATCATCCGGCAAAGCCCCTCTTCGTTATCAATCAGCAAAATCCTCTGTTTATCTATCATACAAGCACCTCATGTTCTATTGGCAGAATAACGACAACCGTAGTTCCTCTGCCAAGCTCGCTTTGTATATTTATCTCGCCATGATGCATCTCAATTATCTGACGGGTTATTGCAAGCCCAAGCCCTGTACCGCGAGCCTTTGTTGTATAGAATGGCTCAAATATCTTTTCCAGGCTTTCAGCAGGAATTCCGGAACCTGTATCAGTAAAACTAATCTTTACAGTCCCTTCAGATCCAGGCTCGGTTTTAACATGCAAGACACCTCCATCAGGCATTGCTCCACCTGCGTTAAGTATCAGGTTAATGGCAACCTGGCGGAGTTGATCGCCATCCAGCATTATTTTTGGAATATCAGTTGAAAAACTTGATTCGATTTTAACTCCACGCATATCTGTATGATTGGCTGCAAATTCAACAATTTCGCTCAAAAGCTCGTTCAAATCAGTCATAGAAAGTGTAGGACGGGGAGTGCGTGCATATGAAAGGAGATCCTGAACTATCTTTTTACAGCGTTTGCTTTCCCGCTTTATCTCAGTGATATATTTGTAATTAGGATCTGTCGGCGGCAATTTCCCTTCCAGATAGGCAGCGTACCCAAGAATAACCCCCAACGGGTTATTTATCTCATGTGCAACCCCTGATGAGAGAACCCCCAGTGATGCCATTTTACCCTGTTGAGCCAGCGTGCTTTCCATCTCCTTATTTCTCTGAATTATATCCGTCATTTTATTGAATGCCGTTGCCATCTCTGACAGTTCGTCACTTCCGACAACATGCATTCTGGCTTCCATATCCCCCTTGCGTACTTTTCTAATTGTTTCAATCATCTCTGTAATCGGGTTTGTTGCAATGGCCGACACATAATAGACAAGGATGGTAGCAAAAAGACCTACTACGAAGATCAGGATTATAGTGCTTATAAAAATATGACTTTTTATTGTATTTGCTTCTTTATAAAACTCATCCTCATATGAACCAACAGCGACTATCCAGTCCCAATCCTTGAAATATTCATATCTTACAATCTTCATACGTGGCTTGTCACTTCCAACATTCTGCCAGGGATAGCGAATCCAGCCGCTCTTCTTTTCAATCATCTCACGAATAAACTGATTACCGTTTGAATCCCTTGCGTCGATAATATTACGTCCCTCAGAATCAGGATGAATTCGAAGAGTGCCTTTTCCATCAAGACAATATATGTAGCCTGTCTTTCCAACCTGCTTGTTTTTGATCTTTCCCTTTAAAGCTTCAAAAGATTCGGAAGAGAGCTCCGCTTCAAGATCGCCTGTAATTTTATAACGGAAGTTCTGATACTGTTTGTTATAAGAACAGAGCAGGTTGATTGTAAAATCTGCCATATGTTGAAGGTCATCCTTACTGGTCTGGGTAATCCCCAAATAAGCCTTCTGATTGGCAATAAAACCGGTAACCAAAGCGACAACTATGATTGGGATTATTACTAAAGGAAGCACCAACAGCAGAAGTTTGCTGCGTAGTTTCAAATGATTAATAATTATTTTTAGCATAACTGCCTGCCTTTGGCTGGTAAGATGAGAGGTTCACAATTTTTTGAATGATTCAAGTAATCTTTTTATTTCAGACTGCTGAAGCTCGGAAAGAGACTCAAACCTGACGCCTATTCCAGGTATATTATCTCCTTTACCTCCCCAGCGATTCAACCATGATATAGTTGCTGTTATTACGGCTGTTTCACTCAGCCCTACAAACTCTATAAAAACAGTATCTCCGATATTAAAATCTGGATAGCTTGTAAAAAGGAAACAACCGTTACTTGACACGTTTATGGTAACGGTTTGCTCCTCATGACCTTGAGTTGCTCTGCTTTTAAGAGTTGCGTGGAGATGTAGCAGATAGCGATCTTTTGGGGTAACAATTCTTGGGGTGAATCCTTTGCACAGCTCTGTAAACTCTTCAACATTTCTGGCAATCCCCTGAGTCCCTGTAGCCACCATAAGCTTTACCATATCAGTAGCCGGAGCTATATTTATGTAGGCACTCGGAAGAGCTTTTAGGAGGTCTTCAATCTCGGCTTTTTCTTTTATGCTAGCCTTTGCAACAACAGGCATGTCCAGCAGAATCCCGCTAAATGGAGTTCCAGCAGCAATAGATAAGGCCTCTGCAATAGATGCAACCGGCTTGGAACAAATCCCCAACTCATCAAAAGCCAATCTGTAGGTATGAATACGAGTGTCACTCCTAGAAACCAACAGCAGAAGCGGATCGTTCATAATCTCCTTTTCCTCCCTTAAAAACCTGCTCGACGAATAGGGCAGGCAACTGAACCAGAGACAGAAATTTTAAAACTGTATACGTTTAGTTTTATTATTACACTTGTTGCATATTTGCAACACGAATATAAGGAGCCAATTTGCTATCGCAAAAAAGCGAACCGAATCAATTCAGCATGTTATATCAATTATCAGCATGAAACACTGTTTGCGATATTGCAAGCTATTGTACAGGCCATTTTAGTTAAATCATACGGCAATCTATAATTACCTAATATTAAAGAGCAAAAACATATTCAATTCCAAAATTGAATTTGGCACGCCGGTTGCGTTAACAGATCAAGAAAAAAAACAGGACTCTCTTTGCAATCCATAAATAAACAGGAGGTTAACAATGTCTGATCAAAATCCGCACAAGAGCAGAGGGTTGCAGGTTGTGATTGCAGGAACCGGTATAAACCTGGCTCTCGGGGTACTCTACGCCTGGAGTATCTTCAAAGAGGCTATTGTAAGCTCAATCAAGGCAGGCGGGCCAAACGCCTTTAACTGGGAACTTTCTTCCGTAGGCACTCCATATGCCGTAAGCTGCCTTGTATTCGCATTTGCAATGATTATTGCAGGAAAGGCGCAGGACAAGATTGGGCCTGCCCGAACAGCGCTTATTGGTGGAGTTCTGGTTGGTTCAGGCTTTATATTGCTTGGTTTTACAAGTAGCTATACAGCATGGATATTCGGATTTGGAATTCTGGCAGGAGCAGGATTCGGCTTTGGATATTCTGCTGCAACCCCTCCGGCAGTCAAGTGGTTCTCATCTGCCAAGACTGGTCTCGTAGCCGGAATAGTTGTTGCCGGTTTTGGTCTGGCTCCTGTTTATATCGCACCATTATCAAAATTTCTGCTAAACAACTATGGCATTCAAAACTCCATGCTGATCCTGGGAGTAGGTTTTCTGGTAGTTGTATGCGGACTTTCCTTCTTTTTGGTAAACCCTCCAAAAGGATATGTGCCACGTGAGGTACTGCGAGGCTATTATCCTGCACTTGATGCAGAGAAAAAGAAAAAGGAAGAAACCAACGCAACTGTAAGTGAGGTACTTCGTTCACCCAAGTTTTACGTCCTCTGGTTCTGCTTCTTTATCGGAGCCGGCGCTGGCCTGATGGTAATTGGAAGCGTTGCCGGGATGGCAAAAAAGAGTATGGGAGAGATGGCCTTTATTGCAGTTTCAGTCGCAGCACTGGGTAACGCAGCCGGTCGTATAGTTGCAGGTGTATTATCTGACCGTATTGGTCGTCGCGCCACATTGTTCATTATGCTGGCATTTCAGGCATCACTTATGTTTGCAGCCATTCCAATTACCGCGAACCCCAATGCCGTCACACTCGTATTGTTGGCCACCTTAATGGCTTTCAATTACGGTTCAAATCTAGCTCTCTTCCCTTCATTTGCAAAAGATTACTGGGGACTCAAGAACTATGGCCTCAACTATGGTGCCCTATTTACCGCCTGGGGTATGGGGGGGTTTGTCCTGGTGCAAGCTGCAGACAAGATAAAGGCAATGCCTGGCGGCGCAAACAATGCATTCATTGCTGCAGGAGTTTTATTGATAGTAGGTGCCTCACTTAGTATCTTCCTTGCAGACAAGAAAAAGGCTGTTGCCGGAGAAGCAGCGCCTTCACGCTGGCAGGAGTTTTGGGCAGAGTTTTCACTCGGTCTCAAGGTGTTTCTCGGAATCGAAGCTCCACAAATTCGTGCCCCCCGCAACTGGGATGCAATTGAAAAAGGGCGTGCCTGAAAATCTGAAAACATTCTCAGAGATTAAAAGAGCCTCGCAAGAATGCGGGGCTCTTTTTTGTTGGAGCAATAAGATTGCAGATGTATGCTGTTGCATCCGAACAACAGATATTTTTTGGAGACAGCCATGAATCAGCTCCAGATTAATCAGATGCTCAACCCTTCCATATATCCTGATGCAACAAGAAAAGTTCAGCATCTACAAACCCATATATCTCATATATTTATTACAGATGATTATGTATACAAGGTAAAGAAACCGGTTAATTTTGGTTTTCTTGATTTTACCACTCTTGATAAACGTTATTTTTACTGTAACGAGGAATTGAGGCTTAACAGGCGACTCTCTCCAGACATATATCTCGATGTTGTGCCACTTTATCAAAATAATGAAGGTATGTTTTCTTTCTCTGAATCAGGAAATTTGGCAGAGTATGCTGTAAAGATGAAACGTATGCCGGAAGAGCGAATGATGTCGCGACTGCTGGATCAGGGAAAGGTTACTGAATCAGAGATTGATATTATTGCTTCCAAGGTGGCCATGTTTCACAAAGAAGCTGCACAAGGCAGCTGTATAGATCAGTTCGGGACTGTTGAAGCGATAAGACTCAACTGGCTCGAAAATCTTCAACAGACAGAAAAATTCAGAGGCAGGACAATATCCGAAAAAGAACATCTTTTGATAAAAGAGAAGTCGTTATATTGGCTGAAAAAAAATGCAGGACTTTTTGAACAAAGGATAAAGGGAGGTTTTATACGCGAATGCGATGGGGATCTGCACAGTGAAAATATCTGTATTGACGATAATATACATATTTTTGACTGCATAGAGTTCAATGAAAAATTCCGTTACGGCGATACTGCAGCTGATATTGCCTTTTTGGCGATGGATCTCGAGAATCACGGCCGCAGGGAACTGGCAGAAAGATTTATTGAACAGTATCAGAAACAAAGCTCAGATTCCACTCTACAGCAGGTGCTTCCATTATATCTTGCTAACCGCGCATTTATCCGCGGGAAGGTTGTAAGCCTGCAACTGGATGATCCACTTATAAATGATAAAGACAAAGCTGTTGCCAGAGCAAAGGCTGCACGTTTCTTCCGGCTTGCCAAAGGCTACCTTATAAGAACCGAATTACCCAAAATCATGTTTATCACCTGTGGTCCAACCGGTTGCGGCAAGAGTTCATTAGCCGCTGAACTGGCCTTTCAGCTGGGAATAGATCATTTTTCATCTGACCTTGAAAGGAAAAAACTGGCAGGGCTAATGCCGACAGAGAGGAACAGTGATATCTACACTGCCTACTGGAATCAGGCAACCTACAACCAGCTGTTTAAACTTTCACAAAACAGCTTTTCTAAAGGTAAAAGCAATATAGTTGATGCAACATTCCGCAACCGCTTCGAAAGGGAGCGTTTTATAAGACTTGCAGATTCAAATGGAGCGCTACCGGTCATACTCTACCCTGATTACTCTACAGATATCGTTAAACAACGTTTGGAATTGAGAGAAGCAGAAGCAAATTCTATTTCTGACGGCACATGGCAGATCTATCTGAAACAGATATCTGAATTTGAAGAACCAACAGGAGAAGAAGCTTTATTAATAAGGCCAAATGCAGCTTTAACACCATTTATGATGGTTGAGCAAACTCTGGAAAATTTGGACATCTCAACTGACCCTAAATAAAAATAACAGGGATGCTCATTTTTTTGAATACATCTGAAAAATTGTGTGCTAGGGTGCGCCATCTTTTGAAGTGGGCAAACCCAGTAACTTTGGAAGTTACTGGTTTTTTTTTACAAACACCCATGACATCATGGGTGCATTACACCAAGCAGAGTGCTGAAGGAGAAGTAGGGTATGACAACAGGTAGGGTTAAGTGGTTCAATGACAGCAAGGGGTTCGGTTTTCTGGAGCAGGAAGGTGGCGAGGATGTTTTCGTGCATTTTTCTGCCATCAACGGCAATGGCTTCAAATCCCTTGCTGAAGGTGATACGGTTCAGTTTGAAGTAGTCAAGGGTCCAAAAGGCCTCCAGGCTGCGAACGTAACCCGCGTATAACGCAGGAAACGAAAGGTTTCAAAAGGAAAACCCCGGTCAAGCCGGGGTTTTTTTATATCAAATCAATGTGTTCAGTCAATCAGGATTAGATACTGGTTCAACAGATTACGTGAATTCAGATATTCTTTAAGACATTCCTCGCCTTTCAACAGGATACCACTAATTGAATGTTCCAGTTCCAGCCAAACAAGCCAGGGCAAAGTTCCTGAAACTGAAAACCCGTAAGCTTTTTCCATCTGCTTTAGGCATACTCTTTCCATTTCCTGTCCAATCTCCTGAGGAGTCGCCGCATAATGTGTAGGAAAAGCAACTGTAGATTGATCTAATGAGGTCATAAAATTTCGTTTTTCTTCAGTGGAAAGCGTGCCAAAATCGGTGGAGCACCAATCTGGATTCATTGTTGAAAGAAGTGAGCGGCAGGAAAACGGGCGAACATTGTATATTCCACAAATAACCCTGTTTTTTAGAAAAGGGCAGCCACCAGAATGCTTGCGATAGGATGAGAGCCATTCTTTCATATCATTGGCCTCTGCGGCTAAAAGCTGTATTATTTTTATTTTTTCAGATAATCTTTTAACCTGTTCAACAGTAAGACCTGCCGCAATCTGTACAGCTTCAGGTAATGTACAGTTTACAACCAGTGAGCAGCATCCGCTGCATCCTTTGCCACAGTGTACTTTCCCGCCACGCTGGTGATATTCAGCAATCCAGGCAGTGCAGATCTGATCAAAACAGTCCATTTTCTCTTTAACACCGTGTATTATCTGCTCCATAATGCAGGCTACCTCTTTTCTTTTTACTTTGGAAATGCCCTTATATCGGCATATATTAACCTAAAATCGGCAGTTCACGAAACATAGAGCAGCGGAGCAACAGAGAAATCAAGATTTTAGTAAAGCAACTAACAAAACCAAAGTGATGAGTCTTTAAACAAGCTTTTCCCATGGATTTTTTCTGTAGTTTTACTCAGTTGTTCTGTCGCTCCGTGTTTCAAATGCTTTTTATAGGATTAAATCAGAAACCTTGTTCTTTAGAACAGTTACGTTATAATTAATCATTTTTTTGGAGTTCACAATGGAAGGTTATTACATTCCTGTTGGAGTTGAAAGCATTGAGCCGGAACTTTTCCCCGATGTTGCGCTATACCTGCGTAGCGGTAAAAACTATGTGCTATATAAGAGCCACGGCAGGAATTTCTCAAAGCAGGATGCGGTTCGTCTCATTGCAAACAACATTGATTTTTTGTACGTAAGTCCGGCAGATATGGAAATAATAACCTCTTATCTTGAAGAAAATGCCGAACGTCTCTTAAATGATGACAGCTTCGATGGAAGAACAAAAGGCAAGATAATCTACCAAACCTCAATAAACTTTGTCGGAGATCTTTTTCAAAATCCTAAAAAGGTTGGTGACCTTAATCGCAGCAAGCGACTTATGGAGAATCTCCTTTCCTATCTTTCAAGGGACAGAGATGCACTTTCTTCACTCGAGACGGTAATGACACATAACTACCACACCTTTGTCCACAGCCTCCAAGTAACCGCCCTCTCTGTGCTGCTTCATTCTGAAGCCTATAATCTTGCACATGATGAAATGGTTGATGTAGGAATTGGCACACTGTTACACGATTTTGGTAAAATATTCACCCCTCAAAAGATTCTTAACAAGGTCGGCAAATTGACCGAAGAAGAGATCTCCATAATCAAGCGCCATCCTGAAGATGGCTACCAATACCTTAAGGAAAATACACGCTTAAATGACATCTCTCTGGCAATAGTCAGGGATCACCATGAACGGATAAACGGAAAAGGGTACCCAAGAGCCCTCAAAAAGGCAGAAATATCACGTAGTGCTCAGGCCAGCGGACTATGTAATGTATACTGCACCCTCACTATTGACCGCTCTGGTGGAAAGGCACTCCCTCCTTACCTTGCAATCCATTTGATGCGGCAGGAGATGCAGGATGCATTTGATGAACGCCTGATTAAAATACTCGAAGGGATAACCTGCTCAGAAGAGCCACAACAGCAGCTGATACTCTGAAATTACTTTACTCTACATTCAGTTCAGATTGTCTCCCTTTTTAATAAGAGAGAAAGAAAGCCCTAAATGAAATTCAGACTTATAAAAAAAGATTCCAGTTCAGACGCCAGACTTGGAATACTGCAGACTGGTCATGGTGAAATAGAGACCCCTATCTTCATGCCGGTTGCCACTCATGGCGCAATGAAGCCTCTTACCCCTGCACAGATCACTGAAACTGGGGCTCAGATTATTCTCTCAAACACCTATCATCTGCATCTACAGCCAGGTGAAGAGCTGGTAAAAAAAGCAGGTGGACTCCATAAATTCATGGCATGGAACAGACCTGTACTGACTGATTCAGGAGGTTTTCAGGTATTTTCCCTGCCCAAAAAACGGATAACAGAAGATGGGGTATTCTTTAAACATGAAAACACAGGTGAAGAGATATACCTTGATCCTGCAAAGGCTATTTCAATACAGCAGGATCTTGGTTCAGACATAATGATGGCGTTTGATGAATGTATCCCCTACCCCTGCGATAAGCTATATGCCGAACAATCCACAAAAAAGACCATTCGCTGGCTTAAGGAATGCCAGAAAGCATGGACAAATGACAAACAGTCTCTTTTTGGCATTGTGCAAGGCTCGGTTTATGAAGATCTCCGGATTTTCTGTGCCAGAGAGATGCGCAAGCTTGATCTTCCCGGGTACGCCATTGGAGGGGTAAGTGTCGGAGAAGGACTGGAACTTTTAAAACGGGTAGTAGGATGGACTGCACCACACCTGCCAGAGGATAAACCACGTTACCTTATGGGTGTAGGTTTGCCGGAAGATATTATGGAAAGTGTGGAGCGTGGCGTTGATATGTTTGACTGTGTGATCCCTACACGTTATGCACGCAGTGCAACCCTTTTTACCAGGCGGGGCAAGATACGGGTCAGCAACAAGAACTACAAACGTGATTTTTTCCCGATTGATCCATCATGCAACTGCTATACCTGCCAGAACTTCACCCGCGCCTATCTGCATCACCTTTTTGCAGCAAATGAGGTATTATCCGCAGTGCTGTCAGCCATTCATAATATAACTTTTTATCTGCAGATGATGTCAGAGATCCGCCAAGCCATTGCAGACAACCGATTCATGGCATATAAGCAGGCATTTCTTTCAGATTATCTCTCTTCCGATAAAAAGTCTTTAACCTCAACCAGGCATTCAAGATGATATCTGTTCTAACCAAAAAGTTCTTTACGTCGTTTTGCAAGATATTCCTTTATATCTGAACCATTATCAAAGGAAAGCACCTTACGAGCCATGGCTTGGCATAAACGCAAGGAATGGTTCCTGATCGCCTGTTTTACAAGAGGTATGCCAGGTGCTGAAAGGCTGAATTCTCTTATCCCCATGCCAATAAGCAACAGCGCATTCAAAGGATCTGCTGCCATCTCACCGCAAACCGATACCTTTTTTCCCATTTTACTGCCAACATCAGCCACACGCTTTATTGCATGCAAAACAGCTGGATGATGCTGTTCATAGTAGGCCTTTACCTTCGGATTATTTCTGTCAGCAGCAAGCATGTATTGAATCAGATCGTTTGTGCCAATACTAAGATAGTCTACCTCTTTGGCAAGAAGTTCAACGATCTGAACGGCTGCAGGAACCTCAACCATTATTCCCATAGGAAGTTCAGTACATGTATCGCAACCTTCTCTTTTAAGTTCCAATATAACCGAATTCATTATCTGCCTGATCTTGCGAACCTCATCAAGGCAACTTATAAGCGGAAACATTATGGTGGCCTGACCTGAGGGTGCCGCAATAATAATACCAGCCAACTGTTCCTTGAATATTTCCTGTTCATCAAGAGAGACCCTTATCGAACGCCATCCTAAAAAAGGGTTGTCTTCATGTGGATAGGTAAAATAGGACAACCCCTTGTCGGCACCAATATCAAGAGTACGTATATTAACAGGCTGATTAGGGAAACCTTCAAGGACTCTTTTGTAGAGAGCAGCCTGCTCATAACGGTTAGGAAATGATTTTCTTGCCATATACGGGAATTCAGTCCGGTAAAGCCCTACCCCCTCGGCTCCATTTGCAACAGCAGTTCTTATATCTGAAACAAGACCTATATTTGCGCGCAGAAGTATACGGATGCCATCGCTGGTTATAGCAGGCAGATCCCTTAACGGTTCCAGTTCTTTAAGGCGGCAGGCATACTCTTTTTCAAGCCTCTGATACTCATGGCGGATATGTTTTTCCGGGTTCAGATAGATATGGCCTGAAGTTCCGTCAACTATCATCTCATCTTTTAAATTTGCAGCATGTAAAAGCCCATTTACACCTACAACTGCAGGAATACCCAATGATTTTGACATAATAGCAGAATGAGAATATATGTTTCCCTTTTCAGTTACGATAGCCAGAATCTTTTCATGATCCAGCATTGCCATATCAGATGGAAAAATATCCTCAGCCACAATCACCCGTTTTTCCTTCAGTTTTACTTCGTTGGTTTCATTTCCTTCGAGTACATCAATAATCCTGTGACCAATATCCTCCATATCAGCGGAACGTTCCCTAAGATATGGATCTTCCATGGCTGAAAAAACCTCAATATACCCCTGAACCACTTCATGAACCGCACGGGTTGCTCCAAGCCCCTGTTCAATCAAGTCATGGATCTTGTTTACAAAGCCTCTATCTTCAAGAATCATCAGATGCGTATGAAAAATAGCGGCATCACCCTCAGAAAGGAGCTCACTGACCCGTTTTTCCATATAGATGGTTTTTATGGTAACCTTCTCAAGAGCCAGTCTGAACTTGTGTAATTCCTCATCAACCGTGTCCACCTTTGCTACCTTGAGTACCTTGTCGCTGAAACGATCAAGGATATAAACCTTGCCGCAGCTAAAACCTGGAGAAACCGCCATCCCCTCCAAAGAGCTGGATTTTAGAAGGTTAGCGCCATGCTCATTCCGTTCGTTACCGTGGCTGTTTACCTTGAATCTGGCCAGTTCCTGTTCATAATAGGCTCTTTCCTGCTCTTTGGTCTGAATCGAGTTAAGCAGCTTGGCGTTAAGAACAATACTGCTTATCTGGAAGGTAATAGTACGGAGAACACTAATTTCATCTTCAGTAAAACGGCGGGCAACAACCGTCTGGATAACAATTACACCTATCGGAGTCTTTCGTTCAAACAGAGGCAGCCCTAGAAATGAAAGATATTTCTCTTCCTTTGAGGCCTTGAAATATTTGTAACGGGGATGAGCAGGGGCATTGTCTGTCATCACCATATCTCGTGTCTGAACAACAAGACCGCTCAACCCTTCAGATGTATTCATCTTGATCTTGCCAACTGAACTTTTTGAAAGTCCTTTACTTGCTTTTAATACAAGTGTTTCTCCATCATCCTCAAGCAGATAGATTGAGCAGACTTCGCTACCCATTCTTTTGGCAACAATATTAACAATATTATCAAGCGTTTCCTGCAAATCATGTGAATGCAGAATTATACTGCTGATATCCTCCAACGTCCTGAGACCCAGGGAATGTTGTACCTGTTCATGATGCATGTCATGCCCCAATAAAAGTATATTGTTTACAGTATAAGATAAACCTGTATCATTGCAACAGCTCTACATAAATTTTAATAAAATAGATAATACAAAATGTATATACCATATATATGGAGGAGTCTGAATGGAACCAAAAACGTTAAACAGAGAACTTGGAAATGCCCTTGCACTGCTTGACAACGGTAATCCTGCAGAAGCACTTAAAATCATTAATTCATATTTAAAAAAGACAAATGACGACCCTGATGCACATTTTTACCATGGCGATGTTCTTGCTGAACTTGGCGATATTGAAGAGGCTATAAGAGCTTACAGAACCGGACTTTCTTTCTCACCGGATGACCCTGATGCCCTGACAACCTTGGGAGATCTGCTATTCGAGACAGCAAAATATCAGGAAGCTCTTGAACAGTACAGATCTGTACTTCGCCTGGATCCTGATGATGCAGATGCCTTAGTCAGCATAGGTCTTGTCTATAATGCCCTTGAAAAAGCTGAAGAGGCAGCACAGGCATTCAGCCAGGCAATTGAAAAAGAACCAGAAAATATCTTTGCCTTAAACGCCCTGGGTGATCTGTACTATGCTACAGGAAACCAGAAGGCTGCCATAGAACTATACCAGAAGGCCATCTTCCAGGATCCCCAGGATCCCAATGCTTATCACAGCCTGGGTGAGTTATATTATGATCTGCAGGAATATGACCTTGCAGAGGAAAACTGCAAGATGGCGGTAAAATTTGCTCCTGACTTTAGTATGGCCTACCTGACACTTGGTAGTATCTGCATGGATCAGGAGCGAATGGAAGATGCCTTAAAATTTTATAAAATGTATCTTAAGTATGAAAAATCATCACAGGCTGCAGATATGTTGGCTGAGGTCAAAGCGGTAATGGAGGGTTTGCAGGAGGAAATTGCTGTAGGAAACAGATGAAGAACAAAAAACGCCCCGGATACCAGCGTTCCGGGGCGTTTAAAACATCTATCGTCCTTATTCTATTTTCTTTCAAACTCGGGCTTTGAAAAAGAATACTCAAAGTTCATATGGTCTGTATAAGTGCCGTTAAGGATAGCTACAACATCCTCTGTAAATACCAACTCCTCATCGGTTGGTATTACAAAAACTTTTACTGGAGAATCATCGGTAGTAATCAGAGATTCACGTTTACGTGTCATAGCACCGGCATTCCGTTCACGATCAAGGAAGATGCCGATATGCTCCAGACCTTCTATAGCTTTTTCGCGGATAACAGCCCCCATCTCTCCAACCCCTGCAGTAAATACAACCGCATCAAGCTTTCCTATGGCAGCCATATAGCCTCCAATGTACTTTTTAAGGCGGTACGCCTCGACATCAAGAGCCAGTTGACAGCGATGATCCCCTTGCGCCGCATGCTCTATAACATCCCGACGGTCAGTGTAACGACCTGTAATCCCCAGTATGCCGCTCTTCTTGTTCAGCACGCTGTCTATCTCTTTGGCCGAGAGGTTTTCTTTCTGCATCATAAATGCAGGGATTGCGGGATCTATATCTCCACAACGTGTACCCATTACAGCCCCTTCAAGAGGAGTAAGACCCATTGTGGTATCAACTGAGATACCGCCCTTTATGGCACAGTGAGAAACACCGTTTCCGATATGCATCGTAATGATATTACATTCTGAGGATGGCTTACCCAGAAGCATTGCAGCACGTTTGGAGACGTAGAGATGAGAGGTGCCGTGAAAACCATAACGCCTTACACCATGATGTTCATACCATTCAAAAGGGACAGGATACAGGAAGGCATACTCAGGCATTGTCTGGTGGAATGCTGTATCAAAAATGGCAACATGCGGAATATCAGGCATAAGCAGACGGGCAGCCTCAATCCCCTCTATATTTGGCGGATTATGCAATGGAGCCAGATGCTGCACATCCTTCACTGCATCAAGAACACCATCATCAATCATTACAGAACAGGTAAATTTTTCTCCACCATGAACAACACGATGCCCTACAGCAGAAATCTCTGAAACAGACTTAAGCACACCATGTTCCGAGTCCGTTACTATCCTGATAAGCAGATCAATGGCAGCCTTATGATCCGTGCAATCCTGCTCAAGCTTGTAAGCTTCCTTGCCTGGAACTTCATGCATTATAAAAGAATCTCCGACAATAACCCTCTCAACCATCCCTTTGGCAACAACCACTTTTTTCTCCCAGTCAAACAACTGGTATTTGACCGAAGAGCTGCCGCAGTTCAACGCCATGATAATCATGAAAATTCCTCCCGGAAATACAAAATAAAATCGTTATTTTTAATAAAAAAACATTAGTAAGATTAAACCATTTACGTCATTATAAAACTGCATTTGATATATCATGGTGCATTGCCTAAATTCAACCAATTTATGAAACAGACTTGTTAAATTCTGTATACTGGGCAGATCAACATGCTTGCAACCTTGTTTGTCAGCAACGTATAATTTGTCTCTGTAAAATGCCATTTATCCGAAACTATAGAAAGTTGAACAAAATGCCAATTATTATAGATACTCACTGCCATATCTACTACGATGACTTCAAGGCTGATTGGGAGGAGATGCTGAAACGGGCTGAATCTGCCGGAGTAAAAGGGATGGTTGTTGTCGGCACTGATCTCAAATCAAGCATTCAAGCCTCTTTAATAGCAGAAAAATACCCTTTCTTATACTTTACCGCAGGTATACATCCTCATGATGCCAAAGTGGTTGATGAAGAAAACCTGACCGATATAATAGCGCTTGTTAAAAGGAGTGAAAAGTGCGTGGCTATTGGTGAAATAGGTCTTGATTTTTATAGAAACAACTCCACGCGTGAAGAACAGGAACGGGTATTCAGCCGTTTTCTACAGATTGCAAAAGAACTGGATAAGCCTGTAGTTATACATGACAGGGATGCCCACGGAGAAACACTCGATATGATTAAAAAAGCCGGAATAAAGCGTGGAGTTATGCATTGCTTTTCCGGAGATTTTGATTTTGCGATTAAATGCATAGAGCAGGGATTGCATATTTCCATACCTGGCACAGTCACCTACCCTTCAAACGAGCAGCTGAGAGAGGTGGTACGAAACATTCCTCTTGAACGGCTGTTACTTGAAACTGACTGCCCATACCTGTCACCTGTTCCATATCGTGGTAAAAGGAATGAACCTGCTTATACAGCTATTACCGGACAGAAAGTTGCTGAGCTGAGGGGAATGACCCTAGACGAGCTTGGATGGATTACAACCATGAATGCCGGAAGGCTTTTCCGTATTCCGTCATGGGATAGCTCAACAAAGATGGCTTACCAAATCAGTAACTCACTTTATCTGAACATCACAAACCGCTGTTCAAACAGTTGTATCTTCTGTCCGAAATTTAAAGATTTTGACTTTAACGGAAACAACCTCCAACTTGAACATGAACCTGGATTTGAAGAGGTTATGGCTGCTATTGACACCCCTGATACAATTGAGGAGATCGTTTTTTGCGGCTATGGAGAACCTCTTATCCGACTGGAACTTGTCAAACAGCTCGCATGCGAGCTGAAACATCGTGGTTACCGTATCAGAATTAACACAGACGGGCAGGCAAATCTGGCACATGGTCGCAACATCCTGCCTGAACTGGCCGGACTGGTTGACAGCATATCTATAAGCCTTAATGCTCAGGATTCTTCGACTTACAAACGTTTATGCAAGACCCCCTTTAATGATGACGGATATATGGGGGTCACTGATTTTATCAGAGAGGCAACTCGACATATTGATGATGTAACCGCAACAGTAGTTAATTTACCAGGCGTTGATACGGAGGAATGCAGGATTATAGCAAAAGCCCTCGGAGCAAGGTTCCGTGTTCGTGAATATGTTAATAAATAAGAAACGCCCCGCTTCATAAACAGCAACAGGGCGTTTCTTTAATTGCAACTATTCAAACTGTTTAAGCAAGCACAATCACAAGATCTTCCTTTTCAACCTTGTCACCTTCCTTAAACTTCACCTCTCCAATTTTGGCATCAGCCTTCGCCTTTATGTTTGTCTCCATCTTCATTGCCTCCGTAACTATAAGCACATCTCCCGCCTTAACATCATCGCCAGGCTTTACATTCACCTTTATAACCTTGCCAGGCATCGGAGCGCCAACATGGGTGGCGTTCCCCTTATCGGCCTTCTCCCTTATAGCATCACTATTCTGGACTGACTGATCACGAATCAGAACAGAACGGTTATTGCCGTTTAGCTCAAAATATACCGCACGGGTACCATCTGACTGAAGCTTGCCTATGGCATTCAGCTTTATGATCAATGTCTTGCCTGGTTCAATATCAAGCGATGTCTCCTGCCCAGGTTCAAGTCCATAGAAGAATATTGGTGTTGGTATAACCGATGTATCGGAATATTCCTGCCTATGTCTGTCAAAATCAGGATATACGTTGGGGTAAAGAATAGCTGAAATCAGGGCCTTATCATCAAGTTTGTGACCAAGTTTTTCTTCAAGTTTGAAGCGTTCTTCAACAAAATCAACTGGTTCAAGTAGTTCGCCAGGTCGACAGGTAATAGGCTGCTGCCCTTTCAGGATAATCCTCTGCAGCTCTTGCGGCCACCCCTGATAAGGTTGTCCCAACATGCCTTTGAACATACCTACAACCGATTCAGGGAATGCTAGATCCTCTTTGGTTGTAAAGACATCCTCAGGTTCCAGGTTGTTTTTTACAAGAAACATAGCCATATCACCAACTACCTTGGAAGAAGGTGTTACCTTGACTATATCACCAAACATCATGTTTACCTTATGGAACATCTCCTTGCACTCTTCCCATCTTTCAATAAGCCCCAGACCGGCCACCTGGGGTTTGAAGTTTGAATACTGGCCGCCAGGGATCTCATGGTGATAAACCTCTGCGGTACCGGATTTAAGACCTGATTCAAATGGTGCATAATAATCCCGTACGGTCTCCCAGTAGTTGGCAAGTTTTTGCAGGCCAGCGCTATTCAGATGAGGATCCCTCTCTGTACCTTCCAGGGTGGCAACCAGTGCATTCAGGTTCGGCTGCGCCGTAAGACCAGACAGGGAAGAAAGAGCCGCATCAACAATATCAACCCCTGCCTCACTCGCCTTTAACAGCATGGCAGAACCGTTGCTGGATGTATCATGTGTATGCAGATGTACAGGAATAGATATGCTTTCCTTAAGCGCCTTGACCAGCTTGTAGGCGGCCATCGGCTTGAGAAGCCCTGCCATATCCTTGATAGCCAGTATGTGAGCCCCCATCTTTTCAAGCTCTTTGGCCATATTTATATAATATTCAAGAGGATATTTATCCCGTTTCGGGTCAGTTATGTCCCCTGTGTAACAGATGGCAGCCTCACAGATCTTGCCGCTTTTACGAACCGCTTCCATTGCCACCTGCATACCTGTTGTCCAGTTAAGTGAATCAAAGACCCTGAATATATCAATACCCGAATTTGCAGCCTCTTCTACAAATTTCTGAACAACATTATCAGGATAGTTGGTATAACCCACGGCATTTGAACCACGGAGGAGCATCTGAAAAAGTATATTGGGAATTGACTCGGAAAGTTTGTGAAGCCTCTGCCATGGGCATTCCTTAAGGAAGCGCATCGAGACATCAAATGTGGCTCCACCCCAGCATTCAAGAGAAAACAGGTCGGCTCCCAAGTAGGAGGTCGGCTCGGCAATCTTGAGGATATCGTAGGAACGAACCCGTGTAGCAAGGTTTGACTGGTGAGCATCCCGCATGGTTGTGTCAGTAATCAGGAGCTTCTTCTGCTCCAGAATCCATTTGGAGAGTCCTTCGGCACCAAGCTTCATGAAGAGGTCGCGGGAACCAGATGGACGGGGCTGGCTGTAGTCAATGTCAGGAACCCTGGCCTCAATAAGTTCAGATGATTTGAGAGGTTTTACGATCCCTGTAGAACCGTTGACAATAACGTCACCCAGGAACGACAGCACCTTGCTGGCTCTGTCCTGTTTTTCACGAAAATTCAAAAGCTCAGGATGTTTCTCTATAAAAGATGTATCACACTTGCCATGGAGAAACACCGGATGAGTGATGACATTTTCAAGGAAGCTTATGTTGGTTTTTACACCACGCACACGGAACTCCTGCAGGGCACGATGCATGATTGAGGATGCATCCTTAAAGTTCAGCCCCCACGAGCTGACTTTAACAAGTAGTGAATCATAGTGGGGAGTAATCTTGGAACCTGTAAAGGCATTGCCGGCATCAAGGCGGATACCCGCACCTGCAGCCGAACGGTAGGTAGTAAGTGTTCCAAAATCCGGCGCAAAGTTATTTGAAGGATCTTCAGTGGTAATCCGGCACTGGATGGCATAGCCACGCATATCAATTGAGCTTTGCGAAGGTATATTTATTTCAGGGTCAGACAGCTTGTAGCCTTCGGCAATAAGAATCTGATTCTGAACAAGATTACGTCCGGTTATCATCTCGGTTACAGTATGCTCAACCTGTATCCGTGGGTTCATCTCTATAAAGTAGAAATTATCTTCCTGATCTACCAGAAACTCTACAGTTCCGGCATTCCTGTATTTTACCTGTCCGGCGATCTTGAGCGCTGCGGTGCAAATCTCCTGTCTTTGCTGCTGGGTCAGACAGAGGGAAGGGGCAAATTCAACAACCTTCTGGTGACGGCGCTGTATGGAACAGTCCCGTTCAAAGAAGTGAACCAGATTGCCGTAATTGTCACCCAGCACCTGAACCTCAATATGCTTTGGATTTTCAATGTATCTCTCAAGAAATACTGTGGCATTGCCAAATGCTGCCTTTGCCTCGCTGGCTGCAGCAACCAGTCCTTCCAGCAGCTCTTTTTTGTTTCTTGCCACCCTCATGCCACGGCCACCACCACCAGCCGCAGCCTTTATTATAATAGGGTAGCCGTTTTCCTTGGCAAATTTAAGCGCCTCCTCTTCCTTCTCAATCGGGTCTTCTGTGCCAGGTACAACAGGTACATCCGCAGCTATTGCAGCCTTGCGGCCTGCCACCTTATCTCCAAGGGCGCGCTGCATTGATGCATCAGGCCCGATAAAAGCAATACCTGCTTCTTCACACTTCTCGGCAAATTCGGCATTCTCGGCCAGAAAACCGTAACCCGGATGTATAGCGTCTACATCCGCCTTAATGGCAAGGGCAATAATCTCGTCAATACCCAAATATGCATCTATCGGTGCCTTCCCTTTACCAATAAGATAGGCCTCGTCAGCTTTGTAACGGTGTAGAGAAAGCTTATCCTCTTCAGAATAGAGGGCAACGGTTCCTATACCCAGCTCGGTACAGGCTCTGAAAATACGAATGGCTATCTCGCCACGGTTCGCCGCCATTACCTTACGGAACTTGTTAATCTTTTTCATGCATAGACCTCCATAATGTTCGATGAAATCGAAAGTAATGTTGAAATTGTTTTAGTGTTACTTAAAAAAATTTAGTTATTTTGTATAGTTATGGCGTTTACAGTGGCGGCACTAAACCAGAAAGAGGGGTTAGATGTCAACCAAAAAAAGGGAGCCTTAATAGCTCCCTCTTAATAATATTAAACGGCTGTTTTTATCAGACAGTGTACTGATCAGCATATTTGACAAGATTGGGAAGATCAGGCTTTGTGAGTATCTGCTGCGCCCCAAGGTCATGCCACTTCCGTATATTGTCTTCTGAGGCAAGTGAAGAAAAGATTATTATTGGAAGTTCTTTAAGGCTATCCTCTTTACGGACAAGAGAGGTCAGATGCAGACCATCCATCTGCGGCATCTCCACATCAGTGATTAAAAGCTGCAACCTTGAACGGAACGACACGCCATCCTGAGCAGCCTGCTGCACCCTCTTCTGAATCTTCTCCCAGGCCTCCAGGCCGTTTACAGCTTCCTCCACATTGTATCCAGCTCCCCGAAGAGCGCTACACATTGTGCCACGTATAAATGGAGAATCATCGGCAACAAGGATTGTTTTGCTTGTACGATCATTACCGCCTGACTCCAGGAGCTGCTCAGCAGATAGCGGTTTTAACGCGCTTGAAGAACAGAATTCTGCAACTATCTTCTCGAAATCCAGAACAAGGATTATCCGATCTTCCATCTTGACCAAGCCGGTAACCTGATCTGAATATACTGCCGAAGAAGGCGCCTCGACATTTTTCCATGAAATTCTGTATATTCGTGAGACAGAATGGACCAGTACACCAACCATTAGATTGTTGAATTCAAGCACTATCACCCTGTCAGCTATAAGTTCTCCTGAATATTTATTCAGGATCTTTGAGAGATTAAGAACAGGTATAACCTTCTCCCTCAGTTTTATCATCCCTTCAACAGAATCAGATGTATTAAGCGCTTTTGTAAGCTTGGGCAGACGAATTATTTCTCGAACCTTAGCTACGTTCACTCCATAATGACAAGGGACAAGATTCCCTTTTGAATCCATCTCATCCACACGAAATTCCACAATCTCCAGTTCATTTGTATCACTTTGAAGCAAAATATTTGTCTGTTTCATGGATTTTCTCCTGCCATGGATTTTCAGGTAACTATATCACAACTCTCTTCAATGAAAAGGGGAAGGTGCAAGATTGACACTGAATATACCCTATGCTAGCCTTCTTATTCATTAAATCTGATATTGGAGCTGCAATGGCATTCCCTGATTTTGAAGGCTTCTGCCGTCTGGCTGAAAAAGGTAATCTTATACCGGTTTATTCTGAAATCATGGCGGATATGGATACTCCGGTAACCGCATTCCGCAAGATTGACGACGGAGTTTACTCATTTCTGCTTGAAAGTATTGAAGGTGGTGAAAAATGGGCAAGGTACAGCTTTATAGGCTCAAACCCCTTTATGGTTTTCCGTTCAAAAGGCAATAAAGTTGAAACGATACGTGGTTCAACATCTTTAATACAGGAAGCTGAAGATCCAACTAAGTTATTGAAAGAAATAATGTCGGTATACAAGCCTGTTGAGCTTCCAGGTTTACCCAGATTTACTGGTGGGGCTGTAGGTTACCTAGGCTACGACATGATCCGTAACTTTGAAAATCTAAAAACAGTAAAAGCTGACACTATTGGAGCATATGATTCGTTCTTTCTGATTACTGATTCACTTCTGATATTTGACAACGTAAAACAGAAGATTCAGGTAGTAGCAACAGCATATCTGGATGAAAAACTATCCCCCGAAGAGATATACAATGATGCTGTTTCCAGGATAGAAAAGATGATCTTGCGTCTTCGTGCACCTCTTGCAACCCAGACAGCTACCGTACCTTCAGCAAGTTCTGTTACCTTTACCTCCAATGTAAAAAAGACAGATTTTGAGGCTGCGGTCATTAAAGCCAAAGAGTACGTACGTGCAGGTGACATCATTCAGGTGGTCCTTTCCCAGAGGATGTCTGGAGATCTTACTGTTGATCCTTTTGACATTTATCGTGTGCTTCGTACCCTTAATCCATCTCCTTATATGTTTTTTCTAAGATGCGGAGATACCGTTGTAACCGGAGCCTCACCAGAGGTAATGGTTCGAAAAGAGGGAAACAGGGTAGAACTTCGCCCTATAGCCGGCACACGTCCAAGAGGTAAAACCCAGGAGGAAGACTCAAGGCTCTCTGATGAACTCCTTAAAGACCCTAAGGAGCTAGCAGAGCACGTAATGCTTGTTGACCTTGGACGAAACGATCTTGGCCGGGTCTGCAAAACAGGCAGTGTAGAGGTCAGCGAACTGATGGTGATAGAGCGTTACTCGCATGTTATGCATATCGTCTCTAACGTCCGTGGAAAGTTGCTTTCAGATAAAGATGCCTTTGATCTTGTAAGAGCGACATTTCCGGCAGGAACCCTCTCTGGTGCCCCAAAGATAAGGGCTATGGAGATTATTGATGAACTTGAACCGGCCTGTCGAGGTATCTACGGTGGGGCAGTCGGCTACATTTCATTTTGCGGCAACATGGATCTCGCCATTGCAATAAGAACACTGGTCGTAAAGGATGGAAAGGTACACCTTCAGGCTGGTGCGGGAATTGTGGCAGATTCTGATCCTGTTGCTGAATGGCATGAAACCTTGAACAAGGCAATGGCTGTACGCAAAGCCATTAAAATAGCAGAAGATGGACTTGAATAAAAACTTCATTCCAACATGATTTAAAATTTATAACATTCGATTATATTGATTTATTGTTTTAGTTTTGATATCTGTAAACGGCTTTGAAGCATAATAAAGAGGAAAGGGGTTTGTGTATGAAAGGTTTTTTGATAGCTGCAGTTTCTGTATCTGCTGTTATGTTACAAATGGCTTCCATTTCAATTGCTGGTGTAGATCACTCCGAATTTGTTACGGGGCCACTTAAGGAAGGAAGAGATGTAACAAAGCAGTGCCTTGAGTGCCATGATAAGCAGGCAGCTGACTTTATGAAAACAACTCACTGGAACTGGAAGGGCACTCCCAATCATGTGAAGGGGATGGAAAAGAGCAGTAAAGAGTACGGTAAGTTTAATATGATCAACAACTTCTGTACAACTGTATTCAACGGTAAGGATGCACTTCCTATGGAGTCCTGTGGCAAGTGCCATGCCGGTTATGGCTGGACAAGAAGCACGTTTGATCACAAGGACAAGACAAGGGTTGATTGTCTTGTATGCCATGCTCAGAAAAATTATGAACGGGCTGCTGTTGGTTGCGATATAGATCAGTCTGCAATCAAAAAAGGTTCCATGAATATTGAAGCTGCAGCAAAATCTGTTGCTAAACCAGGGTTGCAGAATTGCGGCTACTGTCATTTCTACGGTGGTGGTGGTGATAACGTAAAATCACCAGGACTAGATTCAACACTTTTGAACGGCGACAAGTTCAGAGATGTCCATATGGCAAAAAAAGAGAAGGGCGGCGCAGGGCTTCTCTGCCAGGACTGTCACAAAACTACTGATCACAAAATATCCGGGGCATCAAGCATGATGGCTCATTACGATGCGCATGTAGAATGTACCGACTGCCACTCTGGAACGAAAGCGCCTCACCAGAAGTCTAAAAACAAGGCAATTATTGATAAGCATGTCTCGTCGGTTGCCTGTCAGACCTGTCACATCCCAACTATTTCGCGTGGGCAGGCAACTAAAGTAGGCTGGTGGTGGTCTGATGTAGGTAAAAATATTGAACCCAAAGAAGAGTTTGATATGGAAACCTTTATGAAGAAGAAAGGCACATTTAAATGGAACATGAACTATGTTCCTGCTTACGCCTGGTACAACGGGAAGATCGAACGGTATATGGTCGGAGACAAAATAAAAGATCATTCAAAACCGGTGGTTATAACCAAACCGATTGGTGATATCAAGGACAAGACCGCAAAAATTTATCCATACAAAATATTCCTTGGAAGTCAGCCCATGGATAGCAAGTTCAAGTACCTAAATACATTCCAGCAATACGAGTCCCTATGGAAACATTACAACTGGGACAAAGCTCTTAAAGACGGTGGGCAGGATCTTGGACTGCCATATAGCGGTAAATTCCAGTTTGTAAATACTATCGCATGGTTATCTGCTCCACATGAAGTTGCTCCAAAAGAGAATGCCCTGCAATGTGGTGAATGCCATATGGGTTCAAAAAGAATGGATTGGGCTGCTCTTGGATACAAGGGTGATCCTATGCAGAATGGTGGCCGCAGTTTCGCAGTAGAGCATAAAAAATCTTCAAAGAAGAAGAGGTAATTATCTCTCTGTAGATTTCATTCAATTTTTTAAAATAAAACGCCCCCTCCTTTTTAAAGAGGGGGCGTTTTATTAACTGATTTTTAGAGCTACTCTTTTGTATCTATCCTTGGAAACAGAGCTTCTGCCTTTTCTATTACTGTACCGGCTGAGAGCAATCCCCATTTAAGATTATCAGCATCAGGTTCCTGCTCCCACCCCAAAAATCCCAGAGCCTTTCTTGATGTATCAGGCATGAAAGGAGAGAGAACCGAATGTATCAAACGCTGTGATTCAAGCAGACAGTACATGACAGTTCCAAGCTGTTCTTTCTTTGAAGGATCTTTAGCCATAGCCCATGGGGCAGTCTCATCAATATACTTGTTTCCAGCTGAAATAACTTCCCATATAGACTGAAGCGCCTTACTAAAAGCCAGCTCATCCATGCAGTTGTCAACGACAGAAAGCATATTTTCAGTCTTTTGCTTCAATGCGGTATCAAGATCCGAAAGGTTTGCAGCATCTGGCAAGATTCCGTTGAAATACTTCGCCAACATGGCAGTTGAACGGGAAAGAAGATTACCAAGATCATTTGCCAGATCGGAGTTAATTCTGTTAATCAGCGAAGAGTGAGAAAAATCCCCATCAAGCCCGAACGGCACCTCACGCATAAGGAAATAGCGTACAACATCAACACCATACTTATCTATCAGCATATTTGGTTCCACAACATTCTGGAGTGACTTGGACATCTTCTGTCCCTCAACAGTCCACCAGCCATGGGCAAAAACCTTTTTGGGTATTGGAAGGCCTGCAGCCATGAGGAAGGTAGGCCAATACACGGTATGAAAACGGAGTATATCCTTGCCTATAAGATGGACATCTGCAGGCCAGTAACGTCCATAGTTTCCTTCTTTATCAGGATAACCGAGTGCTGTCAGATAGTTTGTAAGAGCGTCAAACCAGACATAGATTACATGACGCTCATTGCCTGGAACAGGAATGCCCCACGAAAAAGAGGTTCGTGATACCGAGAGATCCCTCAAACCTTCTTTAACAAAAGAGATTATCTCATTACGCCGATTCTTGGGCTGGATAAAATCAGGATTATCTTCTATGTAAGCAAGCAAACGCTCAGTATAGGCGCTCATCCTGAAGAAATAGGATTCCTCTTTAAGCTTCTCAACCGGACGGTTACAATCAGGACACTTGCCTTCGGCAACCTGGGTTTCTGTCCAGAAAGTCTCACATGGAGTACAGTACCAATCCTCATACTCACCCAGATAGATATCTCCCTGTTCCATCAACTGTCTGAATATTTTTGTAACTCCCAGTTTGTGTCTTTCCTGTGTAGTCCTGATAAAATCATTATTGGAAACGCCAAGCTTCTGCCAAAGGGACTGAAAACGCTTTACAACCCTGTCGGCAAGCTCCAAAGGGGTTTCACCGTTAGTCTGTGCAGCCTTCTCGACCTTTTGGCCATGCTCATCACTACCGGTAAGAAAAAAGACATCAAAACCTTTCATCCTTTTGTAACGAGCCAGAAGATCGGCTGCAACGGTAGTATAGGCATGACCAATATGAGGCACATCATTTACATAGTAGATTGGAGTTGTCAGATAAAAGGTCGGTCTCATAATTTAATGCTCCTGGTTTTATTGTCCTGTTTTCTTTTCTGCCGGTTTACGATGGAGATGACGGCGATTTCTTCTCTTCCGTTTTTCTTTACCATCACTTTTTTGCTGCTGTTCAGCAGCGACTGAGGTTTCAATAGTAGATTCAACCGGTTCTATAACAGCAGCATCTTCTGCAGGAGTCTTTAAATCAACGTCATCAATATTAGGCTTGGCAACACGAGGTATCTTTTGCTGAAACGGTTTATGCTGTTTTTCAGTTCTTACAGTTTCATTCTGCAAATCCGCTGTTTCAGCAACAAGCTTTGAATCCAATGGTTCTTTCCGGTTGGTAAGATTAACATTTTCATCAAGCAGTTCCTTCGCATTAACAGTTGCCAGCTTTCCGTCTTCAAGACGTATAAGCATTTCACCCGTGAGCAGATTCACCTTTTCAACTGTGCCATCATATTGTGGCGTGTAAACCTTTTTACCCTGTTTGGGAAAGTTTCTACGCAGGTCGCAGTAGGTTTCATATTCGTAATCAAGGCAGCACAAAAGACGCCCACACTGTCCAGAGATCTTTGATGGATTTAGAGCAAGATTCTGCTCTTTAGCCATCTTTACAGAGACAGGCTGAAACTCTCGCAGGAATGAAGAGCAGCAAAGCTCACGACCGCAGATACCGAGACCACCTACCATTTTTGCCTCATCACGAACACCAATCTGACGCATTTCAATACGGGTATGAAAGCTGTGAGCCAGATCTTTTACCAATTCACGAAAGTCAACACGACCGTCTGCAGTAAAATAAAAGATCGCCTTACTGCCGTCAAAAAGATATTCAACCCTTACGAGTTTCATATCCATGCAGCGTTCCCTTATCCTCTGCAAACAAAAACTATAGGCCTCTTTTTCCAACCTGGAATGTTGAGACAGGGTCTTCTCATCTTCAGAGCCCAATAAACGTTGCACCTGAGCCAATGGCTGCAAAAAAAGTAACTCATCTTTCTCTTTCACCCCTGCTATCACAGTTCCGAGACTTATTCCCCTGTCGGTTTCAACTATCACCTTATCGCCAGGTTTCAAATCAAGGGTTCCGGCATTGAAGTCGTACATCTTGCCGGCAGGGCTAAACTGTATGGATACCACACGTATCACGTATCAAACTCCTTTTCTAAAACCTGCATAGCCGATCATAAAATGTTCAATAGCCAGCTTTGAATTGGCATTGCCCTGAACTGCATTCCTTACTGCGATTGCAAGTTCTAAGAGATCAAGTATTGAGGATTGTGTGAAACGGGCAGCCTCATCAGCAAGTTCCTGGTATAGAAAGCTGTTGCTTATATCTGTACAGCCTGAAGAACGTATAATCATCATATCGCGCAGTAATGATATAATCAGTTTAAAGCTTTGCAACGCCTCCTCCCTGCCTGAAGCAAGAGACTCGGATTGGTCAAATATGCTTCCAATTCTTACAGAAGAGAGGTTGGTCAGTAGAGAAAGCAGTTTTTCACGATCTGCCAAATCCGACTCTCCATCTAATGATATTGCCCTTTTCATGCTACCTTCAGAAAGAGAAGCCAGCTTTGCAGCTCTGGCCTGTTCAAATCCCTTTTCAAGCAGGATACCTGTAACCACGTCAGTCCCTAATGTACTAAAACGGAGATGCTGGCATCTGGAACGGATTGTAGAAAGCAGTCTGTCAGACTGGTTTGCAAGTAGTATTATAATTGCGTCCCCTGGAGGTTCTTCCAGGGTCTTAAGCATAGCATTGGCAGACTTCTCATTCATCCGCTCTGCAGGTTCAATAATGCATCCCTTGCGGCTTGATTCAAAAGGCCTTAGCGAAAGAATTTGCTGCAGCTCTCGAACCTGTTCGATTGTTATATCACGCTTGTCTGGCAACGGTTGAAGCTGATGAAGATCAGGGTGATTGCCAGAAACGAGCTTGCAACAGGAAGAACATCTGTTACAGGCGTCACCACCCACCGGTTCTTTGCAAAAGAGAGCCTGAATGAGTGCAAGAGCCGCACTACGTCTTCCACAGCCGTCAGGGCCTTCAAAGAGATAGGCATGAGCAACCCTGTTAACTGAAATAGAACGTTTCAGGGCATCAATAACCCTGTTCTGTCCCTTTATTGCAGCAAGTTTCATCAGCAGACAGCTCTCAAGCGCGGGATTACCGCAGCTAATATATTTTTAAAAACATTATCAACATTATCAGAACCATCTATTATCAGAAATCTTTCAGGCTCTTCGGCGGCAAGCTGCAGGTAACCGTTGCGTACCCTTTGATGAAAAGCAAGAGATTCAAGCTCAAAACGTTCTTCCCGCGGACCTGTTGCAGATTCTATTCTCTGTCTTGCACGACCCAATCCTGTCTCAACCTCACAGTCAATAAGAATTGTCAGAAAGGGATAAACCCCTTCGCACGCCATATCATTAAGCGCTTCGATGCGCTGGCGATCAATTCCTCTCGCAAATGATTGATAGGCTCGTGTTGCATCGCTAAAACGATCACAGAGGACAACAGTGCCATCATCAAGGGCAGGACGTATAACCTCTGAAACATGCTGAGCACGTGCCGCAGCATAAAGCATCAGCTCGGTCGTACCAAGCATGCTGCTGTTATCAGCGTCCAGCAACAGAGATCTTATCTTGTCCGCAATCGGACAGCCACCAGGCTCACGTGTCAGAAGCAGACGGTAGCCTTCCTGCTGCAGAACTTTTGCAAGAAGCTTTATCTGCGTGCTTTTACCGCAACCTTCTATACCTTCAAAGGTTATGAACATACCATCTCCATAAAATGAGGCATTATATGGATCTGTCCAAAGATTGGCAATGCAAATCAATCGTTAAAGCAACTTGCAGCCTCTTCAGGCTTGCCGTATAATTTCGACCATGTCAATACAACACCTTGAACATATCCTCGGACAGAGATTCAACAATCCTGAACTGCTACGTCAGGCTCTAACCCATCCTTCTTACCTGAACGAGTCAAATCTGGATTCTTCTAAAGACTATCAGCGACTGGAATTTCTCGGTGATGCAGTTTTGGGATTGCTACTGGCAGACCTGCTTTTTAAACATTTCCCTGATATCACTGAAGGAAATCTCTCCAAGCTGCGTTCCTCCCTGGTTGATCAGAAAAGTCTTGCCAAACTGGCTATCGCCACAAATATAGCGCCATTTATCCTGATGGGCAAAGGGACTGAAAATGAAGGGGGGCGCAATAAACCCTCAATTCTGGCTGACGTGTTTGAGGCCATTATCGGTGCCATCTATTTTGATGCCGGTTTTGATGCTGCCAGGCAGACAGTTGAGCAGATATACCGCGACACTCTTTCAGAACTGAAATTTAATCCGGCCAGTTTAAATGACCCCAAAAGCGAGCTACAGGAACAGCTGGCAGCCAGGAAATTGCCCGCCCCGGCTTACTCTATAATTGGTGATGAAGGCCCTGACCATCTTAAGCTCTTCACCGCTGTAGTCTCAGTGGCTGGAAAGATGACAGGAAAAGGAACAGGTCAGAGCAAAAAAATCGCCGAGCAGAACGCTGCCCGGGCAGCCTTGTCCTTTCTTGATAGGGGGCAAACCCAACATTCGCACTAAAAACCTGGAACTATTGACGCGCCACTAACCTAACACTCAATGGGTGGCCGTCTTTCGGCAAGAGTTGAGCCGTTTGGGTGGTGGAGACAAGATTGCTTAATGGGAAACACTGGTTCGGAGGATTGAGGCAACTCCAATTTTGGGGGGTAACATTACCGAGCAATCTTGGCTTGTCAAGCACATCACATTAGAAATATTTATTCATCAGATAAGGTTTGAATGTTATTCCACTATAGAATCCGAAATCAGAAAAAGCACAGTAAAAGCCAGAATCTGTTTCCCGCCATGAAATCCAAATAACCTTTATTTGTAGTTGGCTGCATGGTATGAGCTTCTCGTGTACGGAGCGCTCTCGACATGCCTGAAACCTGACTCTATAGCCTTCTGACGGAGTTCATCAAACAGTTCGGGTCTGATGTAATCAATAACCGGATGATGTCGTCTGCTTGGCGCCAGATACTGCCCCAGACTCAAGAAACAACAACCAGCATTTCTTAGATCAGCCATTACAACCTCAACCTCTTCCAGTTTTTCCCCCAAACCCAGCATAATTCCAGACTTTGTAGGTATATCAGGTGATATAATCGCTGACTGTTCAAGGAGCTTTAAAGAGCGAACATAGTCAGCCCCTTTTCTCACGGAATAGAGCCTTGGCACCGTTTCAAGATTATGAGCCAGTATTGCGGGGCGAGAGGCCAACACGGTTTTAAGGGATTGGATACTCCCCGCAAAATCAGGAACCAGAAGTTCTATGGATATTTCAGGCAAACGATCATAAATTGCAGTAACAGATGCGGCAAAATGCGCTGCCCCTCCATCAGGCAGATCATCACGGGTAGGACTTGTAATCACCAGATTAGAGAGTTTTAACCGAAGAACCGCCTCTGCCAGCCGACGTGGTTCATCACTATCCGGTGGTAATGGAGCCAACCCTTTATCGACGTTGCAGAAACTGCATTGACGAGTACAATCCTTACCCAGGATCATAAAACTTGCCTGTCCAGAGCCATAACATTCAGCAATATTAGGACAAAGCGCCTCCTGACAGATGGTATTCAACTGCAGTTCAGAGAGTAATCCTCGCATTGCCGATTGTACTTCAGAGGAAACCTTTTTACGCAGCCACTCAGGTTTACGTTGTATCTTCACGCCTCATCGCCTTCCAGATTCCATTTTTCACTGCTGTATTTACCATGAAGCAGTTCCTGAGAAAGCCGTTCCTCTTCAGCGCTCAAGGCATCCAGCCTCAGTACAACCCCCAACTGCCTTTTAAACTGCTCTTGCAGTCTCTTTTTAAGGAAATCCCTGCCTGATTTTATCCCCTCTGATTCGAGAGAGGTTGCTGTCAGCTCTTCCGGTTTATCCCTTAAATAGTCTAACGAATCGACAAGCCTGTCTTTAAGGGGGATCGAACCGTGCTGAAAAATAACCTGACGGGAACGACGCTGGGCATTACCGCCTATCTTGCGTCCATCAATCAAAATATCGTAACTTTCCCTGCCCGCAAAACAAAGTGGGGTACGTCCTCCAAGTCTTACGTCATCAGGATTCAGATCAACAGCATAGTTTGCTGACAGCCCCAATTCTCTGTAAAAACCTAGCAAAAAAGAGGTCAGAACACGGAAAGAATCTTTAACCGAGGATACTGGCTGGATATGCTTTGGAGAACAGACAAGGCTGTAGGTCAGCTCATCAGCATGGTAAATAGCTCCGCCGCCGGTAATCCTGCGTACGACAGTCAGATTATCGGTAACAAACCGTTCAAGATCAAGGTCATTGGCAGCTTTCTGGAAACGCCCAAGCGAGAGCGCCGGAGGTTCCCAACCATACAGCCTAAGAACCGGATCTGAAGATAACGGAACAAAGCAACGGAAAAGCGCCTCATCAATTGCCATGTTCTCCCTGCCTTCAGAGAATCCGGTATCAATGAGGCGCCATACTATTTTCATATAATATTTATCCCAGGTAGCAAACTGTCTGGCTTCTAGCCGCTCTGGTTTCATCCAGACGTGTTACCGGCATGGTGACAGGCATGGCGGCAAAAGAATCGGGGGAATTTTCCGCAAGCCTTGCAGCCTCGATCATCACCTCGATAAAGGCATCCATGGTCTGCTTACTCTCTGTCTCTGTAGGTTCTATCATTATTGCCTCTTTGACAATAAGTGGAAAGTAGACTGTTGGAGGATGGTAACCTTTATCAATCAGGAACTTCGCAATATCAATGGCATGGACACCTTTGGCAAGTTGGTTTGAAGCCGAGAATACAACCTCGTGCATACAGGTCTTGTCGTAAGGGAGGTCGTAATATGCTTTCAGTTTTTCCTTGATATAGTTGGCGTTAAGCACAGCCTGTTCAGAGGCCTGAATCAGACCTTCACGACCAAGCATAATCATGTAGGTGTAGGCCTTCACCATTACCCCGAAGTTGCCAAAGAAGTTTGCTGTACGACCAATAGATTGCTCATTGTCGGTCTGTAGTTTAAGTTTTCCGTCAACCTCATCATGGATAATCCGGGGCATCGGAAGGAATGGTATCAGGGATTTTTTAACCCCTACAGGACCGGAACCTGGTCCACCACCGCCATGAGGGGTTCCGAAGGTCTTGTGAAGATTTAAATGCACAACATCAAAACCGACATCACCTGGTCGAACCTTACCCATTATCGCGTTAAGGTTGGCGCCATCATAGTACATAAGGGCATCGTGGCTGTGAGCTATATCGGCTATATCTTTAATATACGGATTAAAAAGCCCCAGAGTATTTGGACAGGTCATCATAACAGCTGCAACTTCCCCGTTCATAGCCTGCCTGAACAGCTCAAGATCCATATCACCATATGGAGCAGTGGGGATAGTTATTATCTCATACCCTGCCATTGCGGCTGACGCAGGATTTGTGCCATGTGAGGAATCAGGGACTACCACATATTTTTTCCTGTTTCCCTTGGCCTTGTGATAAGCCGCAACAAGCAGCATACCGGTCATCTCGCCATGAGCTCCTGCCAAAGGCTGCGTGGTAACTTCATCCATGCCGGTAATATCAGCAAGCATCTGGCCAAGATCGTACAGCATCCCCAGACTACCCTGACATAGAGAATCTCCTCCAGGCAGAAGAGCTGTAAGCGGATGAAACGGAGCAAACAGAGCTGCTGCGTTTTCCAAAACCTTTGCATTGTACTTCATAGTGCAAGAACCAAGCGGATAAAAATTTGTATCAACAGAGAAGTTCCGGCGAGAGAGATTGGTAAAATGCCTGACAAGATCCAGCTCGGAGATCTCAGGAAGATTAGCAGTATCAGCCCTCAAAAGATTCTGTGGTAAGGAGGCTGCGGAGGGGACATCAGAGGCAGGCAGCATCACACCCCGACGGCCTGAAACGGATTTTTCATAGATCAGTTGCATAAAACCACCTCCAGCTCCTTCACCAGCAGTTCAATATCCTTCCTGGTACGCTTTTCAGTAACCGTCACAACCAGCAGATTTTCAGAACCATCATAAAAACTGCCAAGAGGAAGGCCGGCTACGACACCTCTGGCCAGCAAGGCCTCAACAACCTGAACAGCCGGCTTGGGAAGGCTGATGGTAAACTCATTGAAGGTTGGCGCAGTTTGCAAAACAGTTACACCTGGGATCCTAGCCAGAGATGATTTGGTATATTCAGCCTTGTCATAATTAAGACGGGCAAGATCTGCCAGCCCCTGTTTGCCTACTGCAGAGAGGAAAATGAGCCCGCGCAGTGCACATAGAGACTGGTTACTACAGATGTTGGAAGTGGCCTTGTGACGTTTGATATGTTGCTCACGCGCCTGCAGCGTAAGCACAAAACCGCGCTTACCGTTTTTATCAACGGTTTCTCCGACAATTCTTCCTGGTATGTTTCGGATATGACTCTTTCTGGCAGCCATGAAGCCGAACGAAGGACCCCCGAACGACAATGGATTTCCCAAGGACTGACCATCCCCAACAGCAATATCAGCCCCCAGTTCTCCAGGTGATTTCAGAATCCCCAGTGCAACAGGATATACAGCAGTCACAAGAAGCGCGCCTTTTGCATGAACCTGATCCGCAAGACCTGTAAAATCATCTATGCAACCAAAGACATTAGGATATTGAACCAAAAGCGCCGCTGCCTGGTCATCGAGCTGATGTATCAGCTCTGCCCGGTTTAGCAGACCATCAAGCGGAGCCAGTTCAACCAGTTCAGCATCATGGTGTGACAAATACGTTGCCAACACCTGTCTTGCAATAGGAGAAACACAGCCATCCACTACAATCCTGCTGCGATTGGTCGTACGAATAGCCATCAAAGCCGCCTCAGCCAGAGCTGTTGCACCATCATATAGCGATGCATTGCTGACATCCAGGCCAGTCAGACGGCAAATAGCGGTCTGATATTCAAACAGCGCCTGAAGCGTGCCTTGCGAACATTCCGGCTGATATGGGGTATAAGCTGTATAAAACTCTGCACGGTTTGAAAGATGGTCAACAGCGGCCGGAATTATATGATCATAGTAGCCACCGCCAATAAAAAGAGAAAGATCCTGGCAATTTTCAGAACAGAGCTGTTTCAGCCTGTTATATGTTTCAAATTCCGACATTCCAGGCGGCAGATTAAACCTCTTACAGCGTAGTTCTTCGGGGATAGAGTCAAATAGCTCTTCAATACTTCCAACCCCTGTAGCGGCCAGCATCTCCTGAATCTCTTCAGGTGTATGCGGGCAGTAGTGACTGGTTTCCATTATGTTAATCTCCTACAGGGTCTGTAAATAGTTGTCATACATCTCTTGAGTCATCAGTCTTGTCAACTCGCCTGAATCATCAATCTCCAGTTCAACCATCCATGCCGCATCTTCAGGAGATTCATTCACCCTCTCAGGAGCATCTTCCAGCTCCATATTCACCTTTACAACCTTGCCGGAAATAGGGGCATATATATCGCTAGCCGCCTTGACAGACTCAATGGCAGCCATTACCTCCTCCTGCTTAAACTTTTTACCAATTTCTGGCAGCTCAACAAAGGTTATATCCCCAAGTTCATGGGCAGCATGTGCGCTTATGCCACAAACCGCACTGTTCCCTTTAACCTTTACCCACTCATGCTCTTTTGTAAAATAAATCTCTGACATCTTTTAAATACCTCCAATCTGAATATTCTGGCTTATCGGTTTAACTACTTTTTAGGACAGTCTCCAAGACGCCTGGCTTTTACCTTGACTGTCATCTTATGACCCTGGGTATTCATCTTCATAATCGAGTTATAGCTGTCTTTTCCAAAAACCGTCTCGCCAGTGTATGTTCCGGCAGCCTCACCGGTACATTTCATAGCCCATGTAACCTTGTTGCCGGATACCTTGTAGTCAGTAAGCTTGCATTTATCATCACGGGCTATCACCTTTTTTTGATCCTTAACATCCTCTTTGGTATAACAATGCTTAATAGTTGAAGCTGGGATCTTCATCGGCATTCCTGGCATTTCACTCTGGGAAGTAATCTCCCATTGACCTTCCCTCATCATATCTACAGCGGATGCAGCAGCAGGTACAATCAACATGGCTCCCATAGCAGCGATTACAAGACGTTTCATAAAAGTTCCTCCTTCATCAAAATTGATTTAACTGCGTAATGATCCTTTATCATAAAATGGCAGACTGCATACAACAGCATCCATAGTGGTTCTGTCCTGTCTTATGGAAAGAACCGTATCCAAAGCGCTGTAAGCCGTTTCAACATAGCCAAGTCCTATACCACAACCAAGCATCGGAGAAAAAACACCGCTGGTTACTTCACCTATCTTTTTATCACCATCATAGATACCAAAACCATGCCGTGGGGTGCGACGGGATGTAACCCTAAAAGGCACCTTGATCCGGCCTGAAAGCTTATTCTTCTCTGAAAGCAGAGCCTCATTTCCGACAAACTGCTTATCCAGCTTTACAAAGGCTCCAAGGTCAGCCTCCAGAGGAGTTGTTGTTTCATCAATATCGTTACCGTACAGCGAATATCCCATTTCCAGCCTCAATACATCGCGGGCACCCAGGCCTGCCGGCTTCACCCTGTCATCCTTAAGCAGTATATCCCACAGTTCAACAACCTTATCAGCCGGAAGGAATATCTCATATCCAAGTTCACCTGTATAACCGGTGCGGCTTACAATAGCAGGAGATCCAAGAAGGTCATGCTCCACAAATCTGAAGTAAGGGATCCCTGAGACCCACTCTCCCAAAAGTTCAACCAGAACCTCTCTTGAAAGGGGTCCCTGCAGATCAAGTTTGGCAGTATTTGCTGTAATATCAGATAATTGTCCCGTAGTCAGCCTGGATTTTATCACTTTGAAATCATTAGGGGCGGTAGCGGCATTTACAACAATCATCACCTCATCATCAGCCAGCCGAAAAACGATAAGGTCATCAACAATACATCCCTTCTCGTTGAGAAGAAAACCATATTTGGAACGTCCTTCAGGAATGGCCTTGATTGAAAAGGTAAACAGATCCTCCAAACCTGACGAAACGATATCCCCCTTAAAGTGAAACTCCCCCATATGGCAGATATCAAAAAGAGCTGCCTGCTCACGACACCAGCGATGCTCGGCAATTATCCCCTCATATTGAATAGGCATATCCCATCCACCAAATGGCGCCATTAAGGCACCCAGGTTACGATGCTGTTTGTTAAGAGGGGTTGTCTTTACAGGCTCAGTCATCTCAATAGCTCCTTGTATCTGATATTATTTTTTCTTTTTATTCTTACTTTTACCTGCGATTGCCTTGATATCTGCCAACCTCATCTTCCAGCGCCCTTCCTCATGATCCAGAGTAAATTCTCTGCTATGGCTGGAATTGGTCATGGAAAGGCCTTCCATACCTATTTTTGCAAAGACCTTTGATGTGGTACGTTTTTCATTTATCAACTTAAAATCATTGAGTTTAAGATGGCAACAGGAAGGAGTTAACGAGGCATCACGCAGCATGGAGACAAACCGTTCACGGTTCATACTACCTCTGTGAGATAGCAGATTATACATCTGCTCATATTTCCCCTCTCTCCAAAGGTCAAGGGTATCGGAAATAGCCTGTTCACGGGGGTCATTACGCTGATCCGCAATAGAAACAGAGGGGAAACAGATTGATATAACGATAATAAACAGAACAAAAAGGCGAGATATCAAAATAAAAACCTCCATAAAAGGTTTTGCAATGTTAGAGCATACTGAGCCGAGCGGCAATAAAAAACGTGCATCATCAATAACCAAAATGCAGCTTGCCAATCTATAATCTTGAGATACAATGAGCGTAAGACAGACATAGCAAAATACGGGGAATCCAATGAAGAATTATAATGAAACATTACAACAACTTCTAAACTTTGGCCTGGACATATCCCAGATCAAGGATATTGATTTCCTGCTCGAAAAGATACTGACCGAGGCCAGAAACTTTACCAACTGCGATGCAGGTACCATATACGTGAAAGATGGAAATATCCTGGCCGCCAGATATTCGCAGAATGATACCACCAACACCCAGTTATCTCCTCACAGGAAATCGGTTTATACAAATATAATTGTCCGTGTGGATAACACCTCAATCGCGGGTTATGTTGCTGCCACCGGCAATCAGTTGAATATACCTGATGTCTATCACCTTGATAAAAATCTTCCCTATTCATTCAATCGCTCTTTCGACGACATGACAAATTACCGGACTGTTTCACAGTTGGTTCTTCCACTGACGAGTATGCGTGGAGAGACGGTAGGGGTTCTGCAACTGATTAATGCAAAGGATAGCACAGGAGGCATAACTCCCTTTGACAGCCATGATGAGAGCGGCATCAGCTACTTTGCAGTCACCGCAGCTAATGCGATAGAACGTGCAAAGATGACCCGTGAAATCATTCTCAGGATGAACCGTATGGCAGAATTAAGGGATCCCAAAGAAACAGGACCGCATGTAAACAGGGTTGCGGCATATTCTGTTGCACTTTATGAAGGTTGGGCAGCAAGCAAGGAGCTGAACCAGGAAGAGATAGATCGTAACCGCGACATACTCAGGATGGCTGCCATGCTGCATGATGTCGGCAAGGTGGCAATATCGGACAATATTTTAAAGAAACCGGGAAAATTCACACCTGAAGAGTACGATGTCATGAAACTTCATACTGTTTATGGAGCAAGGCTCTTCCCTGACATTTATTCGGAACTTGATGAATCAGCGGCGGCCGTTGCCCTTAACCATCATGAGCGGTGGGACGGAAACGGATATCCTGGTCATATAAGCCTGGCAACCCTTAAACCTTTGCCCGGGTATGAGAAAGAAGATGGAACCGCCAGAGGTAAGAAGGGGGAAGAGATCCCGCTTTTTGGACGTATAGTAGCTATAGCCGATGTATATGACGCCCTTTCAAACCGCCGATGTTACAAGGAAGCCTGGGACCAGTCCGCCGTTCTCGAGGAGTTGAAAAAAGATGCCGGCACCGCATTTGACCCGGAACTTGTAGATATATTTCTGGACAGTATTGAAACCATAAGGCAGATAAGTAGCCAATTTCCTGATTATACTGATGCCTAGAGATTGTAGTACTGTCTAGATTTTAACTTTTCTGATGGAAAGCCATATCCATAACCTCGGAGAGCTGATATTTTTCCCACTATACGCAAACTGCTTGGACAACCTGCCTGGAACCGATTGATAGGTGTTCCTCTATCAGAACTTGTTCCTGAAACAGTTCCTGGCCTTTTGGAAGAGGTTGCAGGCCTGACCCAACCTGAATGGCTACCGGAACTTGCACGTGTTGAGTTAGCATGCCATGTCGCCATGAATATTCCTTTACCGGCAACTGATGAGATTGAAACAGTTACTGTAAATCCATCAATTCAGGTCATTACCGTTTCCTGGAAACATCTGCTCACACTTCTTACTTTCGCGAAAAAACAGGATATGGAGCTTGTAGAACCTGGAAATGAGCTGATTATTATCTGGTCTGATCCTATAAACAAAAATCTTCGATTTGAAATAGCTCTCCCTGATCATCTTATGGCAATAAAAATAGCAAACAAAAAGATCAGTCTTGAAGAGGAGGCACTAAAAAGCGGATTAACTCTTGCCTGGTTCGATTCTGTAGTTTGGGATGCCGTTCGCAAAGGGATACTTCTGGTGCCTCAATCCAGAATTCGCAGAACTCAAACTTTTATGACAGATATGCAGGATAATCAGCACTGTAGTGCCGAGGTTTTTACCCTGCAGTGGGATCTGAATCAAAAAAAGACTTCATTTTCACCATCAATAGATTTCATAGAACAAGACAGTTTTCCATACAATCGGGCTGTTACACTAATTAAGGAGATGCGTGATTTCTGCTGGAACCGTTTTGTTCAGCCACAGCTCTCTTTTGCAGGAGATAGCCCGCTGTCAAATCCACAGTTTTTTGAAATCTACAAAGCGGCCTCAGAATATGCCCAAATGACCTCAATTCTGGGAGATCCTGTTTCTAGGGAAGAGCTTAAAAAGCTGATATCTATCCAGCGTCCTGTCTATTATCAGGTACGCCTTGAAGGTCTTGAGCAGCATAACGATTCTTTAAGGGGAAGTGGCAATTTCAAAGAAACAGTAGAATTTCTGAATTTACTTTCAGAATTGGGTCTGCCCAGCATGGTTATGGTCAATATAACCAGAAACAATATTGATCAGATTATTCCACTAGCTGAACTGTTGGAGGGAGTTACAGGTACAATTACCTTCAAGAGACCACCTGATGCCGGAAGGCTCAATCAGATCAGATTAACATCCAAAGAAGAATACCGTACTTTTCTGCAACAGTATCTGGCAGCCATACCAAGCCACCCTGTTCTGGCATCAAAAGACAATCTGCTTAATATCATAAACGAAGAACAGGGTAAGTCTTTGTTTGGAGGCTGCACAGGATTTGGCTGTGGAGCAGCATTCAACTTCATCTCTATCCGTGCAAACGGAGAGGTTCATGCCTGCAACAATTACCCTTCGCCTATTGGAAACATCCTTGTAGAAGGTCTTGAAGATATCTACAATTCTGCGACTGCCCAACGTTACAGGGAAGGTTCATCAGCATGCAACGATTGCAAGCTGAAACCGGTATGTGGAGGCTGTCCGGCAGTCACGGCCAACCTGGGTTACGACCCTCTTACGACCAAGGATCCCTACTGTTTCAGGATATAATTATCAACAACCCAGGTAGCAAACGGAAAGCTGCATGTAAACGCTGGAGAAACCGCATTAAGGACATGAACTGTCCGCGCATCCCCTTCTACTACAAAATCCATTACCAGTTCTTTTGTAGTTTTATTAAGCAGCTGTGCCCGAATACCTGTCTTGCTCCACTGATTGAAGCCTGCCGTATCAATCTGCTTAACCATCTTTGTTGCAAGCCCTGTAAAGTATGAGCGATTGTACTTGTGAAGCTCCTCAAAAGCGAGAGAACGGAACCCGAAACTGTCCGCCAGAAACAGCCTTGACTCCCAGCCGATAATCTCAAGCAGCTCGGCAAGACTGAAATTTTCAAACCCTACGTAGTTCTCCCTCCAAAAGGCAGGGATAGCTGTGGGGCCTATCTCAATAGTTCCATCAACGGTAATGGTATAATGAACCCCCAGAAAAGGGTTTTTCAGATTAGGAACAGGATATATATTGGTACGCACCGGCCTGTCTTTGCCTCTGTATCTTAGATATATCCCCTTAAACGGGATTATTGTGTAATTTTGGGAGAAACCGTAATCCCTTGCAATATGATCTGCATAGAGCCCTGCAGCATTGATAATAAGACCGGCCTCTATAACCATACCCCCTGTGGTGACAACAGCGCTATTACCCTTACGTTGCCGGTATCCCTGACTAAAGATAAAACGAACGCCAGTTCTTTCAAGATCCTCCTTTAAAGCATGACAGACCTGAGCAGGGTCAACGGTTGCTGTACTTGGAGAATACAATGCTATCCGAGTGGTTCTGGCATTTGGATCAATCTCTGCCAGCTCCTTCTCATCTATAATCCTGACATCCACACCGTTTCGCTCACCACGGCGCTGCAGCTCTCGTACTCCCTCAATCTCGCTCTCATCCGAAGCCACCACCACTTTGTGACATTCGTTGATTGCAAGCCCTCTCTCTTTTACATACTCTCTCAGAATCCTGTTACCATCACGGGTAAAACGGGCTTTAAGCGAATCAGCCGTATAGTAAAATCCTGCATGAAGCACACCGCTGTTCCGGCCACTGCTATGTTTAGCAACGTCAGCTTCCTTCTCAATCACGAGGATATCAGCAGCAGGAAATCTGGAATGCAGATCACGGGCAAGCGCCATACCTATAATTCCGGCACCAATAATCAGATAATCACACCTGAGCTGTTCGTTCATTTTTGTACCCCATACTGGCGGGAAAGCCTCAGATAATTATCCAGAAGTTCCATCCCACCTTCCGTAAGTATGGACTCAGGATGGAACTGAACCCCCCAGACAGGCAGCGTACGGTGGCGCAGACCCATAATCTCGGAATTTTCAACCCAGGCAGTCACTTCAAGAGAATCAGGGAGAGTTTCACGCTCAACGACCAGAGAATGATAACGGGTCGCATTAAAAGGGTTGGGCAACCCTTCAAAGATCTCCTTTCCATCATGGTGGATAGGTGATGTCTTGCCATGCATAAGAGAAACACTTCGGACAATCCTTCCTCCAAAGGCTGCACCAATAGACTGATGCCCCAGGCAGACCCCAAGAATCGGTATCCTTCCGGCGTACTCCCTGATTGCGGCCACCGATATGCCAGCCTCTTCAGGCGAACAGGGACCTGGTGATATGACAATCCGATCGGGATTGAACCCTTTTATATCGTCAACTCTAATTTCGTCATTACGAACAACCTTGACATCCTCACCCAATTGAGCAAAATACTGAACAATATTAAAGGTAAAAGAGTCATAATTATCTAACATTAGAAGCATATTATGTATCAACCCCTTGTTTAATTTATATTTAAAATCATTAAAATCAATTTATACCCTCATCTATACCCTCAAATTTATTCGCTACTCAATTTTCCCTGAACGGGATATCAATATCCCTAAAAACATAATATACAGAGGAACTACACGTTCTCTTAATCAGAAGGGAATACTTCTACCACATTGCCATCTGGGTCAAGACTTCTGAAAAAAATCATCCCGGATTTTCCCCACGGAGCCAATGCAGTAACTATCTGCAAATCGCTCTCTTTAACCCACCGAAAGCGCTCAGTAATGTTCGTTACCTGAATGTAGAGCATCGCTCGCAGTTGCATCCCTTGGGGGACATTGTTCGTGTAGCTCAATGGAACCAAAACGAGTCCTTGGTCGAAAACAACCACATCCGCGCTCTTTTTCTTCACAGTTAAGCCGAGGCAGTCACGATAGAACCAAATGGCTTTTTCGAATGAGGCCACAGGTATCTTTGAACCGCATCCACGATTTTTAGAAGGCTGCTGGTGAGGTAAGATGGTTTGCTTCGGGCTATCGGCTATTGGCTCAAAATCGCCCTTTGAAATCTTGTTCAGGTAGATGATTTGGCCGTAGTCGGTGGTCAAACGTCGGAATTCGACTTTGAACTTCCCGCTGCGTCCTATGTAATCACGCCCCCGATTTACCTTGGCCTTTCTTCGATCAGGGAGACTGACCTCGCTCGAATCAGGTGCAATTACAACGTCATCAACCCAATTCTTGAGCAAGGATCTCTTAACAACCTCATGAGTAGGCTTGTCATCAATATGCCCGTTTGCTAATCGAAATGCATTTTTCTCGATGTAGGCAGCGTCTTGAATGCCTTGCTTCACAGGAGATAGCCAGTCGGAGCCATTAATGCAGCCGAGCAGACCACCCGTCATTGAGGCGATTGTATCGGTGTCTGAACCAATGGCGAATGCGGCTTTTACCACGCCATTAATTGGATCGGCAGCGTGGCGGGATGCCAGGTACACTGAGGCTATCGCGGCAACGGTTCCGGCTCCGCTTATCTTACTGTTGAAGCATTGGAGTTTTTTCAGTACATCGTCATCGAGACTCAAAGCCCCTTTCGAGAGTTCAGCTCGGCAAACTTCAAGATATTCCATGACCTCAGCTTTGGCCGACTCCCAAAGTTTCATGTAGTCCTGAAGGCTTTTTTCCGCTTGGCTCCGCCATTCTGGCGAGATGCTTGGTGTGGCCGGAAGAGCAGACCAGAGATCGACGTTCTTGATCAATTCTTCCACCAATTCACCATAAGCCAGTTTCGAATCCTTGCGAAAAGCCGCCCAAAGCGCGAAACCGTAAGCCAAAGCGCCTAACAGCGCCCGGGGGTGTCCATGTGTCGCTATACCATCAAGGAAAATGTTGGTGGCTATTTTGGGAAATTCCTTTTCGCCCAGAAGCAAGACGTGAGGGAGAACGCGCATCGCGACACCGTTTCCGCCTGCTTCGTAATATCGCTTCACATCCTGCAGCTTCCGGTTAGAACTCCATGGCATGACACCGTCCAGCCATGACTCCACAGCTCTTTTAGTCGCTCCTCCACCACCACGTTCATAAACGGACCAAAAGGGTAACTCCACCTGTGTGAAGTGTTCCCACCACGTTACACCTTTCTGCAAAGACCGACTGAGACACAGTATGAGTTGGGTGTCGTCGCTGTACTCGCCTTCCTCAATGACCTCTTCATGAGGAAAAAAGCGGCCGCCGGAGCGTCGAGTCCATCTCTTAAAATCATGCAGACGGCCTTGGGTTTGTTTTGATGCGTTTGATTTGGCAATTCGCTCATTGGGCCAACCCAGTGCGTCACCAAAAGCAGCCCCAAGCATGGCTCCTACGCCTTTGCTTGTTTTTAGCCTTATTGTGTTGTTATCGGCCATGTAGACCTCCGTTTTCATATATCGTTTCCGTCGCTCGGACTCCGCATTGAATTAACCTCGAGAGGGATGCCTTATTGAAAAAGTCCGGAGCGATATAAATTGGTTTGTCGAGTGTTATTCCTTGGAGCTCCAATCTGCATATTTCCCGATGAGCCTGTTCTTCTGTATGAACTGCGATACCGATAATTGAATCAAGTGGAATCGGGTCTTTAAGGAGAACTTCCGCCTGAATATCGGTTGGTGCAGCGGGAAGATGTCTGCCAGGACGGGAAAAAGTAATCCCAGGGGATGTGTCCACGTAAAGTGATCGAAACCCGATTATCCCTGTTTGGATATAAGCACCACGAGACAGGGCGGCATTGCACGGGCAAAAGCAAGTCTCAGGCTGCCACAGATAGCGGGGATCTATCATCAACACTACCCAATCCTTGAACAAGTGGTCTTGTTCGCGGACTTTCGCGAAGTAGTAGGTGTTCGGATATTCGATAGAGCAGCAAATCAGATCATCCCGCCCGTCATATCGGTCTGGGTCGGTCGGATTATGCGGCATATCATACTGCTGAAGCGTCCGCTTCGAACAAAGCCCGAGAGGATCATCAAAAATATGAGCGAGGTTTCTCGACTGCGTAAAATGGCAGATCCGAGTGATCCCACGATTGACGCACTCCTGTTGAATCAAGTTCATGGCTTGACCCTCTGGTAGAGTGATTCGTCAACAGGCAGCAGTGACGTGAGCTCCTTGGTGTATAGCAGGATCAAGCTCGTTTTTGCTCTCGTTACCGCCACATAGAGAAGTCTGCCATCATGCGTAAGACCATCCTCTTCCCCGTGAGAGGCTATGTAGTCCGGATCGGGAAGATTGTCCGCATCCAAGAAAGGAAGTATCACAACGTCAAATTCAAGCCCCTTAGCCGCGTGATAGGTGCCATGGTAAATGCCGGGGCCGTCATTCCATACCTGAAGGTCGCGGTGTAATCGTGTAGCGTTTGCTCCCAGGGCGGAGCTAAAAATCTTTTCCTGGGCTCTATCTTTTACGAGGATGGCAACACCCTGAGTTTTCCCAGCACCTCGTGCTGCCCGAAGTGCGATTTCAACTTGTTGATTCTTGTCTGTGCAGTCGACTAAGGTAGGCAACGCACCGTCGGCCCTTGGTGATGTGGGTTCAACCAAATCGGGAATATCCCGGAAAAAAGGCATCTTGGAAATGGCCAGCCCCAACTGAGCGATCTGTTTTGTATTTCGGTAGTTTTCTTTGAAGAACCACTGTTGAGGGATGTTCAGTCCTGCAGAGCGCCAGCTCATCCGTTGTCCATAGATTTGCTGAGCAACATCTCCGAAAAACGAGAGTGATCCGTCTTCAGGGATTGCTGTCGCCAGCGAGCGAATCATCTCTGGGGAGAAATCTTGCCCTTCATCAACGATTATGTGCTTATAAAAACGGGCCGAAGAATCCTCTTCGAACTCTTTTCGCACAGCAATAGCGATGTCATCCCAGTCATACAATTTTCCGGCGGCAGTTCGAATCTCGAGATACTTGTTGAGAATCTCGTACATGACTGGCCTGAGCTTGCGGGAAAGATTTGTGCCGATACGCCCAACGCGTTCCACTTCCACATATTCCTCTTGGGAAGTGATCCCATGGCTGAAAATCCACTGGATTTCGTCCGAGAAAAATTCGAGGGGTCTCTTAAAGAATTTTGACGGTTCGTAGCCGGATTCAACTGCTTCAACTGCATGGGAAATGAAAGCGTTTCTGTAGTCAGGATCACAAATGCAATTCCTACTCATTTTTCCACGGCTGTTGAGATAACCTCGTGCAAATGTATGGTAGGTTTCAACTTGGACATTCTGTAGCTTAATGGGCTTGAGATATTTAAGATAGGTGACAAGCGTTTTGTTAAATGTAAGGAGCAGCGTCCTTCCAGCATGTGGCATCGACGGCTCGGACAGATAAGCAGCCCGATAGAGAGCGAGTGTCGTCTTACCGCTTCCAGCAGTTCCGAGCACGGCAGTGTGCCCCGCTGAAGGCATGTACAACACCTCGCGCTGCTTCTTGATAGGTTTTGGCAGATTTCCCCTCATTACGTTCTCACCTTTGATTTTTGTGCCTCGCCTTTCGAGCCGTGATCGTATTTTTGAGAACCTTTCGCAGTCTTCACTTAACATTCCCTCCCATAGCAAACTCTTCATCGATCTCAAACAGATCCGGTGTGGAGCGATTGACGCCGATGCCGTGTTCCATCAGCAGCATCACGAGTTGTTCACCGTTCATCAGGGCGATGGGAGTCTTGTCGGGCTGAGCTGCTTCCTTGATGGCTCCGGCACTGAAATCACTGGTGGTGATGATCAGCCCTTGCTCGTGCGCTCCAAGGCTGCCGCGCACCTGCTGAACTACCGGGGCCAGGATTTTGTTCTTGAGCTTCCACTTCTTGACCTGGACGGCCATCTTGATGCGGACCACATCACCGACCACCAGGGTGCCCCGGACATCGATGCCGCCGTCGCCGCTGAGTTTGGTTACCTCGACCATCTCGAAGCCCATCTCCGCCAGCAACTGCGAGATGAGCTCCTCAAACTCGCTGGGTTTCATGGCCAGCAGACGCTCACGCAGCACCTTCCGAACCTGGTGGTTGTGCTGCTCTATTTGGAATGCGAGACCGCGACCCATCCATTGGCTCAGGCCGATATAGCCACGGCCGTGTTGGACAAAACGGGACCGCTCACCGCGTTTCTGCTGGCGTTTTATCTCGGTGATCACCTGGGCGTACATGGAGGCTTCCGGCGTTTTTCCGCTTGTCACCAACCATCCTTTCTCCAATGCCTTCCCGGTGATTTCCTTGTAATGCATCGGCTTCTTGCCACCAAACTCTTCGAGCACCTTCTGAGCGCAATCGGTGAAGGAGAAACCTGCATTTACAGATGGCGGCTTTGGTGCTTTTTTAACCTCCAGAGTAGTCCCATAGCTGTCGTTCGGGATTACGGCAGAATCCCTAAGCGTAAAAATCTGTGGACCGACCTTTTCAAAGGGAGAGTTGTCACCGTTATTCTTGATATCGGAGTAGAGTCGAGCACTTACAGTGGCCTCCGGAGTTTTTCCGTCTGATGTCCAAAGGCCTTCAGCGATCATCTGATTTGCCAAATCTTTCGCATGCAAGGGCGACCCGGACTTTTTCAGAATTTGAATTGCCGCTGAAAGCACACTCATGATTCCACCTCAATCCATTCAACGGGAACGAGCTTTTGCTTCCCATCCCACCAGTTTTCACGGACCAATGCCTGAAACCAATCCTCCCTGATGTCTGCGTGCTCGGTGACGATCACCTGGAAATTCTTGGTCTCCTCGACAATCAACTTGAACATGCGGATTACCGATTGCCGGTCTGAGTTCGTTACTTCGGTCTGCTCGCGAACTGTTTCGGCCGAGGTATCGGGCGGGAAATACGCTTGAGATGGCTGGTCAAGAAACAAAAACTGCGGCACTGGTCGCTGTTTCTTGAAGAACCAGTTGTGCAGAGCCAAATGGGTCACGAGATGGAGGCCAACCCAGGTTTCTCCGCTGCCCATTTTGGGCATGGGTATCGCTCCGTCGTCAGCATGGTCTGCAACGATGGTTAGCTTTTTAAGATCCAAACGCATCGGTGAGTCCGAGTGCTCGATCTCAAGTTTTCTTGCAAGTGAAGTTATTTGAGCAGAAACAAGAGAGAGGATGGAGTCCAAGCGCCCGGCGAGTGCCTCATCGTTAAGCACGGCTTCTATAGCCCGGATTTGTCCAACCAGTTTTTCTGCTTCCAACTTGTCTGCCGAGTCATCGACATCTTTCGCAGGTATATTCTCCAGGTAAAGGCTGAGTCGGCCTTTTACCATGGCTCGCCTGGAATTGAAGTCCCGAAGCTCTGAGATACGCTGGTTCGTAGTCTGAAGAGAAATGATCGACGTCTTGACTTCATCGAGTTGCCTTCTGGCCATCGCCAACCGATCCTCAGCCTTGCCTATCATCGCATCTAAATGCGGGGTGTCGTTGGTGACTGCTTCGAGCTGGGAATCGATTTCGGTCAATGATGCTCGAATGGCTTCCGCAGACGGAACTGCGATAGATAACGTTGATGAACAAAGCGGGCAGGCATTTGGGTCACCGGTGTGGCTAAAGATATTGATTGATTCCAGTCGAGACTTTTGCTCTTCCATCTCAGAGCCGAACCCGTTTGACGAGCGTTTCAGATCCTTCAGTGACTTGAGCTCGGCGGCAGCGATCCTGTATGCCTCCCTGATCCAATGTTGACGATCAAGCAGGTCATTAAGGACATCGACATTAGGCTCCGCCGGATCGTTATCGATATTCCTGGCGAGCGCTGCCTCGATCAGTTGTCGCACATTGTCCCAGGAATCCTGAAGAGGCACGTCAGCAGCAATCAGGTCAACGCTCTTAGCCTCATTCAGCAGAGCAAAAGCACGTTCGAAACTCTGGCCCTTCAGTCTGTTGCGTTCGGCGATTCTTGACTCGACCTGCTTCAGCTTGCGATTCAGCTTCCGCAACTCTTCCTTGTTCTGGATGGACTCATCAGTGATTGCACCGAGGAAGTAAGGGAGATAGTCCTTAATGCTTTGCGGTAAGAATGGCTCTCCCTGTCGATGAAACAGAAATTTCTGATCATCAATTTCGCTTTGCTCTTGGAAGCAATAGAAAAGAGCCTTTCCGATATCGGCAGTGCCAGTTTTACGGGTCTGGCCTACCTTGGGTTCGTGAGCGTATTCTCCAATTCCCAAAACCTGATTGAGTATTGATGCAAGCGTTTCTAAATTCGCATTCTTGGTTAGGTTTGATGCTTCTGGAAAGTTGAGAGAGGTTCCGCGCTCGATGTAGATGTCTTCGGGGGATTCTTTACTAGGCTTAGGATTGCGCCTGGCAATAAAGACCTCTCCCGAAGAGGTTTGGAGTTTTACTGCGTACCACTCAACATGTTTGCGGATGACGCCAGCAGGAACGTTGCATTCCCTCCGACCAAGGCAGTAATCAACGATGTGAATAAGAGCAGATTTGCCCGTCTTAGATTGTCCGGTGATGACATTGACAGCATCTGGCTTGAGCTCAATGGAGCGAATTTGGCCGTTCGTCCCGTAGACAAGAATGTTAAGAATCTGAAATTTCATGGCTTTACTCCCAATAGCGCCATTGCAGTCTTGAAGTCACCGACCATGGAAAACCACTTTCCGCACATCAAAGCGGCGCGGGCACACTCATTGATTTCCTGGGTCGCATTCGGAAAGGACTTCGGAGATGGATTTGAAGTCTTGAGCCGCCCGGGCTCTGTGACATAAATACTGTTGTGCTGCATGGCAAAGGCCAGTGCCTCCTTGACGTAGGGAGCCATGTTCTTTGCGCGTTCTGCAAAGCCTACTTTGGCAATTGCGGTATCTGCGTTGGTGATCCAGGCGGAAAATGCCGTGCGAGATGAACGTGGGAATGCCTGTCTTGTCGGCTTGTGCAGGACCAGGGGCAACATCACGAAGGGGAAAGCATACGGTGCCCCCTCGTTGACGCTCTGTGTGTATGCATCCAGACCGGTTGACATCAGAAACCCGCAAAATGCCGGGTTCAAAAGTGCTGCAATCTCTGGAGGTCTGTTCGCCCATTCCTTCATAGATTATCCTCCGCAGATTGAGCAACCAGGCGCGACTGGAATTCAGGATGCCAGCCGACCCGTAGGCGGTTCGCGAGCATCTGATACGTGCCTCTGGTTATGAAAGATTCCTGACATGAGGGGCGAATTGGTACGTAGGCCTCCGCTTCCACCCACTGAAAAACCTTTTTCCCTGAAACTATTTGATCATCAGATGTCGGATCTACAGGCAGGGAATCCTTTGCTTGATCGAATCGGATCGCCCATTCTTCGATAAGGATGTCATCATATTGCTCCAAATCCTTATCAATAAGGAGCGACTCCCTGACCCATCGGGATCGCTGCTCTGCCGCCTTGAAGAAATTTTTAGCTGCTCTCTGAATCCGGTTCTCGGGCAGAGCAATTAGCCGAAGCTGTTTTGCGAACACCAAGTTCACAAATGGTGTAACATCCGGGTCAGCTGATTGGATCTCGGGATGAATCGGTAGGGAGTCTGATTTGAACTGCTCTCTGAGTGAATCAAGCTGGGCTTCTATTTCTCGGCCGGTTATCTTGAGGATTTTATGCTTCTTGCGCTTGAGGCTTTCGAAATCGATTTCTTTGTCGGCAATGTCCGTTAGCTCGCTGCCATCAATCCCGGCTACGACCCGCTGGAGCCACCAGCCTTCCAGATACTTGAGAAATTGTTCCGCATGTTGCCTCTCACAATGCCCCCATAGCTCCTCGCTTAGATGGGTCTGGAGATCCTTGCTTAAAGGACAGTTATCCAGAATATAAACCCGATCCAGAAGAGCCCTTCGTTGTTCCGGCGTGAGTGAATTGAACTTCTGATAACCCTCCTTATTAGATTCGTTCGACGACGTTTGGCTCGTCTGCAACAGCAGATTCTCAGCCTCCGCAATACTCCTTCCTTCGATGCGCAGATGACGGGCAGCGGAATTATTCGCCGCTTCCTCTGTTGTCATCAGACACAGTATTGAATTTTCCTCAGACAACCCTCCGGAAAACAAATCGCACCAAATCCGGATTGTTTTCCAGAGGTCGGTGCTCGCATTTGTGAGACTGGCCTTTCGGGCGATGTGGTGTTTGACCTGAATAACTTCAGTGGGACTGCCGTCCTTTTCGAAAACAACGTCGTCAAGTGTCTCGATTGCAACCGCTATATCCGGGTCGGACTTCAAACGTTTTAGAGATTCCAACAAGGCAAGACGGCACTGGTAGATGTACCCAAGCAAAGATGCTGCAGCCGAATATTGTGATCTGTCTTGCATACAAGGTCTCCATGCAACATGACTGATTCGTTTTATACATCCCATTGGCAATATATTCAAATGATTCGGCTGAATAGGCTGAAAAGTGTCTGGAAATCTCGATTATTTTAGATTGTTCCCAAATGGGTTACATGATAGTGATTATCGCCTGGTAGTGGCGCTCAATTACCGCTTGGCACTATACATCTACCGGAACGGCTGAGTCCTTGATTTTGAGCGGATCGACCATTATCAGAAGATACTGGCAGCATTACAGGAAACAGGGCGGGTTATGGGAGAGATAGAGCAAAATCAACATGAGGCTACAGGATGAGTAACCATTCCTTCATCAACATCGCCTCCCATCTGCCACAAATGGCTCAAAAACAGCCGGATACCGATGCTATTATCTTTCCTCAGGCCGGAAGGCGTCTCACGTTCCGTGAACTTGACAGATTTTCAGACAAGGTTGCCCACGCCCTTGTAGCAGCAGGAATTATTCGGGGTGTGCGAACGGCTCTTATGGTAACTCCGGGACCAGAACTGTTTGCATTAACCTTTGCACTCTTCAAGATAGGTGCGGTTCCGGTGCTGCTTGATCCTGGCCTTGGAACAAAAAATCTCAAGAGCTGCCTTGCAGAAGCAGAACCTGCTGCCTTCATCGGAATACCAAAGGCTCAGATAGCCCGTATTATCTTCGGCTGGGGTAAAGATAGCATCAATACCATCATTACAGTAGGGACGAGTCTTTTCTGGGGTGGAAAAAGCCTGGCAAGGATTATGGCTGTTACCCCTGACACCTCATTCGCAATTGCCCCAACAACAGCAAACGAAATGGCGGCTATCCTCTTCACCAGCGGCAGTACCGGCTCTCCAAAAGGGGCTGTTTACAGTCATGGGAACTTTAGCGCCCAGGTTGAGGCGCTTAAGAATGTTTACAAGATAGAACCTGGCGAGATAGACCTTCCAACCTTCCCGTTGTTTGCACTTTTTGCCCCTGCCATGGGGATGACCGCTGTAATCCCTGAGATGGACTTTACCCGTCCTGGGTTTGTAGATCCAGAAAAGATCATCTCCGCAATAACAACCTACAAGGCAACAACCATGTTCGGCTCACCGGCTCTTATAAACAGGGTTGGGCGATATGGCTCCGAAAGAGGAATAAAGCTGCCAACCCTAAGAAGGGTCATATCCGCCGGCGCTCCGGTTTCAGCAACGGTAATGGAGAAATTTTCAAGCATGCTCTCCCCTGATGCAGAGATCTTTACACCTTACGGCGCAACAGAATCTTTGCCGGTATGTTCCATCGGCAGTAAAGAAATACTTGGAGAAACGGGAAAAATTACCGAGCAGGGAGAAGGAGTATGCATTGGCAGGCCAGTAGATGGAATCAGGGTAGAATTGATTCGGATTACTGATGAACCTATAGCTATATGGAGTAATGATCTCCGTGTCCAGGAAGGTGATGTCGGTGAGATCGTTGTGAAAGGAGCGCAGGTCACAGAGAGCTATTTCCATCGTCCTGAAGCTGACAGAGTTGCCAAGATTATTGATCCCGAAGGCGGTTTTTTCCATCGTATGGGTGATCTTGGCAAGGGGGATAATAGAGGCAGGCTGTGGTTTTGTGGCAGAAAATCTCATCGTGTCGTATCTGCCAATGGCACCCTGTTCACTATTCAGGTTGAGGCAATATTCAACCGACATCCGGCTGTATTCCGAAGCGCACTTGTAGGAATCGGTAAAAAAGGGAAGCAGATTCCGGTTGTCTGCATAGAATTGGAAAAGGGAATAGAGAAACCAGAAGAAGAGATACTTTCTGAACTATTGGAAATAGCGGCTGATTTCACTCATACCAAACAGATCACAACAATCCTGTTTCATCCGGAATTCCCTGTAGATATAAGGCACAACGCCAAGATATTCCGCGAAAAGCTTGCTGTCTGGGCAGAGGAAAAGCTGAGATGAAGGCGCTTGTAACTGGCGGCGGAGGTTTCCTGGGAACTGTAATTTCCAGGTTTCTAAGAGAGAGGGATGTAGAGGTCTGCAGTCTTTCCCGTAGCAGTTATACTCTCCTCACAAGGCTTGGAGTTGAACAGATAAGAGGAGATATAGCTGATTCTGATTCGCTTATTAAGGCTGCAGATGGGTGTAATATAGTATTTCATGTCGCTGCAAAGGCAGGAATATGGGGCAGTTATGATGATTTTTATCAGGCAAATGTCACAGGGACAAAAAATGTAATAAACGCCTGCAAGATGCATGGAATCAGGAAACTGGTTTACACAAGTTCTCCAAGTGTCGTCTTTGACGGAAGCGATGTTGAGAACGGAGATGAATCCCTTCCTTATCCCAATCATTACGAGGCCTTTTATCCTCAAACAAAGGCTATGGCAGAGCAGATGGTTCTGGATGCAAATTCTGCAGAGCTTGCGACTGTATCTCTTCGACCTCACCTGATTTGGGGACCTGGAGACAATCATCTGGTGCCAAGGATAATATCAAAAGGCAGAAGCGGCAAGCTGAGACGGATTGGAAACAGTCCCTGCCTTGTTGATACAGTTTATGTAGATAATGCGGCCCTTGCACATCTGAAGGCCGCTGAAAAGCTGGAACCTGGCAGCGCAGTTGCGGGCAAGGCTTACTTTATTAGCAATGGAGAGCCCTTACCTCTATGGGAGATGGTCAACAGGATACTGGCTGCTGCCAGTCTGCCACCAGTAAGCAGGAGTATATCGCCCTGGACCGCATACAGCGTGGGAGCGCTATGCGAAAAAGTCTGGAAATTATTCAGGTTAAGAGGTGAACCGCCAATGACCCGTTTTGTGGCGAGAGAGATGGCCACTTCCCACTGGTTTGATTTAACAGCTGCCAGAAGAGACCTGGGCTACCAGCCGGAAGTGACCATTGATGAAGGGTTAAAGAGACTGAAACTCTGGCTAAAAGAGAGTTGAATCAGCAATCCCTTGAAAAACGGTTGAAACACTGAGCAACGGAGAAACGGAGAAACAAAAAGCAAATCAGGTTATAGACAGGAAATAAATTCAACCATTCTGATTATTTCTGTTTTTATAGTAATTGCTTGATTTACCTGTTGCTCCGTTGCTAAGTGAGTAATTTGGCAATCTGCGTGGCTGAGGCACCGACCGCCTTCAAGGCATTTTTAAGCGTACTGTACCCTGAAAATCCGGCATCTTTTAATGCATGATAAATATCACTGATACCACCCCACCCTGCATTCTTCAGAGCCTTGGCAATATCCGTGGCCCCTTTACCCACTTTTTTAAGCCCTTTGGCAACCTGTTTTGACCCAAAACCGGCATTTTTCAGAACCTTGGCCAGGTCATTCGCCCCATCAACACCGGCTGCGTACAGACCTTCAGCGATCTCCTCAGCATTACGACCTATTGATTTAAGTCCTTTTGCAATCTCTACCGGCGCATAACCAAGTCGTTTCATATAGACAGCTGCATTTCTCGCTGTCTGCCCCAGAGTATTGACAAGAACACGGGCAATGGTTTCGCCGGTCAGTTGCAGCGCCTGTTTTAAAGCACCGGCAACCACATCCACAGGGAAACCAACCGCTTGCAGAGCACGCGCCATAATTTCAGCACTGGTTACCCCAAGTTTATAGAGTATTACAGCTGACTCTGTCGCCGCAAAGCCGGCTCCTTTAAGGACACGGGCAATGGTTTCCGCCCCCTGAATTCCCAAGTGTCCGATAATTTTTACCGCTTCTTCGGCACTTACACCGACTCCTTTCATGATTCGCAGAATTGCTTCAGGTCCCAACGAGAAGAGCCGCTTGAGTTGCATAGCAACCGCTTCTGCTGCAACCCCGGCATTACGCAACACCTGAGCCGCTTTCTCCGCTGTACCCACGCCTATGGATTTGAGACTATCAGCGACAGCCGTTAATGGATACCCTGCGGTAAGGAGTATCTGCACTACACCTTCAGCTGTCTTGCCAAGTCCCTGGTGAAGGGCAACGGCCAGATCCCCAGCTGAAAAACCTTTGCCTTTCAACAGATTGACAATTGCTTCAACCGTAGCGCCAGGGATAGAACCCAGACCGGTAACGATATCGGTTAGCCCCATACCATAGCCCTGTAACATGCCTCGTATAGTATCAAGACTTGTTACACCGACGGCATAAAGCGCTGAAGCGACTTCTTTTGCCCCGTAACCAGCCTGCTTCAGAACAGCCCCTATTTCATTAGCCGGCTGTCCAAACACTTTTTGCAGAGCCTTGCCAGCCAGAGCCCCGGCCTTCACCCCTTTCTGGAAGAGATACCTGGCTGCATCAGTCATTGACTTTCCGGAATCCTTGGCTTCCTGGGCATATTTAATGGCATTGGCAAGCTCTACAGAAATCATCTCAACCTGCTGCACCGGTGCAAATCCGAATCCCTTGATACCCCTGATTTCAACAAAACCGGCGTAGCGAGAACCGGTGTTATATGACCAGCTTGACGGGTCAGAATCGACAACACGGTATGTTCCTGGCTTAATGGTTACATTAGGCTGAATGACCCAATAGGCATTGGCTACCCCTCCCTGACCTATGGCACCGGTTGCCTGATACGGGCCAAATGTTGTGCCGTCAATATGCACAAGACTGATGGTTCCCGGCTTTACGCCACGATTGAAGTAATGGTATGAATACATCCAGGTAATTTTGTAGGATTCGTTAATGGTGAACGTTGTTGCAAGACGTGGCCCGCTCTGGACGGCAGCAATATTGCTGTTACTGTAAATAACAGGATCCGATGGCGGCTGAAGCAGCTGAGTTCCAGTGGATTTTATACATACCCCTTTGACACAGAGATTATCGGCTGGACAGACATTGCCGCAACCTCCACAATGCTGAAGGCTGGTCTGTAGATCCACGCAGTTACCGCTACAGTTAGTTTTACCAGCAGCACAACTAACTACGCACCGTGAATCTGAGCAGACCTGACCAACTGGGCAGACCATACCACAGCCACCACAATGGGATGAATCAGACCTTGTATCAACGCAGCTTCCGTTACAGTTTGAAGTCCCTGATGGACAGGTAGCGACTACAGGTTGGTCAGCAGTTACTGGAGTTGTTACATCAGGCTGGATTGTTTCTGTCTGGGCAGTTGCTTCTGTCTGGGCAGTTGTTCCTGATGCAGGAGACCCCTGATTGGCGGGTATGTCTATCTGACCGCCTTTGACCGTGAACTGTGCTGATTCTTCCTTTGATGTATTACCGGTCATATCGACTGCCTGAGCAGTGATACGATAGCTGCCTCCAGAGAGGGTAAATACCTGGGTTGTACCTTCCCAAACACGACCAAGTCCGGTTAATTGTTGGGATTGGGCAAGGTTACCCTGCTGATCAAATATCCTGACGTTAATTTCACGCAGTTGTTTGTCGTCATTGGCTTTGAAACTGAAGCTGACGTTGTTGGCTACTGTCTGGTTTACCTTTATTTTACCTATGCTGGGGGCAAGATCAAATTTGTCTTTAAGCTCCACGAGCTTGTCAACTATGTCACCTGCGCCACCCTGGGATTTTGGGGTAGGTTTGAGATGATCCTGACCCCAAGTGTCCTGATTTGGCGTACCCTGGCCATAGCCGCCATACCCTCCCTGACCATAACCTGGAGCTGCTGCAATGGCTGGCAGTGAGGCTTTGCCGGTAACTACTTCGCTCTTGAGCTTAAGGTCATCCACAAGCTGTAATACATATGGGACATCCTTCTGGTTCAGGGTTGCTTCTATAGGGATGTTGACGGTTGTTTCACCGGTGTAGCCACCGGGTACACGACGGTTGTCGTATTCGTCTATGTTGATCTCTTTTGCATTGGTGCCAGCAGAGACCCGTACTAATGTTACAGGGTTGCTGGACTGCCATTGCAGGGTGACATGCAGTGAACGATCCAGATACTGGGCTGTATGATGTATGATGTCTGGACGCTCTGCGGCAAAAAGAGATGTGCCAAGAAACAGAAATAACATTAATGGCAACAAAACTGAAACCCAACGATAACATGCATGTTTAATGAGATTAATTTGCATCGGGACACCTCCGTCAAAATCATTTATCGGTTTATGAATAATTCCTTCTAAAATCTTCATAATCATACATAAATCTAAAAACATGAATGTCAAGAAAGCGGGTCAATTGATTGCTCAAAAGGGTGATGTTTGGTCAAGACTACAAATAGTCAGTGAGTGCAATACAAATCGCACTCACTGAAAATAAAACCAACGCTTTACACCTTGTCAGTCTTTGGAAGCTTGCTCAGCATCCAGACAATAACAATCAGACCAAAGACAAGCGTAGCAAGAAAGAAAGTCAGTGGAGACCACTGTACATTCGTCGGAACTTTGGTCATATCAAAGTATTGTGCCAGATAACCAGTACGAATGCTGTCCCTCATAAATGACATTACATATACCAAAGGTAATGTAAGCCAGAGTGTGGCCATTACCTTCTGCTTATAACCTGTAACCAGAGTTGCAATAGCCAGGACAACCCCAACAGCAAGAAGTCCGGTAGCCAGGTTGTTGCCACCCATAAACCTCTTCAGGATCTCCGATGGAAGTGTTATCAGAAACCATATCCCGACAAGCAGTTGCAGAGCTGTAAGCCATGTAAAAAGCTGCATCCCAAGCTTTAAACCTGCCTTAGCCACCTCCCTGTCCCTCTTGAGAAAAGTTACCGAATATACAGCTGTGAACAGCCCACCAACCGCCAGCGAACCTGTCATCAGATGGATATATCTGGACAGAAGGGCTGGATCAGCAAGGTTAAGAAGCGTACCTCCTGGAGTGTTAAACCAACGACTCCAGCTTGCCGGTGATATCATCATGGTCATATTATTTGTAAATATGAACCCGACTGACATAAGCAGTATAAGTACGGCAAAGATCCCAAAAATTGCGATATTGCCAAGCTTCTTGAAGCTGAAGTCATATATGTAGGCCAGATAATATGCAACTATAACCAGAGGGATCACTCCAAGCCAGAATAAACCCATCAGGACGGTGCTGGAATATAACAGATGGCCATAAATCACATTTACAAAAAGTAGAGGCGCCACTCCAAGATTTACGGTAAATGCTACAAGAAACGGCAGCGCCTTTGCCAGTTGATGTGCAAGTTCTCTATACTGACGACCTGGAAGCAGGTGGGAGATAAAAGCTGCAAGGGCCGAACCCAGCATTGCGTTCATGGCAAACAGATGAAGAGGGAATGTAAGCATCAGCAGAAACTGAAGCCAGCCCCAGTGAACAGTCAGGGCATCAGCAGTTGGAATCAGGTTCGCAGGATTCATTTGGCACCTCCAAGCTGCTTCGATATGTAGTCAGCCATTGCATCTTTTTCCGCAGGTGTGCCGTTATAATCCGGCATTGCAGAGTTTAGAGCCGGAAGTTTGTCAAGAGAGGCTCTGACCTTCTCCATTGACCAGCCGGTCATCTTCGGCTTTATCTGGTCAAGGCTGTGGCATGCCGCACAGTTATCCTCAAAAAGAGTAGCTCCGACAACTTTCGATGGAGCCGCAACATCCGGATTATTCAGGCCAAACAGATAACCTGCCATTGCATCCTTGTCTGCGGGGGGGGCGTTATAATCAGACATCGCCGGGTTTAAAGCGGGAAGATTGTCCAATGCTTTGCGAACTTTATCACGCGACCAGCCTGCCATCTTCGGCTTTATGCTATCGGCTGTATGACAGGCCGCGCAGTTTTCATCATAAAGCAGTTTGCCACGATCGCCCGCAGCAGCATTATCTTCAATAAGCGTTTTTTTATGAATTCCGGCTGTAATATATGCAGCAAGTGCCTCAAGCTCTGAATCATTACCGACAAAAGGAGGCATAAAGTACCGTTTTTCATGTATTGTAGCTAGATACTTGCGCATGGCATTAAAACTCATGTTTTTTGTGCGGTTGATAATATCGTTGTTCATTCCTCCCAGGCTGTGGCAGACAAAACATTGATGCAGGAAAAGCTCTTTACCGGCCTCCAGCTGATTCACCTCGGTTACCTCTTTATGTTGAACCCATTTGGCATTCTTTAAAAATCCTTCCCTGTTTATCCTCTCAACATCTTTCTTTAAGATACCGTTTGAATACATAACCTCATTAACTATGTAGGGACGCCTTGCCGCCTCGCGTGTCCATTCGAAGGCTCCCATGTAACCCATGGCAGCTATCATTACAATTACGGTCATAGAGCGTATACGAGCCTTTGGATTCAACAGTATAAGCGCAATAACCAGACCTGCCAGCAGAGCCATTGAAAAGGCTCCAACCTTGACGGCAGTGGCAATTGTAGGAGATCCCCCGACAACAAGGGTACGAGCCTTATCCGGCAATACCGACATGTACCACCAACCGGAAGGGACAGAGAACAAAAGTGAAACAAGAGCCCATATACCGGAGTAGCGGATCATCTTGTGGCGTGTCACCTCATCTTCCAGAAATGTAGCCGTAAGGAAACCGTAGCATCCAGCAAGCATAAAACTCATAAAACTCCGGAAAAAGAGAGAAGGCCAGAAGGTGGGGTTAAAAAACCCTGACCAGAAATTGCCATTTGTCACCCATGCACCGGGAGTCAGCATGAAGTCTATGATCCCTGTAATGAGAAAAAGACTCATCCAGGCAGCTCCAAAGTAGATCCACCCTATAGTCTGGTGTGTCCGGTCATCCATCTTCCCAAAGGTATAGAAATAGATGAACAGTGCAATAATCTCGACCAGAAAAAAGACCCATTCCGCTGCCCAGCCAAACACAAAGGTATGTATAAGCAGTGAGGTTGCCGCCGGGTGGATAAGTGAGATTACAAACCAGATTGCAACACCGGTAAGCCCTCCGAAAACCATTGTCAAAAGCATAAAAAACTTTGTATGTTTCTTTACAAAATCCAGTACTGATTGATCTTTTTCGCGCAGAGCCTTTCTTTCGGCCATCACGAGATAAAGCCCGCCACCTACCGCAAAATGAGATACGAAGACATGCACTATAGCAACCAGGGCTATAAGAAGTCCTCCCCCGAAGGTTGGCACGTACCAGACCGGATAATTCATTCCTTTATTCCCCTTTAATGGCCGCTGCTATCAATTCTGGAAGAAGTTCAATGATTTGCTGGCTGCCATCAGCCATCAGCTTTAATGATGCTTTGCCTGAGGTAAGCTCGGTCTCTCCCAGAACGATGCTATAACGCGCCTTCAGCTTATCAGCCCTCCGCAACTGTCCTTTAAGACTTTTACCTTCATAGTCACTTTCAACCCAAAACCCCTGGTGCTGGAGCGCAGCCATCAGGCGGAAGGCCTCAGAGCGGGATGCATCTCCCATTATCGCTATAAACAGATCCGGTGTACGTTCAAAGCATCTGTCTCCAAGAAGCAAAGCGACCCTTTCAACACCAAGTGCAAAGCCTATACCTGGCACAGATGGCCCCCCCAACTGCTCAATAAGGCCATCGTAACGACCACCGGCCGCAACTGCCGATTGCGCACCCAAAAGGCCGGTAACAAGCTCAAATGTAGTACGGGTATAGTAATCAAGTCCCCTTACCATCCTGGGATTTATACTAAATGAAACTGCCGCTGTCTCAAGGTAACTCTGCACCTTTTTGAAATGTTCATCACATTCAGTGCAAAGATGCCCGATCATGGAAGGAGCCCCCTCTGTTGCCTCAACACATCCAGGCACCTTGCAATCAAGAGCCCTCAGAGGGTTTGATGAGATGCGCCGTCTACAGTCTTCGCATAGCTTGTCCCTGCGTTCATCCAGAAAATTTACCAGTGCCTCACGATACCCTGGACGGCAGACAGGACAGCCAAGAGAGTTGATCTGAAGAGTAGGCTCTTTAAGTCCAAGCTCACTAAACAGACGACTGACCATCAGAAGCAGTTGTGCGTCAATCATCGGATCTGCTGCGCCTGTAACCTCGGCTCCAATCTGGTGAAACTGGCGATAACGCCCTTTTTGTGGACGTTCATGGCGAAACATCGGCCCCATATAATAGAGCTTGTTGATGCTTTCCTGAGCATAAAGTTTACGCTCAACAAGAGCCCTTATAACACCGGCTGTCCCTTCAGGTCGAAGAGTAAGACTGCTTCCGGCCTTATCAGTGAAGGTATACATCTCTTTTTCAACTATATCGGTGGTATCCCCTATTGAACGGCAAAAAAGCTCCGTCTTTTCAACTATAGGTACACGTATTTCATTAAATCCAAAACTGCTGAAAACTCGACGGGCAGTATCTTCTATAAACTGCCAAAGCCCTGATTCGGCGGGTAACAGATCGTTAAAACCCTTTATTGCGGTGATGCTCATCTTCACTCCTTATCTGTTTCAGTTTCGATCGCTAATTGTTCAACAATATGGTAGATGCGATTCTTGCCTGCTGCCTTTCCTGCATACATAGCCTTGTCAGCCAGCTCAAGCAGATCTTCCAGGCCTACAGCATCGTTTGGATAAGAGGCGAAGCCTAGACTGGCCGTCAGTTTGATATTATAACCATCAGGGGAAAGAAAGGGATGACCCTCAATCATCCGCCGGATACGTTCTCCAACCCTCAATGCAGTTTCAGGGCTGGTTTCAACCAGAATTATGGTGTATTCGTCACCACCATAACGTATAACAACATCAACTTCACGAACCGAGTTTTTGAGGATCTGCCCCAATTCTTTAAGAAGATTACTTCCAACCAGATGCCCATATGTATCATTCACAGCCTTAAAATTATCCAGATCAAGAAATAAAACTGAAAGCTGGGTTGAATAGCGATCGGCTCTCTTTATCTCCCTCTCCATGGCAACCTTCAGATAGCGGTAATTGAACAACCCTGAGAGTTCATCTATATAGAGCATTTCACGGGTTGAGGTAAAGCGGAGAGCATTTTCGAGGGATCTGGATGCCTGTTCCTGAAGAAACGATATATTCTTTTCATTTTTAAGAACCGGGACAACCTGTCCAGGATCATTAAACAGGATTATTACACCGTGGCAATTTCCTTGCGTAGCAAGGGGCACAATAATACTTCCTCCAAGATTTGCATTGTCCAGTTCATCATATCCTGAAGGGAGGAGTGTCCTTACAGGATGCCCGTTAGTGGAAGGAGGCTTGTTAAATGTTGAAGCAAGCAGTTTGCATGCAGCATTAGCGATTGTATCATCAATCCCTTTCAGTTCTTTTATAATGAATTCATCATCAAGCTTGACAAGGCCAACCCCCCTGCTGACCCCCACTTCACGAGCCAACGCGTCAACCGCAAGGTGGCATACCCCCTCAAGGTCAAGACAGCCTGACAAAGTCTGGCTGGTCTGCAGCAATCCAAGCATATTGCGCAACTCTACATTCTCACTCAAGAGATGCCGTTGTTCCATGCAGAGACTGACAGCATGAAGCAATTCATCAGAGTTTATCGGCTTTAACAGATAATCTCTGGCTCCATGTTTAAGTGAAAAAAGGGCTGATTCAAGATCTGCATTGGCTGTAACAAGAATCACATCAATAGATGGATCCTTGAGCTTGATTTTAACAAGAAGTTCAAGCCCTGAGATACCTGGCATGGTCAAATCTGTTATAACCAGACCATAAATTGTTTTTGACAACAGAGTTAAAGCTTCTTCACCAGAAACTACAGTTGAAACAGGATATCCGGCTTTTCTTAGCAGATCGGCATACAGGTCACGCAAAAAAGAGTCTTCTTCAACTATCAGTATTTCATCCATGTCTGGATTCCTCTATCTATTAGCTGAAAACAGAGATTTCTCACTATATTGAATCAATTTTGATTATTATCTCAGCAAATCAGGCGCTGTCAAAATAAAACGTCTTAATCTTCCGTAAATACTCTCTTTAGATGCTTGTGTGGATGCAAAAATATTATTGCCATCAATAGTTATCTCCACTGTCCCGTCCTGATCCGTACGGTATAAAAGAGAACCTTCTTTTCTGAACCTATCTAATACCTCAGAAGCTGGAAAGCCAAAACTATTTGATTTACCAACAGAAATTACGGCTATCCTAGGCTTTATCTTTTTTATGAACCTTTCGCTACTGGCAGTTTTACTGCCATGATGTCCAACCTTGAGAACGGTCGTCTCACCTATCCCGTTTCTGATTAATTCCTCTTCAACCTCAAAACCGGCATCCCCTGTCATAAGCGCACTGAAACGCCCCTGCCTAAGAAGCAGAACAAGAGAACTATCATTATCATCAGTTTTCTGCTTCGTTGAGAGATGAGGCGATAGTACTGAAATCTCAAGTTCCTTTGTAATCAAAGGTTTATCACCCTGTCTCAGCTTCCTTATCTTAGTTCCCTGACGATTAAGAGCTAATATCAAGCGGTTGTAATTTCTACTATTATCTCCGTCGGTACTTTGCCAGAATTCCTCTACAGAAAAATTTTCAGCAACTGCAGGCAGACCTCCCAAATGATCTGAATCCGGATGGGTTAACACCATAAAATCAATCTTTTTGACCCCAATTTTATGAAGAGCCGGCAGCATGTAACGCACGCCAAAATCTCTTCCATTATCATACTGGTAACCCCCGCCATCAATAAGCATTAGACGACCGTCAGATAATTTTATTAAAGCAGAGTCCCCCTGCCCCACACTCAAAAAAGTCATCCTCAGCTTTCCATCATTAGCAACAGTTGGCCAGATATGGAAAATAATGAGAAGCACAGATACAGACAAACAGGCAAACCATCTGTAATAGTTTGACTTTACAAAACTTATAATAGAAAGGATGCAAACAGTTGCAAAAACATCAACTCCAGTAACATTAAAACTATGAAAAGTTGGAAAACTGGCAATCCAACCAACGAATATATTTGAGAAGTGTACAAGCCAGCCAGCCAGTCTCAATAAAAAAACGGCAGCCATTGGAAGGATAAAGATCATCGGAACAGCAACCGTTGCAATTACAGTAGCTCCATATCCAAGCAGCGGCACAACCAGCAGATTTGCGATAATTCCGTTAAAAGAGACCTGATGAAAGGCGCTCATAACAGGAGCCATGGTTGCCAGAATAGCGGCAGATGAAGCAGCACAAAGGAGGAAAAGATTACGCTGCCACTCCTTTCTTATTAAGCCTTCGAACGGAGAAATCAGCAACGGTGTCAATGCTACGATTCCCCACAAAGCAAGAAAAGAGAGTTGAAAAGAGAGGTCAAACAATACTGCCGGATTAATCAGCAGAAGAAGAAAGGCGGCAAGCATAATGGCATCAATAGGATCTGTTTCTCTTTCAGTCCAAACAGACAATACAACTGCTGACAACATCAAAACGGATCGTGCCGTAGCAGGTGCTCCGCCAGTAAATAGTAGATAAAGCAGCATTATCGGAAAGGCAGATAACAGTGCAAGGCGTCTTACATCAAATTCAAGAGCAATCCACTCTGAACGCAGTAGCAGCCATTTAATCAAAAAGACCCATATAACACTGACAATTCCGAGATGAAACCCTGAAACAGAAAGAATATGAGAGACTCCAGCTCTGGCGTATTCAGCTGAAAGTTCTGGAGAAATCTCATTTTGGCTACCCGTAGAAAGGGCTATAACCAAACCACGCTGTTCTGGATCCGCTAAACTGCTCCTTATAAATTCCTGACTATTAATAGCCAGTTCATCAATCTTTCGCTGCAGTGAAGAAATTACTGCGGCACGGATGAGTACGACAGTATCCGATTCCTTTACTGATGCTGTCGCACTCAAGCCCCTCAATGCTAGGTACCCTGGATAATCAAACTCACCAGGCAGACCAAGTTTATAAGGGATCCTTATTTTACCTTTGCAACGGATTCTATCCCCTTGCAAAAAGTTTATCCTGCCATTATCAACGGTTACAAGTATCAAAGCATTGACAGGAAAGACCATATCATTAAAAAATATCCTCTCAGCCTCTAATTGAAATCTTTGTCCTCCAGTAAAAACGGCTGGACGACCTCTCAGGATCCCCTCAATAGCTACAATTTTTCCATCAAATCGGGTAATTTCTTCATTCATCCTCTCTATATTAACAGTTGGAGCAAGGGCTGAAATCCCAAATGTGATAAAGAATAAAGAGAGAAAAAAATAAAAAAACAGCTGCCGTTTTAGAGACAAAGCAACGGTCAATAGGACAAAAAAGAGAGATGGGAGCAGATTTGAAATTGGAATCGCAAGATAATATTCCGCAAGAATACCTGCAACAATGGAAAGCAACGGTATAATAACGGGACGTTCTAGTTGCATCAGATGGTTCATTTTGGCAATGAAACTCCGTTTAAAAGAATTTAAGTAAATAATTTAAGGCACAAAGCTTGACAGAATGTTTTCATTAGATACAATGGCGAAGGCTTTCAACGGAATAACAGCTGTGTCATTTGCTTGAAATACCTAGCAGGGATAATCCCTGCAACTTCCAATGTGAGGGTTCTTAATTATGTTCCTGCTACCAAAAGGAAACCCACTTGCCGAGAATGTCCCTATCGCAAAACTTAATCTACCGGATGCACTGGAAAAGCTTAAAAATGGCAAGCTGACAGGCTGCGCCATCTTTGACTTCCCTGCAGCATATTGTGCACTGGTATATGATGAAGGCGTTCTGGTCAATGCTATTGTTCATAAGGATGGCACAGATGTTAAGGATCAGCAGGCTCTGCAAGCGCTTGTTGACCTGATGATACTTGCTTCAAGCGGTACCTTCAGTGTCTACCGTTTATCAAAAGAGATTACACTTGCGGTTATGGGTCTGGTCAGTGGTCAGGCAACGATTGATAGTCAGGAAATCAAACTTATTGATTTTAAGGCATTGCTTGATCGGATAAAAACAGAACAGATGACTGCCACGTTAAAGATCTACACACCGGAAAGAGCCGGATTGATTTTCTATCACACCGGCTCAACTGTAGGTTTTTTCCATGACGCTTCAAAAAACATTGAGACTGCTGCAGGAGAGGTTCAGCAGATAGCCGCTCTTCCAGGAGCGCGCGTAGATCTGCGGGTTATGAACTCAACCGATGGATTTTTTCTGGATCTCTCAGGATTGGTTGATATCCGCTCACTTTGGGAAGCCGCTTCGGGGAATCTGTTCTCAACACCAGCACAACCTGCTGTAGCAGGAACAGCAGCTGTAGCTGAAGAGCCGGAAGGATCAAAACCGGCTGAAACAAATCTATCCGCCGCCGATATTGATTCAATCATAATGGAACTGGCAGGCAAACATGTAGGCAAGCTTGGAAGGGCTCTTGCGGAAAAAGAGCTTATGAATATCGGAGGAGGCAGCACACTTAAAATCCCCGAAAAATTAAATGAATTTCTTGTCTCATTGGAAAAAGGTTCAAAACTGCTGGCCAGTGCCAACAAAATTAAAGAGATGAAAGAAGCAATCACTGCCCAGATAGCTCTTGTCTGATTTAATTTATACTCGCGTGGATTTTTAGGAGGCGTTATGGATTTAACCGCTTTTTTTCAGGCTCTAACATCAATATTTCCTTTTTTGCCTAAAATATACAATCCGGTGGTTATTGATTATCCCACCCTCATAAATGTGTTCAGCTGGCTTGTAGCGGCCTCTATCAGCTTCTATTTCAGCCTTAACAACTCGCGTATTTGGACCAGTATCGGAATAGGATTTTTCCTGCTTTTCTGGTCACAATCATTCCAGCTAAATCCATGGCATGAGACATTTACCGTAATGATCGCTATACATTATACGATTGGAACCATAGCAATTCTGATAATCAGTCATGGTATCCAGGAATATTATCTGTTCACCAGAACGCTGGAAATAGCCGGCTCTAAAAAGACAATATATATCGGTACACTGCTCATTTTGTTTATTGCAATACTGGTGATATCTATTAACCCGAAACCCTCCCTGTATGTACTCCGAAACTACCGCTTTATGAACACTGTTATATGGTTTTTCCTCTCCATCCTTAACATCTACTATATAGCCAAGATCTATATGGAGATGAGAGACTCGCCAATAGTTAACGGAATTATATGCCTGGGAATAGTCTTTATCTTTGCACTTGTCTGGAAAGGCTCTGCTATGTATGTGATGCTGTACCAGTGGGACAAAGCGTGGCTTGATATTATTGAGTTTACCGAAGAGACCAGCGATATTCAGATGCATTTGGCAAAGGTGCAGTTTGCAAATTCCCTTACAAAGATGTTTAACTTCCTTACCAGTGTTTCATTGGCCGGTACATTTGGATATCTTTTCAAACTATTACGTTAATCGAACAGAACTATCATACAAATGCAGAAAGGGCGAAACAGATTATTCTGTATCGCCCTTTCTGTTCCAGAAGATCCACAAGAAGAAGATTAAACTGCAGTGCCACCTAATTCCCTTAATAATATGTCACTCTCAGGAACATCGTTAAGCTGTTCGGCCAGACGCTCAACGATCTCTTCCTCTGTACCTGAAATATCATTCCAAACACCAAGTATCGGAGCACCGCATAAAGAACCTATCTGATGCGATGTTGCATCTTCGGCCAGTTTTGGATCGGTTGGGAAACGATTAACGATTACCCCGGTCAGTTCAATCTCCATCTGAGTTGCAGCTAAACAAGTCAGAACAGTATGGTTAATTGTTCCAACTGTAGAACGGGCAACTACAAGTAATGGCAGGTCAAGCTGTTTGACAAGATCCGCAATCATAAAACCGCCTGCAAGCGGAACCATAAGCCCACCAGCTCCTTCCACTATCATAAATTCATGCCTGGCAGCCAGACGATTATAACATTCCGTTATTCTGTTAAAATTGATTCTTACACCATCTTTTTCAGCAGCCATGACCGGAGCAATCGGTCTACGCAAACAATATGGAGCTATCTCATCGGAATATTCAACACCGGCGGCCCACGCCAACAGTTCCGCATCTTCTGAGATCAGCTCTCCATTTCTTTCAAGACAGCCACTGGTAACCGGCTTCATGACACCTACATTAACCCCTCTCAATCGTAAGATCCTTGCAAGTGTCGCAGCAACTATGGTTTTGCCAACACCTGTATCTGTACCTGTTATAAAAACACCTCTATTCATCGCATTATCTCCTTTGCAATCAGCAGCCCCAGATCCTCAATCATCTGATGATCCTCTTCAGGGTGGCGTCCAGCCTTGGTGAGGTAGTTGCCTGTCATAATTCCACTGGCTCCAGCCATAAAAACAAACGACTGCAACTCTCTCAGATTAAGCTGACGCCCTCCACAGATTGTTATATGAACGTCAGGTAGCATAAGGCGGAAGATTGAAATTATCTGAAGAGACAAAAGTGGGGTCAACTGATTTATTTCAGCCAGAGGAGTTCCAGGCACTGGATCAAGAAAATTGATCGGGACTGAATCAACCTGCAGTTCACGAAGGGTTTCAGCCAGTTCAATCCGCTGCTCCATGCTCTCCCCGATACCGAAAAGGCCACCGCAACAAATCCTTAAACCAGTCTCCTTTGCTATTCTTATCGTTTCCAGATCATCCTCATAATCATGGGTGCTGCAAATCTGAGGGAAATAGCTGCGAGCTGTCTCAAGGTTATGGTGGTAAGTAACCAGCCCTGCCGATTTAAGGGCTTCAGCTGCACTCCTTGTAAGAGTGCCAAGAGAAGCAGCGGGAGATATCATCCCTTCAGCGCAAATTGATCGAATAGCTGTACAGATCCGCTCCAGCTCGTCTCCATCCGAAATTCCTGTTCCGCTGGTCACAATGCCGTAACATACAGCGCCATTCCGTGACGCTCTCCCTGCAGCATCAACCAGGGTAGCATTATCAAGAAGGGGATAAGATGCGGCTGAAGTCTGATGATATGTAGACTGGGCACAGAAGGCACAATCCTCTGGACATCGTCCTGATTTTGCATTTACTATTGAACAGATAGAGACCTGCTCATTAAAGTAATGTTCACGAACCGTTGATGCGGCGGCAAAAAGATCAGGAAGCGATTCACGTGGGAGTCTGGCAAGAAGGATAGCCTCTTCATGGCTGATGGCCTGACCTGAAATGGACTTGTTTACCAATGTTGCAAGTATGCTGTCTGTAGTCATATCCGATTCGGTAACATGCCCCGGATGTTTTTGTCAACCCGCACAAATGAATATACCCCGCTGTAATAAAGAGCGAGGTATATTCAAAATCATATTACAAATATACAAAGAGGCTGAGCTGCTTACCTCTTTACCAGCTCCACCCTGCGGTTTTTAGCCCTTCCCTCTTCAGTTTTATTGTCAGCAACAGGTTTTGTCCGGCCAAACCCTTTAGAAGTAAGGCGTGAAGCCTTAATCCCCTTTTCGATAAGAGCTGACATAACTGATTTGGCTCTCATCTCTGATAATCTTTGATTGCCTGCAGGGTCACCGGTACTGTCGGTATGCCCTTCTATAGAGATATTGAGTGTCTTGTCGGCATTCAACATTTCAACAATCTCTTCAATGGTAGCATTGGAATCCGGTTTAATCTTTGCGCTTGCAGTATCAAAGTTGATGTAGAGAGTCACCTTGCCTGATTCCCTTATTTTATCAAGCATCGGATTGGCAATGACATCCTGAGTCATCTCTTCTTTTTCTACAATAGTCAGCTCAAAGCGCTTGTCAGCAATCGCTTTGACATGAACCCATATCTCTTTGCCCGGCTGCGGTATCATCAGGGTAGTTCCATGAAAAATGCCAAAACCACCATCATCAAAAACCACCTTCCCCCCCAGTTTCTTTGCCGCATTTTCATAATTACGAATTATCTGTAGATTACTGACCGAACGACCGCTGTCAGGGTCAATCTGGTAATTAAGGCGTGTATAGCGCCCTTCCACAGTCTTTCTGTTATTTTTCCCCTTGCTTACAAGGAAATCAAATTTGTTGAACTCTGAGTATTTGTATTCTCCCCCCACAAAGCCTGGCATCCTTGTAAAAAGCTCATGATCCTTGAAACCTGCCCTGTCTTTTAGTGCAAAGACAACTGTTGAGCTAATAAGCAGCAGTGTTACTACGGTACAGAACATGGTAATCAGATTTTTTGCTTTCACGGTGGCCTCCCTGGCTGGAACATGTTCGTTGGTTAGAGCAATAATACCTGTTTTACTACAGAAACTTAAAAATTCCAGATAATGTTGAACAATATATTCTCAAAAGGAGGTAGATACAAAACAAATAGTTTTAAAATAATCTAACGCTAATAGCTTGTTATCAAATGCAAATATTTTAACTATCGTTTACCTTCTGCCAATCTTGCTGATGCAGGATCTCTTCTCAAAAAGAACATGAATACCGGGCCTAAAAGTGCACCCAGACCTGCCGTTATAAACGCAACTCCCCAGGCTCCGTTTACCCCCAGCCACGGTTGCCAGCCTTGAAAACGATCCAGCGCCCAACCAAAAACCGTTGGTGAGATCATCCCCATACTATAACCCAGCAGTGACTGCATACCCATTGCTGCTCCAAGATAGCCTGGCGTTACAAGCTCTGTAAGAGCAGTCGAAAACACGGGAGACTCCGCAACAATAAGCCAGCCGTATATTATTCCGACAGCCAGTGTAATCCAGATATTGGTATTAATAAGCCAACCAAAGATAAACGAGCAGATAACGCTTCCCAACATTACAAAAGAGATGGTTGCAGTACGACCAAAACGGTCAGAGATACTGCCGGTTAAAGCGGTAGAAAAGGCACCGAGTCCAACCAGTGCCGCTGCAATGATAGCGGCGGTAGAGGTCGCTTTTTCAGTTGTAACCCCCCAGCTTGTCAGGCATGCCGCAAAAAAAGGCGCAAGCCAGCTTCTCATGCCATACATCTCCCACATATGGCTGGCATAGCCTAAAATCACCAGCAAGGCTGGCCGGTTGTGCAATATTTCACCACTAAATCCAGCCTGGCTTGGTTGTCGTTGCATCGGCTGGTAATCACGGAATACTGACAGAGAGAGTAAAACACCTATAAAAACCCCCACAGAACAGGTAATCATGGCACCTCTCCAACCCCATATTCCAGCAGTAATACCTGGCACTACAAGAGAAAGAGAAGCTCCAAGTACAAGAGAGCCAACATATATACCGACAGCACGACCGCGCTGCTGGCTGCTGAAACGTTCAGCAACCAGCTTAAGGCCTGGCATGTACGTTCCACCCATTCCTATTCCGGTAAGTCCTCGTAGTATAAGACCGGATAGATAATCATCCGCAAAAAAGGCAAACAAGAGGTTGGCAATACCAGACCAGAGAGCCGCAATGATAAATATCCAGCGGATATTCAATCTATCAGAAAGTGTGCTGAGCAGAACACCGGAAGCTATATAACCCAGCTGATATACTGAGAATATAACGCCTGCCTGAGTATTGTTCATTCCCCATTCAGATTTGAGAATAGGCAGAATGGCTGAATAGTTGATAAAGACCAGCATAATAAAGATCTGACTGCAACAGAGTGTAAGCAGCCAGACCGTATCAGAACGCCTGTTAGTCAAAAAGTTCCGCCTCCGCCAGCGGTTTAGCGGCAACATCTTTTGCAGAGAGAATTGGTTCACCAGATATTGGCCAGTCAATAGATATGGCCGGATCGTTCCATGCGATACTCCTCTCAAACTCCGGCGCCCAATAATCAGTTGTAAGATACAGGAATTCCGCGTACTCCGATGTTACACAGAAACCATGGGCAAATCCTTCAGGCACCCACATCATCTTTTTATTCTCAGCCGAAAGCCTGGTTCCGAACCATTGGCCACAGGTTGGTGAAGTTCTCCTGATATCAACCGCAACATCAAAGACTTCTCCCGTTACTACACGAACCAGCTTGCCTTGAGGCTGCTTGATCTGATAATGAAGTCCCCTCAAAACATTTCGTGCCGAGCGGGAATGGTTATGCTGAACGAAACGGTTTTCAAGTCCGGTTAACTGTTGCCAGACCCGTTCGTTGAAGCTTTCAAAAAAGAATCCCCGCTCATCACCAAAGACCTTTGGTTCAAGGATCAATATGCCTGGCAGGCTTGTGGTAACAGATTTCATCCTTATTTATACCTCCTTTATACAGGTTTGAATCTCATACCAGATAACAGCTCGTTTGTGAATATTTGTTAGGAGGACTGGAAAAATTGCAAAACTTTGGTAAGCTTTCGGGCATGGTACAACAAACAATTTTTGATAACGGACTTAAGGTAATAACACAGCAGGTTCCAGGGATGCACACCGTATCCATAGGGATCTGGGTGGCTAATGGTGCTCGCTGCGAACAGCCTTTTGAATATGGTGTAGCTCACTTTATCGAGCACCTGCTCTTTAAAGGCACTGCCAGAAGAACGGCAAGGCAGATTACGCATGAGATAGATTCACTTGGTGGTGTTCTAAACGCCTTTACCAGCTATGAATATGTCTGCTACTACGCCAAATCCCTCGCCAAGACCCTGCCGCAGGTAGTTGATATCCTTTCCGATATTTTCCTTAATTCCATCTTCCCGGCAGACGAGATTGAACGGGAGCGAAAGGTGGTATTGCAGGAGATAAAGATGAGGGACGATGCCCCTGAGGAATCGATCCATGACCGGTTGCATCAAAGCTTCTGGAGTAGACATCCACTGGGTCATCCTATACTGGGTGATAACGAAACGATCAGAAGCATGACTCGTGACACTATTCTGGGTTTTAAGAACAGCTGGTATCATCCCTCTGAAATCATGATTTCGGCTGCCGGTGCTGTTGAGCATAATGCCTTGGTAAATCTCCTAAAAACCTCATTTGCCGCTCTAAATCCTCACAAGCCGGACAGGGTTCAACAATCTCTGGAGAGAAAATCAGAGGGCAGAGTAGTAAATATTTGTGAGCGTGAATTAGAACAAACCCTTATCTGCCTAGGTACGGAAGGCGTGTCATCCACCTCCCCTCAAAGATACAGCCTTATGGTTCTTAACGCCATACTTGGCGGAGGGATGAGCTCCAGACTGTTTGAAGAGATCAGGGAAAAACGTGGACTTGCCTATTCGGTCTATTCATACCCCTCTTCATACAGAGATGCCGGTTCTATGGCCATCTTTGCAGGGACAGAGAGAGGCCGCAGTTGCGATACAATAAAGATTATTCTGGGCGAGATGGCAAAAATAAAGAATGAGGCGGTTCCTGAAGAAGAGTTTGATGCAGCAAGGGAACAGATTAAGGGAAAGATACTGATGTCACTTGAATCAAGTGAAAGTTACATGTTCAGACTTTCCAGAAGCTTCCTTAATTTTGGTCGTTATCAACCACTGGATGAGATAATGGCCGGGTTTGATGCTGTGCTGCCGGAGAATGTACAAAATCTTGCCAAAGACCTGTTCCTGGATGACTCAATGAACATCCAGATTATGGGCAAAGTTGATCCGCAATGTTTTGATAACATCTGAATTTTTATCCGCAAAGCAGAATTGCCTGTTACGTCAAGGATATTTTTATGCCTGAAAAACGTAATATTTTTCTGAAAGACTTCATCCTGGCCGCACTGTTTGTCCTGGCAATAACCGGAGCTGTTTACTATGCAGCCCATGCATATATCCTTGATCGTGCCAAACGTAATGTTGAGAACCTCATCCTTTCACAACGTGGACTGCATCATTACATCCAGAAGGTAATGCACCCGACATTTTTTCAGGCTATTGATGATGGAGAGATATCAAAAACTTACTACGCCCCTGAAATCTTTTCCTCCACATTTGTAGTAAGAACGATGCATGGTTTTTACAATGAAGAACTCGTAAAGCATGGCCGACCTGAAATCCGGTACAAACTGGCTTCTGAAAATCCACGAAATCCACTGAACAAGGCAGATGAGCATGAATTGCAGGTTCTTGCACTGTTCAACAAAAACCGAGATATTAAAGAACATAGCGATATTGTAACCCTTGACGGTAAAAAGTATTTACACTACTCACTGCCGTTTATGGAAAACGGTAAACCATGCATGCGCTGCCACGGAAATCGGGGGGATGCTCCATTGGGGCTACTTGCCAGATATCCTGGAGATGGGGGCTTTAATGAACAAATAGGGCATATTCGGGCAGTTGAGTCGACACTTATGCCACTGCATGAGGAATATGAAGCAATGTTCATTGTGTTCGCCTCTATATTTGCAGCTTCACTCTCTCTTTTAGGCCTGTTCTGGTTTACTAGAAGATTACGCCAGGAAGTAGACAACAAAACGAACTCCTTGCAGGAAGAACTTACGGCACGCAAACAGGCTGAAACAGAACTTCACATTCAGGCCAGAATACTTGAGGAAGAGATCGCAGAGCGGCAAAAGACGCAAGAAGAGTTGCACCACACCAAAGAAGTGGCTGAATCGGCAAACAGAGCCAAATCTACTTTCCTTGCAAATATGAGTCACGAGCTCCGCACCCCTCTCAATGGTGTTGTAGGAATGGCTCAACTCCTCTCTGTATCAGGGGTTACTGAAGAGCAGCAGGAGTATCTCGATACGCTTCAATATTCCGCAGACAATCTGATTACTCTCATAAATGATATTCTGGACATCTCAAAGATAGAGGCTGAACATTTCAAGCTTTTCCAGTCAGAATTTTCGCTTGTAGAGTGCCTGGATGAAGCTGTGATGCTCCAGCAGACAAGGATTGCAGAAAAACAGCTGGTAATTGAAAAGGATATTCCGGCTCATCTGCCCAATGTTCTGCTTTGTGACAAGACAAGGATTCTGCAGATAATCTCAAATTTGTTGTCAAACGCTGTAAAATTTACTGAAAAAGGGAGCATAAAGCTTGCTGTTACCGTTCAAGAACAGCATGGTTCCACAATACTGCTTGATATTTCAGTAACCGATACCGGCATAG
>DCVL01000029.1 GCA_002328035.1 Geobacter sp. UBA2189
AGGATAGTCTAGCATAACAATCGCTGTCATCAAGCAGTTTGAGCTTAAAAATAATTCAAGCTGGATGAGGATGAGAGGCTACTATTACCTGGTGGTCAGGCGTTGTGGGTGTGATTCATCTGTATAATTACCCTGTTCGTGCCGTTAATTAGCCGGTAGTCAACCAGTTTGGCCAGATGATTGATGATACTGATCCCCAGCTGATCAGGTAAGCGGTCTTTGTCCAGCAGATTGATTGCCTCCCCTTGATGTTCCAGGATCAGTTCCAGGGTCTCTTTTTTTTCAGAATAGAAGATAGTCAGGTCAAGAGCAGTTTTGTCCAGCAGCGGGTTATGAATCTGTAGTAGTTCCTCAACCATTAACAGCAGGTTGTGTCTGGTTTTTTTTGGCAGAATATGCCGTTCACAGAAGTTCTCGATCTCGGCGTTCATGGCATACAGATCATATTCAAGACTGGTTATCTGATAATTAAAGCTGCGGATTCTGTTGATAAAGGCTCTGGTCTTTTCCCTGGCAGGTTCTTCAAAGATTTGTTGCGGGGTTCCTTCCTCATAGATCAGCCCTTCATCCATGTAAAGTACGCGGCTTGAGACGTCACGGGCAAAGTCCATTTCATGCGTGACAATCAGCATGGTCATGCCATCCCTGGCAAGGCGACGTATAACTGCCAATACCTCGCTGACCATGGTGGGGTCAAGAGCCGAGGTTGGTTCATCAAACAGGATGATTTCCGGATTCATAGCCAGGCAGCGCGCAATGGCGACCCGTTGTTTCTGTCCACCGGACAGTTCATCAGGAAAACTGTCAGCTTTTTCGGCAAGCCCAACAAGCTTGAGAATCTCCATTGATTTCAGTGCTGCTTCATGCTTGTCCATTCCCAAGAGCCTGATCTGGCCGATGGTCAGATTTTCCAGTGCCGTCAGGTGGGAGAAAAGATTAAATGATTGAAAGACCATATTCATTCGCTGCCTAATCCTGGGGACATCGCTTTTATGATCAAGAAGAGATACCCCGTCAACCATAATTGATCCGCTGCTGGGCTGCTCAAGCAGGTTAAGGCAGCGGAGGAAGGTGGATTTGCCGGTGCCGGAAGGGCCAATAATAGAAATGACTTCACCCTTGGCAACCGTAAGTGAAATATCCTTAAGCACGTTCAGATCACCGAAGCTCTTCGAGAGATGCTCTACCTTGATCATTGGTGGGACACCTTTCTCTTTTTAAATTTTGGATCAGTGACCCGCTCAAGATATTCAAGGGATTGCATCAGTATCCATGAGATAAGGAAATAAAGTATTGCCACCATAACCAGCGGGAAAAAGGCGTCAAAGGTGCGGCTGCGGATTATATCACTGGCCTTGGTCAGATCCTGCACGGCGATATATCCTACAATGGAGGTCATTTTAACCAATGAGATGAACTCACCTTTATAGACTGGAAGGATTCGCCTCACCATCTGTGGGAGGACGATCTGAAAGAAGGTGCTGGTTTTGGTAAATCCCAGTGAGATGCCGGCCTCGATCTGACCTTTTTCAACCCCTTCAATACCTGTTCTGAAGATCTCTGCTGCGTAGGCACCAAAGTTCATCGCAAAGGCAATTATTGCTACAATGACCGGATTTATATTAACCGATGCAAAAACGACGTAGAAGATCAACATCAAAAGCACAAGAACCGGGGTGCCGCGCAGAATGGCGATATATATCCTGGCTGACAGGTTTAGAATGCCTACTTTTGACATCCGCATATAGCAGACAACTGCCCCTAGCAGCGTACCTGACAGAGTTGCAAAAATAGAGATAATCACCGTAATTTTAAGCCCATCCAATATCAGCAGATAACGCTTTTCATCGATAATGTTGCTCTGGAAGCTGTTTATGATACCTCTAAAAAAGGATGGATTGGCCACTTTCCGGGCTTCGTAAACGTTGTTTGCATCAGCAATATTCCTTTTCAGTGCAAACAGACTTGCGCCCAGCTCATAGTATTGCTCTGAAAAGGCGATCTGCTTTTTACGTTCATCGGTAATCATCAGGGTGCTGAAAATGGCGTCTATTTTATTGGTAGATGCTGCGGCTATCAGGCTGCCGAACTCCATATCTACAAATACCGGTTCTTTACCGAGGTAGGCAGCAAACCGCTCTGCCAGTTCAATATCAAAGCCGATCATCTGGTTGTCTTTGATAATTGTGAATGGCAGACCCTTGTCACTGACCGTGCCGATTAGAATCCTGCCATTGGTTTTTCTCCCTTCAACCTTCTCTGCCTGGCTGTTACCCTCCAGAATCCAGCGGGTGACCATATCGTTGAACTGCCCATTTTCCCTGATCTGCTCCAGGAATTCGTTAAACTGGATCCGCATGGTGTTGTTGGCTTTGTTAAAGCCAACTCCAATCGGAACAGAAAAGAGCGGTTTGCCTAACAGAGCCAGGTCGCTATCCTGGCGTAACATGGCAAGCAGTGTTTCGTGAGTGTAAAAGGCCGCATCCACCTTGCCTGATTTTACCGCCAGCACCAGGTCTGGAGGGCTTTTGTACTGAAGGATGGTGGCTTGGGGATACTTTTGGGTGGCGTAGGTGTCATGCACCGATCCAAGCAACACGCCGATCCGTTTGTCCTTGAGATCTTCAGGAGAGCGCAGTTTCGATTTAGTTCCAACTTTTCTGACTGACATGGCTTGACTGCCGGATCTGCCAAAGCCCCTGACCAGTGCTGAGATATCATTTTCAATATATGAACGGGAGAACAGAACCAGCTTTCTACGCTCCTCTGTCACATTAAAGTTTGAAAGTGCAAAATCGATCTTTCCTGATTGCAAGGCTGGAATCAGAGCCTCAAAATTCATATCAAGGATCTCGACCTTTTTGCCAAGCCGTGTCCCGATTAGCTGGCTCAATTCAATATCAAGCCCGGTTAATCTGCCGTTAGACTGGAATGAAAAAGGTTCGATCTTTGCGCAGGTGCCTACCTTGAGTGTGCCTTTTGTGGGGCTGGTATTTATGGCTGGTAACTCTGGTGTTTCGCTGTACTTTGAATCAATCCACTTTTGTTTTAAACGATGTAGTTCCCCATCTTTTTTTAGTTCTTCCAGTACCAGGTTTATCTGGAATAACAGTTTGGTGTTTTCTTTTTTGATTGCTGCGGCCACCTCCAGCCTGGCCACAGGTGTCTCAAGGATTGCCAGTTCCGGATTCTTTTCAACCAGATGCAGTAGCACACTTTTGTCATAGATAAAGGCGTCCGCCTTATTTGTCTTTATTGCAAGAGCTGCATCCGCTGCCGCAGTAAATGTTTGAAACTGTGAGCCAGGAAAGTTCTTGCGTGCGGCGAGGTCACCCGCAGATCCGGTCAGGACGCAGATCTTTGCGGAGTTGAGATCCTCAAGTGAGGTAATTTTCTTTTCAGTCTTGCGGCAGCTTGTTGAGAAAAAAACCATCAACAACAAGATGATGAGGGTTAGGGGTAATCGTTTCATGCAGAATCCATTTCTATTGTATTCTACTAGGCAAGCAGTTCATACAGCCCCAGCTTACTCTGCTCTATATCGGCTGACCTTTCTTGGCAACATTCTGGTAGAATGCGGATTTGCAGAAGCCTGTAGTTGTGATGGCGCTGCATTCAGCGCCGGAAAAACCAGAGGACAAACGACAGAACCAGCGAGATCAGGATGGATGAGGCAATGGGAAAATAGAAACTAAAGTTATCCTTCTTGATATAAATGTCACCTGGCAACTTTCCAAGCCAGGGTATTCGTGGCACAAAGGTTATGGCCAGTCCGACTACCACAAGCAGCAGTCCCATGATTATCAGTGAACGTCCCAGACCGGTCACTTAGCTCTCTCCTTTGTCTGTTTCAGTTTCATTCCTGTCAAGCAGAGATCAAATAACATTTTCAACTGCCGCCCCAATAAAAATTGAAGGTTCCTTGCGTGTTTGATAGTGGGTTGCCAGCATCTCCCGTCTGGCATTAAGGGCTGGGTGATCTAGCACTCTTGCCTGTTCAGGGCAGCCTTTGACACAGGCACAGCAAAGGATACAGTCTTTTACATTGGTGGTGATGCAGCCTGATATGGTTATGACGTTCGTGGGGCAGGCTTTTACACAGGTTCCACAGAGTGTGCATCGTTCTTGAATGAGATTCGGCGATATTCCCCCCAAAGGTGTGCGTTCTCTGTAAGGTATAGAACCGGCGATTACAGGCGGATTCATCTGATACCAGTCTTTAATGCCTTGAGTAATGACTTCGCCGAACTGGCATGCCTTGTTAAGATCATCATGGTCAGGGCGGTTGGCCGCTATTGGATGGGTTGCTGTGGAATAGGAATGTTCTCCAATAAAAGCAGCTGCGGCATTGGGTATGAATCCTTTGGTGAGCACGAAATCTCGCAACTCAACAAGCGCATCTTCAAACTCCCGATTGCCGTAAAGAACTACAATCACCGCAGGGATCTGATTGGCAGACAAATTTTGCATCCGTTGCAGACAAATCTCTGGCACCCGACCAGCGTAGACCGGAACACCAATGATGGCCATACCATCGTTGAGTTTGGTGTCGATACCGGATAGATCAAGTGTCAGGTCGTGGTGCTCGATTATCCGTGCTTTTATCCCCAAGGCGATCTGCTCAACTATCCTGCGTGTTGTACCTGTTGGAGAGAAATATATCAGATGGAGTTTGGCAAGCATTGGTGTATTATTCACGATTAAAGATTGTGGCCTTGAAACATGAAACACTGCCCTTGCTTTACATATTGGCATGAGACCGTGCGAGTCTCGAACAACTGCAAATGTAAAGTCAACCGATCCGAATATAGCACTGTTGTAGTTCAGAGTGAATAGAACCTTTAGTCCGTCTCCGATAAAGCGACACGAATGGGTACTAGATCAAGGAACAAGGGTCAGTCTTCCAAGTTTACAAGTTCACAAAATAAGTTGTTGTGTTGCTGGATCCCGCTGTTTGGACGGCTTAGTACGCCTTTATTGCCAGTGCCGTCGCCTCTTTGCTGCAATTGCGCGTGGGTCGCAGGTTTTGCTTACGAACAGCTGCAAGCTCTAACTTCGATGCTGCCAAATCCGCTTGAAATTCCGGGTTGGCATGCAAGCGAGCCACAACTACCGCTCCCATAGTACGACCCCACTCCACATCACTGAACCAGTGATGGTTACATACGTTACGACTCTCGCCAAAGCTGCGGGCTCGGCTAAGAATCGCATCGGCCTGATCAGGGGAAATCTCGGTAAGAATCAATGCCCAAGCCCAGCCAACGGTAGTGTGCCCTGATGGATACGATCCGTCTTTCTCCAAATGCGCTCGGGTTTCAGGGGCGCAAATCGGCTCTTTATTTAGCACGAACGGTCGCTGACGTTGGTATAATTTTTTGGCGGCATGAATTGTGAGACCTGCGTCAGTCAGCATTCGACGCAACAATTTATAAAGACGCGGAGTATCCTGTTCCGTAATTGGCGCATTCAACGCGCAAGAAAATGTGCCGGCAGCATGGGGGAAGGTCATCGTGTAATCGGACAACGCCTGAGCAAAGCGAGCTGTCTCACGCACCGCAAAAGTTCTGCGCGCCACATCCTCGTCCAGCGCAAAGGCGGCGGAGCCAGGGGCTGGCGGCGGTGGAAGCAGTTTAAGGCTGTCCGGATAGTCAGGACGCGCCAAATAGCCCGGCAACGCACCATTTTTTTCAGAAAAGGCAGCATCCGGCGAAGGGTTGGCCGACGAATTTGCAGCAGCGTCTCCGCAAAATAAGCTCAGCGCGAGAAGACTGATAAGTATGGTATACAGAACCGTCTTTGCTTTTTCTTTCATCATCAATACACTCCTTCCTTCGGTGACATTCCGACTGTAACGTCCTGCATGCAGGAGGGGTAATGGGAAGGGATAAGAATTTGCCTTTTTGGGTGAACGGAAAATACACCCGGCATAGGGCTGTGTCAACGCAGCTTCAGATGAACTGACGTAATTTTGAGCAAAATAGAGAAACAATCGGGGGACTAACCTGCCGACCGTCCAATCTGAATCATCTTCTGCAACCACCACCTGACTCGAAAAACACCTCATTTTCAACATTTTCACTACAAGCCATCCCTGCTGTAACGCCTCATCTTATCCGACTTTACATGTATTCAGGGATGCAGTACACCTCTTGCATTAATGGTAGAATAATCGGAGATTGCCCGGGGTGTGTGGCACAGTAGAGTTTTGGATGACACACCGAACGAAAAGCTGTTATCCTGTTGATTGTGCAGGATAGAGCTGGTGAAAGGTTTTTAAACGACTGTTTTCAGTGCCAGAGGAGCAGTGGATCAAAGCTTGGACGGTGAGCCCGAAGGTTCTGGATTGAGACAACTAAAGTTAAACCGAGGAACAGCGATATGGAAAGAAGCAATCAGATAGGCTGGGCGCAGGTAAGGGCAGGCCTTTTTATCCTTATTACCCTGATCCTGACTGCCGGAGCGATACTGCTGATGGGGCAGAAGACCAAGATGTTTACTCCGACAAGCAAGATCCGGATAAACATGCAGAACGTAACCGGACTTAAGGAGGGAGCTCCTGTATGGCTTGCTGGGGTAGATGTTGGTGTTGTTCAGAAGATAAGCTTTGAAAACCCACGCGACAACAACGAGGTGCTGGTTATCGCAGAGGTTGATTCGGAAGCCCACAAGAAAATAGGATCTGATTCGTTAATTACGATCAAAACCAGAGGACTTATGGGGGAAAAGTACGTTGATATAATGCCCTCCGCCACCTATCACGAAAAACCGGCCAACCAGTTCAGCGGCAAGGTAGTTCATACTATTGACGACGTTGCCCAGAAGGCCGGCGTAACCTTTGAAAAGCTTAACAGTATTGTGGATAACGTTCAATCCGGCAAAGGCACCCTCGGGATGTTGGCAACAGACACAAAGCTGTACATCAACGCTGTGGAACTTTCTAACGAATTAAACATACTGGCCGGCAATATCAATCGGGGAGAAGGGACATTAGGTAAGCTTGCACGCAGCGGAGAGCCATATGACAAACTGATGCAGATCCTCTCCAGAGCCGATAAAACTCTGCAGGATATCCAGTCTTCGGATGGCACACTGAATCGTCTTATCTACGACAGGTCACTCTACACAAAGCTTGTATCACTAGCTGAAAAGAGCAACCAGGCGGCGGATGATGTGCGTGAATTAAATCGTAAGCTTACATCAAAGGATAATACCCTGGGGATGCTGCTTAATGACAAAGAACTTTACGACAAGGGATTATCTCTTATCACCAGGGCTGATAACTCCATGAAGGATCTGGAGGCTGTTACAGCGAAAATAAAGGCAGGCGAAGGAACCGCAGGAAAGCTGATAACCGAAAAAGTGCTGTATGAAAAACTTGACAGGACGGTTGAGTCACTCGACGCTCTGGTTGTAGATATAAAGAAAAACCCGGGACGCTACGTCAAATTTTCACTGTTTTAAGACAAAAAGGAAGAGATTATGCGACAAATTATGAAGATTTTTATCTGCCTTTGCCTGATTATTTTATTGCCAGGAACAGGACTGGCAGCCAATCTACAGGATAAGGTTGTTGAACATACCTTCAAGAACGGTCTGAAGTTACTGATGGTTGAGCGTCACACATCTCCCACTGTTTCAGCCTGGATCAGGTTCAAGGTTGGATCTGTTCATGAGCGTAGTGATGAGCGTGGTGTTGCCCACCTTCTTGAACATATGTTGTTCAAAGGGACAAAAACACTAGGCACCAGGGATTATTCGAGAGAAGCGCCTATTCTGCGCAAGATTGAAAAGACTGCCCAGTTGATGCTGGCAGAAGAGGCAAAAGGGTCGGACGGAGATATTGGGAAGCTTGAAAGGCTTCGCACAGAGCTTGCAAGCCTTGAGAAGCAGGCGGGAAAATATATCATAAAGGATGAGTTTTTCGATCTCTATTCCCGTAATGGAGGAACAGGCTATAACGCCTTCACCAGCCGCGACGGCACAGCCTATATGATTTCCCTGCCATCCAACAAGCTCGAATTATGGGCTGCAATTGAATCCGACCGGATGAAAAACCCTGTGCTGCGTGAATTCTACACGGAACGCTCTGTAGTTATGGAAGAACGCAGACGCTCATATGACGCAGAGTTATCAGCAAAACTGTGGGAGGAGTTTGTTGCTGCGGCCTATAACACACATCCTTACGGCCAGCCGACCATCGGATGGACATCGGATATTAAACAGCTCTCCCGCACCAAGGCAGAATCTTTTCTGCGGCGCTACTACGCTCCCCAAAATGCAGTAATAGCAGTTGTCGGTGATATAAAAACTGATGAGGTTATCCGTCTGGTGGGACGCTATTTCGGGGATATTCCACCCGGCACGCCGGTGCCTGTAATTGCCGACACTGAGGAGAAGCAGCAGGGTGAAAGAAGGGTTGAGATTATCGGCGATGCAGAGCCGGAGCTGGTGATTGGATTCCATAAACCGGCAATCAGAAGCGACGATGATTATGTATTTGATCTGATTAATGGTATTCTTAACAATGGCCGCAGCTCCCGCCTTTATCGCGCACTGGTGCTTGAAAAACAACTTGCAACTCAGGTTTCTGTCTTTGATGCACCAGGAACCATCTACCCGAATCTGTTCGTACTTTATGCAGCGCCCCGTTCTCCCCATACCGCTGAAGAGGTTGAAAAAGCGCTTCTGGCAGAGCTGGAGAGGCTAAAATATGAACCTGTAAGCGATAGGGAACTGAAGAGGATACTTAACCAGCTTGAATATCAGGAGGCGCGTCAGATGGGAACAAATGGCGGCTTGGCCAGAAACCTTACGGAATATGAAGTAACAGCCTTAACATGGCGTTATTTAACCACTTATAAGGAGAAACTTGCAAGAGTCACTCCGTCTGATATCCAGAGAGTTGCACAAAAGTATTTTATACGTGAAAACCGGATAGTCGGGACACTGGTAACAAAGAAGGAAGGGGGGGTGCTTTGATGATTATCCGGCATATTTTTTTATTATTGCTGACTCTATGCTGGTCAACCCAGGTTCTTGCCGCTCAAACATCGGCCAATCCACGCACAATGACCTTTGCGCCTCTTGAGTTCAGGATTCCTAAAGCAGAGCGTGTTCTCCTGCAAAACGGCACCCCTGTTTATCTGATGGAGGACAAAGAACTTCCAATTGTTTCCGTATCTGCCCTTATCCCTACCGGATCAGTTTATGATCCGGCTGGTAAGAGCGGCCTTGCAAGCCTGACCGGCGCCCAGATGCGTGATGGCGGAACCCGTTCTCTTGCCCCTACAGCGCTCGATGATGAGTTGGAGTTTATGGCATCCTCGGTTGAAAGCAGTTTCAGCAAGGATCTCGGCATGGTTTCATGCAGCAGCCTTACCAGAAATCTTGAGCGGACTCTTCAGCTCTTCAGCGAGGTGCTACTCTACCCTGCCTTTGATATCAAGCGGTTTAATATCTCAAAACAGCAGGCATTTGAGCTGTTACGACGTCAGAATGACGACCCCAAAGAGGTCGGCGACAGAGAACTGACCAGGGCTATCTACGCCGGTCATCCTTTAGGCAGGTTTCCTGACAGGGCTTCAGTAGAGGCAATTACAAGGGATGATCTGCTATCTTTTCATCGCCGTTTTGTACGTCCTGATACCATGATCCTTACTGTATCTGGTGACTTTGACCGGAACAGTATCCTTAAATCACTCAACAGTCTTATCGGTTCGGCTAAGCCTGAAGGCAAGCTGGATCTGCCGGATATTCCGGATCCGAAACTGCAATTTGTGCCTGAACTCCTTTATGCCCCTAAAAAGATCAACCAATCGGTGATAAGAATGGGGCATCTGGGGATAAAAAAGGATGATCCGGATCTGTACGCCATAAGGGTGTTGGATTTTATCCTGGGAGGCAGTTTTACATCCCGCCTTACCATGGAGATACGGACAAATCAGGGACTGGCCTATAATGTAGGGAGCAGTTTTGAGGTTGGTCGCCGTTTTACAGGCCTTTTTACCGCAGAAACAGAAACCAGAAGTGAGGCAACGGCCAGGACGATCAGGCTTATGAGCTCCATCATCAATGGTGTGCGAACCGCCCCTGTGACAGAACAGGAGCTTAAAATGGCAAAAGATTCAATAATAAACTCCTTTCTGTTCGGATTTACGACTCCGGCAAGCGTAGTTCTTCAGCAGGCAAGGCTTGAGTTTTACGGTTATGAGACTGATTTTCTGGATCGCTATCGTGAAAGAATAGCGGCTGTGACCAGGGAGGATATACTTCGCGCAGCCCGGAAACACCTGCATCCCGACGCCTTCAAGCTGGTTGTTGTAGGGGAACAGAAGGAGTTTGACAAACCGCTATCAACCTTTGGAAAGGCAATAACGCTGGAGCTGAAATAGCCCTGGGTAACCAAAGAGGATCCTGCAAAGGCTACAGTTTTGAATCGAATTGGGATTACATCTCCACCCTTGTAACCACCCCCTGCAGCTTTGCTGCGGGGAGTTTGTTAAACTGGACAAAGTTGGGGGTCAGTTTCTTAAGCAGTGCAAAGACCTTCCAGAACGGATTCTGGGTGGCTATATCCTCAATGCCGTAGAAGATAACCTTTTCAGTAATCCCGTGCGCCCTGATATTCTTCTCAATATCAATCACCTCCATATAACCGGCTCGGATCTCAAAACCCTCAAGACCCAACCCCATATCGGTGGTATGCATATTCTCAAGACCAAACGGCTCATCGGTTCTTATTATGGATATAAGAACATTTCTCTCATAGATAATGTTGCTCCGAATCACACAATGAACAAGGTATGGTGGAATAACATCCAGCCCCCTCACAAAGAATAGGCCGGTTCCCGGTATATTCCGTGATTTGCTGTAGATCTGTTCGTAAGATAGCTTGAAGGTTTCCAGATCAAGAGGTTTAAGTGAGTTGTATAGAGCCTTCTGCCCTCTGGTCCAAATCAATATGGTTATGAAAGGAACGGAGGCGAGTATGATAGACCAGTATGCTCCGTGCGGTATCTTTGAGAAGGTTGATGTGAAATAGAGCAGATCTATCAACCCCACAACAGCCACAATCGGCACCTTCCACTTTTTCATCGTGTGTGAATAGACCATCATCATCATAATGGCCGTAATAGTCATCGAACCGGTTACAGCCATGCCGTAGGCAGCAGCAAGATTGGATGATTTCTGGAAAAAGAACATCACAAAGATAACGGCAACCATAAGTATCCAGTTGACCGAACCGATATATATCTGTGACTGGATATGTGTAGAGGTGTAGTCAACCTTAAACAGAGGCATAAGGCGGGTGGTAATCCCCTGATAAACAATGGAAAAAACACCGCTTATAATTGCCTGTGACGCAATGATTGTCGCCATAATGGTAAGGAGCAGGAACGGGATATAAAGAAGGGGAGCCTGATGATTAATCATGCCGAAAAGTATATTTTTGGCATCAGGATGCTGGATGATGAAGGCACCCTGCCCAAGATAATTCAGATACAGGGCAAAAAAGACAAAATACCAGGCTCGCACGATAGGCTTGCGTCCAAGATGACCCATATCGGCATACAGAGCCTCTCCACCAGTTGCGCAGAGAATCACCTCTGACAGTACAAAAAAGGAGGAAAACCCGTTAGCTCTAAAGAACTCAAACGCATAATTCGGGCTTATCGCTTTTACAATCCCAGGCATACCGAAGATGGAAGTCAGACCGGAAATCATAAGGGCAAGAAAATAGATCGCCATGACGGGGCCAAATATTTTTGCCATCTTGTCGGTGCCGCGAGATTGGAAAAAAAACAGTGTAAAGGCTATCAAAGCGGCAATTATCACAAGCAGTGACTGCTTTGTGCCAGCCAATGCAGGGATGAGCAGCAGACCTTCAACTGCAGAGAGTATGGAGATTGCAGGAGTAATAACTCCGTCACCCAGAAGAAGCGACACACCAAGAAAGGAGAGGAACCCGGCAAAGGCAAGCAGACGCCCTTTTTTGAGCATCTTGATCAGGATCTCCCTTAGAACTATCTCTCCCCCCTGCCCCTTTTTCCCAAGCGACATTGCAAGCCATGAATATTCAACAGTTACCAGAATTGTCATTGTCCAGAATACAAGCGAGAGTATGCCGTAGACGTTCTCCACTGTAGGTCTGGTCAGGGTAAATACAACCGTAAGGGTATATATCGGGCTGGTGCCAATATCTCCAAATACCAGCCCGAGAGCCTTTATAATACCGCCGAAGAAAGAGTCTTCCGACTTATGGATCATTTTCTGTCCTGAATATCAATTGCCTGATAGAAAGCGCTTCATTGCATTTATACTTTTATTTACTGAAAGTATAGAGGTTACATTTACAACACAACCGTGATTTCGTCTTGTTGCCCTGTTTGTATTCTGTTATTTTGACCGTCCAGATACTGAAACCGATGGAGGAAGTCAATGAAATTCACCAAGATGCATGGCGCTGGCAACGATTATGTTTACGTTAACTGCTTTGAAGAAAAGGTAGAAAATCCTGCGGATATAGCAATAAAGGTTTCAAACCGGAACTTTGGAATCGGTTCGGACGGGCTGATCCTTATCATGCCGTCCGACAAGGCAGATGTAAGGATGCGTATGTTCAACAGCGACGGCTCGGAGTCTGAGATGTGCGGAAACGGCATCCGCTGTGTAGCCAAGTATGCCTACGATCACGGGATTGTAAAAAAGGACGAGATAACCGCAGAGACCGGAGCCGGAATCCTGACCCTTAAACTATTCCCCAATAAAGAGAACAAAATAGATCGTGTTCGGGTCAATATGGGGCCTCCCCGTCTATCTCGCGAAGAGATCCCGATGAACGGTTCCGCTATTGACAAAGTGGTTGCAGAACCACTGACTGTGTTGGATAAATCGTTCAATATAACCTGCGTATCCATGGGTAATCCCCACTGCATCATCTATGTTGATGATGTTGATAACTTCCCTGTAGCTACATATGGTTCTCTCATAGAAAACCACCAGCTGTTCCCCCGTAGAACCAATGTGGAATTTGTGCAGATTATATCACGCTCCGAGGTGAAACAACGGACATGGGAACGTGGAGCAGGGGAGACACTTGCCTGCGGAACCGGCGCAAGCGCCGTATGCGTAGCCGGAGTTCTCAATAATCTGACCGACAGAAAGATATTGAATCATCTTGCTGGTGGCGATCTGGAACTGGAATGGCCAGAGAATGGTTCGGTATTTATGACCGGACCGGCAACCGAGGTTTTTTCGGGTGTTATCGCTTTGTAGCTGATTTAATAAGGAATAGAACACAGATCCGAGGTGCTAAATGGATTTTTCAAAGACACTGCATACCTTCACGGTTGTTCCTTCTCTCTCCGATGAACTGGCGCCACTACAGAGAATAGCATATAATCTCTGGTGGTCATGGGATCCCGATGCCATAGCGCTTTTCAAGCGCCTTGATCAGGATCTGTGGGAATCAACCCGCCATAATCCTGTTGAAATGCTGGGTATACTGCAGCAGACAACCCTGGAATCACTTAAAAGCGATGAAGGGTTTATGGCGCACCTGCAGATGGTTGATGAAAAACTCACCGCTTATATGACGGAGAAGTTCTGGTTTCAGAAGGAGTATAACGGCGATACCCAACTGAAAGCCGCCTATTTTTCGATGGAATTCGGCCTGCATGAATCATTGGCGGTTTACTCGGGCGGGTTGGGGATACTTGCTGGCGACCATCTTAAATCCGCAAGCGACCTCGGTCTTCCTCTGGTCGGTATAGGCCTTCTCTATCGTCAGGGTTATTTTCGCCAATACCTTAATAATGAAGGATGGCAACAGGAGATCTACCCTGAAAACGACTTCTACAATCTTCCCCTTACCCTTGAAAGGGATCAACTGGGACGGCCTCTGGAAATTGATCTGGAGTTTGGTTCTTGCCATATAAAGGTACATATCTGGAGGGTACAGGTCGGCAGGGTTCCGCTCTATCTACTTGATACAAATCTGGAGGAGAACAGCCCCGAGGTTCGCCTGATAACTTCACAGCTCTATGGTGGCAATCAGGAAATGCGGATGCAGCAGGAGATCCTGCTTGGAATCGGTGGAGTACGGGCTCTTAGGGCATTGAGGATCATCCCTAATGTCTGCCATATGAACGAAGGGCATGCCGCCTTCCTTGCTTTGGAGCGGATAAAACTTGTAATGGAGAAGAGGAAGATATGTTTCAAAGAGGCTCTTGAAGTTACCAGAGCCGGTAACATATTTACCACTCATACCCCTGTTGAAGCCGGCATAGACCATTTTCCAACAGACATGCTGGATAAATATTTTTCCAAATATATCAAGTCATTTGGCCTTTCCAGAGATGAGTTTCTTGGCCTTGGCCGACAGAATCCGGCGGATCAGTATGAGAGTTTCTGCATGGCTGTCCTGGCTATCAAACTTGCAGGTCATGCAAACGGTGTAAGCCAGCTGCATGGAGAGGTATCCCGAACCATGTGGAAAAACCTCTGGCCGGAACTTCCTGAGGAGCAGCTGCCCTTAACCTCCATCACCAACGGCGTCCATACCCGCACCTGGATGTCCGGTCAGATGGGCAGCCTTCTTATCCGTTACCTTGGTACCCGCTGGCTGGATGATCCGACAGACCATACCGTATGGCGCAGGATAGCAAAGATTCCGGATGCCGAGATCTGGCGTGCCCAGGAGAATACCCGCGAACGACTGGTTGATTTTGCCCGTTGTCGTCTAAAAAAACAGCTTAAAAAGGTGGGGGCAACCAACAAAGAGATCTTCACAGCTGACGAAGTGCTTGACCCCGAGGTTCTGACTATTGGCTTTGCACGACGTTTTGCAACCTATAAACGTGGTACCCTTCTGATGAGAGATCTGGATCGTCTTGATCGGATACTCAATAATACGGAACGACCGGTTCAGATTATCTTCGCGGGCAAGGCCCACCCCCACGATACCGAGGGCAAGGAGCTTATCCGCCAGATAGTACAGATCTCACACCAGGAACGTTTCCGTCACAGGATCGTTTTTATAGAAGATTACGATATGGAGGTTGCACGGCATCTGGTACAGGGGGTTGATGTCTGGCTTAACACCCCTCGCCGCCCTATGGAAGCGAGCGGCACCAGCGGTATGAAGGTTGCCTTTAACGGTGGACTAAACCTCTCGATTCTTGACGGCTGGTGGTGTGAAGGTTATCAGGGCAATAACGGCTGGGCCATCGGCAAAGGAGAGGTATACGCAGATCTGGAGTACCAGAATCAGGTAGAGAGCAGCGCTCTGTATGATCTGCTTGAAAAGGAAGTAGTGCCCCTTTATTACCAGAGAGGTAATGATGGGATACCCAGGGACTGGATAGCGATGATGAAGGCATCCATGCAGTCTCTATGCCCTGTATTCTCAACCGACAGGATGGTTCAGGAATACACCCAGATCTCATATATCGCCTCTTACCGTCAGTGGTCAAAACTTGAGGCTGATGATCTCCGGCTGGCAAAGGATCTTGCCGCATGGAAAAAAAGGATGTTTGCAAGCTGGAATCAGGTGACCATAGAGAAAACAGAGGCAAATCTGAGTGACTCTGTAGCGGTGGGAAGCAGTCTGCCGCTTACTGTGCAGGTAAAGCTTGGAACTGTCTCCCCTGATGAAGTTGCTGTTGAAGGATATTTCGGTGTTCTTGACAATCAGGGGATTATTCGTGGAGGCGAAGTTCTGCCCATGTATCTTAAAGAGACCCTGAATAATGGCAGATACAGCTTCAGTGGAGAGATGGAATGCCGTTTCTGTGGCCGCTACGGATTTATGGTAAGGGTGGTACCAAGACATAAGGAACTTGGACTGATATATGAACCTGGTTATCTCATCTGGGGTTGATAGTTTTATAGTCTGCATATTCAAATGCCGATAAGAGATGCATGGCAATAGCATCTGAAATACAGCAACAGGTGTACGACCTGCTTTCCCGCAGCTCAAACCTCTCCATTGTCTCCGCAGAGCCTGTAGAGACCGCTCTTGCTCCCGGGCAGCAGGTACTTTCGCTTGCCCCTGGACAAAGGGTAACTGCCGAGGTTATGGGACAACCCCAGGCTGGCAAGATCCCTGTTCAGATCGGTCAGCAGCAGCTTAATCTAGATCTGCAGATGACGGTTCGCCAGGGTCAGAACCTGGAACTGACCTTTGTAGGAAATGACCCCAGACCTACCTTCGCCATAACAAGGTCTGATGTTCAATCCCCTCCCATAAGTCTCTCAGATGCTTCACGACTGCTATCCCTACTGGTCTCCAATGAACAGTTTATGGAGCCTCACCAACGCTCCTCCCTCCAGAGTATCGGTGACCTCCTGCGTCAATCCAGCGGAGAAACCAGTGTGCTGGCAAGTTTTCTTGATGATTTTCTGACCTATCGCACCGCAGGACGTTCAGCCGTTATTCCGGCAGGGGGTATGCTGGAACGCCCTTGGCAACAGGTTGGAGAAGAGGCACAGCAACCACTCGGAACAGCATCAGGCCAACCAGGAAGGTCAGTCACCGCTTTTGAGGATGCGGCATCAAAACTGCTCTTTAATCTGGCGCAGCGTGCCAGGTTGACGCTTGTAGATGTGGCCAATCAACCGTTAGGCCGTCTCCCGTTACAGCCAGGGGATGAGGCCAACGCGCTGGTTCAGGGACGACTACCAGGAGGAAGGGTTTTGGTTCAGCTTGCTGGTGAATCCCTTGAGCTGCAACTTTCAAAACCTGTTGTACAGGGAGAAATCCTCCGCCTTGCACTTGTAACCCAGCAGCCAAAACTGGTTTTTGCGCTACTTGGACAGCCGGTTCAGGAACAGCCAAGCAACCTGAGTGATGCCGCCCGCTGGCTTAATACTGTAACAGCCAAAGAGCAGGGGAGCAATGAGGTGCAAAACGCCGTAATGGCTCGTCTGAAGCAGGTTGTAAACAGCTTGCCACCTGGCTCCTCCGCCCTGGCTGCCATAATGGATGAAGCAATGATATATGGAGCTTCAGCCGCTCTTTCAGCCCGCTCACTCCAGAACCGTCAGGCAATACAGGCTGAAGGAAAACTTGATGAAGGTGTATTGAAACTTTTACAGTCACTGATGCAGGGTAACCGCCTTGCGCTCGTTGAGCCACAGATCCAGGGCGAGACATTAAAGGGGTTTAAGCCTGGACAGCAGTTGAAGGGAGAGGTACTTCAATCTCTTGGTGGCGGCAGGTTCATGATCCAGGTTGGGGAACAGGCGCTTGAGGTTATGCTTCCAAAAGGGATCAAACAGGGTGAACGGCTAAACCTGTTCTTTGTAGGGGAAGAACCGCCAACCTTTCTGCTTGTACGGTATGGCAAGGGGGGAGATGCCCTTGTAAGTCAGACCGGACGGTGGCTGAGTACATTGCTGGGTATGCAGAACCAGTCAGCCCGCCTTGAGGAAGGGTTAGGAATCCTTCGTACCCTCCTCCAGGGAGCGCCGTCCGATCCTGTTCAGCTTGAGCAGATGCTTGCAAGAGGTTTGAAGGATAGCGGTCTTTTCTACGAGGCTCATCTTTCACGATGGTTTTCCGGTTCATACCCAATAGAACGACTGCTGCAGGAACCTCAAGGCCGCCTCTCCATGACCCCTACAGTCGGGCAGGAGGCTCAGGAGGCAGCTTCAAAAGCACCCAAATCAGGGCTTCAGACTCCTGAAGGCAGCGATCCGAGAACAATGACCATAGTAAGGGAACAACTGGCAACCCTGCAGACCGGACAGCTCATGTTCCAGGGAGAGCTTTTCCCAGGACAGCAGATGGAATGGCGGATCAAGGATCGCGAAGGACGCGGGAGCCGGAATGAGGAGGGGGATAAACGACCCTGGGAGACATCCATAAAGCTTACACTTCCCAATCTTGGCGAGGTTGAGGCATCCTTGAACCTTAATGGTGCACACCTTGATATACAGATTGTCGCAGGCAGTGAAAAGACCTCAACACTGTTGAATCAGGAACTTGGCTCTCTACAGGAACAACTGCTTGCAGCCGGCCTTGAACCTGGAAAAATAGTGGTGAACCATGCCGCATGAACCACAGTTTAACGACCAGCGAATGGCTGCCGCCCTATCCTACAAGCAGGGCTATTATGCTCCGGTAGTGGTGGCAAAAGGCAAGGGAGTTATAGCCGAGGCGATCATAGCCTGCGCAAAAGAGTCAGGGGTATATGTACATGAATCGCCAGAGCTGGTAACATTACTCATGCAGGTGGATATCGATGAACATATACCGGCTGAACTGTACCGCGCAATTGCAGAACTGCTCGTATGGATATACAAGATGGAAGGCAAAAGAACTTAAGGAGTTTTTAGATGGAGATAAAGTTTGGCACTGATGGTTGGCGTGGAGTAATTGCACGCGAATTTACCTTTGACAATCTCTCATTGGTAGCACAGGCCACCATGGACTGGATGACCCGTGAAGGTCTGGCTGAAAAAGGGTTGATAATAGGATACGACCGAAGGTTTCTTTCAGCAGAATTTGCCAGAAGGGTCGCAGAGATAGCTGCAGGAAACGATATAAAGGTGCTGTTAAGTGATGATGTATCGCCGACACCGGCCATTTCTTTTGCTGTAAAAGAGCAGGGAGCAGGAGCCGGAATAATCATCACAGCCAGTCATAATCCCCCGATCTACAACGGTTTCAAGATAAAGGAATCCTTTGGCGGATCAGCCAGACCGGAGACGACGAAACTACTCGAAGAGATAGTTGCCCATAACAGTAAAGAAGGAAACCTGATACGCTCCTGCGGATTTGACGATGCCATTAAAAAAGGAAAGATTGAACGTTTTGACGTATCTGAAGGTTATCTCAGACAGTTGGGGCGGATGGTTAATATTGAGGCTATTCGCCAGACGGCTATACCGGCAGTTGCAGATCCGATGTTTGGTGCCGGAACCGGATGTTTCAAACGTCTGCTGGGGATTGATGAGATACACAACCAGATTAACCCTTCATTTGGTGGCCGTCCACCTGAGCCAATCGGCGAAAACCTTCAGGAGCTTTGCGAACTTCTGGCGTCTGGCCGCTACAGGGCCGGACTCGCGCTGGATGGGGATGCAGACCGTATTGGCGCGGTTGATGAGAGAGGGGAGTTCTTTTCATCCCATGCAATATTCACTCTTCTGCTTAAACATCTGGTAGAGCGGAAAGGACTTTCCGGCGGAGTGGCAAAAACGGTTTCATCAACGGTAATGATTGATCTGCTGACCAGAAAGTACAGCCTCCCGCTGTATGAAACACCGATAGGTTTTAAACATATCTGTGAACTGATGCTTGACAGGGAAATACTTATGGGGGGAGAAGAGTCGGGTGGCCTGGGTGTAACAGCCCACATTCCTGAACGTGACGGGATCCTTATGGGTCTTTTACTACTTGAGACCATATCCGTAACCGGCAAGGGATTAAGAGAACAGCTTGAAGAGATTATGGATGAAATAGGCCATTTCTTCTACCGACGCATCGATCTCCATATCAGCAATGATGATAAGGAATCATTGCTATTCCGCCTGAAAAATGAGCCTCCAGCAGCAATCGCCGGTCGTTCGGTTACCGGAACAAACTTCAGCGACGGTTTTAAGTTCATCTTTGATAATGGAGACTGGCTACTTATAAGACCATCAGGAACGGAACCTGTACTCAGGCTCTACAGTGAAGCGGACAACCCCGCCATGGTCGATACCCTGCTACGCGGGGCAAGACAGATAGCCGGTGCATGACAGATGAAGTGGCTGCTTACACTTATTGCCGTTAACTGCCTTATCTCCGTCTTTATCTATCCAATACTTACGCTTGGCGTTGGTCGCCAGATGAGTTGGCTGGTAGAAATCAGCTGCCTGGCTGCAGGGGTCGCAGCATTCTATCTGCTTGTCAAGTACCGTAAATCATTCTGAAACATCAGCAGTTTTCTGGTAGCACCAATTCAGACCAGTCGCCTCAGCTCGGCAGCTAACAGCTGCATATTGACAGGTTTGGCAACATAGCCGTCAAAGCCACTGTTCAGGATCCGCTCACGATCGCCCTGCAGGGCATGAGCTGTCAGGGCGATAACAGGTATATGCTGACCGGTCGAAGCCTCTGCCTGCCGGATCAGTTGCACCGTCTCATAACCGTCCATTATTGGCATTGAAATATCCATCAGAATTGCGTCAAAGCCGAACCTCTCCAAAAAATCTACTACCTGCTGCCCATTCTGAACCAACTCAACCTTGTGGCCAAATTTTTTCAGTATGGCGGAAATTGTTTTGGCATTCAGGCAATTATCTTCAGCGAGCAGCAACTTAAGATTGCGGGAGCATGAAAGCGATGCCTGGCCATCAGCCTCAGCCAACACCTGCCTAG